>NZ_CP041730.1:3307799-3969359 GCF_007431345.1 Chitinimonas arctica | reverse complement strand
GAGCTGGGTTTGGGCAGCCTACCGGTCGGCCATATCCACACCCCCGCCATCTCCAGCTATGACCCGAACAAGCTGCGTGCCATCACGGCGCAGATCCGCGCCATGCTGGTCGCCGCCTGGAAGAACGGCAACTGAGGCATGACCTCATTCGATCCGTGGCTCGAATCAGCCTGTCACCGCAGGTAACACGGTAATCTCAACCGCAGGGCAGGACAAACCCTGCGGCACCAGCGCCGCCTGCCCGCGCGGCGGCTGGGCCGGCGCCTTGAGCATATCGTGCAGATGGCCGGTGAATTCGACCCGGTATTTGCCGGGGCGACTGAAATCGTAGGCCAGGGTCAATTCTATTTCGGCCTCGATGGCCTGGCCGGCATCGATGCGGCGATATTGTTGCAACTGCGGCTGGCCGCGTTTAAACATCGGCCCCTCGTAATCCAGTTCGCCCGCCGGACCACGGATACGTAGAAAGCGATTGCGCAGCCCTTCCAGCGGCGTATTCCAGTCCAATACCCAGACCGTGTCCTTACCGGTGTTTCGCAGCCGAAAACCCAGCATGACCGCATGGCCGGACGGCAGCGGCGGGGGGGCGAGCAATTGGCAGGCAAGCATGGCGTTGGGCTTGGCGGGCTGATTGGCGGAAAACACCGTCAGCGTGACACAGAAAAAACCGGCCGCGAAAAGCGGCCGGGCGAATGAGGACAGATTCATTGCTTTATCGACCCATCAAGGTTGATATGGGGTGTTTTCCGCAAAGTATTCGTGGTTATCGGCATTGTTCAATGCCCGGGTCGGATTGCTGCGAGCCAGCGCCTTGGCACCGCTTTGGCCGTAGACATGGTCATCCGTTCCGGCCACCACGTTGAAGTGCGACAGCTCATGCACGATCGTGCCGCCGCGCGAATCGGTACCGGTGTTCGCCGCGGCCCAGTAAGCGCCGCACAGATAGATCTTGTAAGGCTGATTCGGGTACACATAAGCGTAGACACCGGAGTCGGTACAGGAGCAGTCGAACACCAGCGGCTTGTTGTCCAGCGCATCCTTGATCTTGGTGAACTGCGCCTTGGCGGTGTTCCAGTTAGCACTGGAAAAGCGGCCGAACCAGGTGGTGTAGCGCGTGGTGCCGGAAGGCGTGCCGTTCAGGTAGCTGGTCGAGTTGTTGGCATAGCTGCTGGCGGCGCTGACACCGCTGCTGATCTGGGTACGACGGGTCACCGAACAGTTGCTGGCATAGGTCACGCTGGAAGCGGTCACCCGGTCCATCAGGGCCGACAGCTTGCGGCCTTCCTCGGCTTGGCGCAGCAGCGGGCTGCTACGGCCTTCCACCCACAGGGCGATATCGTTGGAGGCCAGCTCTTCCGACTCGACCGACTCCACGCTTTCGGCACCGGCCTTGGCCAGCTCGGCGCGACCCAGCAGGGGCGAGCGCTTCAGCACGCGGGCGCTGTCGGCCTTGTAGCGGATGCTGTAGTTGCCGCTTTGCGACATGTCATAAACCGACGACAGCTTGACCTTGGCGGAAACGGTCTGGCCCGGCAGCACGGCAATCATATCTTCGGCGATCGGGGCGCGGCGCTTGACCTGCGGACCCAGATACTCGACCGGCTTGCCATCGCGGCGGACGTCGAACATGGCTTCCTGCAGTTCCTTGCCAGGCACGAACCACTTCAGCACATGCAAAGTCTGCTTCCCTGCGTTGGTATAGCGCAGGTTGACTTCGACATCCTGATTGGCCAGGGCCGAGCTGCGGACGGCAGCCACGTCGACGCGCAGGTCGGACGCTTGAACCAAAACGGGTGCTGCTACTGCCGAAGCAGCAGCCAGTGAAACAATCCAGCGATATTGCATAGTTGCTCCTAAATCCCTTTTTGTTAGATTGGCCGCTTATGACAGCCGCTTGCTTTGCCGAGCCTGCTACGCACGACAAGATGACCGTTTTACAGCTAGGGAAAACCCCAATTCAACTTAATGCAGATCACGGGGCGGATATCGTTGGCAAAACACGACAAAACACTACCAATTACCACAGCAGCTATTCGTACAGATTTTGATAGTTTTTGCCTGCTATTTGACTGACCAGAAAAACCCCCAGCAATATCGATTGACGTTAACGTCAATGACACGCTACAAAGTCGGCGCCGTAGTCCTTCCATCGTCATGCACACATAAAAAATTGGAGCGAGACATGACCGCAACCGTAAAACTGTTGATAGCCGGCAAGTTTGTCGAATCGGCCGCGTCCGAATGGCGTGAAGTACGCAATCCGGCCACCCAGGAAGTGTTGGCCCGGGTGCCCATGTGCCCGGCCGCCGAGATCGACCAGGCGGTTGCCGCCGCCAAGGCGGCCTTCCCGGCCTGGCGCGCCACTTCCATCGCCGAGCGCAGCCGGGTGTTCATGCGCTTGCAGGCGCTGATACGCGAGCATATGGAAATGCTGGCCAGCACCCTGACCCATGAACAGGGCAAGACCCTGGCCGATGCCAGGGGCGATGTGTTCCGTGGCCTGGAAGTGGTCGAGCACGCCTGCTCGGTCGGTAGCCTGCAGATGGGTGAATTTGCCGAAAACGTTGCCGGCGGCGTCGATACCTATGCCATCCGCCAGCCGCTTGGGGTCTGTGCCGGCATCACCCCGTTCAATTTCCCGGCCATGATTCCCTTGTGGATGTTTCCCATGGCCTGCGTCACCGGTAATACCTTTGTGCTCAAGCCCAGCGAGCAGGACCCCATGACGCCGATGATCCTGGCCGAGCTGGCACAGCGCGCCGGCCTGCCGCCGGGCGTGCTGAACGTGGTGCATGGCGGCGCGGAAGCGGTCAATGCCATTTGCGACCACCCCGATATCAAGGCGATTTCCTTTGTCGGCTCGGTCGGGGTCGGCACCCATGTGTACCGGCGCGGCAGCGAGAATGGCAAGCGCGTGCAAGCCATGCTGGGCGCCAAGAACCATGGCGTCTTCCTGCCCGATGCCAACAAGGAACAGTCGCTCAATGCCCTGGTGGGCGCCGCCTTCGGCGCGGCCGGCCAGCGTTGCATGGCGATTTCGGTGGCGGTGCTGGTGGGCCAGGCGCGGGAATGGACGGCCGATATCGTCGCCAAGGCCAAGACGCTCAAACTCAATGCCGGCCACGAACCGGGCACCGACATCGGACCCCTGATCAATGGCCAGGCGCTGGCCCGGGTGGAACAGCTGATCGGCCAAGGCGTGGAAGAAGGCGCGAAGCTGGAGCTGGATGGCCGCAAGCCACAGGTGGCCGGCTACCCGCAGGGCAATTTCGTCGGCCCGACCATATTCTCCGGCGTCAAACCCGCCATGCACATCTACCGCGAGGAGGTATTCGGCCCGGTGCTATGCCTGGTGGAAGTGGACACGCTGGCCGAGGCCATCGCCTTCGTCAATGCCAACCCCTATGGCAACGGCACCGCCCTGTTCACCCAAAGCGGCGCCGCCGCGCGCACCTTCCAGCACGATATCGATGTAGGCCAGGTCGGCATCAATGTGCCCATTCCCGTCCCGGTACCCTTTTTCAGCTTTACCGGCTCGCGCGCTTCCAAATTGGGCGACCTGGGGCCCTACGGCAAGGAAGTGGTCCGTTTCTACACCCAGACCAAGACGGTCACGGCGCGCTGGTTCGACGATGAAGCCGTCGCCGGCGCCGTCAACACCACCATCGCCCTACGTTAAGGAGCCGCCATGTCGCATATCGCCTTTATCGGCCTGGGCCATATGGGTGGCCCCATGGCCGCCAACCTGCTCAAGGCCGGCCATCGTCTCAGCGTATTCGACCTGACGCCGGCGGCCCTGGAAGCCGCCGTTGCGCTGGGCGCCACGGCGGCGCCCAGCGCGGTACACGCGGTCACCGGCGCCGATATCGTCATCAGCATGCTGCCCGCCAGCCAGCATGTGGAATCGCTGTACCTGGACGAAGGCCGCCTGATCTACAGCATCGATCCCAACGCCTTGATCCTGGAATGCTCGACCATTTCGCCCGAAGCAGCCCGCCGCGTGCATGCCGCCGCCTGCGCGCGAGGCATCGCCATGCTGGATGCGCCGGTCTCCGGCGGCACGGCCGGCGCGGCGGCCGGCACCCTGACCTTTATCGTCGGCGGCGAATCCGGCCACCTGGAGCGCGCTCGGCCGGTGCTGGAAAAAATGGGCAAGAACCTGTTCCATGCGGGCGCGGCCGGCGCCGGGCAGGTCGCCAAGATCTGCAACAATATGCTGCTGGCGGTCCATATGGCCGGCACCGCCGAAGCCTTGGGCCTGGGGGTGGCAAATGGCCTCGACCCGGCGGTGCTGTCCGACATCATGCGGGTCAGTTCCGGTGGCAACTGGAGCCTGGAGAAGTACAACCCCTGGCCCGGGGTCATGGAAAATGTCCCGGCCAGCCGGCAGTACGAAGGCGGCTTCGGCGTGGACCTGATGCTGAAGGATCTGGGCCTGGCCATGGAAGCCGCCCTGGCCAGCAAGGCCAGCACCCCGCTGGGCAGCCTCGCGCGCAACCTTTATGCATTGCACAGTAGCCAAGGCGCGGGGAAGCTGGATTTCTCCAGTATTCAGCAGCTGATTAGCCATAAGAAGTGAGGCTGGCGGCGACTACCGTACACGTCAGCTTCCCTGTCTCGGCCGGCCCGGCTACACTCGCAAGTCCCTTATTGCACCGCAACACCGGACCGGCCGCCCCTCTATGACCACACTAGCCCACCTCGATCTCGCACCCTGCGGCGCCACCGCCGGTACCGTGCGCCTTCCCGGTTCCAAGAGCATCTCCAACCGCACGCTGCTGCTGGCGGCGCTCAGCGAGGGCGACACCGAGGTGCGCGGACTGCTCGATTCCGACGACACCCGCCGCATGCTGGAAGCCCTCGGCGCGCTGGGCGTGCAATGGCGCCAGCTGAACGAGCGCGACTATCTGGTCGAGGGATGCGCTGGCCGTTTGCCGGTCAAGCAAGCCGAGCTGTTCCTGGGCAATGCCGGCACCGCCTTTCGCCCCCTTACCGCGGCACTGGCCCTGATGGACGGCGAATTCCGCTTGAGCGGCGTGCCGCGCATGCACGAACGGCCTATCGGCGACCTGGTCGATGCCTTGCGGAGCCTGGGCGCGCAGATCGACTACCTGGGCCAGCCCGGTTTTCCGCCACTGGCGATCCACCCCTGGCAGAACCAGCGCAACGAACACCCCGGCCTGCGTACCCGCGTACGCGGCGATGTCTCCAGCCAGTTCCTTACCGCCCTGCTGATGGCCCTGCCGCTCAGCGGCGAGGACGGCCTGATCTCGGTCGAGGGCGAACTGATCTCCAAGCCCTATATCGAAATCACCCTCAACCTGATGCGCCGTTTCGGCTTGCACGTGGAGAAGCGCGGCTGGAACGAATTCCATCTGCCGGCCGGCCAGGGCTACCATAGCCCGGGCGTGATCCATGTCGAAGGCGACGCCAGTTCGGCCTCGTATTTCCTGGCCGCCGGCGCCTTAGGTGGCGGACCGGTGCGGGTCGAGGGCGTCGGCAGCGACTCCATCCAGGGTGATGTGAAGTTCGCCGATACCTTGGCGCAGATGGGCGCCCTGATCGCGCTGGGCGAGGACTGGATCGAATCCAGCGGTCCGGTTGCCGCGCGCGGCGGCAAGCTGAAGGCCATCGATGCCGATTTGAACCATATTCCGGACGCCGCCATGACCATCGCCGTATTGGCGCTGTTCGCCGACGGCACCACCACCATCCGCAACGTGGCCAGCTGGCGCGTCAAGGAAACCGACCGCCTGGCCGCCATGGCCACCGAGCTGCGCAAGGTCGGCGCCACCGTGGAGGAAGGCGCCGACTACCTGCGCATTACCCCACCGGCCACGCTGACCCCCAATGCGGTTATCGATACCTATGACGACCACCGCATGGCCATGTGCTTCTCGCTGGTAGCGGTAGGCGGCACCCCGATCCGCATCATGGACCCGCAATGCGTGGCCAAGACTTTCCCCGACTACTTTGCCGAACTGGCCACCGTATCCCGTTGACCGATCTCGCACGCCACGCTCGCCGAGGAAAGTCATCCAGCGTACGTGGCGATTTGCCGCCACAACGGCCGGCACCGTAAAATCGGGCCCTATGCAGCTCGACCACCCCTCGCGTGAGGGGCTTGTCATTTCAGGAATCCAAGAATATGTCGCTACTCCCCCTGCTCAATGAACGCTTTGCCGCCGCCCTGGCCCAGGTCGGCGCCGCCGATGCCCAGCCCCTGGTACAGGCGGCCGGCCGCCCGGAATTCGGTGATTACCAGATGAACGGGGTCATGGGTGCGGCCAAGGCGCTCAAGCGCAATCCGCGCGAATTGGCGCAGCAGGTCATTGACGCGGTGGCCTTGCAAGGTATCGCCGCCTCGCTGGAGATCGCCGGCCCCGGTTTTATCAATATCAAGCTGGCCGACGCCTTTCTCGCCGAGCGGGTCGAAACGGCACTGCAAGACGCGCACCTGGGTGTGCCGCAATTGCCCCGCCAGACCGTGATGGTCGAATACTCCTCGGTCAACCTGGCCAAGGAAATGCATATCGGCCATCTGCGCGGCGGCATTATCGGCGACGCCCTGGCCCGCATCCAGGCTTTTGTCGGCCAGGATGTGATCCGGCAGAACCACGTGGGCGACTGGGGTACCCAGTTCGGCATGCTGGTGGCCTATATGGTGGAATCCAGCAAGACCGGCAATGCCGCACTGGAATTGGGCGACCTCGATAGCTTCTACAAGAAGTCCAAGGTCCGCTTCGACGAGGACCCGGCTTTTGCCGATACCGCCCGCGAATATGTGGTCAAGCTGCAAGGCGGCGACCCCGAAGTGCTGGCGCTGTGGAAGCAATTCGTCAGCGTCTCCATGACCCATTGCAATGCCATCTACCAAAAGCTCGGCCTGTTGCTGACCGACGCCGACGTTCGCGGTGAAAGCTTCTACAACGACGATCTGCCGGTGCTGGTGGAAGCATTGCGCGCGCAGGGCCTGCTGAGCGAAAGCGACGGTGCGCAGGTGGTGTTCCTGGAAGAATTCCGCAACAAGGAGGGCGACCCGGCCGCCTTTATCGTACAGAAACAGGGTGGCGGCTATCTGTACGCCACCACGGACCTGGGCGCCATCCGCTTCCGTGCCGGCGAACTCAAGCTGGATCGTTGCCTGTATGTGGTGGACGCCCGCCAGGCCCTGCATTTCCAGCAACTGTTCACCGTGGCACGCCGCGCCGGCTTCGCCCCGGCCGGCATGCAGTTGGAACATATCGCCCACGGCACCATCATGGGCGCGGACGGCAAGCCGCTGAAAACCCGTTCGGGCGACACGGTCAAGCTGGGCGACCTGCTGGACGAGGCGGAAGAGCGCGCATTCAAGCTGGTCAGCGACAAGAATCCGGAACTGGATGAAGCCAGCCGGCGCGCCATTGCCGCCACGGTTGGCATCGGCGCCCTCAAATATGCCGACCTGTCCAAGAACCGGGGTACCGACTACATCTTCGACTGGGACGCGATGTTGTCCTTCGAAGGCAATACCGCGCCCTATATGCAATATGCCTACACACGGACGCAAGGCATCTTCCGCAAGGTGACGGATTGGAACGAAACCACCCCGATCCAATTGAACGAAGCCAACGAACATAGCCTGGCGCTGGAACTGGCCCGCTTCGGCGATGTGGTGCATCAGGTCGCGCGCGATAGCCAGCCGCATTTCCTGTGCGCTTATCTCTACAGCGTGGCCACTGCTTTCTCGCGCTTCTACGAGGCTTGTCCGGTGCTGCAGGATGGCCAGGTGAATGTGTCTCGCCTGAAGCTGTGCCGCCTGACCGGCAAGGTCATGGCGACCGGCCTGGACTTGCTGGGCATCAAGGTGCTAGAAACCATGTAGTACCTGGTAAAAAGCCGGCATGCGCCGGCTTTTTCTCGATAAGGCCTCCCATGCAAGCCCTCTCCGGCGCCTGGCTCTTCTTGCTTCTGCTGTTGCCGACTGCCTGGGCGGCGGACGAGTTGCTGATAGTGCGCGGCGAAGGGAATTACCCGCCCTACGAGATGACCGTGGACGGCCAACTGACCGGCGCCCATATCGAACTGGTCCAAGCCGTTGCCCGCGAAGCCAGGCTGTCCGTCAATATACGCAGCGTGGCCTGGGCACGCGCGCTGGAAATGACCAAGCGCGGCTTGGCGCAGGCGGTCAGCTTTGCCGCCAAGACCCCGGAACGCGAAGCCTTTCTGTTGTTCGATGACGCCAATATCTTGTCCAGCATGCGCTTCGGTGTTTTCCGCCTGCGCGGCGAGAGCGGACCGAGCTGGAACGGCAAATTCGCGTCCTTGCAGCCCTATCGTATCGGTATCGCCCGGGCCTACGCCTATCCGGCCGAATTCACCCAGGCGCCCGCCTTGAACAAGTTCGCCCAGGACGGCGGCTATGAAGCCTTGCTGCGCGCGCTGCACAATCATCGGGTCGACGTGATCGTCGGCGGCGTGGTGGAGATCAATAGCAGCGCCAAGGAAATGGGCTACGCGGATAGCACGCAATTGCTGCCGCCGACCTTTGGCGAAACCGCCTCCTACCTGGCCTTCTCCCGCCAAGGCCAAGGCCCCGCCATGGCGGAACGCTTCGCCGCCGCGCTCAGGCGGATGCGGGCGGATGGGCGCTATCAGAAAATACTCGCACAGTACGGGATGTAACTCGCCCTCCCCTGCGCTTGCGGGCAATTACGCGCCTTACAGCTCTCGCCGGGCGGCCACGGCCTTATTCCTTGAGATCAGACTCGTCAAGCCCAGTTATCTTCATAACAGTGGCTTTTTCCATGCCTGTCTCCAACATGTCGCGAGCGACTTGCATCAGCTTTTGCCTACCACATTCCAGACCGCGTTCCAGACCGCGCTGTTCGCGTTCCAGAATACGCTGCTCAGCAAGCTCCCAGGCTCGCTTCTCACCGCGCTGTTCAAGCATTTCAGCAATAGTCATCATCACAAACTCTCCATGCTGGGGCGCACCATGCGCCAAGGCTTTCAAGGCAATCGTTGCCTTGTTTCAGATGGTTGTGCATGGCGGCAATGCAATAACGCATCAGCCGGAACGCCATGTGTCTATCCGCGGTCGATTGGTGCTCGATCAGCACGTAGACATACCCATCCTGGCCAGAGGTTTCGACCGAATAGAGAATATCCGAGTAGTAAGCACACAAATCCGGCTCGATAAACGAGCTGGATTCCAATCGCAGCGTGCTCAAATCACACCGGTCGCGCTGCGCGGGCGGCAAATGCACCTTCAGGAAATCTCGCGCCGTATCCGGATTGGTTAAAAAATTCTTGAACAGCGCATCATGCGGGGTCGAGGTACTCATGGCGGCAGTGTGTGGGAAGCGGCGAAGCGCTAATCAAGGCATTAAACGTTTAGCCCCTTCGCCCGCCAATCAGGCAAAAGCCTGAACCCCACCCATGCCAAAAGCTTGAAAGCACGAAGCGCCTAAAAAGGCACTTCGTGGGAGCTTGCTATTAGCGTGCGGTCTTGAACTGATTGAACGCCTTGGTCAGCGCCATGGTCGTGGGCTGATCCAAAGCCGCTGCAGTTTGCAGGGTCTGCAGCACCGCGTCGGCCGGGTAGATCTTGGCGTCGCCGGTCAGCTTCTTGTTCACCAACGCGGTCGCCTTGCTGTTTGGATTGGCATAGTTGACCGTATTGGAGATCGCCGCCACTACCTTGGGATCGAGGATATTGTTGATCCACTTATAGGCGTTGTCGGCGTTCTTGCTGTCTTTCGGGATTGCCATCACGTCCACCCACAACATGGTGCCCTTGGCCGGCACGATGTACTCGATGGGTTGCGGCTTCTTGGCTTCGGCGGCGCGGTCCTTGGCGATATAGACGTCGCCGTTGTAGCCCATGGCCACGCAGACGTCACCATTGGCCAGCAGGTCGATCGGCGAATCGTTGAATACGCGCACATCCTTGCGGACCGCCTTCAGGGTCGCCAGACCGGCATCGACATTGGCCTTGGAGAAGTCGTTCGCCGGCTTGCCGTGATAGATATTGACCATATTGAACAGGTACTTCGGCTGCGCAATAAAGGAAATACCGCAGCCCTTGAGCTTGCTGGTGTATTTCGGATCGAATACCAATTGCCACATATCGGCCGGCAGCGGCTCGGTGCCCAGCGCCTTTTTCACCTTCTCGGTGTTGATGCCGAAGGCAATGGTGCCCCACATATACGGCACGACGAATTTATTGCCCGGATCGATGGCTTCCACCTTCTTCAGGAATTCCGGATTCAGGTTGGCCAGGTTGGCCAGCTTGCTCTTGTCCAACGGCAGGTACACGCCGGCCTGAATCTGCTTGGCGGCGAAGTCGGCGGAAGGATGCACCACGTCGTAACCGGATTTGCCGGTCAGCAACTTGGCCTGCAGCGTTTCGTTGCTGTCATACACATCGTATTTGACCTTCACGCCGGCCGATTTCTCGAAATTGGCGGCGGTGTCCTTGGCGATGTAGTCGTTCCAGTTATAGATATTCACCGTGCCGGCGGCTTGCGCCACTGCGGAGGTGGCCAGTAACACGCCGATCAGCCCGGGCATAAAGTGGATTTGAGCCATAGGAAATACTCCAATATCAAAGGTCTGCGGGGCAGCGGCGTAGTGGGCCGCCAACACGGCGCCCCAGCTCGGCCGGGGCGGATTTCAGTCGGCCGTATTACATCATGTGCCGCCGCGATAGGGAACCTTTGCCGATAGCGGCGCACGCGGCTGTGGCGCGCGGGCAGCGCCCTGTCGCGCCTTACATGGTACGGAACCGCCAGGCATAGGCTTGGCTGACCTTCAGCTTGTCGTCGCGGCCGCGGATTTCCACGGTAATCCGGCCCATCTCGTCGCGCCGGGCCCGCGCAATCGCATCGGCCCTGACCACCACGCCGCGATGGATCTGCCAGAACCGCTCGGGATCCAATCCTTCCAGCAATTCGCGCAAGGGTTTGCGCACATGGGCTTCATCATCGCGGCTCACCACGCGGGTGTATTTCTCGTCCGATTCGAAGAACAGGATATCGTCGACCGGGAAGAGCTTGATCACGTCGCCCACGCTGGCGCTGATCCAGGTGATACGTTTGGCCGCTTCCAGCGGACGCAGGCGCCGGTCCAGTTCAGCCATCAGTCCAGTCAGGTCAGGGGCCGGCTTGGCTGCGTCAAGCCGTTCCTGCAAGCGCGCCACGGCCTGCTGCAGGCGCTCGCGGGCGATAGGCTTGAGCAGATAGTCGATCGCACCCGCCTCGAACGCTTCCAGCGCGTGGTTTTCATAAGCGGTGGTAAAGACCGCATGGCATCGCCCATTGACCGCATGCGCCACATCGAGCCCGCTGATGCCGGGCATGCGGATATCCAGGAAGGCGATATCCGGCCGGCGTTGCTGGATGGCTTCCAGCGCGTCGGCACCGTGCTCGCATTCGGCCAGGATATCGAGCGCCGGCCAAAGCTCGGCCAGCATACGGCGCAGTTCGCTACGCGGCAGGTCTTCGTCGTCGGCAATGATGGCGGTAGGCATAAAGGGGGCTTATCCAGGCAATTCGGTTGGGTTCGACTCGGCGAGCGGTAATCGGATGGTAGCTATCACACCACCGGCCGGGCCTGCCTGCAAGGTCAGCGCTGCCCGATCGCCATATTGCGCGGCCAGCCGCTCACGGATATTGCGCAAGCCGATGCCGCTGCCCGAGGTCGCCCCACCGAATCCCACGCCGTTGTCCGCGACGCTCAAAACGATGGCCGCGCCGTCGTCGCCGTCCTCCCGATAAGCGCGCAGCTCGATGCGGACAGGACCGATCTTGGGTTCGACGCCGTGCTTGACCGCGTTTTCCACCAGCGATATCAGCATCAATGGCGGCACCGATACCTCGCCCAGGTCCGGCTGGACCTCCACGGTATAGTCCAAACGGGGAATCCGGGCCCGCATCAAGGCCAGATAGGCGCGGGCGGCGTCCAGCTGGGCCGCCAGGCGGGCTTGCGAACTCCCGCCGTCGCGGCGGATCTGCGGAATGGTGGCGCGTAGGTAGTCCACCAGGTGATCGACGATCGCGGTAGCGCGCACGGGGTCGGAGCCGATGGCAGAGCGCACCCCCGCCAGGGTATTGAACAGGAAATGCGGTTCGACCTGTGCCGCCAAAACCGACAACCGCAATTCGGCCTCGTTGCGGGCCGCCCTGGCTTCGGCCAACTCTCGTTCGCGTACCGATTGCTCCAATTTTCGGCGTTGGCGCAGAAAGGCGAGCAGATCGAAGCCGCCGGCCAACCAGGTCACCACCAGCAGGGTGATTGTTTGTTCCAGCCAGAAAGCCAGGCGCTTCTCGGCATCGGTCTGCTCGACCTCGGCCGCGTCCTCGTCGGATTGCTCCGCCTGCACGTCGGCGGCATGGCTATTGAAACTCGCGCTGAGGTCCTCGTCCGACGGTTCCGGCTTTACCCGCCTGCGGGCGGCATGATCCGCCCCGTTACGCGGACCGGCATTGAAGGTTGCGCTGAAGACCGTGTCCGGCTTTTCTGGATACTCCAGCTCGATCAGCCTGGTCGCACCCGCATCCAAACCAAAGCTGGCCACCAGCCCCAGCAAGAGAACCAGGCACAAGCCGAATAATTCCTGCCGGGGCGGCCAGCGCAGCGTGCGCACCTTGACCGCCAGCCAGGGCCCCAGGCAATACAGGCAGATCAACTGCAGCGCGCCGGCAATGGAGCTGGCCACCACTTTGGCCGACAGGGAATCGCTGACCCACCCCGCCAGCAGGGCCAGTGCCGAGGCGATGGCAACCAGGTAAAGCAGGGCCAGGCCGCGATAGCGGAACCAGGTGGGGCTGAAGATGGGATAGTTGCGGGCACGCCCAAACCAGAAACCGGTCTCGGCCGACACCTCGGTCGGCAATAATTGGTCCTGCGCGGCGGCGAGCCGGTCCGACATGGCCACAATGGCCTCCTGCTTGGGTTGGATAGACGTGGGCAGCATAATCGAGGCGAGTCCGTGGCGGGAAACCTGCGACGAAATGGCGGGAAAAGCGATCAAGTCAGCCCTGGCCGGCACCAGTGCGATGGTAAGATGCGACAACTTTTCCAGGCACTTTTCCATGCGTACTTATCTCGATCTGCTCCAGCATGTCCTGGACCATGGCAGCACCAAGACCGACCGCACCGGTACCGGTACCCGCTCCGTTTTCGGTCACCAGATGCGCTTCGACCTGCGCCAGGGGTTTCCGCTGGTCACCACCAAGAAGGTGCATCTCAAGTCCATCATCCATGAGCTGCTGTGGTTCCTGAAGGGCGATAGCAATATCGCCTACCTGAAGGAAAACGGCGTGCGGATATGGGACGAATGGGCCGATGCCGAAGGCAACCTCGGCCCGGTCTACGGCGTGCAATGGCGCAGCTGGCCGACGGCGGACGGCCGCCATATCGACCAGATCGCCCAAGTGGTCCAGCAGATCCGCACCACCCCCGATTCGCGTCGGCTGATCGTCTCGGCCTGGAATGTGGGCGAGATCGAGCAGATGGCCCTCCCCCCTTGCCATGCCTTCTTCCAGTTCTATGTCGCCGACGGCCGGCTCAGCTGCCAGCTCTACCAGCGCTCTGCCGACCTGTTCCTGGGCGTACCGTTCAATATCGCCTCCTATGCCCTGCTGGTCATGATGGTGGCGCAGGTCTGCGGCCTGGAGCCGGGCGATTTCGTCTGGACCGGCGGCGACTGCCATATCTACACCAATCATATGGAACAGGTGCAGCTGCAGTTGTCGCGCCAGCCGCTGGCGCTACCCACCATGAAGCTGAACCCGGCGGTCAAGGATATCTTCGGCTTCCGCTTCGAGGATTTCAGCCTGGAAGGCTATGAATCGCATCCGGCGATCAAGGGCGATGTGGCGGTATAGCACGGGCGTTCAACTCCACCCGATCCGCCATTCCCGGTAAAATCGCTCCCTCCCACGCGTTCGCGCGAACCCACCCCCGCAACTAGGACCATGGCAATGAATCAGGCAGAAGTCGCAGCCCAATACCAGGCATTCAAGGAGTTGGGCCTCAAGCTCGACATGTCGCGCGGCAAGCCTGCGCCCGAACAACTCGATCTGTCCGCCGGCCTGCTGGCCGAGCTGGGCGACTTCAAGGCGCAGGACGGTACCGATACCCGCAATTACGGCGGCGCCGTGGGCCTGCCGGAAGCACGCGCGCTGTTCGGCGCCCTGTTGGACGTGCCCGCCGCGCAAGTGGTGGTGGACAGCAACGCCAGCCTGTCGCTGATGCATGACGTGATCGCCTTCGCCTTGCTGCATGGCACGGCCGGCCAGCCGTCCTGGCGCGAGCAGGGCGCGATCAGCTTCCTCTGCCCGGTACCCGGTTACGACCGCCACTTCGCCATCTGCGAAGCGCTGGGCATCAAGATGATCAATGTGCCGATGACCGACGCCGGTCCGGATATGGACCTGGTGGAATCGCTGGTGGCCGGCGATGCCGGCATCAAGGGCATGTGGTGCGTGCCCAAGTACAGCAATCCGGGCGGCGTGGTGTACTCGGACGAGGTGGTGCGCCGCCTGGCCGCCATGCAGACCGCCGCGCCGGATTTCCGCCTGATGTGGGACGACGCCTATCACTTCCACCACCTGGAAGCCCGTGCGGTCGAAATCGCCAATGTATTGGACGCCTGTGCCGAAGCCGGCAATCCGGACCGCGCCATCATCTTCGCCTCCACTTCCAAGGTTACCCATGCCGGCGCCGGCATGGCCGCGCTGGCCGCCTCGCCGGCCAATATCGCCTGGTGGCAGCGCCATGCCTCGGTACGCAGCATCGGTCCCGACAAGGTCAACCAGCTGCGCCATGTACGCTTCCTGCGCGACAAGGCTGGCGTGGAAGCGCTGATGGAACGCCATCGCCTGCTGCTCAAGCCCAAGTTCGATGCGGTGCACGAACAGTTCGGCCATCTGCTGGGCAATGTCGAAGGCGTCAGCTGGACCCGGCCGCAGGGCGGCTACTTTATCGATCTGCTGACCCCGCCCGGCAAGGCCAAGCGGACCGTGGCCCTGGCCAAGGAAGCCGGTATCACGCTGACGCCGGCCGGCGCCTCCTTCCCCTATGGCAAGGACCCGCTGGACCGCCATATCCGCATCGCTCCAAGCTTCCCGTCGCAGCAGGACATTACGTCGGCGGCCAAGGGGATTGCCCTGGCCCTGCTGTTAGCCGCGGCAGAGTAATCAAGTCGCGAACAGGTCGGCGCCTCGCGCCGGCCTGTTCGCGTCGAGTATCAAGATCAATGCTTTTCAGCACCCGCACCGGGTTTCGGGATATTCCATGCTTTCCCTTATCGCCGCACTCGCGCGCAACCACACCATCGGCATCGATAACAGCCTGCCCTGGCACTTGCCCGAAGATCTGAAGTACTTCCGCAAAACCACCAGCGGCCACGCCATCATCATGGGCCGCAAGACCTATGAATCCATCGGCCGGCCATTGCCCAATCGCCACAATATCGTCGTCAGCCGCAATCCTGACTGGCGGGCCGAGGGTGTCACGGTGGTCCATTCGATCGCGGCCGCCCTGGCGGCAGCCGGCACCGAGGAAGAAGTATTCCTGATCGGCGGCGCCACCCTGTATCGCGAAGCCTTGCCGATGGCCGACCGCCTGTATTTGACGGAAATCGACGCCGACTTCAGCGGGGATGCTTTTTTCCCCGACGTTCCCTACGCCCAGTTCAAGGAATTGCAGCGCGATTCGCACCAGGGCGACGATTTCGCCTATAGTTTCGTCGTCTACGAAAGAAACCAGCCGGCATAGCGCGGGGCCGCCCAGGCCGGTCCGCCAGGCCGGCCGCATCCGTCGCGGAGCCCCGATATAGACACCGCCGAACTCGCCCTGCTCGCGGAGATGTGCCGCTTGTCTCCCCAGCCCATGCTGACCGTGGAGGCCAGCAGCGGCGCCATCGTCGCGCTCAATCAGCTGGCACGCGATACGCTGGGTTTGCCCGAGCAAACCCCGGCGCTGCGCGATCTGTTCGACAATCCCAGCCTGGCCAGGCAATTTCTGCTGATCGCCCGCAACAACGGCTTTATCCGCCAGTTCGAAGCGCGCCTGCGGCTGGCCGGCGGGCATCGAATCTGGGTACTGCTGGCGGCAAGATTGCTGGAACGGGACGGACGCGCCCTGCTGATCGTCAACCTGACCGATATCCACGAGCGGCGGGTGAACGAAGATGCCCTGCGCGAGAGCGAGCTACGCCACCGCCGCGTCCTGGAAACCGCCAACGAAGGCTATGCCCTGTTCGATGCCCGCAGCGGCGAGTTGCTGGATGTCAATCCGGCCCTGTGCGAGTTGCTGCTTTATCCACGCGACGCCCTGCTGCGCATGCGGCCCGAGGAAGTGGTGACCGAGGACAGCATGGCCCAGCTGCAGGCCCAGCGCGATCACTGGAGCGGCGCACCCAATCGCAAGCTGGAACTGGGCATGCGCCGGGCCAATGGCGAGCGCATCACCGTGGAGCTCAGCGTGTCGGCCATCTCCGACCAGGACGGCCGGCTGACCTCCATCTTTGCCCTGGTCAGCGATATCACCGCACGCAAGCTGAATGAAGAACGGGTGCTTTACCTGGCTTTCTACGACACCCTGACCGCGCTACCGAACCGGTTTCTGTTCGTCGAACATGTCGAGCAGGCACTCAAGCAACGGGCTCGGACCGGGCAACAGCTCGCGCTGCTGTTTGTCGATCTGGACGATTTCAAACGCATCAACGACAGCCTGGGCCACGACGCCGGCGACGAGCTGCTGCGCCTGATCGCCAAGCGGCTACTGGACTGCGTGCGGGCCACCGACACAGTTTCGCGCCAGGGCGGCGACGAATTCATGGTCTTGCTGGCCAATCTGAACCGGAGCCAGGACGCCATCCAGGTGGCGGACAAGATGTTGCTGGCGCTGGCCGAGCCGGTGACCCTGGAAGGCGAGCAGGTCGTTATCCACGCCAGTATCGGCATCGCCCTCTGTCCCGAGCATGGCGAGACCTTGGCCGATCTGCGCCGCCATGCCGACAGCGCCATGTACCAGGCCAAGGCCGCCGGCAAGCACCGGCACGCCAGCTATCAGGTCGAAGATTGATGTGGGCAAGACGCTATTTGGTGATGGCCATCACGAACAGCCCTACCACCACCGCCATGCCCAGCACCCAGCTCAGGGACCGCAGCGCCGGCTTGTCGCCGAGATAAAGCACGCCGTGCAAGACCCGCAATACCACGAACGCCACGGCCAGGCCATTGACCATATCGGCCGCCACCCCGGCGTGGATCGCCACCAGCACGGCAGCGGCAAAGCTGGGCGTGGCTTCGAAGGCATTGTCCTGCGCCCAGACCGCCCGGGCGTACATGCCTTCCAGGCTGGCCTGTTGCTTGCGCGGCGCATGATTGTTGTAGCGTATGCGGGTACCGTCCGCGCGCCGGCCCGCCTTGGCAAAGGCAACCCAAAGATAAGGCAACAGTACGACGATCAAAAGGCAGCTGTAGGCAATGGTCACGGGCAACTCCAGGGATAGGAACGGGAAGTACATAGATACGCCCGGGAGGGGACGCCCGGTCATTGCGAACGATGTTAGCCCAGCGACGCCGCATCTGCGTGGAGCCCGACGCCCGAAACCGCTAAAATGTCGTTTTTACTGCATCTGCAGTCGCGCACAGGATCCGGACCATGACACAGCTCAAAGACAATACCCGCAACCAGATCGAAGTCGAGGCCAGCGATTTGCCGCTGTATTGCCCCATGCCCGACATGCTCAAATGGAACGCCCATCCGCGCGTGGTGATCCCGGTCGGCAATACCGGCGAGGCGCTTTGCCCCTACTGCGGCACCAAGTATGTCTTGAAGGGCGGCCCTGCCGGCCACGGCCACTGAATTGACGACGCCCTACCGCATCCTGATCGTGGCGCCCGCCTGGGTGGGCGACAGCGTGATGGCGCAGCCGCTCTACCAGCGCCTGAAAGCCTATCGGCCGCATGTCCATCTAAGCGTCATGGCGCCTGACTGGACCCTGCCCCTGCTCGAGCGCATGCCGGAAGTGGATGCCACCCTGCGCAACCCCTTCGGCCACGGCGCCTTGAAAATGGGCCAGCGCTGGCGGCTGGGCCGCAGCCTGCGCGGCCAGTTCGAGCAAGCCATCGTGCTGCCCAACTCGTTCAAGTCGGCCCTGGTGCCCTGGTTTGCCCGCATTCCGCTACGTACCGGTTTTGTCGGGGAATCGCGCTTCGGCCTGCTGAACGATGCCCGCACGCTTTATCCCAAAGCCCTGCCGCAGATGGTGGAACGCTTTGCCGCGCTGGCCGAAGGCCCCGGCAAGCCACTGCCTCGCCCCCTGCCGGCGCCGCGCCTCACCATCCAGGTCGGCGCGCAGCAGACCGCCTTGCGCGAGCTGGGCTTGAGTGCGGACCGCCCCATCGTCGCCTTCTGTCCCGGCGCGGAATATGGTCCGGCCAAGCGCTGGCCGGCCAGGCACTTCGCCGAATTGGCACGCAGGCTGGTGTCGCAGGGTTACGCGGTATGGTTGTTCGGTTCCGCCAAGGACAAGCCCGAAACCGATGCGATTGCCCGCATGGCGGGCGTGGAGCTGGTCGATCTGGCCGGCCGCACCTCGCTGGCACAGGCCATCGACCTCCTCTCGCTGGCCCACCTGGTGGTGACCAACGATTCCGGCCTGATGCATGTGGCGGCCGCGCTGCAAAGGCCGGTGGTGGCGCTGTATGGCTCATCCAGCCCGGAATTCACGCCGCCGCTGAGCGAGCGGGCCGAGATTGTGTCGCTCGACCTCGAATGCAGCCCCTGCTTCGAGCGCAACTGCCCGCTCAAGCATTTCGACTGCATGGAAAAATTGGATAGCGATCTGGTGGAAGCGGCCATCGCCCGCACCCTCACCAAACCGCCCGGGACGCCAGCCAGCCCGTATATTCCCGTGGTACCGGTGTAAAGCCGTCATCCCGCCGTGGATCGGGATGACGGTGTACCGATCAATCGCGGAAATTCTGGTACTGCAGCGGAAATTCCTCGATGGATTTGCGCACCAGGGCAATCGTATCCTGCAGCAGGTCGCGCTTGGCGCCGCTCACCCGCACCGCCTCGCCCTGGATGCTGGCCTGGACCTTGATCTTGGAATCCTTGATCACCCGTACGATCTTCTTGGCCAGCTCGGTCTCGATACCCACCTTGACGGTGACGGTCTGCTTGACCTTGTTGCCGCTGACTTTTTCCAGCTTGCCTTCATCCAGGCAACGCACATCGACGTTCCGCTTGGCCAGCTTGCCCAGCAGGATTTCCTTGGCTTGTTCCAATTGGAATTCATTGTCCGCGAACAGCGTCAGGACCTTTTCGGCCTGCTCGATGCGAGCATCGGAACCCTTGAAGTCAAAACGATTGCCGACTTCGCGATTGGCTTGTTCGACCGCATTCTTTACTTCCACTTCGTCCACTTCGGACACGATGTCGAAAGACGGCATAATTCCACTACTCCCAATAAAGACAATCGCCATTTTAACCCGAGCCCGCCATGAAAACCGCAGCACTCGATAGCTTTACCCGCAAGACCGCCAGCCAAGTCATCTACCAGATCTTTCCGGAACGTTTCGCCATCGGTGGCGGCCTCTCCAGCGTGGCCAAACTGGCCGACCCGGCCTACGACCTGCCCGGCGCGGCAAAGCGCGAATGGGACGACAGCCCGCTGCAGCAACCTTGGGGCCAACAATTCTACGGCGGCGATCTGGACGGCATCGCCGAACGACTGGCCTATCTCGCCGAGCTGGGCGTGACCGGCGTCTATCTCACGCCTATCTTCCAGGCGCCGAGCAACCACAAGTACGACGCGACCGACTTTCTCCGCATCGACCCGATGTTCGGCGGTGAAGCCGCCTTGCAGCGCCTGATCGCCGCCCTGCATGCGCGTGGCATGAACCTGACGCTGGACGCGGTGCTCAACCATGTATCGGACCAGCATCCGTGGTTCCTGGCCGCGCAAGCGGGCGACCCCGACAAGCGCGACTGGTTCAGCTTCCGTCCGGATGGCAGCTATCTGTGCTGGCAGGATTACGGCTTGATGCCGGAACTGAACCTGGACAACCCAGCCGTGCGCGATGCCCTGTACGCGCAGCCGAACAGCCTGGTCCAGCATTGGCTGGCGCAAGGGGTGGACAATTGGCGCTTCGACGTGGCGCAGGATGTCGGCATCGCGGTGGCGCGCGAAATGGCCGGCATCGTGGCCGAACGCTTTCCGCAGGCCGGCTTGCTGGGCGAGTTGAACGGCTTCTGCGGAAGTTGGCTGACCGAGCGCGAACAGGTCGGCGGCGGCTTCCATGGCATGATGAATTACTGGTATCGCACCGCCACGCAGGCCTGGCTGGCGGGCGAGATCGATGCCACCCAAATGAATGCCGCCCTGCGCGATGCACGGCAAGCCTATGGTCTGCCAGGTCTGCTATGCTCATGGAATATGTTGTCCAGCCATGACACGCCACGCCTGATCACCACGCTGGGTAGCGCGGAAAAAGCCCGCCTGGCCATGCTGATGCAGCTCACCATGCCTGGCGTACCGCTGATCTACTACGGCGAGGAAATCGGCATGGAAGGGAGTGCCGACCCGGACTGCCGACACACCATGCGCTGGGACGAAAGCCAATGGAACCAAACGCAACGCGCCTGGCTCAAGATGCTGATTGCCATCAGGCAAGCCAATCCGGCGCTGCAATATGGCGAGGTGACGGTGCTGGGTGATCGGCTGGCCGGCAATGCGCTGGTGTTCCTGCGCCATACCGACCAGCCTGGAGAAGCAGCCCTGGTAGTGGTGAACCTTGCCGACGAGCCCTTGCGCACCAGGCTACTTTTGCCCTATTCACATTGGTACGATGGCGTGCCCCTGCGCGACGCCTTGGGCATATCGCCGGAGACCCGTATGCAGGCCGGCAGCTTGCAGCTGGATATTGCGCCTGGCTCGGCAGCGATTTACCAAGCCTATGAGCCTTACGCGAACTACACTTTCTTCAAGCCGCGCAATTGCGCTTGAGGTACCGCACGTTGGTTTTTCAGAGCCGCCCCAGCGGCCGGTTGAGTGAGGTGACACGGTATGGCGGATACAGAATCACTTTATAAACGGAAGGTCTACCTGCTGGCCCAGACCTTCTTTATCAAGGACAACCGCGACGAGCTGTTGCTGTGCGCGCACAAATACGACTTCGACATTCAATTCTTCGACCAGATGGCCGAATTCGTCCATACGGCGGTGCAGGCCGATCCGGAAGACCTGTTCGTGGTCGATCTCGACGTCCTCTACAATATGCAGCTGGACAACAACCGCACCATGTTCCTGGGCGACCTGCTCAAGCGCCTGCCGGAACAGCACCATTACGTCTACCTGCAGACCGAGAAGCAGAGCGGCCGCTTCCTGCTGCAAAAGATGCTGGTGGACAACAACTGCCTGGCCTATGCGGAAAAGCCCATCGCCAACGATGTGCTGGTGGACAAGCTGTTCAATCTATTTGCCCAGCGCAAGCGCGACGAAACCAGCCAGGTGCTCTACCTGGGGGACCAGGTCCGCTTCGACACCCGCTTGCTGGCGCAGCAACAGGTGGAAATCATCCACCATCCCGATGTGCAGACCTTGCACCTGCTGGTCAAGCAAACCCAGCCCGATGTGGTGGTGATCGAGGATAGCCATTACCTGCGCACGGAAGTCATTGCCCGGGTGCTGAAAAAGAATATCGAGGTGGACCCCAGCATGGAAATCATCATGCTGCAGGCGCGCCCCGACCCCACCCTCGCACGGCGCGCCATTGAAAGCGGCTTCGACGAGCTGATGCTGGTGAAGGACACCGACGTGCTGACCTGGCAGCTGCTCAACCGCATCGGCAAGATCCGCGTGAACAAGAACCTGATCAGCAAGGACCGGGCCACCGGGCTCCTGAACAAGATTGGCTTCAAGAAGCGCGCCCAGGACGTGATCCGCCGGGCCGGCCGCGAAGAGGTACCGCTGGCCCTGGCCGTGATCGATATCGACAAGTTCAAGACCATCAACGATACCTGGGGCCACTATTTCGGCGATATCGTGATCAAGCGGCTTTCGCTGGTGGTGGGCTCGCATATGCTGGAACACGACCTGCTCAGCCGCTTCGGCGGCGAGGAGTTCGTGATGCTGCTGTGGAACTGCCTGCCCGCCGCCGCGCAGGAACGCGTCAACAAGATGCGGCTGGCATTCGGTGAAATCGCCTTCGAAGTCAGCCAGCAAGAAACCCGGCACTTCTCGTTCAGCGGCGGCCTGGCGGCTTATCCGGACTTCAAGACCGAAAACGAATTGTTCCTGCATGCGGATGCGCAGTTGTATGAAGCCAAGCAAGGAGGACGCAACCGGATCTGTGGATAAGTGCCGCCACGCCCGCGACGCTTCCCTTGTCCAATGTGGGTGGGGGCGCCGTCGAAGACCCGGCGGCGCGCTCGCCGGCCTGGCCCGTCCTGTATCCAATTAAATGCCCGCAGCATAGAAATCGACCACGCCCGGTGCATCCATCCGGCGAGGCGGGTAGAATGCCGGCCACTTAGCCCAGCCGGGCAAGCCGTATTCTTTCGTCGTGGAGATTTCCAATGCGTCATCTGATCCTGGCGGCCATGTTCGCCGCCGCCGGTAGCACGACGGCTATTGCCGCCGAGTCCGCCAAACCCGCCAAACAGGGAAAACCGGCTGCCCCGGCCAAGCGGGCCGCCCCGGTGATCGATATCAAGGTGCGCGATGTGTCGCCGCGCTTCGTCGAATTCTACGAAGCCGCCAACAAGCCGCTGCCCGTGCCGCCAGCCACGCCGGCCACACCCGCCGAGGGTAGTCAGGCCGCTGCGCCCGCTACCCCGGCCCTACCGGTCGAAAGCGAGAGCGATCGCCGCTGGCGCATGTTCAAGCAGAGCTACAATTTCACCAGCCAGCCGGACGAAGCCGCCACCCGCAAGGCGCTGGAAGCCGCCTGGCCACGCTACGCAGCTGTATTGCCGCAAATCCAGGAAGGCTTTGACGGCATCTCGGCCTCGACCTCTGCCATCAATACCAAGATCGGTGACCAGCTGCAGCTCGAACAGGCCATGTCGCTGCGCTTTATCACCTACGTCGGCACCTTCGACGGCCGGGTCTGGAGCACCGTGGACGGCGAGCGCCTGAATATCAACCTGCCGCTGGAAGTATCGGCCGAAGTCCGCAACCTGCCGCTGAGCCGCATCCTGGCCCGCGCCATGCTGGAGCGGAGCGCGGCATGGGGCACGCAGCCACGCAACCTGGTCGAATTCGCCGTCGGCGAAGGCGTGCTGGCCCATGCCGCACAAAGCGCGGTGCCCGGCCTGTCGCCCGAAGCCTATCTGGATTTGACCCCGGAACAGTTCGCCAAGGCCCGCGACAACAAGAAAGCCGATCTGAAGATGATGGTGGACAAACTGGAAGACGGTAGCCCCGCCACCATGGCCGCCTACTCGGGCGAGAAATTGGCCCAGGCCCGCTACGCCGGCTGGATGCTGGTGGAAAGCTTCCTGAAGGACAAGTCCCGCCTGGCCGACATGATACGCCAGCGTCCGGACGTCCTGGTCAAGGCCAGCCGCGTGGCAATGGCCAGCATCATCCGCGCCAAGTAATCCCCTCCCCCCTCCCCCGCCCGTCCTGGGTGGGGGCTGAGTTCTCTACGCGCAACGAAAACCACACGCTCGCGGCGCTTCCCATCAAATCCCATACGCTTGCTCGCGACAATTCCTACAATCCAGGCAATTGAATAGCCACTGCTGGCGATGCGGATATGGCCGAAGACAGTGACCTGGAACGTACGGAAGACCCCAGTCCCAGACGACTGGAGGAAGCCCGCGCCAAGGGGCAGGTTGCCCGCTCAACCGAATTGGTGACTTTTTCGGTGCTGATGACGGGCGTGGTGGCCTTGATCAGCATGGGCGGCGGCATGCTGGATGCGCTCAAGCGCATCATGGTGCTTAACCTGCATTTCGACCGGGCCGTGCTCGGCGACGGCGAAGCCTTGCTGCGGCACTTCTCGCAGGCCTGCTTCGACGCCCTGCTTGCCATCCTGCCCTTTCTCGCCTCCACCGCGCTGGCCGCTATCCTGGCCTCCATCGTGCTGTCGGGTTGGCTGTTCACCCTGGATGCCGTCGCACCGAAATTCGGCAAGCTCGATCCCATCGCCGGCATCGGCCGCATCTTCTCGGTCCGTAGCCTGGTCGATATGTTCAAGGCCATCCTCAAGGCCTCGCTGATCGGCGGCGTGGCGGTCAGCACCATCTGGTCGGAGAAGAACGAAGTCCTGCAGTTGATTGCCATGTCGCCGTTCGAAAGCCTTGGCTACCTGTTCCAGCTGGTCAAGTTCACCTTGCTGATGGTGGTCGGCTCAATGATCGTGATCGTACTGATCGATGTGCCGTTTCAACTATGGGACTACAAGCGCAATCTGCGCATGAGCAAGGAAGAGGTCAAGCAGGAGTCGAAGGAATCGGACGGCGATCCCCAGGTCAAGGCCAAGATCCGCCAGTTGCAGATGCAGGCGGCCAGACAGCGCATGATGGCCGATATT
The DNA here is from genome assembly GCF_007431345.1 of Chitinimonas arctica. Lineage (NCBI taxonomy): Bacteria > Pseudomonadati > Pseudomonadota > Betaproteobacteria > Neisseriales > Chitinibacteraceae > Chitinimonas > Chitinimonas arctica. Next base: position 3,944,814 of record NZ_CP041730.1, on the reverse strand, counting down.
CCCAAGGCGAACGTCGTGATCACCAACCCGACCCACTATGCGGTCGCCCTGCTTTACGACGAAAAGCAGATGAAAGCCCCGCGCGTCATCGCCAAAGGCTCCTTCCTGCTGGCCGAGCGCATCATCGAGCTGGGACGCGAGCACAAGGTTCCCATCCTGCGTACTCCGCCGCTGGCCCGCGCGCTCTACCACCATGCCGACCTGGGCGAGGATATCCCTACGCCGCTCTACAATGCCGTCGCCGAAGTGCTGGCTTACATCATGCAGCTGAACCATTTCCAGCGCCACGGCGGCCACGCCCCCAGCCTGGCGGCCGACTTGCCGGTCCCGGCCGAGCTGGACCCTGGTGGATAGCCGATTGCCGCGATTTCGGCTTGTAATGCTGTGCTTTTCTCCACAAGCGAGGCGCTAGAACACGCGCAAGGTGACAAAAGCAAAAAAATAAAGTAATTCAAAGGTGAAGCGCGGTTTTTACAACCGATTTATCAGGATTCAAACAGCAGCAGCGGCATCCTATGTTTGCTCGTCTCAATCTTTCGTCGCTGGCCGGCCCCATCCTCGTCCTGATGGTGTTGAGCCTGTTTATCCTGCCCCTGCCGGCGTTCGCGCTCGATCTGTTCTTCACCTTCAATATCGCGGTCTCCATCATCGTGCTGATGGTCGCCATCAACACCAAGGAACCGCTGGATTTCTCGGCCTTTCCGGTGGTGCTGCTGATGACCACCCTGCTGCGCCTGGCGCTGAACGTCGCCTCCACCCGCGTGATCCTGACCAATGGCCACCAGGGCGAAGCGGCGGCCGGCAAGGTGATCGAAGCGTTCGGCCACTTCCTGATCGGCGGCAACGTCGCCATCGGTATCGTGGTGTTCGTGATCCTGACCATCATCAACTTCGTCGTGATCACCAAGGGCGCCGGGCGGATCGCCGAAGTGAGCGCCCGCTTCACCCTCGATGCCATGCCGGGCAAGCAGATGGCCATCGACGCCGACCTCAACGCCGGCCTGATCGGCGAAGACGATGCCCGCAAGCGGCGCCGCATGATCGCGCAGGAAGCCGACTTCTTCGGCTCCATGGATGGTGCTTCCAAATTCGTGCGCGGCGACGCGGTGGCCGGTTTGTTGATCATCGTGATCAATCTGGTGGCCGGCATGATCGTCGGCATGATCTCGCACGATATGCCGTTCGCACTGGCCGGCAAGACTTATACCCTGCTGTCCATCGGCGATGGCCTGGTGGCGCAGATCCCGGCCCTGATCATTTCCACTGCCGCCGGCCTGGTGGTGTCGCGCGTCGGCGACGACACCAATCTGTCGGATCAATTGCTGGGCCAGCTGTTCTCCAAACCCACCACCCTGTATGTGACCGCCGCCGTGATCGGCATCTTCGGCCTGATCCCGAACATGCCCCATATCGCTTTCCTGCTGATGGGCGCCGCGCTGGCCGGACTGGCGCGCTGGCTGGAGCTGCGCGCCGCCGACGAGGAACAGGTGGTGCCCAGACAGCAGGAAGCGGCCGCCCAACAGGCTCAGCAAGCGCAGGAAGCGCAGGCCCAGGAAGTGGGTTGGCACGATGTGGCGGCGGTCGATCCGGTGGGCCTGGAGGTGGGTTATCGCATCATCCCGCTGGTGGACCGCAACCAGGACGGCGAACTACTGCGCCGTATTCGCGGCATCCGCAAAAAGATCGCGCAGGATCTGGGCTTCCTGGTTCCACCCATTCATATCCGCGACAATCTGGAATTGAAGCCCAACGCCTATCGCATCCAGCTCAAGGGCGTGGACGTGGGCGACGGCGAAGCCTTTCTCGGCCAGTTCCTGGCCATCAATCCGGGCCGCGTGATGGGCGCCCTGCCCGGCACCCCCACCACCGACCCCACCTTCGGCCTGCCGGCGATCTGGATCGATGCGCCGCTGAAGGAGCAGGCCCAGTCGCTGGGTTACACCGTGGTGGACGCCAGCACGGTGGTGGCCACCCATATCTCCAACCTCCTGCAGAGCCATGCCTCCGAGCTGCTGGGTCGCGAGGAAGTACAGCAGTTGCTCGACCACCTGGCCAAGGAATCGCCCAAGCTCGTCGAGGACATCGTACCCAAGCTGGTACCGATCAACATTCTGCAAAAGGTCTTGCAGAACCTGCTGGACGAGAGCATGCATATCCGCGATATGCGCACCATCCTGGAAACGCTGTCCGAACATATCACCAAGACCATGGACGTGGACGAGCTGACTTCGGCGGTGCGGGTCGCGCTGGGGCGTGCCATCGTCCACCAGCTGTTCCCCGGCGAGAACGAGTTGCAGGTTATCGCCCTCGACCCGGGCCTGGAGCAGGTCCTGTTGCAGGCCAGCCAGGGCAAGGGCGGCGGATTGGAACCCGGCCTGGCGGAAACCCTCTTGCAGCAGGCCGGCCAATTGACGGAGCAGATGGAGAACCAGGGCTTGAACAGCGTGCTGATCACACCGGCGCAATTGCGTCCGCTGCTCAGCCGCTTCCTGCGCCGGTCGGTGCCGCAGTTCCGGGTGCTGGCGCATAGCGAGATCCCGGACAACAAAACCATACGAATAGTCGGCGTGCTGGGAGGACGGGCAACCGCCCCCGCATGAGGGGTGGCAAAAGAACGGCAGGATGAAATGGCCCCGGCCCGCGCTACGCGGACAGGGGTGGCAGGACCTATATAGACGGTACGCTTAGCGCCGCGGGGACAGGATCATGGTTGTCAGAAAATTTCATGGGGCCAGCACGCGGGACGTGCTGAAGCAGGTAAGGGACGAGCTGGGGCCGGATGCGCTTATCCTGTCCAATCGCCAGCTGCCTGACGGTCATATCGAGATCATGGCGGTGGCCGATACGGAGGTTGCCAACCTGACCAGCGATAGCCTGGCGAGCAAGGGCAAACCACGTCCGCCGGTGAGCATCCCACGCACGCCGGCGGTGGCCAACCGGCTGGTCCAACGCACCTATGCCCTACCGCCCGAGCTGGACGAGGACGACGAACCCACCCTGTCCGACATCCGCCAGGCGCCACGGCCGCGAGCGGCCGCCGTCCCGCTGCCCACCATGCTGGCCGTGCCGCAGCTCGGTCCGGAAGTGCTGGCCGACGACCAGGCCCTGCCGGTCAACCATTTCACCCCACGCTACCGCTACGAGCCGCCGGAACTGGACCTGACCCAGGCAAGCCCGGCCGGTCCGCGCGTCGAACCGACCCTGGATACCAGCGAACTGCCGCCGCCCGCCCCCGAGCCGGTAGCCATGACACCCAGCGAGCCGCCTCCACCCGTCATCGCGCCCGCTCCCGAACTCGGCGAGCAAGGCAAGCAGATCGCCAGCATCAGCCACGATGTCGAGGATATCTCCAGCGAGATCAAGCTGCTGCGCGGCCTGCTGGAAGGCCAGCTGGCCGGCCTGGCCTGGCATGAACTGAAGCGCCATGCGCCGGAGCGCCTGGAAGTATTGCGGCGGCTGCTGAGCGTGGGTTTCAGCCCCGCCTTGAGCCGCCAGATCGTCGAACGCATGCCCAACGGCTACAGCACCGAGCGCGGCATGAAATGGGCCCGTACCGCCCTTCAGCACAACCTGCCCACGGTGGGCGCCGGCGCCGATATCGTCGAGGCGGGCGGCGTCTATGCCCTGGTCGGCCCCACCGGAGTGGGCAAGACCACCACGGTCGCCAAGCTGGCCGCCCGCGCCACGCTCAAGCACGGCGCGGCCAAGGTGGCGCTGATCAGCACCGATGGCTACCGTATCGGCGCGCAGGACCAGTTGCGCATCTACGGCAAGATCCTGGGCATCCCCGTCTATGCCGTCACCGACGAAACCGACCTGGCCCAGACCCTGGCCGACCTGCGTAATCGCCATCTGGTCTTGATCGACACCGTCGGCATGGGGCAGCGCGACCAGCGGGTGGTCGAACAGATCGCCCTGCTCGCCGGCCAAAGCACGCCGGTCAAGCGCCTGCTGCTGCTCAGCGCCAATGCACAAGGCACCACCCTGGACGACGTGGTACGGCGCTACCATGGCGACGGCCTGGCCGGCTGCATCTTCACCAAGACCGACGAGGCCTTTTCATTGGGCAGCGGCCTGGATGTGATCGTGCGCTACAAGCTGCCTTTGTACTACATCACCAATGGCCAGCGCGTCCCCGAGGACCTGCATGTAGCCAGCGGGCTGTACCTGGTGGACCGGGTGTTCAAGACTCCGCCGGAAGCGCCGGCCTACCGGCTGAAAAACGAGGAATACCCGCTCTTCCTTGGCGCCCAGCAGCCCTCGCTGGACTTCACCTGGCGCGAGACCGCCCCTTGACGCGATGGCCATGGATAGATTGAACAATCTTGTCCCCACGGTCCACAACGACCAGGCGGCCAGCCTAAGGCGCCTGGTAGGCGGCCCGGGCGGGCGGGCCATCGCCCTGAGCGGCGGCAGCGGCACCGGCGTGACCACGCTGACGCTCAACCTGGCCGCGGCCATCGCCGCCGCCGACCAACGGGTGCTGCTGCTGGACGAGGACGACAGCCGCCATAGCGCGGTGAACCGCCTGCAACTACGCCAGCGCTTCGCCTTCGAGCACGTCGCCGGACGCGAAATCCGGCTGGACGAACTCTTGCTGGCCGCGCCCGGCTTCGACCTGATGCCGATCAAGCTGCCCAGCGCCCTGGCCAGCCATCTGCCGCCCGGCCGAGCCGGCCAATTAGCCGACGAATACGACTCGCTGATCGCGCGTATCGACTGGGTACTGGTCGATGCACGGCCGGTGTCCGACGACAGTGCACCGGGGCTGGCCTTGTCGGCCGATGAGGTCATCGTGGTCATCACCCCGTCCGGCGAATCCATTACCGCCGCCTACGCCACCATCAAGCGCCTGCATACCGAATATGGCCGCCGCGACTTTCGGCTGCTGGCCAACCGGGTACGCACCCTGGATACCGCCATGGCCCTGTTCAAGCGGGTCAAGGAAGTGGCCGGCCGCTATCTGGACGTCAAGATGAAGCTGGTGGGTTTTGTGCCGGAAGACGAGCAATTGGCGCGCGCCGACAAGCTGGGCCAGCCGGTGGCCCATGCCTTCCCCCATAGCGAGGCCAGCGTCGCCTTCGCGCAACTCGCCAGCGCCATGCGGCGCTGGCCCCGCCAGCCTCATAGCACCGATAGGGAAAACCTGCTGTATCGGGCCCTGGACGTCTGCCGCCGGCTGGGCGCGCGCTCCTGAACCGCGCCTATTTGCTCACCATCGTTGGCAAACCCCGCCGCCTTGGCGCATAAAGTAGTCATGCCTTTGCCCTTCTATCGCGCATGACTTCCTCCCGTGCCATCGGTGCCTACGCCAAACACGCTTCCGACCCGGTGGACGAGCGTGTCAAGCAGTTCGCCCCCCTGGTCAAGAAGCTTGCCTACCATATGGTGGCCAGGCTGCCCGCCAGCGTGGAAGTGGACGATCTGATCCAGGCCGGCCTGATCGGCCTGATGGAGGCTGCCCGCAATTTCGACCCGCTGGCCGGCGCGCAATTCGAGACCTTCGCCACCCAGCGGATACGCGGCGCGATGCTGGACGAACTGCGCGAGGCCGACTGGCTGCCCCGCCAGCTACGCCGCTCCATGCGCGATATCGAGGCCGCCCTGGTCAAGCTGCAGCACAAGCTGGGCCGCGCCCCAAGCGAAACCGAAGTGGCCGAAGCCATGAACCTGTCGCTGCCCGAATACCAGGAGATGCTGGGCGATTGCCGGGGCCACCAGCTGATCTACTACGACGATTTCGATGGCGAGGACGAGGGCCGCAATGCGCTGGACAGCATGGCGGCCGACCACGGCAGCAACCCGCTGGACAAGATCGACGATGCCGACTTTCGCCGCGTGCTGGTGGAGGGCATCGCGCTGCTACCGGAACGGGAGAAGCTGGTGATGTCGCTATATTACGAACAGGAACTGAACCTGAAGGAAATCGGCGCCGTGCTGAATGTCACCGAGTCGCGGGTTTCGCAATTGCATAGCCAGGCCGTTGCGCGACTGCGCGCCAAGCTGAGCGATTGGACCAGGAAGTAAGCCCCTGCGGAGCCGCGCCACGGCAAATCTGCTATAAACGCAACGAACCCGCCAATAAGAGAGATCGCCCATAGTCATGGACAGATTGAGCCTGATCGGAATTTCACTCGGCCTTATCGCGATAGTCGGCGGCCAGGTACTCGAAGGCGGCCGCATCGCCTCGCTGTTGCAATTGACCGCTTTTCTGATCGTCCTCGGCGGCACCATCGGTGCGGTGATGTTGCAAAGCAACGCCGCCAGCTTTATCGGTGGCATCAAGATGTTGCGCTGGGTCGTGTTGCCGCCGTCCATCGAGCTGGAACCCTGCGTGAAATTCCTGGTGGCCTGGAGCAATACCGCGCGCCGGGGCGGTTTGCTGGCGCTGGAAACGCCGCTGATGAACGAGAAGGATCCGTTCGTGAAGCGCGCCTTGCAGATGTTGGTGGACGGCGCCGAACCCGAGGCGATACGCCACACCATGGAGCTGGAGATCAGCGCCTACGAAGAGAAGCACCGGGCAGCCGCCAAGATCTGGGATGCCGCCGGCGGCTACGCGCCGACCATAGGGATCCTCGGCGCGGTCATGGGCCTGATCCATGTGATGGAAAACCTGACCGATCCATCCAAGCTGGGCTCCGGCATCGCCGTGGCCTTCGTCGCCACCATCTACGGGGTGGGCTCGGCCAATCTATTCTTCCTGCCGATCGGCAACAAGCTCAAGCAAGTGATCGCCAGCGAGGTCAAGCGGCGCGAGCTGCTGACCGAAGGCCTGGTCGCGATCGCGCATGGCGAAAATCCGCGCATCATCGAAAGCAAACTACGCGGCTTCTTCGCCTGATCCGGACCCGGCCATGATCGCCCTGCTCCGCTTCGCCTGGCGCCTGCTGGCCATCCTGGATTTCCTGCTGTTCACACCCGTACTGCTGCTATTGGCATTGCCGCCGCGCCGCATGGTAGCCAGGCTTTACCCGCCGCTGTTCCATGCCTGGTGCCGAGCCTTCGTGCGGGCGCTGGGGGTGGAACTGCGCCTGCACCAGCATTATCTAGGCAGCTTGCCGTCGCGCTATATCCTGGTGGCCAACCATCCTTCCGCCTTCGAGGATATCGGCATCCCCGCCCTTTTTCCGGTCCGCTCGCTGGCCAAGGCCGAGGTGGCGGATTGGTGGCTGGTGGGCCGGGTAGCCGTGGCGGCCGATACCTTGTTCGTCCGCCGCGACTCAGCCGATTCACGCAAGGCCGCCACCCAGGCATTGATCGCCGCGGCGCGCGGCGGCAGTTGTCTGGCCCTCTATCCCGAGGGCGGCTGCAAGGGCAGGCGGCTGGGTGGCCGGTTTTTCAACGGCGCCTTTATCGCCAGCTTCGAAAGCGGCCTGCCCATCCTGCCGGTGTTTCTCCATTACCAGGCCCAGGAAAGCTTCGAGTGGGCCGACCAGCACCTATTGCAGAAGCTGTGGCAAATCGCCATGGCACGCAATCCCCGCGCCGACTACCATGTATTCGAACCCATCGTTCCCGCCAATTTCGATTCACCCGAAGCGATGAAGGAATATGTCCATCGCCTCTATCTAGGCTGGCAAAAGCGTTTTCTGGAATGACTAATCCGTTTGCCATCGCCATACATGGCGGCGCCGGCACCATCCGCCGGCAATCCCTCGCCCCCGCACAGGAGGCTGCCCTGCTTGCCGGCCTTAACGCCGCGCTGGACGCCGGACTGACCGTGCTGAGCAGCGGCGGCAGCGCCCTCGATGCGGTCGAGGTAGCGGTGATGGTCTTGGAGGATGACCCCTTGTTCAACGCCGGCCACGGCGCGGTTTTCAATGATCAGGGCTTTATCGAACTGGAAGCGGCCATCATGGATGGCAGGCAGCGCAATGCCGGTTCGGTCAGCGGCGTGCAACGGGTGCGCAATCCGGTTCGGCTGGCCCGCGCCGTGATGGAACGCACACCGCATATCACCCTGGGTTTTGCCGCCGCCGATGCCTATGCCGAGCAGATCGGGCTGCCTTTAGCCGATGCCAGCTATTTTTTTACGCAATCGCGCTGGGACGCCCTGCAAACCGAATTGGCCCGCCTGGCCACGGGCGGCGCAGCCGAGGACGCCTCGGAGCAGACCAGGCACGGCACGGTGGGCGCAGTCGCGCTGGACCGCAGCGGTAAACTGGCGGCCGCCACCTCGACCGGCGGACGCACCGCCAAGATGGCCGGCCGGATAGGCGATACCCCCATCATCGGCGCCGGCACCTGGGCGGACGAACTGCTGGCGGTCTCGGGCACCGGCCACGGCGAAACCTTCGTCCGCTGCGTTGCCGCCCATGAGGTGGCCAGCCGGGTCCGCTATATGGGCCAGCCATTGGCGGACGCCTGCGACGAAGTGGTGTTCGGCAACCTGGTGGAACTGGGCGGCACCGGCGGACTGATCGCGGTGGACTGGGAAGGCCATATCGCCATGCCCTTCAATTGCGAAGGCATGTACCGCGCCGCCGTGGACGCCAGTGGTATCCGAACGGTGGCTATTTACCGCTAACGGGTAAACCCCACGTCACCATTACCACTATTGGTCACTGTTCGTCACGCTATAATCGGCTCCACGATGGAGCCGGGTTGCCGGTTGACAAGCCACGCCTCTGGCTCCACGTGGCCCGCCGCACGCGGGTTTCGCTTCGTGCCCAGCCGGATCAATCATTTGCCGGCAGGCGTGGAATGAATGCCAACCGACCCCATGCAGGCCGTGTACATGTTGTTTTCCCGTCGTCCCAAAAACGCCCCCAACAAGCGCAACAGTACACCGCTGCCCCCGCAGTTCGCCGCCGTGCTGCGCGAGAGCTGGTGGCTGGCGGCCGTGGTGGCCGGCGTCTACCTGGTGATCATCCTGGCCAGCTATAACCCGGACGATCCGGGCTGGTCGCATGCCGCCACCGAAGTGCTGATACGCAATAAGGGCGGCGCCTTCGGCGCCTGGCTGGCCGACGTGCTGCTTTACCTGTTCGGCATTTCCGCCTGGTGGTGGGTGGTGTTCTGCCTGGCCGCCATCCTGTGGGGCTATCGCCGCCTGGAAAAAGTACAGCACAACCACCGCCTGGCCACCGTCGCCATCAGCGGCTACCTGCTGCTGATCCTGGCCAGCTGCAGCCTGGAGGCGCTACGCCTGAACAGCTGGCAGTTCACCCTGCCCTACAAGCCCGGCGGCATGCTGGGACTGGCGCTGGGTGGCTGGCTCTACCATGCGCTGGGCTTCAGCGGAGCCACCTTGATCCTGCTGAGCGCCTTTGGTATCGGCTTATCCTTGTTCGCCGGGCTTTCCTGGCTGGACCTGACCGAGCGGGTGGGCGCCTGGCTGGAAACCCGCTGCCTGCGGCTCTTCAACCTCTGGCAGGCCAGGCAGGACAGGCGTATCGGCGAAGAAGCGGCGGTAGCCCGCGAGGCGCGCGTCACGGTCGAAAAACAGCGCTTCGAAGTGGCGCCGGCCTTGCGTATCGAAGAGCCGGTGATCGAAATCAAGCCCTCCAAGGCCATGCTCAAGGAAATCGAACAGGAACAGAAGATCCAGGAAAAGGCGCGCCAGGAAGCCGCCCAGCCCTCGCTGTTCGCCAAGGAAGACCTACCGCCCTGGGAAGACAGCGCCGAGGCAGCGCCCAAGCAGAAGACCGTCAGCAAGAAGACGCCCGCCCTGCTCAGCAGCAATAGCGCCGAATTGCCCAGCATCTCGCTGCTGTCGCCACCCGCGCCCACGCAGGAGATGGTCAGCCACGAAACCATCGAATACACCTCGCGCCTGATCGAACGCAAGCTGGCCGAATTCGGCGTGGAAGTGAAGGTCGTGGCGGCGTATCCCGGCCCCGTCATCACCCGCTACGAAGTGGAACCGGCGGTGGGGGTGAAGGGTTCGCAGATCGTCAATCTGATGAAAGACCTGGCCCGCGCCTTGTCGCTGGTCAGCATCCGGGTGGTCGAGACCATTCCCGGCAAGACCTATATGGGTCTGGAGCTGCCCAATCCGAAGCGCCAGATCGTGCGCCTGTCCGAGATCATCGGCTCGCAGTCCTATCACGACGCCGGCTCGATGCTGACCATGGCGATGGGCAAGGATATTTCCGGCAAGCCGGTGGTGATCGACCTGGCCAAGGCCCCGCATATGCTGGTGGCCGGCACCACCGGCTCGGGTAAGTCGGTGGCGATGAACGCCATCATCCTGTCCTTCCTGTACAAGGCGACCCCGGAAGAGGTCCGGCTGATCATGGTGGACCCGAAGATGCTGGAACTGAGCGTCTACGAGGGCATTCCCCACCTGCTGGCGCCGGTGGTGACCGATATGAAGCACGCCGCCAACGCGCTCAATTGGTGCGTGGCCGAAATGGAAAAGCGCTATCGCCTGATGAGTGCCATGGGCGTGCGTAATCTGGCCGGTTTCAATCAGAAACTGCGGGATGCCGAGAAGCGCGGCGAAAAACTGAACAACCCCTTCAGCCTGATGCCAGACAATCCCGAACCCCTGGCCACCCTGCCGCTGATCGTGGTGCTGATCGACGAACTGGCCGACCTGATGATGGTGGCCGGCAAGCAGATCGAGCAACTGATCGCGCGCTTGGCGCAAAAAGCCCGTGCCGCCGGCATCCACCTGATCCTGGCCACCCAGCGCCCGTCGGTGGATGTGATCACCGGCTTGATCAAGGCCAATATCCCTACCCGCTGCGCTTTCCAGGTATCCAGCAAGATCGACTCGCGCACCATCCTCGACCAGATGGGCGCGGAAGCCCTGCTGGGCCAGGGTGACGGCCTGTTCCTGCCGCCGGGGTCCGGCTACCCGCAGCGCATCCACGGCGCTTTCGTGGCCGATGAGGAAGTGCACGCGGTGGTCGAGTTTCTCAAATCGCAAGGCGAACCGGACTATATCGAGGGGATACTCACCGGTGCGGTCGAGGGCATGGAAGGCGGCGCGGCCGGCGGCGGCGAGTTCGGCCTATCCAGCGGCGGCGATGGCGAGGGCGACGATTTGTACGATCAAGCAGTCAGCTTCGTCATCAAGAGCCGCAAGGCCTCCATCTCGTCGGTTCAACGGCAGTTGCGTATCGGCTATAACCGGGCGGCCCGCCTGATCGAACAGATGGAACAGGCTGGCCTGGTCAGTCCGATGGAAACCAACGGCAACCGCACCGTGCTGGTTCCCGCGCGCGAAGAGTAGCCGTCCATCCGCCAAATCCGCACCGCATCCTCCCGCTACTGCCTTGTATCCCTTCCGTCTCGACCGGTCGCGCCCGATTGCTTATCGTGCGGACATGGCGGGTAAGAACCGCCCCAATAGATCGCCACGGAGATTTACCGCATGGACAAACTCGACGAAACCAAACCCGACCTGCAGGCCTCGCTGCGTGAAATAGGCCGGGTATTGGTTCGGCTGTGGTGGCAGTTCTTCGATTGGCTGGCCGTCGTCTCGCGCAAGCAATTGGCGCTGGTGCTGTTTTTGGTGTTTGTCGCTGCAAGTTTCATTTTCCGGGATCCGGCGCCTTTGATCCCGCTGATCATCACGGTGATCATCATCAAGATCCTCGCCGGCGGCAAACGCCGCGCCGAGTTGACCGCCTCCTGGGCCACCGCCCGGGCCGATACCGAACAACTGGAACGCAGCCTGTTGGAAGCCCGCATGGAAGCGTTGCAGGCCCAGATCGAACCGCACTTCCTGTTCAACACCCTGTCGTCCATCGATCAGTTGATCCAGACCGATCCGCCCAGGGCTTCCAAGATGCAGCAATCGCTGATCCGCTACCTGCGTTCGGCCATGCCGCAGATGCGCGACGGCAGCCGCCCCAGCCTGGGCCAGCAGGTTGCCTTGTCCAGCGCCTTTCTGGAGATCATGGAAGTCCGCATGGAAGAACGCCTGCAACCGGCGGTCAATGTGCCGGAAGGACTGAAATCCGCCATCTTCCCTTCGATGATGTTGCAGACCCTGGTGGAGAACGCCATCAAGCACGGCCTGGAACCCAAGGCCGAGGGCGGTAAATTGATTATCGCCGCGGAAATCCGCGATGGCTTGCTGGAAGTCAGCGTCAGCGACAGCGGGATGGGCTTCGCCCCCAAATCGGCCGGCGGGGTGGGCTTGGCCAATATCCGCGAACGCCTGAAGGTGTTGTACGGCGGCAAGGCCGAACTGGTCATCCTGGTCCCGCTGGAAGGCGGCACCCGCGCCACCATCCGGGTACCGTACGAGGTGGCGCCGGTCGCGGCGGAGGCGAATAGGACGTAATTGCCACAGGGCGGGCGGCAGTGCTTGCGGACCGTGCAAAAAAGCCCGTTAAATGCCGACTACAAGCCCTTCTTCGCCGGAAATAATATGAGACAAGCTGCGCCCACCGCCCTGATCGCCGATGACGAGCGCCTGATGCGCGAACAGATCATTGGCCGCCTCAAGGATGCCTGGCCGGAATTGCAGATCATCGGCGAAGCCGCCAACGGCCTGGAAGCCGTGGCCATGGCCCGCGCGCAACAGCCCGATATCGCCTTCCTCGATATCCGCATGCCTGAAATGGACGGCATCCAGGCCGCCCGCGCCCTGGCCGGCCAATGCCATATCGTGTTCGTGACCGCCTACGACCAATATGCCGTCACCGCATTCGAACAGGGCGCGGTGGACTACCTTCTCAAACCGGCCGACCCGGAGCGGCTGGCCACCACCTGCGAGCGGCTACGCGAGCGATTGGGCAAGGGTGGGGAGCCGGACGGCATGGAAGCCTTGCTGGAACAGCTGGCACGCCGGCTGGGCAGCGGCGAGAGCAAGCCGCGCGAATATCTGCGCTGGGTGCAGGCCAGCGTGGGCAACAGCCTGCGCATGATCAGCAGCCGCGAGATCCTGTTCTTCCGGGCCGAAGACAAATACACCCGGGTGCAGACCGAACAATTCGAAGCGCTGATACGCAAACCGATCAAGGAATTGGTCGATGAACTCGACCCGGACGAGTTTTGGCAGATACATCGGGCCATTTTGGTCCGGGTGGATGCGATTGACCAGGTCAGCAGGGACTTCCGGGGGCAACAGATTGTGCAGATGAAGGGCAACGAGGAAAAGCTGGAAGTGAGCCGGAGCTTTACGCATTTGTTCAAGCATATGTAGGCGTGAAGGCGACCCCAGGCGTTCTTGGTTTACTTGCCGAGGTTACAGACGTCTGTTGCCCACCCGTGGAACCGCTTACTGCATCTGTCCACCGCTAAGGCAGTCCAACTTATCCATAATGTCCAAAGCTGTCTCATCAACGAAAGCTAGCATCGGCAAAAGCGTCTCTCCCGCAACCGCTCTCAGAGGTTCAGGCAGCATTTCCATCGTAATTGGATTCGATGGAAATGCTATCGCCTCATAGGAATGCGTAAGTTCATGGACCGTGCGATGTACGTCACGCCAGTCATACACAAAGAATCCCCGCTGAGCCATTGCAATGAAATCGAACGGCCGCTTCATTTGCACAAGAAGACGAACTTCCGATATTGGAGGTAGTTCACATACAACACCTTCAATTTCCTCAATAGCCAGCAAGGTGGTACCTAATACCGACACTGGGATTGGACCGATGCCTCCTGTTACAAAAGCCCCGAGATGTCCATTGCGATCAGATGCAAGCCAAACACAATCAAGCCCGTCAGGATATGTACTTATAGTCATTTTTCCCCTCATCGGTTTTGAATCGCATACCTGGCGGAAATGGCTCTCGTCCGTACGTGCTTTGCAATGCGCACATACAGAAACTTGCTCACCGGTTCGGGGGCGCTTTAAGTACTTGGAATTCCAATCCGAGCCCTGCCCCAGCAAGAATGGCTTCCACCTGAGCGTAAAAACCTTTTGCTTTTTCATTTAAATCAAATTTAGCAACAATAGAAATTGTGACTTTCTTTCCCTCGGCCGCCGGGTAGGATTCGTACAATTCTCCACTTTCAAAGAAAACAAGGTACGTGTTCAATTTATTTTGCAGCAGCTCCAAGTGAATCTCTTCGTTCTCCTGTGACCATTCCAAGTGATCTGAAATAGTAAGCACAACATTACTACTATTACTGAGGCTAATAGCATCAATTACATTATCTTGTTCAACAGACATTATTCCTCCCAAGGCCATACTATATTGAAGGCAGCTGGGGGAATTTGAGTCCCACCAGGGAATCCCGACTTACCATTTCCTACAGCAGCAGCTCCACTGACCAGGATCTCGGGAAAAGCAGATTTTTGATTTTTTAATACTGGAATAATTAATTCAAAGATTAAAAAATTCATTCGTCCACTTTCTTTATCCCCTCAATTATTTCGTTCCAATAGCGAACCGCTTCAATATGCTGCCTCCTTGTAAGCAACACCTTATTGCTTGAATCAGCCGGATCCCCACCAAGAATTATTGGGGTGATCTCAAATATCTCCATCCCTTTCATAGATGAGTCAGCAAGTCGCCAAGATTTGTGCGAAGACATTTTATTGCACCGCCAGAAAATCAATGAATTCATCAAAGCATGAAGCCAACACTCGGGTATCTTCCAAGTCCATACCTATAAAAGGGACTTGAATGATTGGCGCGGGTGATTGGCGTGTATCGAAAGCAAACCCTTCCCCTCCACCATTCGATCCGATCAAGACGAGCCCAGGGGCGTACTTTTCTACTTGGTATTCCAAATTAAACTGACCCAATTCCTCAGCCGACCAAAGTATCAAGTAGTTGTCGCCAATGAACCCTTCCCCCCCATTTTTCCATTCCAGGAACTGTTTGTAGTCAGCAGGGAGCAGCCAAGCCAGCTTGGCCTCCGCATCATTTATCGCACTTTTCGTCGATCCCAGCTGATTGTCAAAATCAGCGAATGCATTCCAATCCATTACCCTCTCCTTGTTCCTCTTACTGGAGATTGCTGCAATGATTGAAATCAATCAATTATATTCCATTTGATCTGCGCACCATCGGGCAAATCTTTTATTTGCGTAGCCAAATTAGCTCGGAAATGCATAGATTTCACCGCTTCAAGCGGGTACATATTCTCAATTTCAAACTCCCCGCCCGTGACGAAAGGAATTTTCGGGACAAGGCGAGTTCCTGTCGCCAAGCGGCCTTCGCGGCGTTGCCACGCCTGCGCTATGGGGTAGCCAGTCAAGACCTCATAGTCATTCAATATGATCTCAGCCCAACCTTCGAGGTCTGGTGAAAGAAATACACAAGCAGCTGTTTCTGGATCAAATGAATAAATTCCGTCATGCTTCAAACAGAATTGCCCGCCAAAAATGTCCTCTGCGAAGAAGTAGCATGCATCAGCCATGCCGTGATAAGAATTTACCCAAAGGTCGGGTGCATTCCACTCCAACAATCCCATCTCCGCACCAACAGATCGATCCGGAAATATGTGAAGCGCTGACTCAAATGCATAGAAGCCATTTTTTCTTTCTAACAATCCGCACAAATCCTGAGCCGCAGCACTCTCCGTCGGAAAGACATCCTCATCAGGCTTAGATAAAGAAAGCGCGGCACTGCTAATGCTGATCAATTTTCCCAGCGATGTTTTCATTCTTTCATTCCGTTGCTGCTATATAAAGCCCGGCTACTGTACCAACTCAGTATTGCCCGCAACTAGCAAGTCGCACCCAAAGCTCGCCAATCTTCCCAATCAGCACCGAGCCGCGGCTAACGCCAACATTCCCACTCATTACACCATTTGCAACTAACGATGTACCGCTGTTTGCCGAAACCTTCTTCTCAGCACTACCAATGCCGCGTTCGGCGCTATATGCTAAGCATCGCCACCTATGACTTAGTCGCTCAGCCATGATTGGGCTGGTGCGAAACTCCATTTCGATAGAAGCAGAAATAGCCTAAACATCATTCAAATATGCGCTAATTTTCGCCACTGCAATGAAATCCCCAATGGCAGATAACTCCACCTCCCCGAAAGACTGCAAAGATACCCCATCCTCATCCTTGACCAACTTCAAAGAACATCGATTATTCAACCCAAACTTACTAATACTGATCGACCTCAGCCCAGTCAGATCCAATGTAACTTGCACCGTATTGAACTCTTCCCATTTTTTTGGTGGGTTAGATGGAAAATTTGCCAAATCAAACCTAAGTGCGACAGAAGGCCCATTGTCCGACAGAACAATATCATGCAGGACAATTTCGGAGAAAGAGGGGATTGCACCGTACACCCCCTTCAGAAAATCTGCTCGATCAATAAAATCTAGTGACATTGAAAACTCCTATTTACTGCCCACAATAGGCATAAAAGCAACTTATCGCTTCTGAGCGCCCCACGGAATTGGGAGCTTACTCGTACAAATAATGCTCCTGCGTACCAGAAACTTTACCTGTGCGTGTATTATCA
Source organism: Chitinimonas arctica (assembly GCF_007431345.1). Classification (NCBI taxonomy): domain Bacteria; kingdom Pseudomonadati; phylum Pseudomonadota; class Betaproteobacteria; order Neisseriales; family Chitinibacteraceae; genus Chitinimonas; species Chitinimonas arctica. Next base: position 3,928,476 of record NZ_CP041730.1, on the reverse strand, counting down.
ATTGGCCTCACATTGAAATGCGGCCCTTGATCCCCAACCCCTCCCTGTCCAAACTTATGACCAGTACCATGGTCTTGAATCACAATTTTTTGGCCGCGAGAGTTGGTAAATGTATATTCCCGCGACCACGTTGGCTGTCCATTCTCATCCAGAATAGGACGCCCACTTCTATCAGTCATCCTAACTGACCTTACTTCATCAGGTGCTTGCGACACTGGAATCCGAGAATCTCTTTTCGCCTCTCTAAACGCCTCACCACGCATAGGAATGTAGGGTTCATCTGGCGACAACCTTACCCGAGCAGCCTTCCCTAGCTCTTCCCCTGTTGGCTTCTTCCCCGTTGTAGAGCCAACCATATTCTCAACAACCCGCCCACCTTTACCGCTTCCACGATCAAAGCCTGCATGCTGTTCACCAATCTGGGGGACTTCAGAGCACCCCGCATCACAAACACCGCCATTCGGTCCAATCTGCGTAGGACCATTGCTAGCGCCTGCACTCCCCCCCGTGCCACCGCTTACGGTCGTACCGCCAATTGCCGAAGCTTTCCTCTCGCCACCGGCATTGCCGCGTTCGTCGTTGCCGCCGTACGAGGTCATCGATAGCATCGTACTGCCCGGCGACTCACCCTCCATTCGGACGCGACTACCCGTTTGGAAAGCCTGATCCAGCTTCCCTATGACATTCTCGTTGATATTGGCCTGCCCGCCTTGCCCAGCCGTGAACCCGGTCGGATCCGTCAGATTGGTCGGATTATTCCACACGTAGCTGTAGCGGTTATAGCTCTGGCTATGCTCCGGATCCTGGATGATGGGGTCGGCGCTCATAAAGCGCGCCACCAGCGGATCGTAGACGCGGCCGTTCATATGCACCAGGTCCAGCCCATCCAACATCTCGTGACCGGTAAAGCCCTTGTTGTCGATCGCCCCGTCCACGTTGTTGGCGCTGCCGTTCAAGTTGCGGCGTTTGCCCCAAACGTCGTAGCTCAGCCTTTCCTTCAGCGCGCCGGTCTGGTCGCTGATGGCCACCACGCTGCCGAGCCGGTCCTCATGGGTCCAGTGCTGGTCGGTGCTGCTACCCTTGTCGATTTCCACGCCCAAGCCGTTCGGCCAGTAGGTCTTGATGGACTTGACCGTGCTGCCGGTGGTTTCCGCTTCAATCGCGCCGGCGTAATAGATCGTGGTGCCGTCGCTCTTGATCTGCTTGGCGCGCTGATGCTCGGTGCCGTAGGCAAATTCGCTGGACGTGCCGCTACCGCAGCGACCATCGGCGTTCAGGCTGCCCGTGGTAATGCAGTGCGGCATATCGAAGCTGGTCCAACTGAGCTTGCGGCCGGCGCCTTCGATCAGGTTGCCATTGGCGTCGTAGCGGAAGGCCCCCAGGCTGCTGATGCTGCTGACCGCGTGCGGGCCACCGCTATTGGCGGCGCGCACGGCCTGGCCTTGCGGCGGGTAGGTATAGGTACCCGCACCGGTCTTGCTCAGCATATTGCCGATGGCGTCGTACGTGAATTCCTGGGTAGGCTGGTTGGTGGCGGTCGCCTTGCTGAGGCGATTCAGATCGTCGTAGGCAAACGTCTCCGTCAAGCTGCTGTCCGCCCAAAACTGACTGCGCTGCTCGATGTTGCCCAACTTGTCGTAGAGATAGTTCTCACGCCATTGCAAGCCGGTCTGCGGACTCGTCAGTTCCCCATCGCTCAGTCGGCCGGTATAGATGTTGTAGGTCTGTTGGATCTGCAAGCCATTACCGAGCGTGGCTTTGCGTACCCGGTTGGCGGCATCCTGTTCGGTGGCTTGCCATAGTGCTACCCCTTGCCGTTCGATCCGGCTGAGGTAGCCGTACTGGTTGTAGCGCTGCTCGAAGCGCTTGGCCTTGCTGGCGTCGGTGCCGCGCTGGTGGGTCTGGCGCAGGGATCGGCCCCAGGCGTCATACTCGGCTTTGCTGCTGTAGACCGTGTCCAGGGTCAGCGTGGTGGTGTCCGGACGGCCCAGGCTGTCGTAGCTGTGGGTACGTTGGTAGTCCTTGGTGCCGCTGCGCAGCGTGTAGGCCTCCGTCAGCTGGCCGATACCACGGGCCGCCGTGTCGTAGACCCAGCGGCTTTCCAGGTTCGGTTCGCTACGGCTGGTCAGCCGGTCGAGATCGTCGTAAGTCGAGCGAGTGACCTGCTGTTTGGCGTCGGTCTGTTTCCAGACGCGGCCCAGTGGATCCACGTCGTAGTGGATGGCGCCCAGGTCCAGATCGTTCAGGTCGGTCTTGCGGCCCAGCAGGTCGTAAGTGATACGGACGATATTCTTGCCCGGATCGATGATCTGGGTCAGGTTACCGAAGGCGTCATGGCCGTACTCGGTGATGCCGCCCTTGGCATCCTTGCTGACTTCCAGCTGGCCCAGCACATTGCGGATATCGGTCTTGCTTTGCGGCTTCGGGTTGGTCAGGACGGTTTGCAGGCCTTGATAGATGGTCGTGGTGACCTGCTCCGCTTCCTTGCCCACTCCGCCGCCCTCGTTCAAGGTAGCGACCAGGATCACCCGATCCAAATCGTCGTAGCCGTAGCGGCTGGCCTGTAGTGGCGTGCTGCCGGCAAACGCTGGCTGGTAGCTGATCTCCAGCCGGCCACGGCGGTCGTAGCTGTGGTCGGTGTTGATGACCTGCCCAGCGAAACCCCAGCTCTGGCTGCGCAAGGCATGGCCGGCGTTGTCGCTGTAGACCAGGGATGGTACGGCGATGCGGTCGGCGCCCTTGTAGCTGTCGGTGATGGCCACTTGCATTGCGCCGGCAACGGGGCAACTGCCGTTGCATTGCTTCAGATAGCTACGCGTCTCGGTGCCATCCGCGCGCTGTTCGGCCAACTTGCGGCCGAAGCCATCGACGGTCCAGGTGGTTTTGAAACCGTTCGGGCCAGTCAAACTGGTTTGCGCGCCGGTGCGGAAGTCGTAGACCAGGCTTTCGCTATGGCCGGCGGCGTTCTGGCGGGTTTTGACGAAGCGGCCTTTGGCGTCGTATTGAACATCTTCGACGGTACGGCTGCGGTCGTTGTTGCTGACCGGGTCGCGCCAGGTCTGGGTCTTTTTGTTGACTAGGCCAAAGGGATTACCGCTACGGTCGAAAGTGGTCAGCAGCTTGAGCTTGAGGCTGGCGTCGTTGGGCTCAAGGGTCTCGCTGGCCGGCAGGCCCTTGGCATCGTAGCCATAGGCGACGGTACGGCTGATGGTCTGGCCATAGCCGTCGGTCTTGGCATTGACGGTGCGGCTAAGCAGGCCTTGCAGCCAAGGTGCGTCGCCGGCATTGGCGGCCTGGTAGGTGTTGACCGTCAGGTTGCGGAAGGTCTTGCCGTTGCCGCTGATCAGGCTGTCGCTTTGCTTGAGGTTGCCCCAGTCGTCGTAGCTGTTGGCGGTGACGGTATGGCCCAGTGGGCTGCGGTCCAGGTCGTACTTGTCGCCGATCTCGCTGCCGCTATAGACGAACCAGGTCGGGCTACCGTTGGGCTGCGCGAGGGTGCGGACTTGCGCATCGGCGGTGGTCTCGCTGAGGACTGCGCCGCTGGCGGCAAGGGTACGCTTACGTTCCAGCATGCCCCGGCTTTGCCACTGCGCCGGGTCCTGGCGGGTGGTGATCAGGCTGCGGATGCCGCTGGCCTGGGCAGTGGTCTCGACCACGCGGAAGCCGGGATTGGCACGGCCGGTTAGCTCGACCGCGCCGGCGGCGTAGCGATAGCTGGTAACGATTGGATCGGCCACACCATTGTCGATGCGCAGCTTGCTGACGACCTTGCTGGGACCAGGGGCGATGCGGCGCAGCGGATAACGCACCGTATCGGCAGCGGCGGGGTCGAGCGCGGCGGCGCTGGTCAGGTAGAGATTGCTGTCGCGCAGCGAGCCGTATTCGACTTGGCTACGGCGAAGCGTGCCATCGGTGACGGCAAGCAACTTATCCAGTGCTTCGCCAGGCTGGGCCGTTGACTCGGCGCTCAATACTTCCCATTTGCCGCCCAGCGTGTAATTGACCAGGTCCATGCGGCCATCGCCGTTGAAGTCGCCGGTAAGAATGCGCGAGGTTTCCAGCCAAGTACTGCCAGGATAGTTAGGCCGCCCTTGCGGCTGGGTGGGGTAACCCAGTTGCGGTAGCGTCCAGTTTTCGCATTGGTAGCCACCGCTGCCGGTGATCCGGCAAACGCGCTGCACGCCCAGATAGGGTTCGCCGGCCAGGATGTCGGCTTCGCCATCGCCGTCGATATCGCCGACGGCGCGGATCCGGAAGTCGATCTGGTCTCCACCGCTGCCGGTGCGGTAGCCCGTATCGAGCAGGCTGCGGCAGTCCATGCCGGCGACCCCGCCTGTAGGGGATGGCGCGCCGGTCGCATAGCACAGCCGCCCGCCGGTCTTCCAGTCCTTGTCGCCGCCGGACAAACCGAACAGCAGATCGGTGTAGCCGTCGTGGTTGAAGTCCGCCACCAAGCTGCTTTGCCAATGGGCTTCTTCAGCCAGGCGATAGTGGATGGTATTGGCCGGTGGGTTCTTCTCCACGCTGAGCGTCAAATAGTCGATCAACTGGTAATCGGCTGCGCCGCGTTCGGTGCGAAGATTCGCCCAGACGCCTGTATGGGTATTGACCCAATTGCGGCTTTCTCTATCGTAGCTGGCACGGGTGAGCCGCAAGCTGTCGGCGCGACCGTCGCCATTGATATCGGCGCTGTCACCGCTGTATTTGCGCTCGACCAGTACACCCACGCGGCCCACATTGAACACGCCGTTGCCCTGTAACCGGCATTGGAAACCCGTACCCGTGGACAGACAGAGTTGGTCGTTATAGGAGGTACCCTCCTCCGCAGAGAAATTACTACCGGGCACCAACACATCGATGCGGCCATCGCCATTGAAGTCGTAGGTGGTATGGAGGCCGCCCGTGTTGCCACCCGCGATGGCATCTGCCTCGGCCCACGCGTTACAGGTAAAGCCCTGGCCTTCGCGAAAGCGCGCATAGCAAATCTGGCGTTTGCTGACGAATCGGCTACGCACCACACCAATGCCATCGACCATGCCCTCGGCGGCTAGCAAGTCCAGCTGGCCGTCGCCGTCGAAGTCGCCCGTTTCCAGTACGGTAAAGGCGGCAGGCTGGCTGGTGAACACGTTCTGGCTGTCGAAACCACGGCCATTGCCCAGGAACAGCCTGTGCATCCGGTCACCGACGCGGCGCTTGTCCAGCATATCGGTGTAGCCGTCGCCGTTGAAGTCGCCCATCACCACCATATCGCGTGGATCATTGCCTTCCTCGGCCACTCGGAAGTTACCCTCTTGCCGCCAACTCATGCCGGAATGCCAGTCTTCCAGAATCGGACCGTCCCAGTTGCCCAGGCTGACGAAACGCTTGGCCGTACCGGCTGCCGGTTCGCCCCATTGGAAGGTGGTGGCTGGCAGACAGCGGACGGCGCTGTTGCGGTTACGGTCGCCGTCGCAGCGCTGCACGCTGCGCAACAGACTGCGCGCACTGCGCGGGCTTTGTACGTAATCGAGGGTATAGACACTGGCGATGTCGCCGCCATCGCCATTGGCCGCCGTATTGACCGCCGTGGTGATGGTCTTGAGCCGCTTCAGCAGATACGCCTTGCCGCCGGCGCCCCAGCCGGTGGTGTTGTCAGTGTTGTCCGGGCGGGTTTCGTAGCCGAGCCGGACGATCACGTCGGCGTTGGTGGTGGCATGGCCGCCGTAGCGATACCAGGCGGGCAGGTTTTCTCCCGTGCTGAGGTCGTGCAGATAGCCCAGGGTCATGCGGTTGCCCGCGCGGTCTTCCACCCGGTCCAAGGCCCAGCTGATGGCCTCGGTCTTGCCTTGGGCTTGCACAAAACTATTGGCCAGGCCGTCGAGACCATTGACGCCGAAGTACTGGATCTGGCCAGCCTTGGTCTCGACCTTGAAGCCCAGCTTGCCATTGGCGCTGAAGCGGCTGAAGCGGCTGAAGCTATCGATTTCGGTGCGGTATTGGGCGTTCTCCGCCCAGTAGTTGGCATCGCTCATCGCCAGGTTGACCAGGACCAGCCGTTGGCCATCCAGGCACAGGCGGTCGCGCGTGTCGAAGCGGACGGTATCGTGCTCGCCATCCTGGGCAATGCTGCGACTGCAGCGTTGCACGCTGGACCGGCCGCTCAGGCTCCAACCCAGCCCGGCAATACCCGTGCTGCCGTTGCTGTTGTAGTTAAGGCTCAAACTGGGAGCGATACCGGCCGTGCCCGGAGGGACGACGATCGGCAGGCTATAGTTGGCCGCGCCACCGCCGACACCGAGTTCGCCCGGCAGGCTGCCGGCATCCACCCCGCCACTGATCAGACCATCTACATAACTGGAAGCGAAGCTGATCTTGACCGGGGTATCGCCACCGCCACCTTGGCTGGCCGTGACGTTCACCGCAACCGGCGCACTGGTGGTCACGCCACCCAGGCTATCCACCAGCCTGGCCGTCAGATTGGCATAGTTGCCCACCGGCACCGCCATCCAGCTGTAGCTGTAAGGGGCGCTGCTGTCCTCCCCTAATTTGGTCGCGCCATTGTAGAACTCGACACGGGTAATGCTGCCGCTGCCAATGGTGGCCGTGGCATTCAAGGTGATACTGGCCGGGGCCGTCAGGGTCTTGCCGGCTTCGGGACTACTGAGGCTGATGGTCGTGCCGGAGATGACCTGCACGTTGCGATGGGCCGCATACAGCGTGGTATTGCCCTGCTGGATACGCGCAGCGATCAGATACGGTGCCGCACGTGGGGCGACCCCGCGCTTGGTCACATAGCAGGTACCCGCTTCACTATCGGCCGTGACGCCTTGCGCCTTACCCAGCCATGCCCCATCGAACAGGAAGGACACGTCGTCGCAACTACCCGTGCCATTGCTCAGCTTGATCCGCATAAAGATATCGGACACGCCCTTGTACACCGCCAGATCAACTGGCGTGGTCAGGGCAATGCGCAGGCTGCCCGGCATGGTGCAGTTGCGGTCCTCGCAAGGCAGTACCAGGCTGCCGCTGGGGGCGGTGGCCTGCACGAAGATCGGGCTGCCGGCGTAGCTGCTGGTATAGGGGCTGAGATCAAAGCGCAGGCTGTGGCCGACGCCGGGGGTGCCGCAGGCGGCTTGCACGGCGGCGTTGTCCAGCTCGTCGCTGAGGTTGGCCAGATTGGCGGTGCCGATCGGCACACCGCCCAGGGCTTGGGTGGGGGCGTTCAGGAAGACCTGGTAGCTCATGGCTTGCGCCGTACCGGCCTGGCAGGTCCAGCCCACCAGTTGCGCCTTGCCGTCGGCACTGCTGCGAATGCCGCTCAGGCTGCCCAATAGCGGGCTGGTGGTGATATTGACCGGGAACGGCGTGGAGTCGGTGCTGGCGCCCTGGTTGTCGGTGGCGCGCAGCTTGAAGCGGTAGAAACCGGCCGGCAGATTGTGGACATGGCTCAAGCTGGCGGTGGGCGTCGTACCCGGCACGGTCTTGAGGGGGGTGGCGCTATAGCCGCTGCCGCTATCGAGCAGCAGTTCCAGCTTGGCCACTTGGCCACCGACGTCGCTGCCGCTGCCGGTCAAGGTGATGGCGGCGGTTTGGCCGGCGGTGATGCGTACATTGCTGGGACTGGCGCTAAGCGTGGAGGTGGGCAGGGCCGGATTGACGCCGGCCACCGTGTTGAGGATTTCGACACTGCTGGTCGCACCGCCGAGGCCCGTAGCGGTCCAGGTGCAGCGCGAGGGGTAATTGACCCAGGCGGCGCTGGCGGTGCCGGGCGTAGAACCGCTGGTGGCCATCGCCATATTACTGACGGAATAGCCGGTACCGCTGGCGGTACAGCTCAGAGATACGGCGGTCGCGTAAGTGGTAGACCAAGTGGAGGTATACGCCTGCCCCGCCGTCATGGTGATCGGATTGCGCTGTACCGTGATAGTGGGTGCCGGTGGATTGACCGTGGTCAGCGTTTCCACTCTGCTGCTGGAACCGCCCGGACCGGTAGCGGTCCAGGTGCAGCTTGACGGATAGCCGACCCAGGCGGCGCTGGCGGTGCCGGGGGCATTGCCACTGGTGGCCAAGGCCAGATTGCTGACGGTGTAGCCGCTGCCGCTGGCGGTACAGCTCAGTGATACGGCGGTCGCATTGGTGGTGGACCAGCTGGCGGTATACGGCTGCCCCGCCACCATGGTCGCGGGCTGGCGTTGCGGGGTGATCGTGGGGGCCGGGGGCGGATTGATGGTGGTGAGGTTCTCCACCGTGGAGGTGCTGCCCTCAGGACCGGTGGCAGTCCAGGTGCAACGCGAGGGGTAGCCCACCCAGGCGGCGCTGGCCGTACCCGGTGCGCTGCCGCTGGTGGCCAAGGCCAGGTTGCTGATGGCGAAGCCGGTACCGCTGGCGGTACAGGTCAAGGACACCGCGGTGGCATGGGTGGTGGACCAGCTGGAGGTGTACGCCTGCCCGACGATCATCGTCGCGGGGGTGCGCTGCACATTGATGGTCGGCGGGGCGGCCAGGACCGTGACACCCACCAGCAAGGCACCTAAACGTGCCAGCCAATCCGTACCACGTGTGTTGCCCAGTACCGCCAAACGATGTGCCACGCCTGCTTTGCGCATTGATTTCTTTTCGATAAATCAAGGATTAATAGCGCGTGCGGCACGTATGGCTGCACGCCCGGCCAAGCGCCGGGGCGCGGAATATATACGAGCGGGATTGGGGTGGGCAAGTGGATTATTGCGGCGCAGCAGGCCGCTATTGGAAGCGCCATCAGGGTGGCAGCGGCCTGCAGACTGGGTTTGCCCAGAAAAATACGCCGAGTGTGTCAGCGCAAAAGAATTGGTGGCGTAGCGTTACTACGCCCCCAGAATCCGATCAACCCGAAGTGCCGGTAGCCAAGGGTATCCGTTCGACCGGTACCGGCGCCAACTCGGGCGTGGTCGACCGGATAGGCACCGGCCGATTCTCCGAACCGGTCAAGGGTCCGATATCGCCAGCCAACTCGCCCCCTTCCTCGACCTGGATGCGGCCGTAGCGGATCTGGCCCTTGAGCCGGCCGGTGGCGTAGACAATCAACTGTTCCCGTACCAGCAGTTCACCTTCGAACTCGCCATGGATTTCCGCCACGTCGATACTTACCTTGCCGGCAAAGGCGCCGTGCCGGGCGATGCGCAGCACCCTGCTGTCCATCGTCGCCTCGACCCGTCCCTCCACCACCAGGGTGTCGCAATCCAATATTTCGGCGCCCTTCAGCTTGACGTTGGCGCCCACGATCAAGCGGCTGCCGTTGAGCGGCTCGCTGGCGTCCTGCGCCGCGCTCGGCACCGGTGGGCTGGACAACATGCTGTCCAGCGCCTTCTGGGTCTCGCTGGCTCGCGCCAGGGTAGATTGCCGGTTATCGCCCAACACGCTGGAGCGGGACTCTGCGCCGGCCGGGGTGGACTTGTTAAGCGTAGTGGCCTTGTTAAACATGCTTCCTCGCAAATCTTGGCGGTAGACAAAGGGCATCGCCCAGGCGGGCCGGGCGTTGCTTCACGCCCGGCAATGCCTATCTAACAAACTTCGTGCCAACGATGACGAGACGCTGATTTAAAAGGATTATTCCAGTCTTTCGACTGGGGAGACGTGGTGCGGCTTCCGGTGATTCGTCGCCGCTGGGCGACAGCGGCGGCTTGAGGATAGCCAAGTCACTGATATGGCTGAGTTAGCTGGTGTCGGCCATAGGCGACGCTGCCGCTTACGTTATCTCCACCAGCTTCATGGGCATACCGTAGCGAGGCCGCATCGTCACCGCCACCTCCCGCTCGACAGGATGGCCGCTCACCAGCTGCAGATCGTAGCGCTGGGCGATCTGCGCCAGCAAAAGCTGGCCCTCCATCAAGGCAAAGTGGTTGCCTATGCAGACGCGGGGTCCTGCACCGAAAGGCAGGTAGGCGCAACGATGGGCTTGCAGCGGAACCGCGCCGGGAAGAAAGCGCTCCGGGTCGAACCGTGCCGGCTCGCGCCAGAAGGCCGGATGATGATGCAATAGATCGCTCACCACCATCACCAACTCGCCCCGGCGCAATCCGTAGCCGGCCACGGTAGTATCCTGCAACACGGCGCGCGGCAGGGCCGGCGCGGGTGAGAATAGGCGCATGGATTCCTCGAATACCGCTCGGGTATATACCAGCCGAGGCAGGTCGGCGAATGTTGGCGTGCGGCCGCCCAAGACGCTGGCCAGCTCCTCTTTCAGCTTGCGTTTCGCTTCCGGATGGCGCGACAGCAGGTACCAGGTCCAGGTCAGCGCATTGGCGGTGGTTTCGTGTCCCGCGCCGAAGATGGTCGCCACCTCGTCGCGCAACTGCCGTACCGACATGCCCGTTTCGCTTTCATGGTCCCGCGCCACCAGCAACATATCGAGCAGATCGCCACGCGGCTCGCCTCGCTGTAGACGTTGGTCGATCAGGCCGTAAAGCAGCTCATCCAATTCCTGCATGGCCTTGTGAAAGGCCCGATTCCGCGCGGTGGGCCAGGAAGGCGGCGGACTGAAGGGGTTGCTGATGCTGCTGAAGGCATAGCGCAGCAACAAGGGGAATCGATCCCCGACAAAACAGGCTTTATCCACCAAGTCGGCACCGAACATGGTCTGGCTCACCACATCGACGGTCACGCGCATCATTTCCTGCGCCACGTCCACCGTCTGCCCCGGCTGGTAGGACGTCCGCCAATGCGCCAGCAGGCGATCGCCGGCCGCCGTCATGGCATCGGCCATGGCGGCGATCTGGGCCTTGTGGAACATCGGCTGGATCATCTGGCGCTGCCGTCGCCACGATTCGCCATAATTGGTCACCAGGCCCTTGCCCAGCACCAGACCCAGGCCGATTTCCCGTTTGCTGCCCAGTTCCGCCAGTTCGGCCAATTTGCCGAAACGGGCCTTGTCCTTGATCAGCACCTGCTCCGCCATATCGGGATGACCCAACACATGCAGATGGCGCAGCCCCAGCCGAATACGGAAGATATCGCCCAGTTCGGCGCGGCTGCGGGACAGGAAACCCAGCATATCGGCCCGATAGGGTTTGAGGTGGCCCAGCAATAGCTGCCCGGCCGGCTTGGGTGCGCGCAAAGGGGGAGGACTGCCGGGCAAGGTGGCAGAGGTAGGCATGGCTGGCTCCTTATGCAGGGATTGTCGTCCTGGCCGGCAGAGGTGCCGGCTGGCCCCCGCGAGGCGGAGCCTGCTCGCATGCGGGCTTTAAACTTAGCCGCAAGTGCAGGTAATAGACAATCTCATGGCGAGAACCAGTAGATATCGATAAACGCTTAGGCAAGATGGGGTCGCGGCCTCTTTTCACAGCCATTTACGGTATGTCAGATATTTAGCTATACTTCTGACAAAGGAATCGTATCCATGAGCCAACTTGCTGAGAATATTTTGTCTGCCGCTCGGAATCTGCCGGAGGGTGGCTTGCTATCGCCCAAGGGATTCCTGCACCTTGGCTCACGGGCTGCCATCGACAAAACCATGTCCCGGCTGGTGCAAGCAGGAAAATTGATACGTGTAAGCCGTGGTGCCTATGTCACACCGCATCAAGGACGATTCGGTCTTCGTGCACCATCCACCGAGTCGGTGGTGCGTTCGCTTGAAGTCAATTACGGTGAAACCGTCGTCGCTAATGGTGCGGCGGACGCCAATGCACTGGGTTTAACCACACAAGTGCCTACACGTGAGGTGTTTTTTACGTCCGGCCGCTCCCGTAAGCTTCAGCTTGGTAAACGAAGCGTTGAACTCAAGCATGTCGGCCGCTGGCAGTTGCTCCTGGGCAAGCGTCCGGCCGGCATGGCAATTCGTGCCTTGTCGTGGTTGGGACCCCAAGCGGCACCTACTGCACTAAGGCAACTACGCGCCACGTTGCCCAAAGCAGAATGGGAGGCCATGCGTAGCGCGCGGGCAATGCTTCCGAGCTGGTTGGCGCGGGTCGTGAGCGAGGAACCGGTTCATGGCTGAATCATGGTTTTTGCTCAACCAGCGCGATCAGTTCGAGGCCTTGACCTATGCATCTTCACGTTCGGGCCGTCCCGCGCATTTGCTTGAAAAAGACATTTGGGTGGTATGGGTGCTTTCTGCCCTCTACGCATCAGACCTGGCCAATACGCTCACTTTCAAGGGTGGTACATCGCTATCCAAGGTTTACCGCATCATCGATCGGTTTTCAGAGGATGTGGATCTAACCTACGACATTCGAGAATTGGTGGCCGACCTACTTCCCCAAGGCAATCCCATTCCCGCTACTTCAAGCCAAGAAAAGAAAATCAGTAGTGCGGTACGCAATCGGTTGCCGTGCTGGATTGAGGCCAAAGTTAAACCTGTCATTGAAACGGCCATGGCACAAGCCGGTATTGAAGCCAACTTGACCCTATCCGGTCAGGAAAACGACAAGCTGATACTGGCGTATCCCGCCAATAAAACCGGCTCGGGCTATTCAGTGCCGACTATTCAATTGGAGTTTGGTGCACGAGCAACCGGCGAACCTCACCGCGCTCAGACCGTGACCTGCGACATCGCCTCGGAAATCGATGGCGTAGCCTTTCCAACCGCCAAACCGCTGGTAATGGCGGCTGAACGTACCTTTTGGGAAAAAGCCACCGCAGCCCACGTCTATTGTTTGCAGGGGCGCTTACGCGGTGAACGCTACTCGCGCCATTGGTACGATCTGGCCGCCATAGCAAACACAACTCATTTCGCTGATGCTTGCGCCTCCCCTGCACTGGCCAGGGCAGTGGCAGAACACAAGTCGATGTTCTTTGCCGAGAAAGATAAGACAGGTAACAAAATCGACTATTTCGCCGCCACCAGTGGCCAACTGCAATTAATTCCTACGGGAGAATCGCGGGCAGCACTTGAGCGCGATTACGCCGCAATGCTGGAGGATGGTCTACTGGCGCTGAATCAGCCGAATTTTGCAGAGATCATGGCGCAGTGCCATGCAATCCAAGACAAGGCCAATCGACAAGTGCTGATCAACTAGCGGAGAAAGGCGCGCGATGCACTGAAACCACCATCGCCATACGCATTACGGTCGACGCACCACAGCCGATCGCGGTGGAGTAAACCGGACTTCGCTCCCTACGCCCTATTCAACATCATTTCGCATAGGCGCGGTACGCTCCGGCATTGCCGCAAACAGATCCCAAGCCGCGATAAACATCGCCGCGATAACCGGACCGATAACGAAACCATTCAAACCAAACAGCGCCATCCCCCCCAGGGTAGAGATAAGGACGACATAGTCCGGCATCTGGGTATCCTTGCCGACCAGGATGGGGCGCAGCAGATTGTCCACCAGGCCGATCACCAGCACGCCAAAGGCGATCAGTACCGCGCCCTGCCAAACGGCGCCGGTCAGCAGGAAGTAGGCGGCTACCGGCACCCAGATCAAACCGGCCCCCACCGCCGGCAATAGCGACAGAAAGGCCATGACCACGCCCCACAGCAAGGCCCCCTGTATGCCCAGGATGGCGAAGATCACACCGCCCAGCAGCCCCTGGGTGGCGGCCACCACGATATTGCCCTTGACCGTGGCGCGGATGACCGTGGCGAACTTGAGGAAGAGATGGCGCTTGTGCTCGGTGCTCAAGGGCAGCGCCTGCTTGATGCGGGTGGCCAGGCTGGCGCCATCGCGCAGCAGGAAAAACAGCAGGTAAAGCATGATGCCGAAGCCGATCAGGAACTGAAACGCGTTCTGGCCGACACTGAGCACCTGGGCGGCGATACTGCGGCTTCCCTGCACCATCGCCGCCGACAGCTTCGCCCGCAGGCTTGCCAGGTTGTCCAGGCCAAGACGTTCCAGCACATTGACCAGCCAGGTGGGGAGCACGTCCAACACCTGCTGCAGATAGTGGCCGATATCGATTTCACCGGCATCCAGCTTGGTGTAGATCATGGTGCCCTCCTTGATCAGGGTGGCGGTGATCAGCATCAAGGGCAGGATCACCACCAGCAGGCAGAGCAGCAGCGTACCGAGGGCTGCCAGGTTGCGCCGCTGGCCGGTAGCCGCCAGCAGGCGGCGGTGGAGGGGCGCGAACAGGATGGCCAGCACCACGCCCCAGAAGACCGCGCCGTGAAAAGGCCAGAGTATCCAGCCGAAGGCCAGCGAGATGGTGACCAGCAGCGCCAGGAAAGTTGCTCGTTGCAAAGCCGGGGTGTTCATGGAGGATTCCGTTAAGGATGGATTCGAGGCCGCCACCGCACGCCGGGTCTTTGGGACCCTGACGGTCGGCGCCAATGCGATCAATTGGCAGAGCAAGTAGCATACCTCGGCGCAAGCGCCGTAAAATAGCACTTCCCCGTATCGCACCCCGCCATGTCCATCGTCCTCTCCACCTTGAATGCCCGCTACAGCCACGCTTCGCTGGGTTTACGCTACCTGCTGGCCAATATGGCCGAACTACGGGCGCAGACCCGGATTGCGGAATTCGTGATCGGCGCCCGGACCAGCACCATCGTCGAGCAGCTGCTTGCGCTGCAGCCGCGCATCATCGGCTTCGGCGTATATATATGGAATGTGGAAGAAACCACCCGGGTGGTCGCGCTGCTCAAACGGCTGGCGCCGGATATCAAGATCATTCTCGGCGGGCCGGAAGTGTCGTACGAATCGGCCGAGCAAGCCATCGTGCAGATGGCCGACTATCTGATCACAGGCTGGGGCGAGGTCAGCCTGCCGCAGCTGTGCCGGCAGATCCTGCATGGGCCGCGCCCCCTGATGAAGATACACGCCGGCATCCAGCCGCCGCTGCGGGACCTGGTCTTGCCTTATTCGCTTTACAGCGACATGGATATCGCCCAGCGCACGCTCTATGTGGAAGCTTCGCGCGGCTGCCCGTTCAAGTGCGAGTTCTGCCTGTCCGCCCTGGACAAGACCGCCTGGCCCTTCGAGCTGGATGCCTTCCTGGCCGAGATGGACGGGCTGTATGCCCGCGGCGCCCGCGTGTTCAAATTCGTCGACCGCACCTTCAATCTGAATATCAAGACCAGCTTGAAGATCATGCAGTTCTTCCTCGACAAGATTGCGCTCCGCCCGGACGACCCGGTATTCGCGCATTTCGAGCTGGTGCCCGATCATCTGCCCGAGGCCCTGAAGGACACCATCGCCCGCTTCCCGCCTGGTGCGCTGCAATTCGAAATCGGCATACAGACCTTCAACCCCGATGTGCAGGCCCTCGTCAGCCGCAAACAGGACAACGCCAAGGCTGCGGCCAATATCCATTGGCTACGTCATCATTCGCACGCCCATCTGCATGTGGACCTGATCGCAGGACTGCCGGGCGAAGATATGGCCAGCTTCGCCCGCGGCTTCGACCAGTTGGTCGCCCTGGGCCCGCACGAGATCCAATTCGGCATCCTCAAGCGCTTGCGCGGCACGCCCATCATTCGCCACACCGAACCTTACGGCCTGCTTTTCGATCCCTATCCGCCCTATAGCATCCTGGCCACCGACCGGATCGACTTTGCCACCATGCAAAGGCTGGTCCGCTTTGCCCGCTATTGGGACCTCGTGGCCAATTCCGGTCGATTCGCGCCCCTCCTGCCCACCTTGCTGGGCGATGCACCTTTCGACCAATTCATGGCCCTGTCGGACTGGCTCTATGCCCGGACCGACGCTACCCACCGCATTGCACTGGATCGTCTCGCCCGCCTGCTTGCCGATTGGCTGGAGACGCGCGGCCTGACCGTAGCCGGTGACGCTGCCGGCAAATCGGCAGCGCCCAAGGGGACGAGCCGCCCCGCGTCACCGCTGCCACCCCGGCAGGCCGCGCATCTGGCGCATTGAACAGCGGGCTCCACGCGCCTGAGCGAGCGGAGCCCGTGGGTCTTAGTTCGAGCAGAGCGGTACGATGGGCTGGTTGCTGCCGGTATCGACCAAGCCGTCGCTGATCCAGCTGCCGGCGGCCAGGCGATTCCACAGCTGCGTGCGACCCCAGGTGCCATCCACCCAGTCGCCGTAGGCATGGCAAACGATCTGGATACGGTCACCGTTGCGGGCGGTGCCCAGGATGCTGGCACTCAGCTTGGGCGCGCTGCGCAGGTTAGCCAAGCGATTGGCTTCTGGCGTCTTCACCGTCACGGTCTTGCCGGTTTGCGGCGGGGTGGTGGTGCCGGAACCGTAATTGATCAGCGAGCCGCCCTGGTTGACGCGGCGGCCATTGCGCATGGCATAGCCTTGATAGGCGGTCCCGGTTTCGAAGAATTGCCAGCCACCCAGGGTCTTGCCGTTTACCGGCATGGCCTGGCCGTTGTAGCTAAGCGAGAAATGCACATGCGGGCCGGTGGTGGAACCGCCGCAAGGCAGGCCCATACCCATTTGGCCCAGATAGGCACCCTTGCGCACCAGCGTGCCGTCCGTCAGGTTGGGCAGATTGACCATGTGGTAGTAGCGCGTGGTGTAGCCGTTGTCGTGCACCAGTTGCACGATGGCGCTGCTATTACGCACACAGCTCTTGTAGATGCGGCCATCGCGCGGCGCCAGCACCTGGCCGTCGCCGCCCGAGAAATCCAGCGAATCGAATGGACGGCTGGTACCGCTGTCGCCGTGTGCGCCGCCGCCCATATACCAGGCGACGCCCTCGGCCCACGGCAGGCTCAGGCCGGTATCGCCGGTAACCGCATTGGCCTGGGCCATCCCGGGATCGGACAGTGACTTGCTGGCCGTGCCGGCGGTCTTGCGCTGGCTACGGAAGGCACTCTTTTCCGCGCTGCTCAGTACCGCGTCCGGCGCGCTGTCCAGCATGCTGAAAAAGGCTTCGCTGCCTTGCAGGGCCAATGTCCAGCTCTTGCCGTTCTGGCGGGCGATAAACAAGCGGGTAACGGGAACGTCCTCACGATTGGCGCCCAGGATCTGGGTCACCGAGCCCATCACCCAGTTGCGGGCCGCATTGCTCTTGCTGATTTCGACAAAGGTGTCGGTCGGGGCAGCACCGGGGGCCAGCGTGGCAATATTACCAAGCAGGGCGCTGGTGGCCGCGCGTTTCAAGGCTTCGTCGGCCACGGCAGCGGGCGCGGCTGCGGCGGGCAGGCTGAGATAGAGGCTGGCCAACAGTGCTGCGGTCACGGTATACGATTGAGTAGACATTGTTTCCTCTTTGTTTTCAGGCGATTAGGCGTAGTCACTCGGCATTTATCAACGAAGCCTGATAGATACCACTGTCATAATCACTACGGAGCCGTCACCCTACGCAAGCGGGAAAATATGTGTATTGCATAAATCCTTACTAGCGAAGCCGCGATAACTGGTCTATGGCACAGCTGTCCTATTTTTGATCAGGCGTAAAAAACCCCACCGGCCGACAGCGAACTCGGCGGGTGGGGTTGGCATGGCGCGCGTACGGGGAGCGTTATTTTTCCGGCAGGGGAATGAACTCGGTCTCGCCCGGCACCTGCGGGAAGCCGCCCGATTTCCAGCGCAGCTTGGCTTCTTCGATGCGCTCCTTGCTGGAAGCGACAAAATTCCACCAGATATAGCGCGGACCATCGAGCGGCTCGCCACCCAGCACCATCAGCCGGCTTTCGGCTTGCGCCGTCACCGTGGCATTGACGCCCGGCTGCAACACCGCCAACTGACCTGGCATGACAGCCTCGCCGTCGATCTCGATGGCGCCGCGCGCCAGGTAGACGCCTCGCTCGGCGTGGTCGGCGGGAATCTCGAAGACGGCGCCGGCATCCAGCTCGCCCGCCACATACAAGGTATCGCCAAAGGTCTGCACCGGCGAACGCTGGCCATAGGCACTCCCCAGTACCACCCGCAGACGCAAGCCAGGCCACTCGAGGAGCGGAAGGCTGTCGGCCGAATGGTGGAAGAAGGCCGGCTCGGTCAGTTCGTATTCGCGCGGCAAGGCGAACCAGGTCTGCAAACCGTGCAAGGTCTGGCCGCTGTCGCGCGCGGCCGGCGGCGTACGCTCGGAGTGGACGATGCCATGGCCGGCGGTCATCCAGTTCACGTCGCCGGGCCGTATCGCCTGGATACTGCCCAGGCTATCGCGATGGAGGATTTCTCCCTCGTACAGATAGGTTACCGTCGCCAAGCCGATATGCGGATGCGGCCGCACATCCATTCCCTCCCCCGGCGCCTGTACGGCCGGCCCCATATGGTCGAAGAAGATAAAGGGGCCGACCGCCTGCTTGGGCAGCGAGGGCAGCAGACGCTTGACCGTGAACCCGCCCAGGTCGCGTTCGTGCGGCTTGAGCAGATGCTGGATGGTGGACATGGTGCTTCCTTGTGGACATGCTGAAATATTGCGCGCTCTCAAACTGCAGCTCACCACCCGGCAGAGCCGGGTGTTCACGGATCGTGATAAATCAACGTTTCCTCGCTGTTTTATCCCACTCCCCCTGCCCTCGCCGCCGCGAGGGAGCCTCGTCCTCGCAAGGAGGAGGCCGTGGTTGTAAGCGCTAAAGCGCTAACAACCACGCACCCTTCGCTCGTTAGCGCATTAAATCAGTGTTTCCTTGTCTAAAAGTTACCCGTTTGAAAATCCTGCACCGCTTGCATGACTTCTTCGCGGCTATTCATCACGAATGGACCCCATTGTGCGATGGGTTCGCGCAATGGCCGGCCACCAATCAACAGCACGCGGGCGGCCACATCGCCGGCGGCGATGCGCACGCCGTCACGCCCCGGCCGGGTTTCCAATATCGCCATCTGCCCGGCCGCGACACGCTGGCCACGCTCGCCCAACAGGGCGCTGCCCTCATAAACATAGGCAAAACTGTTGAAGCCCTCGTCCAGCGGATGTTCGAACGTCGTACCCGCCGGCAGCTGCAGATCCAGGTAGAGCGGCTCGGTATCGGCGACCTGCATCGCACCGGCCTGGCCCAAGGCCTCGCCGGCGATCACCTTGACGGTCACGCCTTGCCCGGTCCGTAGCACGGGAATCTCGGCCGCGGCGATATCGCGATAGGCAGGTGCGACCATCTTGCGATCGGCGGGCAGATTCAGCCACAGTTGAAAGCCCTGCATCAGGCCATCCACCTGCTCCGGCATCTCGGCGTGCACAATGCCCCGCCCGGCCGTCATCCACTGCACGCCGCCGGCGGACAACACCCCTTCATTGCCGGTATTGTCGCGATGGCGCATACGGCCGTCCAACATATAGGTGACCGTTTCGAAACCCCGATGCGGATGCTCCGGAAATCCGGCCAGGTAGTCCTGCGGATTATCGGTATGGAAGTAATCCAGCATCAGGAAAGGATCGAGACGGACTTGTAGATCCTGGGTCAGCACACGCAGCAGCTTGACGCCGGCGCCATCCGAAGTGGGCATGCCCTTGACCAGGCGTTCGACCTCACGAGGGGTGGTAAGCGAGGTAGTCATGATGGGTTCCTTTCAGTAATCCTGAACATTGACTGTGTTTACATTTGCCATTCTTCAGCAAGGCACCTCGCAGAGATAGCGGAAAAATTTAGCAATATCATTCAAATTTATTGCACATCGTTGGAACACCCCATCGCCTTGCCTGCCGGCAAGCCCCGAGGCGCGCCGCATGGGCATGCTAGAATCGCTGATCGTTCAAATTTCGCCACCATGAATCTTCTCGCCCTCGACACCTCCACCGAATACCTGTCGCTCTGCCTGCAATACCAGGGCGAAACGCTGTCGCGCGATTGGCACGCACAGCAAAAGCATGCCGAGATGGGCCTGCCGATGATGCAGGCGCTGCTGGCCGAAGCCGGCGCCAGCTTCAAGGACCTGGACGGCCTTGCCCTGAGCGTGGGACCCGGTTCGTTCACCGGCCTGCGCATAGGCTGCGGCATTGTGCAGGGTTTGGCTTTCGGCCTGGATATCCCCACCGTCGGCGTCAACACCTTGGCGGCCATGGCGGCCGACAGCGGGGCGGAACGGGTATTGGCGGTTTTGGACGCGCGGATGGGCGAACTCTATCTGGCCGGGTTCGAGAAGCAGGAAGATGGCTGGCGGGAAGTGCTGTCCACCGTGGTATGCGGACCGCAGGCCTTACCCGACCTCCCGGCTGGAGAATGGCTGGGATTGGGTAGCGGCTTCACGGCACAGCCCGCCGCGCTGACGGAACGCTACGGTTCGCAATTGCAGGCGGTGCGGGCTGAATGTTTCCCCCATGCGCGCGGGGTGATGAAACTGGCGGCAGTGGAGTTCGCCGCAGGGCGCGCCATCGCCGCCGAACAGCTGGAGCTGCTCTACATCCGCAATAAGGTGGCCTTGAAGACCAGCGAACGCGTAAAAAGCTGAGGCTAAGCTGCGATCTCTATCAGTTCCACGACTTCGGCGGCATCGAGCATATGCAGATCGACCCGGGTGCCCAGATCAAAGCAGTAGAAATCGCGCACCGCTTCGAATTGGCTAAGTCCCAGCGATTCGAAGGTCGGCTCAAGTGTTTTCAGGACGAGGCGGGCACGTTCCGCCGCTGCCGGATCGTTATGCGCCACGAAGACCCGGCCATCCAGGACGAAACCGGCTTCGACCATGGCTTTTTCCACCACCACCCACAACAGGCGGCAAACATCGTAGGGCAGGCTGAGATAATCGAGATTGATGACCACGGCAAGGCGCGACGAACTATTGAACATGGCTGTACCAAGTAAGGCGAAGATTATAATTTGCCCGGATTATGCGTTCCAACTGATATGCCGAGCGCTTATTTTTTGCCCCCTACCCTGTTATTTTTGACGAAGACCCCGTGAGCGCCCCTTTCAAGCCCGAAATCCGCCCCGTCCGCGAAGCCGATCTGCCCGCCATGGCCCAGATCGAGGCGACCTTGCAGTCCTTTCCCTGGACCTCGCTGCAATTTATCCAGTCCTATGCCGAGGGGCATCGTGGCTGGGTGGCCGAGCTGGATGGCGAAGTGATCGGCTTCGCGGTCACCAGCCAGGTGCTGGACGAGATCTCCTTGCTGACCCTGGGAGTCCGGCCGGACCACCAGCGCCGAGGCCTGGCCCGGCTGATGCTGGGCGTGATCGTGGAACAAGCCTGCGAAGAAGGCGCGGCAGTGATGATATTGGAAGTGCGCAAAGGCAATCAGGCCGCCCGCTCGCTATACAAGCGGCTGGGCTTTATCGAAAACGGCCTGCGCAAGGGTTACTATCGCGCGGCCGATGGCCGCGAGGACGCGGTGCTGATGGCTTTGATACTGGATGAGGGTGGACGATGAGCGATGCGCGACGCGAACTGATCCTGGACGAACTCGGCCTGCTGCCGCTCTGGACCCGGCGCGAACTGCTGGCCGAGAGGCAGGCGGAAACAGCCTCGGAGACGCTGGCCGAACCCATCCTGGCGATTGCCCCTACACCTGCCGCGCGCCCGGCTCCGCTTGTCAAAGCGCATCCGGCGCCCCCCCCCCCTGTCGCGGCGGAACCGGTCCAGCCTGCGTTGGTCGCGCCGGAAAATAACGCCCGTGCCGCTGCCATTGCGGCGATGGACTGGCAGGCGCTGCAAGCTGGCGTCGCCAGCTGCACCGCCTGTGGCCTATGTCAAAGCCGCAACCGCACCGTGTTTGGCGTGGGTAATCCCGGCGCCGACTGGCTGGTCGTAGGCGAAGCGCCGGGTGCCGAAGAGGATAGACAGGGCGAGCCCTTCGTCGGCCAGGCCGGCCGACTGCTCGATAGCATGCTGGAGGCGGTGGATCGCAATCGCAAAGAAAATGTATTTATCCTCAATACGCTGAAATGCCGCCCACCACAGAACCGCAATCCCACCCCGGAAGAAATCGCGCTTTGTGCGCCCTTCCTGCACCGGCAGGTGGAATTGATCAAACCCAAGGTGATTTTCGCGGTTGGCCGCTTCGCCGTGCAATCGCTATTGAACCGAGAAGCCACCATCGCCAGCCTGCGCGGCAAGACCCACGACTACCGGGGCATACCGGTCATCGTGAGCTACCACCCTGCGTATCTGTTACGCAATATGCCGGACAAGTCCAAGGCCTGGCAGGACTTGGTGTTGGCTAAAAAGACGCTGGCGGCTGCCGTTTAGGGAAACACTGCAAGAACCCGCTGCCAAGGGCCTTGGCAGCGACTCCCGGCGATCAGCTCTGGGCCATCGTAACCTTGGTGGTCCAGTCACCTTGCGGTGCGCGGTGCTCGCGCATGGCGTCCAATAGCGCGGCAGGCGTATCGGCAACCTTGAACAGATTCATATTGCTAGGCCGAACGAAACCTTCCTTGGCCGCATGATCGATCCAGGAAAGCAGGGAATCGAAATACCCATCCACATTCAATAGCCCCACCGGCTTGCCGTGGATATGCAATTGCCCCCAGGTCAGGATCTCGAACAACTCGTCCAGCGTACCGAAACCGCCAGGCAAGGCGATAAAGCCGTCGGCACGCTCCGCCATCACGGCCTTGCGGGTATGCATGCTATCGACTTCGATCAGCTCGGACGAACCGGTATGCGCCAGTTCCTTTTCCACCATGAAGCCGGGGATCACCCCCACGGTATGGCCACCGCCCGCCAGCACCGTATCGGCCACGGTACCCATCAGGCCGACCTTGCCGCCTCCCCATACCAAGCCCAGATCCTGCTCGACCAGGGTGCGGCCCAATTCGATCGCGATATCGCGGTACAGGGGCCGGTTGCCGAAGGCGGAACCACAGAACACACAAATATTTTTCAGTTGCATAGCTTAAATTTCTTTTTCTTGGATGGATCGCAACGGCGGATGGCGCCGCGCTAGATGACCGCCACTGGATAGGCGCCCAATACTTTGACGAAGGCCGCCCGCTCGCGCAAGGCTTCCAGGGTCTTCAGCACGGGTAGCTCGGCGGCATGGCCCTCGATATCGACAAAGAACACGTACTCCCACAAGCCGGTGCGGGAGGGACGCGACTCGAACTTGGTCATGGATACGCCGTGCTCGGCCAAGGGCGACAGCAGCTGATGCACCGCGCCCGGCTTGTTCTGGGCCGACATGACCAGGCTGGTCTTGTCGCGCCCGCTGGCCGTCGTTTCGTGATATCCGAGCGCCAGGAAACGGGTCGTGTTATTCGGCTCGTCTTCGATATTCTCGGCCAGCTTGAGCATGCCGAAGCGCTCGGCCGCGGCATCGCCGGCAATTGCCGCGCAGCTGGTATCCAGGCTGGCAAGCCGGGCAGCTTCCGCATTGCTGGAAACCGATATCCGCTCGACTTCCACCGGCAGATTCTTGTTCAGCCACTCATGGCATTGCGACAGCGACTGCGCGTGCGAATAAACGCGGCGAATGCCCTCGAAATTCGCTTCCCGTCGCAGCAGATGATGATGGATGCGCAGTACTACCTCACCGCAAACCTTGAGCGGGGTGGAGACCATCAGATCCAGGGTACGGCCCACCGCACCCTCGGTGGAGTTCTCCACCGGCGCCACCACATAATCCGCGCTGCGCGCTTCGACCACGCGGAATGCCTCGTCGATGCTGGCACAAGCCAGGGTGACGGCCGCATGGCCGAAATGCTTGATGGCGGCCGACTGGCTGAAAGTGCCTTCCGGTCCCAGGTAGGCGATGGTCAATGGCCGCTCGATGCTCAGGCAGGCCGACATGATTTCGCGAAACAGCTTGGCGATCGACTCGTCGGTCAGCGGCCCGTTATTGAGCTGCTTGACCCTGGCCAGCACCTGGGCTTCGCGCTCCGGTCGATAGACCAGCCCTCCCCCCTTCAGCTCGCCGATCGAACGGGCGTGGCCGGCACGCTTGTTCAGCAGTTGCAGAATCTCGACATCGAGTGCATCGATAGCGTCGCGGTGGGATTTGAGTTGTTCGTCTGACATAAGGGCCTCGCGGTGATCGACGAGCATAGCATGGCTTATTCGCCGCTTGTTCAGCCTTGCCCTAGAAGCCGCACATCGCCCAGAAATTGGCTAGCACCACCTTGGACATGGGTGTGAAGTAAGCAGCGAAGACCGAGGCCAGCGCCAGGCCAATCAGCAGCCACCTGAGCCAGCGCGATTTCATGCAGGCTGCCCCAGCGGCTCGGACCGTACGATGGCGCGCTCGCGTATGGGCCAGCTAACCAGGGCAGCGGCGATACCGAAAGCGATGGAGATGTACCAGACGACATCGTATGAACCGGTGTGGTCATACAGCCAGCCGCCCAACCACACGCCCAGGAAACTCCCCACCTGATGCGAGAAGAAAACGAAGCCGGACAGCATGCCCAGATGGCGCACGCCGAAAATGGTGGCAATGACCCCATTGGTCAGCGGCACGGTGGACAACCACAAAAATCCCATCACGGCGGCGAACAGGCAGACGCTGAGCTGTGTCAGCGGCAGATAGATAAACAGCGCAATGGCGACCGCACGCGCCAGATAAATAAACGACAGCAAATAGGTCTTGCGCCAGCGGGCACCCAATTGCCCGGCGGTAAAGGTGCCAAACACGTTGAACAAGCCGATCAATGCCAGTGCCCAGGCTGCGGTATCGCCCGGCAAGCCGTGATCCTTGAGGTAGGAAGGCAGGTGCACACCGATAAAGACCAATTGGAAGCCGCAAACGAAGTAACCGGCCATCAGCATCTGGAAGCTGGGATAGGAGAACGCCTCGCGCGCCGCCGCCAACACATTCTGCCCGGCCTGCCCGACCGCACGGGCCGGTTCGCGCAGACCCTGCGCCGCCGGGATGATCAATAGCGACATGGCGCCGAGAATCAGCAAGGCATTGACCCAGCCCATCGAAGCAATCAGGTGCTGCTCCACCGGCACCATCAGAAACTGGCCAAAGCTGCCGGCGGCGGACGCCAGCCCCATTGCCTGCGAGCGCTTGTCCTCCGGCACATTGCGCCCGATCACCCCAAACACCACGCTATAGGTACACCCGGACAATGCCAGCCCCAGCAACAGCCCAGCCGAGCCGGTAAATAGCGCCCCGCTGCTGGATACCGTCATCAGCACCAAGCCGAGGGCGTAACACACCGCGCCGGCCACCAGTACCTTTACCGCGCCATAGCGATCGGCCAGTGCGCCGGTAAAGGGCTGGGCCAATCCCCACATCAGGTTCTGTATGCCCAAGGCAAAGGCGAACACCTCACGCGTCCAGCCGAATTCGCTGGTCATCGGCGGCAGGAAAAAGCCGAAACCATGCCGGATACCCATGGATATCGAAACGATCAAGCCGGCGCAGAGCAGGATACGGCGGCTGGCGGGGGTGTTCATGGCTGGCTCCTGGTGATCTGCATGCAATGTGCATGGTTTGCGGAGGGGAGCCAAGAGACAGTCGGGTTGAAAGTTGGGGAACTGGCTGCAGCCAACAGCGTCGTGAGTAAAGCACCATGGCGAGCTTGGGATGTGGCGCTGCCCTGCGGAAACAGCGTCTCAACTGAATTACCCCGCTGCCACCCTAGCCAGGGAGCGGCAGCGCTGGCGCATGATCAGATGAAATGGCCAGCTTGCCATTACCGTCCAACTCAAATTGCACGGGCTTCGTATTAGTTCCATAAGCTACCGTCATAGAAAATTCCGGACTACCGCCTGGGATAAATCGAATTGTATGAAAAACAAGATGACCATAGTTATTTCTCTGCCCCTCCGGAATCCCAAAGGCATGAACAAGGCCGGAATTTACAAATGTGTCAACAAGCCGCATAAATTTGACGCCATAGAACTCCACCTCCCTCTTGGGAAGAAAATTGTGCGTACTCCACACCTTACACTGCTGCAATATTTCTAACGAAATGTCAGCCACATCTTTCGGAACGGAATGAACAATCCCATCGCCTCCATTTTGCGGAACTGCCGTGGTTTCAGAAACATTACGCCTTGGAACTGGTTTATTTTTCTCCCCCGCCGCGGTAGCAGGATTTAGTGTAGGTGCTTTATTTTTAACCTCCGACCGGACAGGTACTCTGCCCTTCGGGTCTTGATCGGACTCGATGTTAAATTTTAATTTATCTTTACATGCCCCGTCAGTAGGAGTTGAATTTCTTGGGCCAGAACATGTAAGTTTCTGAATAAACGATCTCCATCTACTACTAGCGGAGGTGCGATCGTTATCGAGCTCTTTCGAATTATTTTTGGCATCTCCCTTACTGACGGAATGTGGAAAATTACTGGCCGACTGCTTTTCTGAAGTTGGCGATGATGCACTTCCGGATGAAAAACATGAGAAAATATATCTAAAACAATTCACAACACAACTCCCTTCTTAATATTATTGAGTTGACACACTTGAGCCTTTGCGCTCGGTCGCGACATGTCATCCCTACTCATGCCCGTACACCGTAAAACCTTCCAATCTGAATTTTCCAAAATTACGAGATCATTGGCTTTTGTAAAATCAATACGGCTTCATTTTTTTGTCTTTAGCAGGCGAACGAGCCCCCATCAATCAGCAGAAGTGATACGGGAGCCCTAAAAAAATAGGCGTAAATTGCCTAACTCTTGAGCAATACCCTCCAATTCAGTCAGATTTCCCCGCAACTCAAGCGGCGCCAAGCGTTTCTTACAAACCTGCCAAGCGGCCATTTCAAGATGCAGCCTCTGGATGAATTTCCTTGAAAACGCCGATCTGGGTGAAGGTACGGCCAAACAAGGCGTGTTTGATTTCTATGCGGATATTGAATTGCTCAGGATTGTCATTGCGATGGCAAAGATAGGTCTTGCCCGGCGTGAAAATGCCGGGTATGGGAATACGGCAGCCCAGTACTTCCCAGAAATAGCCATCACTAGTGAAATAAAGATCGCCCTCATGCACATGCAGGCATAATTTCATGCCCAGACCCATGCCCACATATTCCAGCACTTCGCCTTTTTCACTCTCTTGCATATAGGACGTGAATTGTATGGGCGGCCTGCCATGCAGTCGGTATATCCTCTGCTTGAAAATCGCAGGACAATCCGGCTTGGAATACACCATGATATCGACAGGGAAGTCATGGTCGGTGTAGGGAATCAAGGCCCCGGCTATCATGGGTTTGGTCAGATGACCCAGCAGTTTCCCTATCCTTGAACAGCTTAATTCACTGAGCACACCGGTGTAATGCAATGGTTTGTCAGGCTCAGGATTCTTGGCAAACCTGGCCTGGATATCCGGGTGAAGCTTCAGCCATTCCTTGCCCAGGATTTTTCTGAATAATTCACCTTCGGATGCGATGGGTTTGATACTCCGGACCATGATTTTCTTTCGGTATTATTCGTATCCATTTCTCTATAATACCCCTTTAACAAGCCTGCAGATTGAACAGCAGGACCAAACAAGCTCATCCACCAATTGCCCAAGGCGTTGTCGGGTGCGGAGAGCCCGCATGCCGCCGGTAACACGATGGCCCTTGATCTGCAGCGGAACTGGCCAGTATTCGGTGTCCGCAAGCCTGCGGCGAGGCGAGAAGCTTGAGCATGCGAAAGTTAGCGCAAGACGCGAGCTTCAAGTGCAAGCATGAAGTCGTCCACGGTGTCGTAGACAACACCGGGACCGCTATGGATGCCTTCCATCACCAGCTCATGGATGCGCTGCTCTTCCTCGTCCCGTGGGCCGTAGCTTTCAGGGACTTCGGGGAGCGGCATCAGTTCAGCCGGATCAAGGGCCTTGAGATTTAGGGTGGGCATATGGTTCATTATACCCACTCCAAAGGAACACCGTTCTCAGTGGCTTTGGTAAAAAGATGTGAACTGCTGGATTTCGCCCCGCCACCCAAACTACCCGTGATGCTTGGCAAAATCCTGCATAAACCCTGTCAAAGCCTTTACCCCTTCCAAAGGCATGGCGTTGTAGATGCTGGCCCGCATGCCGCCGGTGACGCGATGACCCTTGATCTGCAGCAGGTTGCGCGCGCTGGCTTCCTTGATAAAGGATTCATCGAGGTTTTCGTCGGCCAGCTTGAACGGTACGTTCATGCGTGAGCGGAAGGGCTTTTCCACCGGGCAGGTGTAGAAGCCATTGGAAGTATCGACCGACTCGTACAGCATGGCGGCTTTTTCGATGTTGCGCTGCTCGATGGCCTTCAAGCCGCCCTGGCGCTGTACCCATTTGAAAACCAGGCCGGCGACATAGATGGCGAACGTGGGCGGCGTGTTGTACATCGAATCGCCCTCGGCCTGGATCTTGTAGTCGAACATGGTGGGGGTGCCCGGTGCGACCTGGCCCAGCAAGTCCTCGCGCACGATGACGATGGTCAGGCCGGCGGGGCCGATATTCTTCTGGGCGCCGCCGTAGATCAAACCGAAACGGCTGACATCGACAGGGCGCGACAGGAAGTTGGACGACATATCGCAGACCAGCGGTACCTCACCGGTATTGGGGACAAAGGGAAACTCGACCCCGCCCAGCGTTTCGTTCGAGGTGTAGTGCAGATAGGCCGCTTTCGGGTCGATCTGCCAGTTCGCTTCGGCCGGGACATAGGTATAGCCGCGATCTTCGCTGCTGGCGGCCACCCTGACCGTGTCGGCGAACTTGCGGGCTTCCTTCATGGCCAGCTTGGACCAATGGCCGGTATCGACAAAATCGATGCCGCCACGGCCACGCAGCAGGTTCATCGGCACCATGGCGAACTGGGTGGTGGCGCCGCCCTGCAGGAACAACACCTTATAGTTCTTCGGAATCCCCATGATGGCGCGCAGGTCTTCTTCGGCTTCGGCGGCGATATGCATGAATTCGCGGCCGCGGTGGCTCATTTCCATCACCGACATACCGCTGCCATGCCAGTCGAGCATTTCCTTCTGCACTTCGAGCAGAACTTCGCGGGGCAGGACGGCCGGGCCGGCGCTGAAATTGAAAACGGGGCTCATGGAGGCTCCAGAGTGTGATGGACGAGATGCTGACCAGGGGTCAGCCGGCAATTTCAAAGCTGGTTTCAGCCGTTGGACACGCGCTCGTATCTACTATGACAGCAGAAAATGTGCCCGTGCCACCGCCACCGGCTTGTTTTCGTCTTCCTGCCAGGCGGTCATGCGTACATTGGCTACCCGCTTGCCCTGCTTGGTGATATCGCAGCGGGCAAAAAGGGATTGCGCCCTGCCGGAGCGCAGGAAATCCAGCGCGAAATCGATGGTGCGAGGGACTTCGGCGGATTCGCGCGCCCATACCAGGTGCAGCAGCGCGGCGTTTTCCAGGAAGCCGCCGATGGCGCCGCCATGCAGGGCGGGCAGATGCACATTGCCGATATTGCGGTCGTGGAACGGCAATTCGAACAAGGGCTGGCCACGATCTTCGCGCATCACCACCCCCAGCAGCTGCGCGTAGGGGATCTGTTCGATGATGTGATCGTAATTACCGCTTTCCTTGGCGGCCTGCAGAAACTCAAGTTGCACCATGGTCAAGCTCCCTGCTCATGCTTGGGTCCCAGCTGCGCCTGGCTGGATTCGCGCATAAAGGTCGCTACCCCATGGGCGATAGGCTGATCGTTGCCTTCCTGATAAGCGGTGGCGCGGGTAAATCCGATCTGCCGCCCCAGCCGATAGCATTCGGCCGTGCAATACACCGGCTGACCCGGCGTAGCGCCGCGCACGTAGTCGATGCGCAAATCCAGGGTAGCGATGGCTTCCCTTTCTTCCAGCAGCGAGAACACCGCCAGCGCGCTGGTGGTATCGATCAGGGACGTCATCACGCCGCCGTGCAGCACCCCGGTGCGGGGATTGCCGACCAGCGCGGTATTGTAAGGCAGCCGCAAAATGGCACGGCCGCGTTCGCCATTGACGAACTCGAGGCCAATGGTGGCCGAATGAGGAATCTGGCAGAACCACTCTGCCACTTCCTCGAACAAAGCCGGATTGATTACCGGCAAGGGTAGGTTTTGCATCAGACCATCTCTCCCCGGGGCGCGGTACGCGCCCCGGTATTCAGCTTAGGCTTGAACGTCGTCGCCCGCACTGTCGGCAACGGCATCATCGATGCCTTCGCCACTTTCAATCTCTTCACTGCCTTCTTCTTCAGCGTCCGCGACCTTCTGGATACCGGACAACTTCTCGCCTGCATCCAGGTTGATCAGCCGCACGCCTTGTGCGCTACGACCGGTTTCGCGCACTTCCGCCACGGAGGTGCGGATCAGCACGCCGCCCGTGGTGATCAACATCAGCCCGTCGCTGCCCGTCACCAGGCTGGCGGCGACCAGGCGGAAGCCGGTCTTCTCGGTCAGATCCATGGCGATCACGCCCTGAGTACCACGGCTGGTATGGCGGAATTCGCCGATCTGGGTTCGCTTGCCGTAACCGCCGTCGCTGGCGGTCAGGACCTGCCAGTCTTCCGAATCGGCCACCAGCAGCGAGATCACGTCCTGGCCCTCGGCCAGCGACATGCCACGGACACCCCGCGTATCGCGGCCCATGGCGCGCACATCGTCTTCATCGAAGCGGACGGCCTTGCCGCCGGACGAGAACAGCATGATCTGATGGCTGCCGGAGGTGATGGCCACGCCGACCAACTGGTCGCCCTCATCCAGCGCGACCGCGATGATGCCCAGCTTGCGCGGATTGGAGAAGGCCGACAGCGGCGTCTTCTTCACCGTACCGCGCTGGGTCGCCATAAAGACGAAGTGATCGTCGGTAAAGGCCTTGACCGGCAGGATGGCGTTGATCTTTTCGCCTTCCTGCAGCGGCAGCAGGTTGACGATGGGACGGCCACGCGAGGCACGGCCGCCCTGCGGCACTTCATAGACCTTGAGCCAATAGACGCGGCCCAGCGAGGAGAAGCACAGCACGTAGTCGTGGGTATTGGCCACGAACAGATTGTCGATGAAGTCGTCTTCCTTGGTCGCGGTCGCCTGCTTGCCACGACCGCCCCGCTTCTGGGCGCGGTATTCGTCCAGCGGCTGGGCTTTCATATAGCCGGTATGCGATAGGGTCACCACCATTTCCTGCGGGGTGATCAGGTCTTCCAGGCTGATGTCTTCACCGAACGGCACGATCTCCGACTTGCGGCCATCGCCGAACTGGGCCTTGATCTCGGCCAGCTCGGTGGCGATGATTTCGGTGATACGGACGGGCTTGGCCAGGATGTCGAGCAGATCGACGATCTTTTCCATGACTTCGCGGTATTCCGCTTCCAGCTTGTCCTGCTCCAGGCCGGTCAGGCGTTGCAGGCGCATATCCAGGATGGCTTGCGCCTGTGCTTCGGACAGGCGGTAGCCATTGGCCTTCAGGCCGAATTCGGCCGACAGCCACTCGGGCCTGGCCTGGTCGCTTGCCACCCGGGTCAGCAATTCTTCCACCAGCTGTGAACGCCATTCGCGCGACATCAGCGCCAGCTTGGCTTCGGGCGGCGTGGCGGCCGACTTGATCAGGGCAATGACCTCGTCCACATTGGAGAGCGCCACCGCCAGGCCTTCCAAGGTATGGGCCCGTTCGCGCGCCTTCTTCAATTCGAATACGGTACGGCGGGTCACCACTTCGCGGCGATGGCGCAGGAAGGCTTCCAGGATCTGCTTGAGGTTCAGCAGCCGCGGCTGGCCATCGACCAGGGCCACCATATTCATACCGAAGCTGGATTGCAGCTCGGTCTGCTTGTACAGGTGGTTGAGCACCACCTCGGGCATTTCGCCCCGCTTCAACTCTATATATATACGCATGCCCGACTTGTCGGACTCGTCGCGCAGGTCGGAAATCCCGTCGATCTGCTTGTTGCGCACCAGGTCGGCGATCTTTTCGATCAAGGTCTTCTTGTTCACCTGGTAGGGCAGTTCGTCGACGATGATGGCCTGCTTGTCGCGGCTCACTTCCTCGATATGGGTGCGGGCGCGCATGACCACCCGGCCACGTCCGGTGCGATAGCCTTCGCGCACGCCGGCGATGCCGTAGATGATGCCGGCGGTGGGGAAGTCCGGCGCCGGGATATGCTCGATAAGTTCGTCTATGCTCATCTCACCGTTGGCCAACAGGGCCAGGGCGGCGTTGATGACCTCGCCCAGGTTGTGCGGCGGAATATTGGTGGCCATGCCCACGGCGATACCGGTCGATCCATTGACCAGCAGATTGGGCAGACGAGTGGGCAAAACGGAGGGTTCCAGTTCCTTTCCATCATAGTTAGGAACAAAATCGACGGTTTCCTTGTCGATATCCGCCATCAATTCAACGGAGATTTTTTCGAGCCGGCACTCGGTGTAACGCATGGCGGCGGCGCTATCGCCGTCGATGGAACCAAAATTGCCCTGGCCGTCTACCAGGGTGTAGCGCATGGAGAAATCCTGCGCCATGCGGACCAGGGTGTCGTAGATCGAGGCATCGCCGTGGGGGTGGAATTTACCCATCACCTCACCGACGATACGGGCGCACTTGACATACGGCCGATTCCAGAAGTTACTGGATTCCTGCATGGCGTAGAGCACGCGACGGTGCACAGGCTTCAGTCCGTCACGCACATCAGGGAGCGCCCGCCCGACGATCACGCTCATCGCGTAGTCGAGATAAGAACGACGCATTTCCTCTTCAAGGCTTACCGGGATGGTTTCTTTGGCAAATTGTTGCAAATCGGTCATTTTTTTGGCGTCTGGGCGGGCGAAATAAGTAAAAATTTTACCACGCGCAGCTACCACCCTCCAATTTGCCGTCAATTGTCATATTCTCTTAATTGCGGCGCGCTCCGCGCGTCAAGTAAACTCAGCCCCGACGTAGGCTCGGCAAACCATACCGTTGCTAAATTCCAACTCGAATCATCAAGGAGAACTCTCTATGCAGAAAATGAAGCGCACTCTCGTCGCTCTCGCACTGGGCACGGTGGCCATGTCCGCCTTCGCCGCCAAGGATGGTTACGCCATTGACGGCCGCGAAGCCGTTGTCCGCAACAACTACGGCGAATGCTGGCGCACCAACTCGTGGAGCAAGGACAAGGCCATCGAAGAGTGCGATGCCGTGGCAAAGAAGGAAGTCGCCGCCCCGGTGGAAGCACCTCGCGTCGTCGAAGCGCCTAAGCCCACTCCGGTTCCTGTCCAGGTGAAGATGGAAACCCTGACCCTGAACGCCGCTGCCCTGTTCGAATTCAACAAGGCCGTGCTGAAGGAAGAAGGCAAGCAAGCCCTGGATTCGGTTGCCAGCGTCCTGCTGGAACGCAAGTACGATCCAGCCAAGACCAAGATCGCCGTGGTTGGCCACACCGACCGCATCGGCAAGGAGTCGTACAACCTGAAGCTGTCGGAAGAGCGCGCTGCTGCCGCACGCGCCCAACTGGTGACCAAGGGCGTACCGGAAGGCATGATCACTTCGGCCGGCAAGGGTTTCTCCGAACCCATCACCAAGCCTGAAGATTGCAAGAAGGTGCTGAAGAACCGCAAGAAGCTGGTTGCTTGCTACGCACCGGATCGTCGCGTGGAAGTTGAAATCTACGCAACTGTCGAGAAGTAAGCCGTCTCGACCCCAGACAAAGCCCCGCCCCGCGCGGGGCTTTGTCATTCCCGGCCGAACCGGCGAGGTGACGGGCCACGGCGGCCCTCGTGCTAGACTCATCGGTCCCAGCTTAACCAACCGGTTCCTGCCATGCGCCGTCTCTTGTTTATCCTCTTGTCGCTGCCGAGCTTTGCCGGCGGACTCGAACAACTGAAGGGTTTCCTCGCGCAGACCCAGGCGTTTACCGCCAGTTTCCAGCAGACCGTCACGCAAAAGGGCGGCAAACAGCAGCACGCCGGCGGCACGGTGGCCATCCAGCGCCCCGGCAAGTTCGACTGGCGCTACGTCAAACCCTACGAACAAAGGGTGGTGGGCGACGGCAAGCAATTGTGGATCTACGATCCCGATCTCAACCAGGTCACCCGCAAGCAGCTGGACCGCGCCCTGGGCGATAGCCCGGCCGCCCTGCTGGCCGGTAGCAACGATCTGGAAAAATCCTACCGGCTGGGCGAACTCGGCAAGCGCGACGATCTCGAATGGATAGAAGCGACGCCGCTCAACCGCGACAGCGGCTTCGAAAAAGTACGCATCGGCTTCAAGGACGCCCAGCCGATGGCGATGGAATTGGCCGACAGCTTCGGCCAGACCACCTCGATCCGCTTCAGCGGCGTCACCCGCAATCCCAAGTTGAGCGCCGGCCAGTTCCAGTTCGTGCCGCCCAAGGGAGCCGACGTCGTCTCGGCCGACTAGCCCGGCACGCCACTCTTTCCACCCTGACTCGCGCCCATGCCCGATCTATTTACCCAAGCACCGCGCCCACCGCTGGCCGAAGCACTGCGGCCCGCCTCACTGGCCGAGGTCATCGGCCAGACGCACCTGCTCGGCCCGGGCAAACCGCTGCGGTTGGCCTTCGATGCCGGCAAGCCGCACTCGATGATACTGTGGGGGCCGCCCGGGGTCGGCAAGACCACCCTGGCGCGCCTGATGGCCAAGGGTTTCGATACCGAGTTCATCCCCTTGTCGGCGGTGTTTTCCGGGGTAAAGGATATCCGTGCCGCCATGGACGAGGCGGAACGCTATCTGCAGCGCGGCCGTCCCACCATCCTGTTCGTCGATGAGGTCCACCGCTTCAACAAGAGCCAGCAGGATGCCTTCCTGCCCTTTGTCGAATCCGGCCTGATCACCTTTATCGGCGCCACCACCGAGAATCCTTCCTTCGAGGTCAATTCGGCGTTGCTGTCGCGCGCCCAGGTCCATGTGCTCACAGCCCTCAGCGAGGAGGAACTGCGCAGCCTGCTGCACCGCGCCCGCGAGCAATCGCTGCCGCACCTGTCCTTCGACGAAGCGGCCGTGGCCACCCTGGTCGGCTATGCCGATGGCGATGCGCGTCGCCTGCTTAACCTGCTGGAACAAGCGGACACCGCCGCCGGTTCGGCCGGCGTGCAGCATCTGGACGGCGAGTTTCTGCAAAATGCCCTGAGCCTGAACGCCCGCCGCTTCGATAAGGGCGGCGATGCCTTTTACGACCAGATCTCGGCGCTGCATAAATCGGTGCGCGGCTCCAATCCGGATGGCGCGCTGTACTGGTTCTGCCGCATGCTGGATGGCGGTGCCGATCCGCGCTACCTGGCCCGCCGCATTGTGCGCATGGCCTGGGAGGATATCGGCCTGGCCGACCCACGCGCGGCGCAAATCACCTTGCAGGCGGCCGACACCTACGAACGGCTAGGCTCGCCGGAAGGCGAACTGGCCCTGGCGCAGGCGGTGATCTACCTGGCCGTGGCGGCCAAGAGCAATGCCGGCTATACGGCTTACAAGGCCGCCCGCGCCTTTGTCGCCAAGGACAAGTCGCAAGCGGTGCCCGAGCATCTGCGCAATGCCCCCACCAAGCTGATGAAGCAATTGGGCTTCGGCGCCGAATACCGCTATGCCCACAATGAAGACGAAGGCTACGCGGCGGGCGAGCGCTACCTGCCCGACGGCATGGACGAGCCGGGCTGGTACCAGCCGGTGGCGCGCGGCCTGGAAAGCAAGATTGCCGAGAAAATGGCGCATTTGCGCCAGCTCGACCAAGCGGCACGATCTAGCAAGGACAGCGTTTAGCGACGCCGTCGCATGCCACGCTGTCCGCCCACCGCCTTGGCCGGTTAGAATCGGCCCGATTGATCTCCCGAATTCGCTAGATAAAAACAGGTTTTGTCATGATCGATATCCAACTACTCCGTAATGACCTCGAAGGGGTGGCCGCCCGCCTCGCCGCGCGCGGCTATACCCTCGACACCGCCGCCATCGCCGCGCTCGAACACGAACGTAAGTCGCTGCAGACCAGCACGCAGGAACTGCAAGCCCGCCGCAATGCCAGCTCCAAGCTGATCGGCCAGGCCAAGGCACGCGGCGAGGATGTCGGCCCCATCATGGCCGATGTCGCCACCCTCGGCGACGAGCTGAAGGCAGCCGAACAAAGCCTGGCCGTCCTGCAGGAAAAAATGGAAGGCATGCTGAGCGTCATCCCCAATCTGCCGCACGAGAGCGTGCCGCAGGGCGCCGACGAAACCGGCAATGTGGAAGTACGCCGCTGGGGCACGCCACGCAGCTTCGACTTCGACGTGCGCGACCACGTCGATGTCGGTGGTCCGCTGGGGCTGGATTTCGAAACCGGCGCCAAGCTGTCGGGCGCCCGTTTCACCCTGCTGCGCGGCCATATCGCCAAACTGCACCGTGCCCTCGCCCAGTTCATGCTGGACGTGCAGACCGGCGAGCACGGCTATGAGGAATGCTACACGCCCTATATCGTCAACCCGGAAGTCCTGCACGGTACCGGTCAATTGCCGAAGTTCGCCGAAGATATGTTCCGGGTCGAACGTGGCGGCGAAGATGGCCACACCCAATACCTGATCTCCACCTCGGAGATCTCGCTGACCAATACCGTCCGTGAACAGCTCCTCAAGGCCGAGGATCTGCCCATCAAGCTGACCGCCCACAGCCCCTGCTTCCGCTCGGAAGCAGGCAGCTACGGCCGCGATACCCGTGGCCTGATCCGCCAGCATCAGTTCGACAAGGTGGAAATGGTCCAGATCGTCAGCGCTGAAAACAGCTACGCCGCCCTGGAAGAAATGGCCGGCCATGCCGAAGCCGTACTGCAAAAGCTGGGACTGCCCTACCGCGTCATGGCGCTATGTACCGGCGATATGGGCTTTTCGGCCGCCAAGACCTACGACCTGGAAGTGTGGCTGCCTGCGCAGAACACCTACCGCGAGATCAGCTCGGTCTCCAATTGCGAAGCCTTCCAGGCGCGCCGCATGCAGACCCGGGTCAAGAATGCCGCCGGCAAGAACGAACTGGTGCATACCTTGAACGGTTCGGGCTTGGCGGTGGGACGTACCCTGGTGGCCGTGCTGGAAAACTACCAGAACGCCGATGGCTCGGTGACGGTACCGGCGGCTTTGCAGTCTTATCTGGGTGGGTTGACCCAGCTGGGTTGAAGCGGTCTGCGGTAGGCCATAAAAGAGCGTCCTAAATGAACTGCACCCCAGAAGTTGGAAAAAATGCCAACCTTTGGGGTGTTTTTCTGTGCCCCATTTGCGTAGCGGGCTTGGATCAATCGTCAAAGACGTAGGATTGGAAACGGTGGGGTACTTTGATCATGAAAATGTCCGTTAAGCAAACATCTATCCCATCGAAGAAGCGCGTCTACGTCGCCAGTACGGTGGCATCGAACCTGGATCACCTATCCCAAGCACTTGCTCAGGCCTGCTCGAACGGAACTGTTCAGAAATTGAAACCGAGCGGTGGCACTCCCCGTGAGCCGCGAGTCCGGAAACTTCGCGTCCTGTAACCCACAAAGCTGTCCGCCCTGCTATTTTTTTCGACGAAAAAAAAGCGACCCAAAAAAATTGGATCGCTCATTTTGCCTAACCGAATTACTCCGGCTGATACACATAGGCCTTCTGCTTGACGCTGGCCGCCTCGGCGGCCGTCTCGAAGCTACGGTCCACCTGCTTGTCCCACAGCAAGGCGCGGCCTTCGATCTGGCCTTTGGCCACGTCGGGGTTCTTTTCCAGGAAATCACGCAGGAACTGGGTGGTTTCGGATACGTAGGTGGTGTCTTTGAACAGTGCCATGGTGGTGTTTCCGTTAAAACCTAGTCTTGTATTATAAGGCCCTGCCGGCCTTCGCGGTGAATCACCGCGAAGAAACCGGCGTTCAGGCCGTCAAACCCGTTCCACGCACAGCGCCACGCCCATACCGCCGCCGATACAGAGCGTGGCCAGGCCCTTCTTCACATCGCGGCGCGCCATTTCGTGCAGCAGGGTAACCAGCACGCGGGCACCCGAGGCACCGATCGGGTGACCCAAGGCGATGGCGCCACCGTTGACATTGACCTTGTTCCAATCCCACTGCAGCTCGCGCGCCACGCCCAGGGCCTGGGCGGCAAAGGCTTCGTTCGCTTCGATCAGATCGACCTGGTCCAGCGTCCAGCCGGCCCGTTCCAGCGCGCGGCGGGTGGCAGGTACCGGGCCCATGCCCATGATGCTGGGTTCTACACCGCTGGAGGCGTAACCGGCGATGCGGGCCAGCGGCTTGAGGCCCAGCTCGGCTGCCTTGGCGGCGCTCATCAGCAGCAGCGCGGCGGCGCCGTCGTTCAGGCCGGAAGCATTGCCGGCGGTGACGCTGCCTTCCTTGTTGAAGGCGGGGCGCAGCTTCTGCAGGGCTTCGATGTTGGCGCCCGGCTTGATGTATTCATCGCTGTCGAAGGCGACGGGATCACCCTTGCGCTGCGGGATCATCACCGGCACGATTTCGTCGGCGAAACGGCCAGCCTTCTGGGCGGCTTCGGCCTTGTTCTGCGAGGCGACCGCCAGCTCGTCCTGCTCCTGCCGGCTGATGCCATATTTGGCGGCGATATTTTCGGCGGTCACGCCCATGTGGTACTGGTTGTAGACGTCGGTCAGGCCGTCGTAGACCATGCTGTCCACCAGGGTGGCGTTGCCCATGCGGAAACCGTCGCGGCTGTTCGGCAACAGGTGCGGGGCAGCCGACATATTCTCCTGCCCGCCGGCAATCACGATATCGGCGTCGCCGGCCAGGATGGCCTGCACCGCCAGGTGGGTTGCCTTCAGGCCCGAACCGCACACCTGGTTGATGGTCATGCCCGGTACGCCGACCGGCAGGCCGGCCTTGATCAGTGCCTGGCGGGCCGGGTTCTGGCCCAGGCCGGCGGTCAGCACATTACCCAGGATGACTTCGCTGACTTGCTCAGGCTTGACGCCGGTTTGTTCGAGCAAGGCCTTGATCACGATGGCGCCCAGTTCCGGCGCGGGGATTTTGGCCAAACTGCCGCCGAACGAACCAATGGCGGTGCGGCGGGCGGCGACGATAACGACTTCGGACATGGGGTAACTCCTGTTGGCTGGCGGCAAGCGTGCACGCTTCAGCGATGCGCTTTACGCGCGAATTATAATCCTGGATGGTCGAAAACGCCCCGTTCAGGCGCTGCCCACCTTGGCTTTGACATAGCTGCCGGGCGCGGCTTCGATAATATCGAAGCTGCGATTGCCGGCGCGCGTGGGCGCGGCAATCTGCTTGCCCGAGCGCGGTGCCAGCCATTCGTCCCAATCCTGCCACCAGCTGCCAGGCTTGCTTTCCGCCTCGGCCAGCCAGCCATCGGCATCGGCCGGGTAACGGTCGTTCACCCAATAATTGCGCTTGCCTGGACCCACCGGATTAATGGAGCCGGCAATATGGCCGGATGCGCCCAGTACATAGCGGATATGGCCGCCGCCCAGCAATTGGGTCCCTCGGTAGGCCGATTGCCACGGCACGATATGGTCTTCGCGGGCGGCAAAGATATAGGTGGGCCAGGTGTATTGGGTCACATCGACCGGCACGCCGCAAACCTTCATGGCGCCCGGCTTGGCCAGGTTGTTCTCCACATACATATTGCGCAGGAAGAAGGTGTGCATGGGCAGCGGCAGATTGGCCGAGTCATTGTTCCAGTACAGCAGGTCGAACGGAGGCGGCGTCTTACCCTTCAGGTAATTGTTCACCACGTAGTTCCAGATCAGGTCGTTGGCCCGCAACATGGCGAATGCCCGCGCCAGCTCCTTGCCGCTGACCACGCCGCCTTCGGCCATCTTGGCTTCACGCTGCTCGATTTGCTTTATATCGACGAATTGCTTCAGGTCACCCGGTTCGGTATGGTCGATCAGCGAAGTCATAAAGGTCACGCTCTCGAACCAATCCAGCCCGCGCGCCTTCATGACCGCCAAGCTCGTCGCCAGGATGACGCCGCCTATGCAAAAGCCCAGTACATTGATCTTGTCTTGCTTGCCGATGGCACGCACCACCTCGGCCGCCTTGATCACGCCGCTTTCGACGTAATCGTCCCAGCTCAGCTTGCCCATTTCCGGCGGGATGCTGCGCCAGGACACCATGAAGACCGTATACCCCTGCGCCACGAAGTGGCGGACCATGGAGTTTTCCGGCTGCAAATCCATCAGGTAGTACTTGTTCACGGCGGGTGGTACGAACAGCAAGGGGCGTTCGTATACCGTTTCGGTCGTGGGGGTGTACTGGATCAGTTGGAACAGTTCGCTCTGGAACACCACGGCGCCGGGGGTGATGGCCAGATTCTCGCCGACAGTGAATTTCGACTCGTCCGTCATCGAGATATAGCCCTTGGCCATGTCCTCTGACAGCTTGCGCATCCCTTCGGCCAGGCTTTCGCCCTTGGTGTCGATGGCCAGCTTGATGACTTCGGGATTGGTCAGCGCAAAGTTCGACGGTGACATCGCGTCGATGAATTGCTGGGTATAGAAGCCCAGTTTTTCCCGGCTGGACTCGTCCATGGGCACGCCGTCCACCAGCTCGTTCAACCATTTGGCGCTAAGCAGGTAGTTCTGCTTCATATAGTCGAAGAAGGGGTATTGGGCCCACTCCGGCGCTGCGAAGCGGCGATCGCCCCGCGCGGCCGGCTGCTGCTTGTCGCGGGTGCCGAACAGGCCTGCCCACAAATCCATCTGCTGCTGGTAGTAGCTGCTCTGCATGTCCACCAGCTGCTGGGTATTGCCCAACATGCCTTGCATAAACTGCTCGAACAGGCCGGAAGGCGTGGCGGCTGAGGCGCCCCCTGCTGGCCGCAAACCGCTGGTGAAGTTCTCCAGCAACTGCCGGTTCGCTTCGGTCAGCGATTGCAGAAAAGCTTGGTACGGCTGGGACTCGTCGCCACTGGGGCGCGCGGTACTGGACTGATTCAAGGCTGTCTCCCGGTTCGGGTTGCCCGATTTTTATCGCATATCGGCTTGGGGCGAATGCTGCACAGCAGCAAATTGGGTCGCGCCCGCATTTTAAGCACGCTGCAGCGCGCTGCACAAGCACTGCAGATGCGCACTTTCCCTAAGCTGTTCAGGCCACCATCGGTAGTAATTTGGTAATATCCCGCAGTTTTGAAGTACGGCCCCTTCGTGGCCGCCGATTTTTCCCGGCCTTCCCGCCCCTGTCCGTGCGGGAAAACGTGCTGACGCCGGCTTGGCCTCCTGTTTACGCGAATTGCAAGCGCTTAATTCTTAAGCAGATTTGAGAGCCAGCTTTACCTTTGCCACTTTACTCCATGTTTTTTATGGATTTTCATGAGTCGCTTATGTACCATCAGATAATCGTTAGCCCGCCACGCAGAGATGCCGCATCATGTCCCGCCTCTCCTCGCTGATCGCCTGCATTCTTACTTCGAGTTTGCTCGCCTTGCCACTTCTGGCCGAAGCGGCGCAAACGCGTCATAAACACAGCAGCAAACAGCTTGCCCGCGCTAAAGCCGTCGGCAAGGTCAAATCCTTCAAACTGGTACGCAAAGGCAAGGTCACCCGCCTGGTAGCGGTTAAACCGCATAAGCGCGGCAGCCATATCACCCGCGTGTCCGCGCTACCGTCGACGCTGGACCAGGCTTTCGACCAGCCCGCGCTGTTTTCCAGCGCGGCCCTGGTGGTCAATGCCACCTCGGGCGAGCGTATCTTCGAGAAAAACAGCCAGGCATTGGCGCCCATCGCGTCCATCACCAAGCTGATGACGGCTATCGTGACGCTGGATATGCAGTTGCCGCTGAGCGAACCGATCACCATTACCGACGATGATGTCGATACGTTGAAGAATTCCAGCTCGCGCCTGCTGGTCGGCAGTACCTTGACACGGGGCGAGGTGATGCACCTGGCCTTGATGTCCTCGGAAAACCGCGCCGCCCATGCCTTGGCCCGCACCGCCCCGGGTGGCTTGGCCGCCTTCGTGGCGCGAATGAACCGCACCGCGCAGTCGCTGGGCATGCAAAGAACCCGTTTCGAGGATCCGACCGGGCTGACCAGCGCCAATGTTTCGACCGCCAACGACCTGATCCGGCTGGTGCAGGCCGCGCACCACTACCCCGAGATTCGCGCCTACTCGACCAGCGAGAGCTACAACTTCATCTCCAGCGTCAATGGCCGTGAATACAGCTTCCACAACACCAATCCGCTGGTGAAGAACGAGGGCTGGCAGATCGGGGTGTCGAAGACCGGCTATATCTCGGAAGCAGGCAAATGCCTGGTCATGCAGGCGACGATCAACGACACGCCGGTGGTGATCGTACTGCTTGATTCGGCCGGCAGGCTGACGCGTATCGGCGATGCGCAACGTATAAAGAAATGGCTGGAATCCAGCCCCGCCGCGATGTTGCGGGCGGGCTGATATCCCCGTAGCAATGACCGACGCCCGCATCCGCGGGCGTTGTCATTTGTAACTTTTGTTTTTTATACAAGAAGTACTTGCGCGAAAGAATGAGAATCCATATCATTCGACAAACATTCTCATTGCCGCGCCAAGACCATGTATATCTGCATCTGCAAAGCCGTCACCGACAAACAGATCCGCCATGCGGTTGTTCATGCCGGCTGTGGCAGCATGCGCGAATTACGCATGGAGTTGGGCGTGGCCAGTTGCTGCGGTAAATGTGCGCCGGATGCCCGCGCCCTGCTGCTCGACAGCCAACAGCAATTAAGCGCCAGCCGTGGAACCGCCATCGATCTGATCGCAGCCTGAGCCCCTCCTTTCGCTTGCCTCGGCAAGTCAAGCCGTCTAATCTGAAGAGATTGGACGGCATGGCCGTCTTTTGTCCCCGTTGATACTAGGAGGCCAAAATGAAAGGCGACCCGAAAGTCATCGCTCACCTGAATGCCGCGCTCAAGAATGAGCTGAGCGCCATCAATCAGTACTTCCTGCATGCCCGCATGTTCAAGAATTGGGGCTTCAAGGAACTCAACGAGCACGAATACCACGAATCCATCGACGAAATGAAGCACGCCGATGCCTTGATCGAGCGCATCCTGTTTCTCGAAGGCCTGCCCAATCTGCAAGAGCTGGGCAAGATCTATATCGGCGAAGACGTCAAGGAAGCGCTGGAGTGCGATCTGAAGCTGGAGCATGAGGCCTTGCCGGTACTCAAGACCGCCATCGCCCATTGCGAGCAGGTACAGGATTACGTCAGCCGTGACTTGTTCCGGCGCATCCTGGCCAGCGAGGAAGAGCATATCGACTGGCTGGAAACCAATCTGGGCCTGATCGACAGCATTGGCTACCAGAACTACCTGCAATCACAGATGGGCGCTTGATCCAGGCTCATATCGGCACAAGGGGGCGGCGCGGTCCGTACGGCTGGCATCGCTCTCCCAGTACCCTTTCAAGCAAAGGCAATCACATGGTCGATTTCCAAGCGGATTCCGATCGCTTCCCCAATGGCATGATCATGATGGCTAGGGACCAGGCTGAGCACCGTCGCGCCTGAAGGCAGGGCCAGGGTATAAAGAAACTGGGCGCCGCGGAAGGCCTTTTTTACCACCCGCGCGTGCCGCTGGCTGCTGTCGTCATGCAAGACATCATCCGGACGTAACAGTACTTGTACCTTTTGGCCCGGCTCGCATACCAAGGTGCTTTGACAGGTGCGGCGCCCCAGCTCGAATTCCAGCTCGCCCGGCGCCACCACCGTGGCCGGCAGAAACGCACCCTCTCCGACAAAGTCCGCGACAAAACGATCGGCCGGCTCATGGTAGAGGGCATAGGCGCTATCCCATTGCAGCAGCCGCCCCTCCGCCATCACTCCGATTTTATCGGCCAGGGCAAAAGCTTCGTGCTGGTCATGGGTCACCAGCAAGGCCGTTATGCCGCGCGACTTCAGGATATCGCGCACCTCTTGCGACAAGCGCTCGCGCAATTCCACATCCAGATTGGAAAACGGCTCATCCAGCAGCAGCAGGCGCGGTGACGGCGCCAAGGCACGGGCCAGCGCCACGCGCTGCTGCTGGCCACCGGACAAGGCATGCGTGTAGTCGTCGGCATGGCCCGCCAAACCCACCACCTCCAATAGCTCGGCGACCCGGCGGCGGCGCTCCTGGCGCGGCAGCGCGCCCAGGCCGAAGCCGACATTGCCTGCCACGGTCAGATGGGGGAACAGGGCGTAATCCTGGAATACCATGCCGATGCCGCGTTGCTGCGGCGGCCATTGCGCGGTGGCGGTGGCGATGATGTCGCCATTGAGGTGGATGCGGCCGGCACGGATCGGCTCGAAGCCGGCGATGGCCCGCAGGGCAGTGGTCTTGCCGCAACCGGACGGCCCCAGCAGGCAACCGATCTCGCCCTTGGCCAGACCGAAGGACAGCTGCGCCAGGACCGATTTTGCTCCATAGCCCACGCTCACCTGGTCCATCGTCAACAAACTATTGCTCACGCATCTTTCTCCGTATCGCGGGCCAGCAGGATGACCGGCAGCAAGCCCGCCAGCACGATGGCCACCGACGGTAACGCGGCCATTTCCCACTGTCCTTCGCTGGTCATCTCGAATACCCGCACCGACAGCGTGTCCCAGCCGAAGGGGCGGGTCATCAGCGTGATCGGCATTTCCTTCATCACATCCACGAACACCATCAGCGCCGCCGTCAGCAAACCGCCCCGCAGCATCGGCAGATGGATGCGCCGCATCAACGCACGCCGCCCCAGCCCCATCGAGGCGGCCGCTTCTTCCTGGCTGGCGGTGATCCGCTGCATGGCGGCCTGGGTGGGCTCGAATGCCACCGCCAGGAAGCGCGCGGCGTAGGCCAGCAGCATTACCAGCAAGGTGCCTTGCAATATCTGGGTAGGCTGCCCCAGGCCCAATATCTTGATGGAATCGATCAAGGCGTTTTCCAGCCAGGAGATCGGTACGAACACCCCCACCGCCAGCACCGTGCCCGGTACCGCATAGCCCAGCGTGGCCAGGCGAGCGGCCAGCCGGCTGGGCCAGTCGCGGCGACGGCGGACAACATAGGCAAGTATCAGCGCCAAGCCCACCACCAGCAGCGCGGCGCCGCCGGACAGCAGCAGGGAACGCCCGACGAAGCCGAAATAGCGTAGATCGAGCTGCTCGGCCGCCACCGACTTGGC
The DNA here is from genome assembly GCF_007431345.1 of Chitinimonas arctica. Lineage (NCBI taxonomy): Bacteria > Pseudomonadati > Pseudomonadota > Betaproteobacteria > Neisseriales > Chitinibacteraceae > Chitinimonas > Chitinimonas arctica. The sequence goes on along the minus strand of NZ_CP041730.1, from coordinate 3,883,858 downwards.
CCAGATCAGCAATTGCGCCAGCGGAATCAGGAAGGCCAGCGCCAGCACCGCCAGGCAATAGCCGGCGGCCAACCAACCGCGCCAGGGCGACAAGCGATCCGGCCGCGCGGCACCGGAACGGCCGCCGGTATAGCGCCGGTCGCCGCGCACTTTCTGTTCCAGCAGGACCAGCACGAGGACCAGGAGCACCAACAGCGAGGCCAGCTGCGACGCGGCCGGCAGATTGAACAGGGCGAACCAGGCTTTGTAGATGGCCGTGGTGAAGGTGTCGTAATTGAAGGTGGCGACAGTACCGAAATCGGCCAGGCATTCCATCAGGGCCAAGGTCACGCCGCCAACCAGCCAGGGACGCGCCATGGGCAGCGCCACCCGCCAGAAACCCTGCCGCCGGCTCAAGCCCAGGGCGGCAGCCGCCTCCAGGGCCCGCTTGCCCTGCGTCTGGAAGGCGTTGCGGGCCAGCAGATAGACATAGGGGTAGAGCGCTAGCGTCAAGGTCAGGATCACGCCGCCGCGCGAGCGGATGGGCGGAAAGCCATGGCTGTCGCCGAAGCTGGCGCGCAGCCAGCCTTGCAGCGGGCCGGTGTAGTCGTACAAGCCGATTTGCACAAAGGCCAGCACATAGGCAGGCATGGCCAGGGGCAGCGCCAGCGCCCAAGCGAAATGGCGGCGGCCGGGAAAGTCGTATACAGCGGTCAACCAGGCCAGCGACACGCCCAACAGCAGCGTGCCGCCACCCACCCCGGCCACCAGCCAGGCGGTATTACTCAGCAGGCGGGGCAGCACGAACTCGCCCAGATGGGCCCAGATCTCCCGCTGCGGCTGCAACAGGCTGGCTGCCACCACGGCCAGCGGCAGTAGCGTGATCGCAGCGATCAGCCAGGCCAGCAGGCTTTCATCCAGCTTGGGACGCCATCGGTCGGACAGTGGGGGAAGGGGCGCGGAGGGAGGGATGGCGGTGTCCATAAACGACAACACCGGCGGCCGTTGCTCACGGCCGCCGGATCAGGGGTAGGAAAACGCGCTGGATATCAGCGGTAGCCGGCGCGATCCATCAGCTTGACCGCGGTCGATTGCAGCTCGCCTGCTTTGGCGACATTGATGAAGTCGTGTTTGAAATCGCCCCAGGCCGCAACCCTTTCATCGGGCTTTACCTTGGGGTTGACCGGATATTCCATGTTCACGTCGGCATACAGGTTCTGCGCCTTGTCGCTGGACAACCATTCCAGCAGACGGATGGCAGCGGCTTCATGCTTGGCGTAGCGGGTCACCCCGGCGCCGGAGATATTGACGTGCACGCCGCTGCTCTTCTGGTTAGGCCAGAAGATGCCGATCGGCTGCTTGGGATCGCGCTGCATCACCCGGCCGTAGTAATAAGTATTGGCGATGCCGACATCGCACTGGCCCGCGCCAATGGCTTTCAACAGGGCTTCGTCGTCCGAAAAGGGGTCGGCCGCCAGATTGGCCACCCAGCCGCGCACGATGCTTTCGGTCTTGGGCTCGCCCATGCGGGCGATCATGGTGCCGACCAGGGACTGGTTATAGACCTTCTTGGCGGTACGCAGGCACAGCCGGCCTTTCCACTTGGCGCTGGCCAGATCCTCGTAGCTGGACAGGTCGGCCGGCTTGACCTTGCCGGTATTGTAGAAAATGGTACGGGCGCGGATGGACAAACCATACCAGCTGCCCGCCGCATCCCGCAGATGGGCCGGCACATTGGTGTTGAGCACGGCCGACTTGACCGGCTTGAGCAGGCCTTGCTGCTCGGCTTGCCACAGATTGCCGGCATCCACCGTCAGCAGCAGGTCGGCCGGGGTATTCTGGCCCTCCGCCTTCAGCCGTTCCATCAACGGCCCTTCCTGGCCCGTCACGAACTTCACCTGCACGCCGGTTTCCTTGGTATAGGCGTCGAACAGGGGCTTGATCAGCTGTTCGATACGCGCGGAATAAACCGTGACCTCTTCGGCCAGCGCGGGTACGCAGGCCGCCAGGGCCGCAACGATCAATAGTGGACGAAACTTCATGCTTCGTTCTCCAGGATGGGTGACTAAATCGGAATGCGAATTGTCTCATAAATGAGAATGCTTATCAAAAGACGGCGAATCATTGCCGTTCGCCCCCCGGGCATCTCCGCATCGGCGCCTCGGGCGGAATCGACTACAATCGCTTGCCTCGTTTCTCGCTGGAATACGCATCATGTGGTTCAAAAACCTGCAACTGTATCGTCTTACCGACCTTGCCAAGCTCAATGCGGAACAGCTGGACGCCGAACTGCAGAAGCGCGCCTTCGTGCCGCTGGGCAAGTCGGACAAACTGGCCGCCGGCTGGATTCCACCCGCCAGCCATGCGCCCGACCTGTTCGCCTACCCCGGCTCCGGCGCCATGCTGATCGCCCTCAAGACCGAGGAAAAGCTGCTGCCCTCCAGCGTGGTCAAGGAAATGGCCGACGAACGCATTGCCGATATCGAAGCGCGGGAACTGCGTAAGGTCGGCAAGAAGGAAACCAAGGAAATCCGCGAGCGGGTGGCCGAGGAACTGTTGCCGCGTGCCTTCAGCCGCAGCCGCGTACTGCGCGCCCTGATCGATTTCGAGGCCGGCTGGATCTGGGTGGATAGCCCCACCCCTGCCAAGGCCGAGCTGCTGATCCAGCTGCTGCGCGAAACCTTGGGCAGCCTGCCCTGCAAGCTGCCGCAGACCCAGCTCGACCCGGTTACCGCCATGAGCACCTGGCTGGAACATGGCGCGCCGCGCAACTTCACCCTGGATGCCGACTGCGTATTGAAAGCACCGGGCGATGGCGGCGCGCAAGTCACCTGCCGGCGCCACGACCTGGGCAGCGACGAGGTCAAGCAGCATTTGAAGACCGGCAAGCTGGTCACCCAATTGGCGCTCAGCTGGGACGACCGGCTGGCCTTCGTGCTGACCGACAAGCTGCATATCAAGCGGCTGGCCTTCCTGGAACTGCTGGAAGACCAGATCAAGGATGCCAACGCCGAAGACGCTGCCGCCATGTTCGATACCAGCTTCACGCTGCTGGCGCAGGAAGGCCGCGGCCTGGTCAATGCGGTGATCGAAGCCTTGGGCGACGAACTGGGCGAGATGCAATCCCCCGCCGCGCCGGCGCCGGCACCTGGGCCGGCGGTAGCGCTCGAATCCAAACCGGCCGCTCCGAACGATCCGGTGGATGTTCCCTGGTAAGCTGCCCATATGGCGGTTGTAACGCCCCGTTGGTCGCGTGCGCGTGCGGCGCGCGCGCGACCCGCCTACATTGGGGAAAAATCCATCGCATACCCAGGCTGGCCTTATGTTCGAGCGCATCAATAAAACGCTGATCTGCAGCGTGGTTTTCCTCGATATCGTCGAATATTCGCGGCAGCCCGTCACCACCCAGATGCTTCTGAAGGAAGCATTCAACGGCCTATTGTCCACCGCCCTGCACGATATCGCGGTGAACGACCGCATCATCATCGATACCGGCGACGGCGCCGCCATCTGCTTCCTGGGCGACCCGGAAGATGCCTTGTTCGTTGCCATCAGCCTGCGCGACGCGGTACACCAGCCCAGCCAGACCGAGCAGACCCCATTCGAAGTGCGCATCGGCATCAATCTCGGCCCCGCCAAGCTGGTCAAGGACATCAACGGCCGCCCCAATCTGCTGGGCGATGGCATCAATGCCGCCGAGCGCATCATGAGCTTTGCCGCGCCGGGCTATATCCTGGTCTCGCGTTCCTACTACGAAGTGGTATCGCGCCTGTCGGAAGAGTACGCCCAGCTATTGCAATACCACGGCTCGCACACCGACAAGCATGTGCGGGAACACGAGGTCTACCAGGTGGGTTTCGGCGAACTGGCCCGCCGCGTCACCCAGCCCGATATGCCCCGCCGCGCCAGTCCCGGCAGCCCCTCGCATAATCGGCATGCGCTGAACCGGCGCCAGCTACGCGTGGCCGGCCTGGCCGGCGCCCTCTTGCTGGTGGGCGGCTGGTGGCTGCTGCCGGTGGAGGAACCGATCCTGACCTTTCCGCCGCTCAAGCAGGCCACCCCGCCCAGCCCAGCGCCGATGAGTACCGCTGCGCCCATCATCGCCAGTTCCAACGTGGAGACCGGCCCCGCAGGTGGGATCAGCGCCCTGCCCGCACCCGTGCCGGCGCCCCTACCCAGCGAAATAACGGCCAGCAAGCCTGATCCCGCCCCGGTGAGGCACACGGCATCGGCACGTCAGACGACGCCTACGCCTATTGCGACACCGACCGAAGCGGCCACGCCACGGCCCAGCCAGGTGGTGGCACGCGTCCCCTCAAGCAGTACATCGTCCAGCAAGACCGAACGGCACCCCGTGCGGGCCGCCACGCCCGCCCCGACGGAACAGGTCCGACCACCCGCTGCGCCCTGCCCGCAGTTCGAGTGCTGGCCTAATGGGCGGCCGAAGCGGGATCGTTGAGGCGGCAAGTGTCAGATTCATGTCCAAGTTTCACCAGAATGTTTAAATTGGAGGAAATTCGACAGAACTTCATTTTCCTGCGGTCGCGGCACTTCAGAACGATCAAAATCGTCATCGGGGTTTGATCCGGCTGTGGGTACAGCAGCTGACTTCATGTTTGTATTTACGCCTGGCTCGAAATCGCTGACATCATCATTATCATCATCGTACGAAATCCGATAGTAGTCCTCAGAGTTCATGCCCAGCGCTGACCCTATAACATTAAGCACGCGTGATGCCTGTTCACCGCATTTAAATATCTGGTTCAGCGCATACTGAAATACACCCTTATTGCTCTTGCCCACATCGATATTGGTTTCGGTCTCTAGATTCGCCGATTTGCTCAGCTGTATATCTGTCGCACCGGTGGCAAACTGCTGCTTAGGCACTCCATCTTTATCAGCACTTCGGCTCTTGTCATTATTGAAAATACTTTCATACGCACTTTTTAACGGGGCAGCAATAGTTTTAGCCACGGAAATCAAACTATCCCCTATCTTGCCAACTTGTTCACTGACAGTGCGGGAAAAGCAACTAGTGCCCGTCTGACTCGTCATTCCGATATTTGAAGTAGGCTCCATACTTCCCTCTCATTTTAAGCAAGTTCATCACGATGTGCGGCGGTTTCATCGACAGACGTAATCCGCAACAACCCTGGGAAGTAGTATGTCGAAATCGATATACGCATTCTTTCGAAATTTGCCTTCTTATAATATTTTCGAAAATTCGTCGCGCTTTTGTATATCCACCCAGACAAGCGCACCCGTTTGCAGTGGCCCCGCCTCCACGGGCAGGCATGACTTGCCCACCCAGCTACCCACCAGGCTAAAATCCCCCTCCTTCCCGCCGCCTTACCGGCACCACTTCCACCGCGACGAAACGCTTCAGAGCCCTACCCATGAACATCCTGCTGTTGCTGCTGGTTACCCTGGTATGGGGTACCACCTTCCCCCTGCTCAAATCCGCCGCCGCCACCCTGAGCGGGGTGGAGATTTCGGCCATCCGTTTTCTGATCGCTGCGGTGTGCATGCTGCCGTTCGCCTGGCGGGCGCCGCGCCAGACCTGGCGCGACGGTGCCCTGCTGGGAGCGTTTGCGCTGGTTTCCTATGTGGCGCAGGCTTTTGGCCTGGAACATATCTCGTCCAACCGCAGTGCCTTTCTCACCAGCTTGAATGTATTGATGGTGCCGTTTATCGGCGTGCTGCTGGGCGGTCGGCTGGCGCTGCCCATGGTGCTGGCCTCGGTGGTGGCGTGTGCGGGTATCGGGCTGATGTCGTGGGAAGGCGGCGGCAATCTGCTGGGCGATGGCGCCACCTTGCTGTGTGCCTTGGCCTACGCCTTGTATGTGATCGTGCTGTCGCAGCGCAGCGCCCGGCACGACTCGCGCCAGCTGGCGGCTACCCAGATATTGCTGATGGCGGGTTTTGCGTCGGTGTGGGTCGGCGGCATGGGGATCGGTGGTGATAGCCTGACGACCTTGCCGGCGCGGCTAATGCCGCACCTCGGGCCCTTGCTTTACCTGGGACTGGTGGCCACGGCCGGCATGTTGCTGCTGCAAGCGGTGGCGCAGCGCCATGTTCCGGCCGACAAGGCTGCGGTGATCTATGCCATGGAGCCGGTTTTCGCCGCCCTGTTCGCCTGGGTATTGCTGAACGAGACCTTGGGACTGCGGGCCGCCCTGGGGGGCGCGATGGTGGTGGTGGCGGTGATCGTCAGCGAACTCAAGCCGGCCGAATCGCCGGTTCCCGCCAAGTAGCGCACCGGCCTACTGCGCGGTCCAGCCGCCATCGATGCTCCAGGCCACGCCGCGTACCTGGCTGGCGGCCGGGCTGCAAAGAAACAGCACCAGTTGGCCGATCTGCTCGGGCGTGACGAATTCGTGCGAAGGCTGTTTTTCCGCCAACAGCGCGCGCTGGGCCTGGGCCGTGGCGATGCCTTCCGCTTGCGCCCTCGCCTCGATCTGCTTTTCCACCAGGGGAGTACGCACCCAGCCGGGGCAGATGGCATTGCAGGTGATGTCGGTTTCGGCCAGCTCCAGCGCCGCGACCTTGGTCAGGCCGATCAGGCCGTGCTTGGCGGCGACATAGGCCGATTTGCCGGTCGAGCCGACCAGGCCATGCGCCGAGGCGATATTGATGATGCGCCCCCAGCCGCGGGCGCGCATGGCGGGGATCGCCAGTCGGCTGGTATGGAAGGCGGCCGATAGATTGATGGCCAGTATCGCGTCCCACTTTTCTGGGGCGAAATCCTCGATCTTGGCGATATGCTGGATGCCGGCATTGTTGACCAGGATGTCCAGGCCGCCGAACTCGGCCTGGACATAGGCCATCATGGCGGCGATCTGTTCCGGCTTCCCCAGATCCGCGTCGTGGTAGCGCAATGCGACCGCCTCCGCCGAGACCCGCTCCGAAGCCTGCGCGACTTCCCCAAAGCCGTTGAGGACGATATTCGCACCCTGCCGCGCCAGTTCCAGGGCAACGCCCAGACCGATGCCACTGGTGGAGCCGGTTACCAAGGCGGTCTTTCCAGTGAGTGTCTTCATCGCAAGCCTCTCTCGCCCAAACCATTTGCACAGCAGCTTCCATGCCAGCTACCGGCGGGCCGGATGCCGCCATGTGTAAACAAGTACTTGGCTGCGAGACTTCAACCGCACCCCGCCGCGAGCGTGACGCAGCAGTGCCGACCTGTCCGCCCGGCCGGACAGTCCGACGGTAGGCCCGCCGTTCATCCCGCCCGGCAACAGGTCATCGCGCCAGGGTCTGGATGCAATACCGATAGGCGTATCCTGCCGCGCTTCGCTATCCTTCCGGTCTTTGAACGAGATGAAACTGTTCGCCATGGCTACCGCCACGCTGCTATCGCTCTCCGTCCTTGCCGTCGAACCACCCGTCGCCGCCCGCCAGCCCAAGAAGCTGACCATGCACGGCGAGACCCGGGTGGACGACTACTTTTGGCTGCGCAACAAGCGCAGCCCCGCCACCATCGCCTACCTGCAGGCCGAAAACGCCTACGCGGAAAGCCTCACCGCCCCCCTCAAGCCCTTCGAAAACAAGCTGTTCGAGGAGATGAAGGCCCGCATCAAGGAAGACGACAGTTCGGTGCCTTACAAGCTGGCCGGGTTTTATTATTACTCGCGCTTCGAGATCGGCCAGCAATACCCCATCCTGTGCCGCAAGCCCATCGCCGCCGATGGCAGCTGGGAAGCCTCGGCCGAGCAGGTATTGCTGGATGTGAATGCCCTCGCCCGCGGCAAGCGCTTTATGGAGATCGGCGAGTTCGAGATCAGCCCGGACGGCAAGCTGCTGGCCTACTCGACCGACTCCAGCGGATTTCGCCAGTACCAGCTACGCATCAAGGACCTGGCCAGCGGCAAGCTGCTGCCGTTCAAGCGCGAGCGGGTCACCTCGGTCGCCTGGGCCATGGACAATGCGACCGTGTTCTTCAGTACGGAGGACCAGCAGACCAAGCGTTCGAACCAGTTGTGGCGCCACAAGCTGGGCGACGCGGCCGACCGCCTGGTGCACGAGGAGAAGGACGAGCGCTTCGGCCTGGACGTGCATCTGAGCCGCAGCGAAGGCTATCTGTTCGAGCAGGTCGGTAGCCATACCAGTACCGAGATCCGCTATCTGAAGGCCGATGCGCCGAACGACAAATGGCGGGTCCTGGCCCGCCGCCGTACCGATATCCAGTACAGCGCCGAGCATAGGGACGATGCCTTCTACCTGCGCATCAACGATACCGGCCGGAATTACCGGCTGGTAAAGGTACCGGTGGCCGATCCTGCGCGGCAGAACTGGACCGAGCTGCTGCCCGAACGGGCCGACGTCATGCTGGAGAGCACCGATCTGTTCAAGCATTTCATGGTGCGCCACGAACGGGTGAATGGCCTGCACCAGTTGGTGATCACCGATCTACGCACCCAACAGAGCCACCAGGTCGCCTTCGACGAGCCGGCCTACAGCCTGGGTACCGAGGCCAATGCCGAGTGGGACAGCACGGTCTATCGCTACGGCTACGAGTCGATGACCACGCCGGATACCACCTACGACTACGATATGGTCAGCCGCCAGCAGGTGCTGAAAAAACGCCGGCCGGTGCTGGGCACTTTCGACCCGGCCAACTATGTCACCGAGCGCGTCTGGGCCCAGGCCCGCGACGGCGTACAAGTGCCCATCTCGCTGGTCTATCGCAAAGGCCTGCAGCGTGACGGCAAGGCGCCCTTGTGGCTGGACGGCTATGGCTCGTATGGCCTGCCCAACGATGTCTATTTTTCCTCGCAGCGGCTGTCCTTGCTGGACCGGGGCGTGATCTTCGCGGTAGCGCATATTCGCGGCGGCGGCGACCTGGGCGAGAAATGGCACGATGCCGGCAAGATGAAGGTCAAACAGAACACCTTCAACGATTTCATCGACAGCGCCGAATTCCTGATCGCGCAGGGCTATACCAGTTCCGCGCGTCTGGTGGTCGAAGGCGGCAGCGCCGGTGGCTTGCTGATGGGCGCAATCAGCAATATGCGGCCCGACCTGTTCAAGGTGGTGGTCTCGGACGTGCCCTTCGTGGACGTGCTCAGTTCCATGCTGGATGCCAGCCTGCCGCTGACCGTCGGCGAGTACGAGGAATGGGGCAATCCCAACAAGCCCAGTGAATACAAGTGGATGCGTGCCTATTCGCCCTACGACAACCTGGGCGCCAAGGCCTACCCGACCATGCTGGTCAAGACCTCGCTGAACGATTCCCAGGTGATGTATTGGGAGCCGGCCAAGTATGTGGCCAAGCTGCGGGCGCTCAAGACCGACAGTAATCCGCTGCTGCTGGTCACCAATATGGGCGCGGGGCACGGCGGTGCCAGCGGCCGCTTCGATCGCATCCGCGAAACGGCCTTCGACTACGCCTTTGTATTGAGCCAGCTGGGGATAAAGCAGGAATAGACGGGTTGAACGAAATACGGCGGTGGAGAATTTCCACCGCCGCATCCGGACAGACAGTATTGCTTCAGCGTCCTGGCATTACCTGGCAACAGGCAATTTCTTGTTGTAATCGGCCATACGCAGCCAGTACATGATCCAGAACACCAGTGCCGGTATCCAGGCGATCAGATTCAGGAACGGAATCATGCAGGCCACGCTGGAGGCCACCATGCCGATGGCCAGGTTCATCGCGCCGTCGTCCTGCTGGCCCGCGTCGGCATATTCCTTCTTGATCGCGCTCGACATCAGGCAGACATAGACCATGTGCCAGACACTGCCCAGCACGGGGATGAAACTCAGCCAGATCAAGGCGCCCTCGAAGGGACGGTTGGCTGGGCTCAGCTTGTTCATGGTCCTGTGCAGGGTCAGGCAATAGAATATCGCCGGGATCAGGGCAACCACCAGGACCCCGATAAAGAGCAAACCCATCCCTGCGAACATTCCTGCTGCTTGTGCGTCGTTCATCTTATTGCCACTCCTCGATTATGTGATAGTTGCGACCAGGCGCGAACGCCGCAATATAAGCCATGCGGCGGCCACGCACCCAGCCATGACGATCGTCATTAATGCCGAAGCGTGGCGTGCAGCTTAAGGCTCCAGGAATATATCCTTATAGGCCACATAGATGGTCGTGTAAAACATCGGCATCAGCACCAGCCACCCCAGCAACAGCGGAATCGTGGCGATGATGGCCAAAACGATATAGACCAGCGAGAAGACCAGGAAGGGCATGATGTTTTTCAGGCCGCCGCGCAGGCTTTGTTTCATGGCGTTAAACGCGTCAAGACCATGAAATATCACCAGGGCGGGCGCGAACCAGGCGGCCATCGAAATCGGGATGATCAGCAACATCGCGACCAGCACCACTAGCAGCATGCCCAGGCCAGCGCCGGTCCATAGCGCTTCGCTACCGGCTCCCGAAGTGAAGGCGGACGTCAGGCCGGCGCTACCTATCACGATAAAAGCCAGGATCCCGCAGACGATCATCACGACAGCCATGTAAAGCAGCGTGAACAAGCCCACCAGCACCAACTGCCCGACATTCTGCTTGAAACCGGCGAACAGATGCTCGATCTCCAGGTCGTCGCCGCGCTCCAGGGCCAGGCAGCCCAGCATCATGCCGCCGATAAACACGGGCATCAGCAAATTCACGCCCAGGCTGCCGGCGAATGGAATGATGCTCATCACCATCAACATCAACATCATGAGGACCACGTTGGCGATCCAGATCCAGGGCGATTGCTTGAACAGCTGAAAACCGCTGCCAAACCAGGCCAGACCCTGTCCCGCCGCCACGGCCCTGCCGCCGTCCAGCAAACGGCCTTCCATCTCGTGCGTCTTGTCCAGCCAGCCGTCCGCCTTGGCAAAGGGATCCTTACCGGGTGGCGTTTGATCTGCTTGCATGCCTAAAACCTCGATGTATTTGCGGCCGGCACCACGCCGGCCACGCGCTTGCATAGTAACAGGCGGCCGGCGCCTGGCCGATTGTCGGCGCGGCGCCGGCCAGGCGGAATCAGTAACGGAATCCGCCGTCGTTCTGGCTGCCGCTGCCGCCGCAGGCTGGTGTGACGGCTTCGCGGTTGCCGTTGCTGCCGGGCTGATTGCTTTCCCAAATGGCACTACTACCGTTCCAGATGACGTATTTGTACTGGATGGCGCTAGCCGGCGGCAATTGCGCCGTGCCGCTCCAGACGGTATTGCCGCCGCTGCCTTGTGCAGTCAGTTTGAAGCCCTGGACCGGCGACCAATTACCCAAGCCCGCCTGATCGCCTACCAGTTGGACGACCTGGCCAGCCGCGACGTTGGCGGCAATGCGGAAGGTCACCGGCACGCTGCCGCAGCCGCCACCGGCACGGGACCAGACCGCATACTGATCGCCCGAAGCGCGCAAGGTCCAACCCGCGCCGGGGCTCCAGCCGTTCGGCCCGATCTTCATGGCCAGCTTGCCGTCTATCACCGCCGCATATAGCCCTTGCTCGGCCCGCTGGATGGCCACCGCCGAGGTCGAGACGATGCCCTGCTCGCGGCGCAGGGCCAGCAGCGTGCGGATGGGGTCCTTCAGCCCCCAGTTGTAGACATGGGGATAGTAGAGGCTGGGGATGCCCGGATGGGTCAGTACATAGGCGTAGCCCTGCATGACCTTGTCGCAGGGAACGGGCCAGTGGTTTTGGCCTGCTCCGCAGCTTTCCGATGGTCCGGTGTCATGGTTATCGACAAAGGTCACCATCTTCTGGGCCCACCAGCCAATGCCGCCGGCCGGCTTGCCGCTGCCGTCGCGCAGCCGGCCATACTCGTTGTAGGCCAGCGCCTGGTTGAGCAGGCCCTTGCTGGTGAAATCGAATGCGGCGCAGCGGCCGCCCGTGCCGTCCACATAGTTCACCAGTTGCTGGCGGTGGGCATCCACCCGATTGAAGTCCAGGTCGGTCCAGACCTCCCCCACGCAGAAGGCGGGATTCATGGCGTCGTGGTAAGTAGCGGCGTAGCTGGGCGCATACCCTTTCGAGTAGTCGTAGCGGATGCCGCTGAAGCCGACGCCTCCGAGCCGGTTGGCCAACCAGGCTTTCAGGTCGCGCTGGACGAAAGCCTGGCTATGGTCGATATCGCGCGCTGCAGCGTAACCATCGCCGGAATCGGCATTGCCGCATCTGCCGGCCCACTCGTCGCCATTGACCACCGCGCGGCAATCCCAGCCGGGATTGCTGAAGTCGCCCCAGCCCTTGCTGCCGATGCGATGATTGATCACCACGTCGGCCACGCTTTGTATGCCTTGTGCGGACAAGGCCGCCACGGCACTGCGCAATTGCGCTTCGTTGCCGTAGGCGGAGTCGAGCTTGTCCAATTGGCGGGGTAGATAGCCTTCCGGCGATCCTGCATCGGATACGGGCGGAAACCAGACGTGGGTCACCCCCAGGGCCTTCAGGTCGGCCGCCTTGGCGTGCAGGTCGGCATACCAGGCGCCGTTGGCGGAATGCCAGTGGAAGCCCTGGAACAGCACGGCGCTACTGGCCTTGGCCTGTTCGGTAGCGGCATGGCCGGGTAAGGCGGCGGCGAGCGCCGTGGCCAGCAGGCCGGTGCGTAAGAATCGTTGCAGCATGGTGTCATCACTCCGAATCGTTGTTTTTATCAGCTTGGCTAGCGGCTAGTTGGGCACGACGCAGACCACCGCCGTTCTGGGGGGCAGCCTGAAGCTGCCGCCGTTATTGCAGGCACTTGCAGCCGCATCGCGCAGGCGCTGGTCCGCTGCCGTTGCCGCCGCTTGCACGGGGTGCAGGCGGTAAGCCTTGCCGGCTTCGCCGGGCAGGCTGAGGGTCCGCTCGACCTTGTCCACATTGATGAAGTACAGCAGTTCGCGGAAATTCGCCCCTTCCGCGCATAGTCCGCCATCGAGATGTCCAGCCACGACGGTGGCCACCTGGCTGGAGCCGGTATTCAGGAACCGCAGGCAGCGTTTGATCTCTTCGGCGCTGCGCAGGCGGAACAAGGCCGAGCTGGTGCGTATCGCCAGCAGGTCGCGGAAGGCATCGCGGGCATAGCCGATTTCGGACGCGGTCGGCTTGATGGCCGGATTGCTCAGCAAGGGCTTGAGCACGGCATAGTTGGCGCCGTTATCGTCCTTGCCCGGCGCACCGCTACCGAAATAATTGTCCTGGTAGCGCCAGTCGAGCCGATTGAACCAATCGCCGGCATTGAAGCTGTTCCGGTCCATGGACTTGGAGCGCAGCGTATCGATACCGGCGTGGAAATACCCCACCCCCTGGCTGAAGCTGGTCAGGGCGGCGCCCAGCATCTGCACCCGGGCCCGGTCCAACCGGCTGGTACCGAGCGGCAGCTTGTAGGCGTTGATATCGAACAGGGTCTGGTTGTCGTGGTTTTCCACGTAATTGACCACCTCCTGCGGTTGCGCCACATAGCCGACCGGCTGGCCACCGTAGTCGAGCGCCGCCAGCGGCTTGCTTTCATCCTGGCCGGTGGTCAGTACGAAACCGCGGATAGAGCCGGCCAGGCCGGCCTTGATCACATCGCCGGCCCATAACAGCTTGGCGCGGCTGCTATCGCCGCCCGCACCGTTGTCGTCATAGAACAGGCCATTGAGATAGCCCTGGTTCCGCACCAGATCGGTACCGCCGTCGAAAGGGCCGCCGCCCCGCGCATAGTCGCGGGCACGGTCGCTGAAGGTGGCGATGCCGCTGCCGTTCAAGGACAGCTGCGAGGCCTGTTCAAAGCGGGCACCATCGGCGACTTCGCCGAAATTCCAGCCCTCCCCCACCAGGTGGATACGCCGGCCGGCCACGGCATCGACGGCGGTCCGCAGCCGCTCCATGACGGCACGAGGCTGATGGGCCATCAAGTCGAAGCGGAAGGAGTCGATGTGGTAATGGCGCGTCCAGCTCTTCACCGAATCGATCATCAGCTTGGCCATCATCGTGTTTTCGGTCGCGGTGTTGGCGCAGCAGGTGGAGGTTTCGACCTCGCCGGCGGCATTGAGACGCTGGTAATAACCCGGCACCAAACGATCCAGCACCGACTGGGCGTGCTGGCCGGCGGCGCTGGTGTGGTTGTACACCACATCCATCCCCACCCGTAGCCCGGCTTGGTGCAGCGCTTGTACCATGCGGCGGAATTCGACGATGCGCTTGGCGCCGTCGGCTGCGTCCGAGGCGTAACTGCCCTCCGGCGCGCTGTAGTGATAAGGATCGTAACCCCAGTTGTAGCAATCGGCCTCCCGCAACGCCGCCACGGCGGCCTGCTGCGTTTCGCTGTCGGCCGCGGCATCGGCAATGGCCGGCGACCGGCAGCCGGCCTCCGGCACCGTGGCCAGATCAAATACCGGCATCAGGTGTATATCGGTCAAACCGGCTTTGGCCAGGGCCGACAAATGGCGCATCCCATCGCTGTTCTCCGTAAATGCCAGGTACTTGCCGCGATTGGCCGGCGACACGCTGCCGTCATTGGCGGAGAAATCCCTGACATGCAGCTCATAGATCGACATATCGACCTGATCGGGCGCGGTGGCAGGAGTACGGTCGCCATCCCAGCCGGCTGGCTTCAAGGCGGCCGACTCCAGCGCGGCGACGTAGCTACGTTTGGAGTCGGTAGTCAGGCTGATGGAATAGGGATCGGTGACCCGGTTCCGCACGACACCCACTCCACGGACAAACACTTCCGCCAGGTAGTTGTAATAGCTACCGGACAAGTCGCCGGCCTTGGCCAGGGTCCAGATACCGGAGACCGCATCGCGTTGCATGGGCTCGACCGCGCTGGCCTTGCCCGAACCGCTGTCGTAACGGCAGACGCTGACTTTTTGCGCCGTCGGCGCCCACAATTTGAACTGGGTACGGCCCTCGGCCACGGCCACGCCCAAGGACGCCTCGGCGGCAGCGGCGGCAAACTGATCGTCCAGCGCGCCAGCCAACTGTGCGGTGGTGGCATTCCTGACCTTGCCGGCCGCGTCCTCTTGCACCAGTACCAGCTGGTCGGCGTGCAAAGCAGCCAGCTTGGCCTGGTCATCCGCCTGCACGGTCAGAACCACACCGGGTGCGACGAATTTGAAGCGCTTGGCTACCTCGGCCGGGACCGATCCGCCCGCGAGCAGCGTCAGTGCACCATCGGCGCCGCTCACCGCGCTTTCCTTGGCGACCTGCAACTGGCCGCGCCGGGAATAGTAGAGCTTGAAAACACCGCCGCCATCGACCCGGGGCCACTGCAACAGCGAGCGGCTGAGCCAATAGGCGCGCGCATCGCTGCTGCTGACGCTGCGGTTGTCCGGCGCGGCGAGATGGACGGCCGCATCCTCCTGCACCAGCCAGATGTCCCCTACGCCCTCCTTGATGCTCAGGCTGGCGTAATCCACCTTGATATTGTCGCTGCGGCCGTCCTTGTTGGCCGTCCCGCCGTTCGGATTGGCCGCCGTGCCGTGGATGATGAATTCGATGGATTTGCGGGCGGCATCCAGTTTGGGATTGAGCACCGGGATATCGAACACCACCTCGCCCGCACCCTGGCGATAGGCAGGCATGGCGTCGAAGCGCGCCGGCTTGTCCCAATCTCCGGTCGCTACGCCCGGCAGGCGGGCGGCATCCAGACCGTTCCACAGGTGCAGGCCCCAATTGGCATAGTGGCCGTCGTAGCGCTGGTAGTGGACCCGCAAGGTATGGATATCCAGGGGAGCGCGATGAAGGGGATTGCTACGGTACTGGGTGGCATCGCCGGCCAGCTTCCATATCTCCGTGCCCGCGCTCAAGGACCAGTGCTGCTGCTCGTCGGTACCGGACTTGCCCGGCCAGGCCGAGGGCTCGCGACTACCGTCGCTGCCGTGCAGGATAAAGTTGAACGCGGCTGCCGCTACCGGCACATCCCAATAGGGTCCATAGCCGTCGCTGCCGCTGGACACCCCGCCTGGCCAGGCGCCCAGGCCATCCCCCGGTGCGTTGTAGGCATAGACGCGCCAGCCCTCGTAACGACCGTCGTTGCGATGGTAATGGATACGTACCGTGCTTTTGCCTATCGGCACGCTAGGCGCGGCCGGCACGGCGGACAGCACTTGCCGGACCTCGCTGCTGTCGCAGGCGGCCAGCTCGGCGGCGGCGTTGGGAGAGGGTGTCGGTGGGTTCGTTTCGCTTGTGCCGTCGCAGGCACAAAGCAGGCAGCTGGCCGCCAGCGCTGCGCCGAAAAGGCGCAGGCGGGCCCAGCGGCCGAGGTCGCTAGGTTGTTTCATTGCTGTTCACTCCGATTATGACGCCCATTCGGGCGAGTTTTTTTGTGTACCGGCGCGGCGAACTTGTAGTCTGGGCAGCCCGAACTACCTGGCTCGCCGGCTCGGTCAATGATTACTGGATGAAGCGGCGCGCTCCGTCAATAGCCCATTCGGTACAAGCGTCGCCGTCCTTGCTGCATCGGCCGTTGGCGGGAAGGGATAAATGCTGCGGAGGACAAGCAATGCAAAACGCCATTGCGAATGGCAATGGCGTTTTACGTAATTAGCCTATCAGGCTGTACTTACTTTTAAAGTGGGCGGATATCCAGCTTTTCGAATAGCTGGCGATCCCGGTCCGCTTCCGGATTGCCGGTGGTCAGCAATTTATCGCCGTAGAAGATGGAATTGGCACCCGCGAGAAAGCACATGGCCTGGACCGCTTCGGGCATTTGCTGGCGTCCCGCCGACAAGCGCACGAAGCTGCCCGGCATGGTGATACGCGCGACCGCGATGGTGCGGACGAATTCGCTCCAGTCCAGCGCTTCGCTGCCCGCCAAGGGCGTACCTTCTACCTGGACCAGATTATTGATGGGGACCGATTCCGGTTGCGGATCCAGGTTGGCCAGCTGCGCCAGCAAACCGGCCCGCTCCAGGCGAGTCTCGCCCATGCCGACGATGCCGCCGCAGCAGACATTGACGCCGGCTTCACGCACTTGGCGCAGCGTATCGAGCCGCTCGTCATAACCGCGGGTGCCGACGATGTCCTGGTACTTTTCCGGCGCGGTATCGAGGTTGTGGTTGTAGTAGTCCAGCCCCGCATCCTTCAGCTCGTCGGCCATGCCCTGCTTGAGCATGCCCAAGGTAGCGCAGGTTTCCAGCCCCAGCGCCTTGACCCCGGCGATCATCTGCTTTACCTCGGCCAGATCGCGCTGCTTGGGCCCGCGCCAGGCAGCCCCCATGCAAAAACGCGAAGCCCCCGCCGCCTTGGCCGCCTCGGCCGCCGCCAGCACTTCCGTCAGCGGCAGCAAGTCCTGGCTGGTGACACCGGTGTCGTAGCGCACCGACTGCGGACAATAGCCGCAATCCTCCGGACAACCGCCGGTCTTGATCGACAGCAGCGTGGACAACTGCACCTTGCTGGCATCGAAATGCGCCCGGTGCACGGTTTGCGCCTGGAACATCAAGTCGTTGAATGGCAAGGCGAACAGCTCCGCCACGGCCTCGACCGTCCAGTTGTCCGTTTCGGCATGCGGCACCATCTTTTTATGGAAGGCCACAGGTTGGGAAGCGAGGGCTTGGGTCATGGCTTATACGCGGACGGGTTGGGAATGGTGCGGATTCTTGGCTGCGGGGGGCGAGTTGTCAAATTTTAGCGGGGATTTTTTTGACTGCTGTGTAAGGGATGGGCTATGCGCGGTAGAACTGTTAGCTAACGTAGAAGTTGAATTTCTGTAGCGACAAGGTGAATTTTTCATGAGCCATAAGCTGAAGTCGGTTCCGAGCCTTTGCTACCAATCCCCGGGCAACTTACCCCCGTCGTCCGTCCAAATCCACACTGAGCCAACGGAGTGGGCGATAATGACTGCTCAGGTGCCCTACGCACTCCGAGCCTATACTCCCTCTCCCTGATCGAGACGCAAACACCGTCATGAGGCTCCAATGAAGAAAATTACTCCACAAGCCGCTTACGGGAAAGCCGTTGACAACGTGCTCGCCACCCTTCGTATTGAACACCTCAGGCCCAGCCCCGTTGTCGAGCAAGGCTTGCGGGATTGCGTTGCCGGAAAAGACACCACCGAACACGTTCTTAAGGGGGTGATCCAGCGCCATGTCACGCTACGACGGGTCTGACCACTACAGTTATCCCGGCACGAGCATCCTGATCAACAAAGCGGGCTTCCAGGATCAGGAATCGCTCGACGCATTTGAGGCGGACGCGACGGCGGTACGGTTGTTGGAGTTAATCGACCGGCCTATCTTGGGTCAATTTGATCTCGCCCACCTGAAGGCCATACATCGCCATATTTTCCAGGACGTCTATGAATGGGCAGGCGAATTACGCACCGTGGATATTAAAAAAGGAAATAGTTCTTTTGCAAGCTGGGTGCTGATCGAGCGCTATCTAGACGGAAAGCTTGCTGGCATAGCTAAGGAAGATCGCCTGAAGGCACTGGCGCCACAGCCGTTTTTTGCTCGCCTTGCCCATTACATGGCCGAGATTAATGCAACACACCCCTTCCGCGAGGGCAACGGTCGCGCCCAACGAGCTTTCTGTGCACAACTAGCTGAGGAAGCCGGGTATTTCGTGAATTTCAATGAGCTTGCGCCAGTAGAAATGGTTCGGGTGATGATCGAAAGCTTTAATGGCGACGAAGCACCGTTAGCCCGGGTATTGGAACGCATTACCGCTCTCATCCAACCGGACGAGTAGAACGCGGATAGTGGATAGCGCAGAGTTTGCAAAGAATCGATGAACAAAATTCTTGTATCGCTGATACAAGAATCGCCCCCCGGCACGGCTCACAAAATTCCTGGCACGTCCTGAGTAACTACCGGTTATCCCGACGGTCTTCACCTCGGAGAGCACTTTAGTTACCATCCACCCCGGCAACTTCAATTGCCAAATAATTCCAACGTTAGATATCACTTAAAGACCATGCGAACCACTGTCGCCATTCTATCCGTCGCTGGCCGGAAAGCTCCTCGGAATCGAGCCCGTCTCCATAAATGTAGTCAGATCGGTAATGCCGAACATATCGACCAAGTGCATAGCGGTGGCGCTGCTGCTGCCGTCGCGGCCGGCATCGTGCCGTACTCCGCCAATGCCATTTCGGCACACTGCCTGGAACCCATAGGTTAAAGCAGTGTGCCGAATCGGCAATTCAGGGCTGTCTCAGCCAACGACATCTATCTGTCTACTTGGAAAATGACAACGATGCCATGTTAGCCCTGGCGCCGATGATGCGCTTATGTCGTTGATCCAAACGGGATACCGAGTTGTCAACCCATGCGGCCACCAGGTCATCCTTGATTACCGCCAAGGCGGCTCCGCTATAAAACATTCCCAGTCTGGAATCGTTATCTCGCGGTTCGCTGCTTACGAAATACCTTTGACCAGCCTTGAGCTGACCATCGATACCGACAGGTTTAACATAAATGCCAGCGCCATTTATTTCATTCGAGTACGGCCCAGCGGGCCACGCGAGTACCACGCCCTGCTTGACACTAATCAGTGCAGGCGGCTGCTTCGGCGCTTGATTCGATTCAATGGCAATCGCACCCGTCGTTGCATCTCCATCCATCAATGTCCCTTGCGGGGAAACCCGCGTAGCGTAAATATCCATGATCAATGGCAAAAAATTCGTCGGCAGCGACTGATAGTTTCTTCTATCTTGCCATGCAACAACGAAATTCGAACCATCAAACACGACTTTCGGATTGATCTGCATGTCTGGCGCGGTGGATATGGCGATGGGATTGCTATCCAAGACATTGCCGTCCATGCTTATACGAACGCCTAGCACGTCTTCGCACCCCATGTCGCAACGGCCAGGCGAGCGCTCTCCGCTGGCGAATGTAACGAGATAGGCTCCTGCACCGTAAGCAACGGAATAGCTTTGCACCATAGAATTGGTAGGACGGATAAGAATGTCGCTCTTTACGATCTTTCCATCGGGCGAAATAATCGTCCCATAAATTCCGGTCGATCTCTCATCCGCACCGGGAACATCGCTTTCCAATTTGTAGACAATAAGATAATTATTGCCATCGAATGCCATTACCGGGTTTCGGCGGCGAATAGTATACGCACTGCCTCGATCCGCCAGAGGCACGCCAGCGCTTTCTATTACTTGCCCGTCGGACTGGAATCTCTGAAATAGAACGTTATAAGACGAATTATAAGCGACCACATATTTCCCGGCGCCAAAAATCAGCGCAGCTTGGCCGCAACCCCATGAACACTCAATGGTTGTCTGGCCAAGAGATGAAAAATCACCTCCCAGCCGAGCCACGGAAATCGACTGCTTATACGGATAGGCATCGGCTTCACGTGTTGCAGCCAGCATATATTCATGCCCGTTGGATGCAATGGCTGGCTGAGCAAGTACCTGCTCATAATCGGAATTATTGGTTCCTATATCGTCCAGCAAGATTTGGGGGAATTTGAACCCCGCATTTTTCCCATTGATATCGTATGCCTTCAGCTCGCGCGTGCTTACGTCTTCCGACGGCAACCCGACATCGTCCGTATTGACCTGCTTAACAAGGCCGATGCCGCCGGCGAACCAGCGAACTCTGGTCGATATGGATGAAAAGGCTGTACCGCTTTTACTTAGGTGCGTAGTGTATTTTGTATGCGTTGTGATTTTAACGGCATGCTCGAAGCTTCCTGCTTCCGTGACAATATTTTCGTATCCATCAAAGCTTGCAGACTGCTCAATATCCGCAAGCTCCCTCTTTCCATCCCCGTCAATGTCATAGTGAAATACCAAACCGGTCTTTTTGAAGGTTTGCCAAGCATCCCCCTGTTTTGCGGAGAAATTGATATCCAACACCATATCATGCTGGTTTGCCCACGATGCCACTTGTACCGGCGCGATTATACCATTGCCGGATTTTTGCAGCGTGTATTCAGTTGCCACGGAATCTACGCTGACACGCTCCCGGATTTTGACTTCGCTCAAAGCACCCGACACCTGGAGACCAGCAACTTTCGTTTCGACATGATGTGTTTTTTTAGTCGGCGAATTGCTATTATTCGTCTCCCAATATATCCAAGCAGAATCCTGAATGATTGGGAAATAATTACCCGCATCATTTGTATTCCATCCAAGCGGGGTGCTGGGTGCGGCACCTTGGCCATTTTCATTCGCCCCGCCGCCACCGCATGCGACCAGAAAAACCGGGGCGAGCAATATGCTGCCAACTGACTTGCTAAATTTCATTGAGTTATCCGAATAACTGGTAGATTACTTGAAATGACGACCGGCAAGACAGAATCAACTCTGGTGAGTTAATAGTGTGAGAGTATCAACGCGTATGCACCTGTTGACTTCTTTGACTTTTAACAAGCCGGCCAATCTGCTGATTGACAATATATCGAGCCTTCTCGATTGTAGTGGAATTACAAAAATACGTCTATTTATTTCGATGAATTAGTGGCCAGGCAATGCTCGGCCAAAGTTGGCTATTTGCACAGCACGGTCTTGCAGCGTTCTATAAGAAAACCGTCGCACTGAATTGCTGTTGGATTGAAACCAATCACAAACCTCGTCATGAGGCTCCAATGAAGAGAAGCACTCCAGAAGCCGCCTAGGGCACAAGCCTAGCCCGCTTGTCGAGCAAGGTTTACGAGACTACGTTGCCGGCAGAGACACCATTGAACACGTACTGGAAAGGGCGATGCAGCGCCATGTCAGGCTACGGCGGGTCACACCGGCCAAGCCAAAGCGAGCGACATGACTTAAGCTGGACGCTTCCTCACACTGCTTCCTGACCATGACCTCTGACCGCACCTTGCTTGGCGCTGGCTTGCTGCTACTGGTGTTTCTTGTAACGTCTGGAATCCAGCCATTCGAGCGGTCCACCTGGTTTATGGAGGTGGCACCGGTGATCATCGCACTGCCAATACTGGCTGGCACCTATAGGCGCTTCCCTTTGACGCCGCTTTTGTACACGCTGGTCTTTGTCCATGCCCTCATCCTGATTGTGGGCGGCATCTATACCTATGCCCGCGTGCCAGTGGGTTTCTGGGTACAGGACTGGTTGTCGTTGTCCCGTAACCCTTACGACAAGCTCGGGCATTTCGCGCAGGGCTTGGTTCCTGCTTTGCTGGCGCGGGAGGT
This sequence comes from Chitinimonas arctica, assembly GCF_007431345.1. Taxonomy (NCBI): domain Bacteria; kingdom Pseudomonadati; phylum Pseudomonadota; class Betaproteobacteria; order Neisseriales; family Chitinibacteraceae; genus Chitinimonas; species Chitinimonas arctica. The sequence goes on along the minus strand of NZ_CP041730.1, from coordinate 3,861,874 downwards.
GTTGCTACGTGGCGGACACGTTTCAGGGCGGAAGATGGCGGGCTTTCTGGCTATTTGTGTCGCCATGGCAGTCAGCGCCTGGTATGAGCTTGTGGAGTGGGCTGCCGCGCTGATGATGGGGCAAGGTGCGGAAGAGTTCCTGGGAACCCAGGGAGATATATGGGATACCCAGTCAGATATGTTTTGTGCTTGGCTAGGGAGCTTGGTGAGCTGCGTCCTATTGGCCGGTTGGCATGATAGGCAGATGAAGAGAATGCCCTCCCGGGGCTTGTCGCAGCGGGGCTAGATTGATGTCTCCCTAAGTCTTGAGCATGGCACGCACCATCGTCCTGGCCTATCGGTTATCCTAGCGGGCTTCGCCACGTTGCCATAGCTGTGGCGCCCCGCCCTCCCGTTGAACGGGTTCAGCCCACCTCGGCGCCCTGCTGCATCATCCAGGCGGGTAAGCATTGGCCCATAGGAACTTGCCTGATGAGATAACGTCTCCCCTCAGTCCATTTTCCCCGATTAACAAATCCCGCTCCAATTGATTATGAACACTAAATTGTTTTTAATGGGTTCGCTATTGGCAACCTTGACACTCCCTGCGGTTGCGGAAGGCGAATTGCCAAAAATCGAGGCTTTCTTTAGCAATCCTCGGCTGGACCAACCCGTTCTATCGCCAAGCGGTAGACACCTCGCGGTACGCGTGCGTAACCAAAACGGGCGCATGGCGCTGGGGGTATTCGATACCGACAATTTCAATAAAAAATCCGGTGCCGTGCTGCGGCCTGTCGTTATTGCGACGTATGCCAATCTCGACGTAAGCAATGTCCATTGGGTCAATGACGATCGCCTTAGCTATGATTTCGAAGATTCCAAGGACGACACCAATATCATCCCCGGCAGCGTTTTCGCCGTTAATCGCGATGGTAGCCAGCGCACGCAATTGATGAGCAAGGACTACAAATACAAACAGGATGCTACCGGCAGCCGAATCAGAGACAGTGTCTTGCCTTGGGACTACGACTATTACCAGTCATTGCATGATGGCTCGGACGATATCATCGTCGAAAAAAATACCTATAGCGGGAGAGATTATTCGGTCACCGCATCGCGCCTCTATCGTCTGAATACGAAAACCCGTGCATTGACGGATGTCGTCGAGGCTGGCTTTCCTGCGAACATAGTAAGTTGGGTGCTCGATACCGACGGAATTCCCGCGCTTGGTGTCGCAAGGGATAAAGGGGTGACGACCTACCATCGCTACGACAAGGCCGGCAAGACATGGAGCAAGCTGGCGGAATTCAAGACTTACTCTTTCAGCGGCTACAGGCCTGAGTTTGTCGATTTCGATGGCAAGCTGTATACATCCCAGTCCGGCAAAGACGGTTTTGCCGCCCTGTACCGCTTCCTTGACAAGAGCGCGGCACTCGAAGAAGCACCCTGGATGAAGGTCGCCGGATTCGATGCCGCCGGTTCGCCGATGCTCGATCACAAAGCAAGACAATTGCTGGGAATCGAATATCAGGCCGATGCCTACTCCACCTATTGGCGCCATCCCACGATGAAGGCCATGCAGGAACGCATCGATGCCAAACTGACCAGCACCAGCAATACGCTCTCCTGCGGCGACTGTCTGAGCAGCCCTGTCGTCCTGGTAACCGCACGCTCGGACAAGCAGCCCGCCGTGTTTTTCCTGTACCGTCCTGCCACGGACGAATACTTTCAGCTAGGCAGGCAATATCCCGATATCGATGCGCGGCTGATGGGTAGCCGCGACTTCGTACGCTTCGCCGCGCGAGACGGTTTGTCTATTCCGATGTACATCACCAAGCCGGCAGGGCAGGAAAAAGGCCCCTTGCCCACCGTCGTGCTCGTGCATGGCGGACCTTATGTACGCGGTAGCTCGTGGGAATGGGAAGCCGAAGCACAATTTCTGGCATCGCGCGGTTATTTAGTGCTTCAACCGGAATTCCGCGGCAGTACCGGATATGGCAGCGCCCTGTTCAAAGCAGGTTGGAAACAATGGGGCCAAGCCATGCAGGACGATCTGGCCGACGCCGCGAAATGGGCGGTGGCGCAAGGCCTGGCGGATAACAAGCGCATCGCCATTGCCGGCGCCAGCTATGGTGGCTATGCCACCCTGATGGGGATGATCAAACACCCGGACATCTACCGCTGCGGATTCGAGTGGGTAGGCGTGTCGGACATCAATCTGATGTACGACGACAGCTGGAGCGACGCCACCAACAACTGGCTCAAATACGCCATGCCTGAAATGGTTGCGGACCAGAAACGCGACGCTGCCCTCATCAAGGAATACTCTCCGCTCGAACAGGCCCATCGCCTCAAGCAACCGCTGCTGATGGCATACGGCGAGGACGACCGCCGAGTGCCCTTGTCCCATGGCGCCAAATTCCATGATGCCGTGAAAGCGCATAACGCCCAGGTGGATTATGTGGTTTATAGCGGTGAAGGGCACGGCTGGTATTTGGAGAAGACCCGGTTCGACTTCTGGCGTAAGGTCGAGTCCTTCCTCGAACGAAACCTGAAACCGGCACCCTGATATCGCGCCGGCCTTACCCTGCTCGGCTCTCCGTAAGATGGCAATGGATGCACCCGCTGAGAGCGGAAACACCACGCCGGCCCAAAGCCGGCGCGGTATTTCAAGCCTAAGCGCTAGCCCTTGGCTTCCATGTCATGGACGCCAACCATCCAGCTCACGCCAAAACGATCCTTCAGCATCCCGAAGCACGGCGACCAGAAGGTTTTTTCCAGTGGCATCACCACCTGCCCGCCTTCCGCCAGTGCATCGAACTGGCGGTGCGCGGCGGCGGCATCCGGCAAGTCCAGCGATAGGGAGAAGCCTTGGAAAGCAGACTGCTTGACGTCGTCCTTGCACTCGCCATCGGTCATCATCACCGTGCTTTCGCCGATACGCAGCGAGGCGTGCATGATCTTGTTCTCCATCCCCGGCGGCAGCTGCGGCATCGGTTCCGGGCTATCGCTGTTGCGCATCATCATCTCCACCTCGGCGCCCAGTGCCTTGCGGTAGAAATTGATCGCTTCCTCGCAACGTCCGTTAAAGAATAAATAAGATTGGATTTGCATGTTTCCTCCTTGTTTATACGGTCACGGCTTGAACTTCGGCCAAGGTGCATTGTGGGACGCGAGCACGAGAAGCGCCAGCCCTGCAACCTAGCCGCCAACCGGCTCGAATCGCTCTCCCTTGAACACCCGCGTCGGACTGCCGCGCTCCACCTGGTAATGCAGCAAACGCCGCCCGGCGCGTTGGGCGTCGTGCAATTCTTGTGCCCTGCCGGCCAGCCGGTGGGCGATCAACAGCTCGGCCAGGCGTTTGTTGGCGTGCTGGCTACGCTCGGTCTGGACCTTCACGCTGATGCCGGTGGCGAGATGGGTGGCACGTACGGCCGATTCCGTTTTATTGACGTGCTGCCCACCCGGCCCGGAGGAACGGGTGGTTTCGAAGCGGATGGCGCCGGCTAGATCGGCTGCCGGCGCGGCGCAGCTGGCCACGCCGATAAACCAGTTCTTGCGCGGATGGCGCGGCCGGTAGGGGCTGGCGCAGGTCCATTGGATGGTCCCTTCCCAGGCTTGCGCCAGACGACCCGCCTGTTCGCCGGACAATCCCAGCAGCACCGAGCGAAAAGTGCCCGCCCGCGCGCCGGCTTCCTGCTCGACCAGGGTGACTTCGACCGCCATGCCGGCGGCTTCCCGCTGGAGTTGCCGCAAGGCGCCGGCCACCGCCAGGCAGCACTCCTCCGGCCCTTGGGCGGAGCTGATCTGCAATAGCCTCATTCGCAGCACTCCCCACGCGTCTTGTAGGTGAGGACCGGCCGCAGCCGGGCGACCAGGCGGATGAGGCCGGCCTGTTGCAGGGTGGCGACGATGCTGTCGATCGGCTTGTAGGCTTCCGGCGCTTCTTCATAGATCAAGCGGCGGTCCTGGCAGATCACATGGCTGCCCAGCTGGGTGCGGCTGAGCTGCGCCAGGGTGTAGCGCTTGCTCAGCCTGTCCTTGCACTCGCTGCGCATCCATTTGCGTCCTGCGCCATGGGCCAGCGAATGCAGGCTTTCGTCGCTGGGCACCGGGCTGACCAGATAGCTGAAATCGCCGCGCGAGCCGGGTATCACCACCAGGCCGGCATCGGCCGGGGTGGCGCCCTTGCGGTGCAGCCAGCCGGTTTCTCCGTGCCGGACATGGGGAAGAACCATATTGTGGTGAATATCCAGCAACCATTGGCCGTCGGTGCGCAGGCGGTCGAGGATGCGGCGGGCGATCAATTCGCGGTTCGCTTCGGCAAAGCGCAAGGCTTGGCCATGCCTGGCAAGATAGTCCTCGGCCGCGGGGCTGCCATGCTCAAGGCCGGCGTGGCTGTGCTGGTCCACGTGCTCGCGCAGGATGGCTTGCCCCAGTCCGCGCGAACCGCTGTGTACCAGCAGGAGCAGCCGCTTCTTCTGTACTTGCAGGGAATCCAGCGTCGCGGCGTCGTATACCTCGTCGATGCGCTGCAGTTCGGCGAAATGATTGCCGCCGCCGATGGTGCCCAGGGCGCCGTGAAAGCCGCTGCCCGCCGGTGCCAGGCGGGAGACCAGCGATTGCCATTCCGGCTCAAGCGGCCCGTCGATATTGCCGAGGCGCTTTTCCAGTTTGTCCACGCTGCTCTTGGCGACGTCCAGGCCGGTCTGCCACAAGGCCATGCCGCAGCCGATATCGCCGCCTATCAGGGCGGGATAGAGCCGCCCGGTGGAAAAGAAGGCCGCGCCGACCGGGTAGCCACGGCCGGGATGCAGGTCCGGCATGCCGGCCACATGGCGCATGCCGGCCATTTGTTTACTGTTTTGAAGTTGTTGGACCGCGTCGCCTTCGATCCAGGTGTCGTCCGAGGCGATCAGGGTGACGCCTTCGGCCATCTTATGAATGTGGTTGCCCATGGGAAATCCATATCAGTCTTTGAAAAAAAACGCTGATGTGGCAGGCCAGGGCAGGGCAGGGATTCAGTACATGGACGCCGGAAGTGGCGGTAGTGCTTGGATCAACCTAGGCGTGGCCTGCAAATTCGAGAAACCGGATAGCGCATGATTGATTCCCTCCTTTGCAAGTACGGTTGATGAGAAGTGATACGGCGGACCAGCAGAATAGTCGAGGCGCGTGCCGATGGTCAAGCCCATTGCGGCGGGAAGGCCCGTAAATCCTCGACTTGCGGACGGTCCATTTATGCCAGATAAAATATTCTCAATTGCCGCCGAAAATACCGCCAAATGCATCATGGCCGAGCTTGCTATCCACATTGGCAACTCCTATACCTAAGCCGCTCCCGGCACTCGCCGAGCGCACGGCCAGACACCCACGACACCTTAGGCACCTTGCCGTAAGCAGCCTCTCCGCCGCAACGTGTGGACTTCGTGCGTTGCATTCGCATGTCGATATTTGGCGTTTACTACCCTCAGAGGTAATACGCCTTCAGGAGGAATGAGTCATGTCCAATAAGTACCAGAACATCACCCTGCAAGTCAGCAACGCCCAACCCGGCAGCCGCATCATGGTGCAACTGGCGCCGCAAACCCAGGGCGACACCGTTGCCTGGAGCACCGGCCAGCCTTACAGCACCTCCGCCGGCATCCAGATCCAGGCCACTTCCGGCACCCTGCCGCTGGCCCAGTTCAATGTGACCGCCAGCAGCGTGACCTTCCTTACTTCGTCCAGCGGCGGCGGCAGCGCCATGCAGTTCAATATGCAGAGCTTCCTGGTCGCCAACGAAACCCTGCAGCAATTCACCCTGATGGCTATCACCGATCCGAATGTGCAGGTCACCGTGTCGGTCAATAACGGTATGCCACAAACGGTCAATTCCTCGCCCAGCCCGTTCAACTGGAGTCAGCAGTAACCATCCCTTAGCCGCTTGCGCAAAAGGTAGCGGAGCGCGCCGCGCTCCACCGTATGCCGGTGTCCGCTCAAGCGGCGCCGGATCGCGGTGGATGCTGTCCGCGCCGCTTGCCATGCGACCAGACCGGCCTGCTGCCTGAGGTCGCCGATTCGCGTGCTTTGCCACGCGTTGCGGCGACTTCGCGGCGGCACCCGGCTGGGCCACGCTCGGCTATCCACTTGCGCAGTTTTCTTTTTCGCTTGCTTGGCGGCATGGCGCGATGGTTTGTGCCTGGGCGCCGGAGGAGGATTTACCGTGCAGACCTATCAGATCGTTTTCAAATTCCAGTGGCAAGGCAATATCCCGGCCCAGCAGATCCAGCTGAACATCACCGATCAGAACAGCTTTACCACCGATGGCCAGAATACCTTGCAGATCCAGCCTTATATGGCAGCCTCCGCACCGCTGCTGTCTAACTTCAGCATGTCCAGCCAGCGCCTGTTCCTCAATGTCGGCGCCGCCAGCACGCAGCAAGGCATCCAGGTCACCCTGCCGACCGCAATCAGCGGCGATTCCCTCCAGCTCAACCTGTCCGCCAACACCAGCGAGGTCAGCGTGTCGTATGCCGTGATGGGGCTGCCCGTTGCCGGGCAACTACAAGCCGGCAACAACACGATTCCGCTCCAGGGATAACGGTGACCAGCATGGATGATGATCAAAAACCGGCTGAGCAGGACGGCAGGCCGAGCCGTAAGGCACCCACCCGGGCCAGCGGCACGGCCGACCAGGCGCCGCTGCAACCGACCGCGGTCAACTCTCCCCCTAGCGCCGAATCGGCCGCCGCCGAGGCGGCTGCGGCGTCGGCGGAGTCACCCATGACCGCGGCCGGTCCGGCCTCGCCACGGGCGCGCGAAGCGGCCGACCAGGCGGTGCTGCACGCCACGCCCAGCAATTCACCGCCGACCTCCGCTGCGGCTGCCATCGCGCAACCGGCCATGGCGATCGGCATCCCGGGCGGGATGACTGCAGGTGGCGCGGCCCCGGGCGGAATAGCCGCCGCCCCGGCGCCGGCCAACCAGCGCCTGGCCATGCCGGCCGACGAAGTGGTGGCCAGCCTGGAACGGGAATCCCAGGCACTCAGCCCGGCGCACCAGCGCCATCTGCATTCGCATATGAGTGAAACCGTGGTGGCGGGAACGCTTTTCAATACCGCGGACCAGGCGCCTTACCAGCCGCTGACCATCACCCTGCAGAACGTGCGGGCCAACAGCAAGGTACTGATCACCATCCGCGACGACCAGATGGCGATCTGGAGCGAAGGCCACGGGCACGGCCTGGTCGGCCTCAGCTTCGCCACCACCAAGGACCCGACGCTCTATCTGCGCAATTTCCTGATCAATGCGCGCGAGTTCTTCGTGCAGACCTACCAGGACTGCCAGGAGATCCAGGTCCAGCTGTATGTACGCAGCGCGCAGCGCGATCTGCGTGGCCGCGTGGACCTGCCGCCCGGGGCGATCGCCACGTTCCAGTCCAAGACCGACCGCACCAGCGTGGTGGGCTTGAGCGCGTTCGCCATCGAATTTTGATCCGCAGGGAGCGATCAAATGCACCATGCCGTGATACCCGTTGTGCTGCAGTTTTCCAAGGTGGCGGCCAACTCCAATCTCAACTTCACCTTTACCACCTGCGGCGCCAAATGGTCGCTGGGTTGGCGCATGGGCGACAGTCTGGGATTTTCCTACAACGTCGTGCCGGACGATATCTACGACGCCGAATCGTGCCTGCAAAGCGTGTCCTTCAACGGCGACGTGCTGTCCATCCGTACTTCGGCCACGGCGCCCGACTTCAGCAATTTCACCCTGACGCTGTTCCTCCAGGTCGATCCGCACGCCACCTTCCTGCAAGGTTACTGCACGCTCAACAACGAGGCGGAGGTCTATGCCTTCCTGGGCAACGAGCGGCCGGTCCAGTGGCGCAACGGCCGGATCAGCGCGGTCCTGCGCCCTTCGGCCGACGATTACCGCAGCGTGCTGTTCGCCATCACCGGCATGAAGCCGGGTAACCGGGTAGGCATCGAGGTCAGCACCGATCCCGCCCAGGGCAGGGTCGGCTGGTCGCTGGGACCGCCCTACTCGGAATCGCTGGGCATCACCCTGACCAGCACCAGCGGACAACTGCCCCTGGTGCTGATGTCCTACACCACCCATTACATCGTGTTGCAGACCGATTCGGCCAGCAGTTCCGAAACCAGCGATGTGGTGATGGCCGCCTATCTGTCGTGGGAACCGGAAAAGCTGCCCTTCGTTTATCTGAAGGTCAGTTGCGATCCCAGCATCTCGGTCTATGCCCAGGTCGGCACCCGCCAACCGCAATTGGTCAGTCCCACCTATACCTTGTTCACCTTGTAAGGGATGCCATGGCCGAACCAGCAAGCCCAGACAGCGGCCAGATCGTCAGGCTGGTCAGCGAATCGCTGCGCCGGCTGATCCGGGCGCATATCCCGGAGCTGGCCGCCGAATCGGCCGTGGTGTTCGATTCGCCGGCCGATATCGACAGCCATGACGAGAACAAGCTGTCGCTATACCTGTACCAGATCGAGCACAACCCGTGGCTGCGCAATCTACCGCCCACGCTCAGCGGCCGGGGCGGCGAGCCCGGCCGGCCGAATGCCTTGGAGGTGACGCCTGCGCCGCTGGTGGTCGACCTGGTTTATATGCTGGTGCCGTATGCCCGTTCGGCCGAGATGGAATTGGTGCTGGTCGATAAGCTGGTGCGCCTGTTCCACGATATGCCGGCGCTGATCGGTCCGTGGCTGCATCCCTTGCTGCGCCAGGCCGGCAACGAACGCATCGCCATCGTGCCTGACCAGAATTCGATCGAGTCGCTGCGTGCCCTCTGGGCTGGTTTTCCCAACAAGTCGTACAAACTGACCAAGCTGTACACCCTGTCGCCGGTACGCATTCCCGCCGGCCAGCCATACAGCGCCGATATGGTCACGGAAACCGAACTGACCCTGATCAATATGCGTCCGCAGCCGGATCCGGCGGGAGCTGCCCGGCCATGAATCCGCTCGGGATACCCATTCAATTGCTGGACGACCATACCGGTCTGCCGGTGGATATGGCGGCCCGCTTCGAACTGGACGGGGTCGCCTGTGCACCGCTGGCCAAACCGCAGGGTTTCTATCTATTGCCGCCCTTGCCGCCGGGCGGCTATCGCCTGACCGTCCGGGTCGCGGCCTTCCGGGTCGGCCGGCTGGATTTCGAGGTGCCGGAACAGGCGGCCGATCGAACGCTGGCGGAACGCATTCTGCCGCTCCGCTTGGCACCTGGCCCGCTGTACAGCTATCCGGCCGGCACTACCCTGATCAGTGGCCGGCTCGAGGCCGGCCGGGGCCAGGCCGTGGTGGTGGCCGACTATGTCTCGGCGCTGGGGCGCCCGCACCGCGCCCAGACCCGTGCCGATAGCGACGGCAGGTTCCAGTTGGCTCTCGCCGGCCGCCTGGCCAACCCGACCCAGGTCACCTTGCACGCCGACGTGGACGGCCTGCCCCCCTGCCAAGGCTCGCTGCGCGTGGTGCCGGGCAGCAGCCGCTTCGTCGAATTCGTTTCGGCATAATTCAACCGACCAGGAAAGAGGACCGTGCCTACCTACTCCCATCCCGGTATCTACATCGAAGAGATACCCAGCACCCGTAGCGTCCAGGGCGCATCCACCTCGGTGGCGGCCTTCGTCGGCGTTACCGAAAGCGGTCCCTACAATACCCCCACGCTGATCACCAGCTGGAATGCCTTTACCCGCCAGTTCGGCAGCCTGACCTGGTACGGCTTTACCCCCTGGGCCGTCTACGAGTTCTTTATCGAAGGCGGCACCAGCTGCTACATCGTCCGCACCCCGGACAACAACGCTGCCAAGGCGGCCATCGCCAGTGCCGGCGGCACCAAGCTGGCCGCCGCCAGCGTCGGTACCTGGGGCAATAGCTTGCAGCTATATGTCTGCAACAACGGCGGCGACGCTACCACCACGGCCCCGGTGTTCAACCTGCTGGTGGTGGTGGATGCCGCCGTGATCAACGGCAGCGGCGGCAAGCCGCCGGCTTTCGATACCCTGCCCCTGCCCACCCAGCTGCTGGTCAGCTATGTGGTTCAAAACGGCTTGGCCACCACCACGATCAACAGCAAACCCTACTACGTGCTGGAAGCCTTCAATGGCTTTGTCGCCGCCAATGCGGCCTTCGTCACCCGCATCAACACCCAGTCGATGTTTATCCGCGTCACGGCGGCGGACGATGGCCGCCCCCCCAACACCAAGACACCCAGCGCGTTCAGCGGCGGCACCCTGCCCAACTGGGATTTCACCAATGCCGTCAATTCGCTGCGGACCGTGCAGGCGCTCAGCCTGCTGGCCGTACCCGATACGGTCAGCATCACCAATAGCACCGGCCAGTCCGACCCGGTGGCGCAGGCCAAGCAGATCAACCAGGGGCTGATGACATGCGAATCGCTTGCCAGCCTGTTCTATGTGATCGACCCGCCGTTCGGCCAGAACGTACAGGGCATCGTCAGCTTCAAGTCGGGCTCCGCCACCAGCCAGGCGCTCAATTCCAGCTATGGTGCACTCTATTACCCCTGGACCTGGATCTTCAACCCCTTGAACAGCAGCAGCGTGCCGCTGCCGCCATCCGGCCCCACGCTGGGCCGCTACGCCTATACCGACCTGAATATCGGCGTCTGGAAATCGCCGGCCGGCGTCAACGATGGCGCCATGCGCAGCGTAGTCGCCCTGTTCGTTCCGCTGACCGACGCCGACCAGGACAATCTGAACCCCTATGGCATCAACGCCCTGCGGAACCTGATCAACTACGGCAATGTGATCTATGGCGCCCGTACCGTGTCGCAGGACACCCAGTGGACCTATGTCAGCGTACGGCGCCTGTTCATCTATGTGGAACAGAGCCTGAAGAACAGCCTGCAATGGGTGGTGTTCGAGCCGAACGGACAGCAGCTGTGGTCCGCCGTTTCGCGCGATATCGCCGCCTTCCTCACCAACCTCTGGCAATCCGGCGCCCTGTTCGGCGCCACTGCCGCGGAAGCCTTTTTCGTCACCTGCGATGCCTCCAACAATCCACCGGAAACCCGGGCGCTGGGGCAATTGTTTATCGATATCGGGCTGGCGCCGGTCTATCCGGCCGAGTTCGTCATCATCCGCATCACCCAGAAGACCGCCGGCCCGGACTCGGGCGTCTGAACCGGAGCTAACGAGATATGGCTACCCAACTTACCGATCCCTACCGTGGATTCCGTTTTCGCGTCGAGATCGCCGGCATCCAGATCGCGGCGTTTTCCGAGGCGACCGTGCCCGATATCACCGTCGATACGGTCGATTACCGCGAAGGTACCGACCCGATCTACAAGCGGCCCTTGTCCGGCCTCACCACCTACGGCCATCTCAGCCTGAAGAAGGGGCTGACCGACGGCATGGACCTGTACAACTGGTCGCAGCAGGTATCGCAGCTGGGCTCCGGTTCCAAGGGGGCGAAAAAGAATATCTCCCTGGTGCTGATGGATAGCGACGGCACCGACAAGGTGCGCTGGAACATCATCAACGCCTGGCCGATGAAGTACGAAACGACCGGGCTGAACGCCTCCAGCAGCGAAGTGATGGTGGAGACCCTGGAACTGGCGATGGACTACCTGACCCGCGTGAAATAGCCGCGCACCACCCTGTACCCTTTGAGAGAGTTTGCCCATGAGCGTGATCAGCACCGAATTCGAATTCACCCTACCCATCGGCTACCGCGACGGCGACGGCACGCTGCACCGCCAGGGCGTGATGCGGCTGGCTACCGCCGGCGATGAAATCCTGCCCTTGAAGGATCACCGGGTGCAGGCCAATCCCAGCTATCTGGCGATTATCGTGCTGTCGCGGGTGATCGTGCGCCTGGGCACGCTGGAGATGATCAGCACCAAGCTGATCGAAGACCTGTTCTCGGCCGACTTCAACTTCCTGCAACAGCTCTACAACGAGATCAACCAGATTGAGGAAAGCAGCGCCAATTCGGCCATGGAGGCGGGCGATTTGCCGGGAAAGTTCGACCAGGCCAGGTACCAGAACAACTTTACACAGAGATAGCGTTCATCGCCTACCACTTCCACTGGTCGCTGGACGACGTATTGGCCCTGGAACACGCCGAGCGCCGCCGGTTTTGCGAACACATCAGCCGCATCAACAAGGCAATGAGCGCCGAAGACACAAGGCGCGGCATCAACCTGGGGGAATGAGATGGTATTGGGCATCAACGCCGCCGCCGCGGCCGCACAGCGCAAGGGTGTGTACCTGGACCCGTTCAAGGCCTACAACTTCTTTGTCGAAGTGGAGGGCATCCTGGTCGGCGGCTTTACCTCGGTGTCCGGGCTGGAATCGCGCATGGAAGTCCGCACCGTGCGTGAGGGCGGCGTCAACGACACCGAATACAAGCTGGGCGGCCAGGTCACTTATAGCGATATCACCCTGGAATCGGGCATCACCGCGCTGGATCCCGTCTGGCTGTGGTACCAGGCTACGCTGCAAGGCAATATCAAGCGCAAGAACGGCTCGATCTACCTGCTGAACGACCAGGGCGTGCCCTATGTCTGGTGGGACTTCTACAATGCCTGGCCGATCGAATGGCAAGGCCCCCAGCTGGATGCCGGCCAGGCCCTGGTGGCGACCCAGCGTTTTGTGCTGGCCCATGAAGGCATCAAGAAAAGCGCTGCGGCGGCCGCCTATGCCGTGACGGCGGGCGCACTCAACGCAGGCGGGGCGTACTGACATGCGACGCCCCCTGCTGCGCACCGCCGCCGCCCATGCCGCCCGGCCTGGCCGCCCGGTTGGCGGACTGGCACGGCGGTCGCTGGCGATAGGCACGGCAACCAGGCAGTGGTCCTGGGCCACATTGCAATATCTCCGCCCCTTGGGTTGCCCCTCGGCGGCCCCGAGCCAATGGACCGCGCACCTCCGTTTAAGCCACACCCTGCGCGTGCTGTGGCCAACCACCCTGCTGCGCCAGCACCTGGTCTCACCGTTCATCCACGCCAGCGCAAGCAAGCCAAACCAACTGGCATCCCTCGCGCGCGCGAGTACCGCCCTGCGGAACCGCCTGGCCTGGACATCGGTTTTGGCAACCACGCCGGGCATCTTTCCGAGCGGGATCGTCAATCAGCCGGCCTTGCCGCCCGCCTACCTGCAAGCCGGTGTTTTCACCCAGCGCCAGGGGGCTAGGTCGACCACGATGCCAGCCTTCAAGCGGCACGCGCGAGTAGGCCTCCAGGGTAGGCTGGCAGCGCTTGCCTTCCACGCCAACTACTTGCAATCCGGCGTGGCGGCAGGCGCTCCTGTGGCCGGCGCTCCGGCGGCCAGGACGCCGGCAAGGGCAAGCATTCAGCTCCTGCGACCTACTGCCACGGCGGGTTCCGACCAGGCCGAATCGGGATCCCAACCCAGCTTGGGGCGGCGCAGTGAAGCGTCGCTCGGCCCTGCTTCCCGGCATGAACCAAACCGTGCCGGAAAAATGCTCGCAGGGCGTCGAAGCACACCGCCGGCCTATAAAGGGATGCCCCTTAAAACCCCTGGCGATGCAGGCCTGCGCCACGACACGCGAACTTTCCTTGCGACAACGACGGTAGGCGGCATGCTGGAGAGGGCTGGAATCCCCTTGTTTCGCCGTGGCGCCGCCGTGACTATCCGCACCGCCACCGCCTTGTCCCGGTTTTCGTACTCGCATGCAATACAGCCTGGCCGCCCGGGCAAGGACGGAAAGGTGCCGTGGGCACCAAACACGGCGGCCCCCGAACGGCGGAGCGGGCTGCATCACGGTATCAATGCATCCGCCAGCCAAAATTTGCGCACCCGACTACTGCTGTCGCCATCGTTCAAGCACGTCGGCGAGCAAGCAGCCGCCCCCCTCGCCAAACCCGCCGCAACGATGGCTTTGCAACGCTATCCCGCCAAGCCGGCCGGCGGATTCAGCTACCGTCATCCACCGCGCGCCGCCACGGTGGACATACGCAAGCAGGCACAGCTGATCGAACGGCAGCTGCAACGCAAGATCATGCATGAAATCGTCCAGGCCACCCCCTGGCGTGGACAGTTGGAACAAGCCCTGCTGTCGCCGCAACTGGTGCACAGCCTGGCCGAACGGGTGTCGGGCGTATTGGCCCAGCGTAGCGGCCTGGAACGCTATCGGCGAGGTCTGTGATGCTGGAAAAAGCCAAGATCATCGTGCAGCAGACCGGCGAAATCATTCCGGTCATGTACAACCCGACCGAGCTGTCGCTGAATAAATCGGTGGTATTGCAGGGCGAGGGTTCGAATATCCAGTTCCAGCGCGTCAACAACGACGACCTGGTGGTCAGCCTGTTCTTCGACAGCTTCGAAACCAAGACCGATGTCCGGCGCTTTACCGACCGTATCGCCGCGCTGACCAAGCCCACGGTGGGCACCGGCGTGCGCAAGGAGCCGCCCACGGTGGTGTTCGCCTGGTCCGGTGCGCTGTTCAGCGGCGTGGTGCTGCACCTGGAACAGAAGTTCACGCTATTCCTGTCGTCCGGCATCCCGGTACGGGCGGAACTGACAGTCACCTTCAAGTCGGTGCTGACCGAACAGGAGGATCTGGAGTCGCGCGGCTACTTCAACTGCCGGCGCCTGTGGACCGTGGCCGAAAACGACCGCCTGTACCTGATCGCTGCCCAGACCCTGGGCGACCCGGCCTTGTGGCGGTTGATCGCCGACGCCAACCAGATCTACAACCCGCTGGACTTCCCCACTGCCACCGATATCGGCAAGACCCTGGTGATCATCGATATCCACAGCGAATCGTATAACCCGCCGGTGGAGGTCTGATGACCATACCCAGCGTCCAGACCGGGGCCTTCAATATGCTGCTGAATCGCAATCGCTTGCCGATTCCGCTGCTGGCCGCCATCCATGGCGTCGAGGTGTCCAACGAGATCAATGTGCCGGGCATGTTCAGTTTCCAGCTCAATATGGTTTCGCCGCAAGGCAATTGGCAGGGCGCCAATCTGGACACCTTCCAGCCGGGTGACCAGGTGACGATACAGATGGGGCTGGAAAAGCTCAGCACCCTGATCCACGGCGAGATCTCGGCCATCGATCCCAATTTCGATAGCAGCTACTCGGTTGCCACCATTAGCGGCTTCGATGTGATGGCTAGACTGCGCTTCGGTAACGCCACCCGCATCTATAAGAACCGCAACGAGAACGAGATCGCCGCCGACGTAGCCAGCAATGTCAAGGTGGATATCCGCACCCCCGGCCTGCCCATCGCGCTGAATGACTGCGTCTGGCAGCGCCAACAGTCGAACTACCAATTCCTGCTGAGCCGTGCCGAGCTGATCGATTACGAGTTGGTGGTGGACAACAGCACCTTGGTGTACCGGCCCTCGGCGGCCGGCCTGAGCCCGGTCAAGACCCTGGGTTTTCCGCGCGACCTGAAAAGCGTGAAGCTCAGGCTGCGGGTGCCCACCGAGGGCAGCGTCGTCACGGTCATGGGTTTCGACCCCGCCACCAACAAGGTCATCACCGCCGACAGCGACCCCAACCGGGTACGGGTACGCATGGGCGGCAGCGAGGCCGGCTACCAATTCGGCGACGACTTCCCCAGTTCGGCCATCCATATCACCGATCTGACCCTCGACAAGGTGGAAGCCTTGCAGGCCAGGGCCGATGCCGCCTATCTGCAGAACCTCAACGGCTTTATCGAAGGCGATGCCGATCTATTGGGCGACCCGGCCCTGGTGGCGGGCGTCAATATCAAGCTGACCGGCCTGAGCAAACGCTTCGACGGCATCTATTACGTACTGGCCAGCAAGCATAGCTACGACGACAGCAGCGGTTACCACACCTCGCTCACCCTCAGGAGAACAGGCGCATGAGCCTTATCGACCCCGCGCTGTACCGCGCCGGAGCGGCCCCGGCCTTTGCCGGCGTCACCCTGGCCAAGGTCAAGCAGACCAACGACCCCAAGGGCCTGGGACGCATCACGGTGATCTTCCAGGTGGATGGCAACCAGATCGAATCGGATTGGTTGCAGGTGATGAGTTTTTACGGCGGCCCGGACTACGGCGCCTTCTTCCTGCCCCATCAGGACGAATCGGTGCTGGTCGCCTTCGCCGACGGCGATATCGATCAACCGTATGTATTGGGCCTGCTATGGAACGGCGGGATCAAGCCGCCGGTCGTCGGCGCGGAAAAACAGCAGGACGTCAGGCTGATCAAGACCCGACAGGGCAAGCAGCTGATTTTCGACGACAGCCAGAGCGGCCAGCTGACCTTGATAGACGAGAAGCAGAACAAGGTGCAGATCGACACCGCCAACAACCATATCCGGGTGGAGAGCAAGGGCGATATCAGCGTCACCGCCACCGGCACCCTGACCTTGCAGGCGGCCGAAGTGGTGATCCGCAATACCGCCGGCACGGTCAAGCTGGACCTGGCCGCCGCCACCCTGCAGGTCAACGGCGGGCAGAACATCAAGATGAGCGCAACCATGATCGAACTCAATTGATCGTCTTTTCGTAAAGGAAACCGCATGGGACAACCCGCCGCCCGCCTTGGCGATAGCATCGTCAATGCCGCCGATATCCATATCGTGCTGGTCCCCTCGCCGGGCGGGCCGGTACCGACGCCGCAGCCCTTTCCGTTCAACGGCAAGATCAGTCTCAATACCAGTTCGAATGTGCTGGTCAACCGCCGGCCAGCCGCCTTGCGCGGCTCGCAGGCGATCAATATCCCGCCCCATATCCCCGCCAGCGGCACCTTCCAGACGCCGCCCACCAATATGGGCCGGATCCTCCTGGCCAGCACCACCGTACGCATCAATGGCAAGGGTGCCGCCCGGGCCGGCGATCCCTGCGAAACCTGCCACGACGTGCCGCCGGCGGGCCCGCAAGCGCCGCTGCCGATGGTAGTGGTGGCCGGTACCGCCAATGTATTGATCGGCTGACCATGGCACAGGATATCAATGCGACCGGCGCCGACTTCCTGGGACGCGGCTGGGCCTTTCCGGTACGGACCGGCGGGGCCGCGTGCTGTTCGCCGCCGATGCCGACGATATCCGCCAGGCCATCTTGCTGATCCTGCAAACCGCCCCGGGCGAGCGGGTGATGCTGCCGGGCTTCGGTTGCCGCATCAACGAACTGGTATTTGCCGCCGGCAATGCCGCCACCCGCAGCCTGGCCGAGCTGTACGTCAAGCAGGCGCTGGACCGTTGGGAGCCACGCATCCAATTGCTGGCCGTCAACACCACCATCGCGCCGGCCTTGCCGCAGTGCCTGCAGATCGCGGTCGATTACCTGATACGCGACCGCAACCGGCCGGACAACCTGGTCTACCCCTTCTATCTGAAATAACGAGGAATGCAGTGATGAATGCAAGCGACTTGCCTCAGCAACGCGACGGTACGCGCGAACGGCTCAAGGAACGGCTGGAAAACCTGCGCCAGGAGTACCAGGCCGGCGAGGCGCAATTGCGCGCGCTGGAACAGCGTAGCCGCGAGCTGCAGCAGACCATGCTGCGCATTGGCGGCGCCATCCAGGTGCTGGACGAATTGCTGGGCGAGGAACAGGTTTATGAAGGGGCCTAGCCGCTACCCTGCCACCGAGGCCGGCCACGCATGACCGACCCCACGCTCGACTTCCGCAACGCCGAGCAGTTCTACCAGCAAGCCTTGACGCTGGCGCGCGCCTACACGCCCGGCTGGAGCAATTATTGGCCATCGGTGCTGGATGCCCAGGCCGTCAACGACGACCCCGGCCTGGTCCAGCTCAAGCTGTTTTCGCTGCTGGCCGCTTATCTGGCCGAAATGGAAAACCAGCTGCCCCGGCAACGGCGGCTGGCCTTCTTCCAGTTCCTCAATCTGAATCTGCGGCCGCCGCTGGCGGCCCGGGTGCCTATCCATTTCACCTTGCAGGCCGACCAGCCGCCGCGCGAGATTCCCACCGACAGCGCGATACTGGCCAGCGACGATCAAAGCATCCGTTTCCAGACCGACCAGCCGCTGCTGGTGGTCCCGGCCCAACTGAGCGCGGTACTTACCATGCTGCCGGCGCAGGACAGCTATATCAATGCCCTGCCGCGCCTGGCCGCGGGGCTACCGGCGCCGCTGTTCCCCAGCCAGGACAGCGAGCAGGGACAAGTCCCGCTATCGCACTGGTTTATGTTGGGCGACCCGGACCTGTTCAAACCCGATCCCTCGCTGCAGCGTATCGTGCTGGAATTCACCGGCCAGCACCTCAATCCTGCCTATTTCGACCGTTGGGCCGATGGTGCGCTGGCACCATTGGCGGCCAGCGTGACAGCGGCCAACAACGCGCTGTCGCTGACCGTCGAGCTGGAGCAGGCACCCACCGCCGGCCCGCTTACCACCGCCGAACTGCAAGCCGAGCTGTACCAGGCCGATGGCCGGGTACAGGGTTTCGATGCCGACCAGGCCGCAGCGGGCGACCAGACGCCGCAATACTGGCTGCTGGTGCAGCCGGCGCCGCTGGTGCGCGTGATCAGTGCCCTGGCCAGCCAGTTGCCGGTGATTACCGGCTTGCGCTGCACCCTGCAAGGTAGCGGTATCCAGCCGCAGCAAAGCGCATCGGCCCAGGTGCAGCTGGATATCCGCAATGGTGCCTACCCCTTCGGCGAAACACCGGCCACCGACGATGCCTTCTATATCCGCTCCGACAGTCTGTTCGGCCGCGAGGGCGCCCAGATCACCCTGGATTTCACGCTGCGCGATGTCAGCACGGCCTACCCGGTCACGCTGGACTGGCAATATTGGGATGGTGGCGCTTGGCAGTCCTTCAACGCCACGCCGGCCGATGTCAGTGCCCACCGCTTCGTCGATACCACCGACCAGTTGCGCTACAACAATCCGGCCGGCCCGACCTGGGTGCGCTTTCTCTGCCCGGCCATCAGCCCGACCACCGTGGCCGGCGGCGAAGGCTTGTGGATACGGGTGGTCATCGCCTCCGGCGGCTACGGCGAGATCGGCGGGATCACCACCCAGGGCGTCGATCAGGCCATCGATGCGGTTCCCGACGATATCCTCACCGCCGCGCAGAAGAAGGCGGTGTCGGACTATCTCAACAAGGTCGAGGGGGTGAACTTCTCGTATACCTACACCGCCAGCAGCTATGCACCGCCCTATATCAAATCGCTGCAGCTGAGCTACAGCTATGCAGCCCAGCCGAAAAACCTATGGTGCTACAACGCCTTCGGCTTGAGCCGCTTCCTGTTCAGCCCATTCAAGCCGCTGGCGGACCGCTACAGCAATTGCTGCCTGGGATTCGCCCCGGCCGATTTCGCCAAGTACACGCTGGGGCAGGCGCTGACGCTGTACTTCGACCTGGTCGACGAATCCACCGCCGCCGCCCCGCCCCTGCCCTGGCAATACCACGACGGCAGTGCCTGGCAGCCGCTATCGGTCGACGACGGCACCGCCGGCCTGAGCCGTTCGGGCATCGTCCGCCTGATCGTGCCGGCCAATCAGCCAGCGGTCACGCTGTACTCGCAGACCGCATTCTGGTTCCGGCTGCAAAACCCCTATCCGCGCCAGGATGTCGCGGCCTACGGCATCTATCCCAATACCGTCACGGCGGGCAATCGCAGCAGCGTGGTCGACGAGATCCTCGGTTCCAGCAATGAGCAGCCGAGCCAGCACTTCCAACTGGGCTATACCCCGGTGCTGGCCGGCCTGGCACTGGTGGTGGTCGAACCACCGGGCGTGGAAGCGCTCGGCAGCGCCGACGGCGAGCAGGGACTGCTCTCGCTGTCGGCCGCCACCCCCTTACCCTCGCGTGCCGCCGCACCGGTACTGTGGCTGCAGGTCGAAACCTTCGCCTTCAGCGGACCGACCGACCGGGTCTATACCCTGGATTACAAGAATGGCCTGATCACCTTCGGCGACGGCCAGAACGGGATGATCCCGCCCGGCGGCTTCAACAATATCGTTGCCGCCTCGTATCAGTACACCCAGGGCCAGCAAGGCAATGTCGTGGCCGGCCGCTTGACCGTATTGCGGCCCGGTTTCGACCGCATCGCCTCGGTCGTCAATCCGACGCCCGCGCGTGGCGGGGTGGATGGCGACAGCGTGGCCGACCTGGACCGGGCGGCGCCCGCCCAGATAAAAGCCAACCAGCGGGCGGTACAGCTGGAAGACTTCGATACCTTGGCGCGCGCCGCCAGCCCCGCCGTCTGCCTGGCCAATGCGGTCTTGCAGGCCGATGGGCGGATCGTGGTCGCGGTACTGGCGCTCTCGACCGTAGCACGCCCCTATGGCGGGCCGGCGCTGCTAAACCAGGTAGCCGATTATCTGCGGGCCCGTTGCCTGGCCCCCTTGGCCAGCCGCATCGCCTGCATCGAGCCCGATTACCTGCCGATTGCCGTGGTCGCGCAGCTGACCGTCGATATCCCGCCCGACCAGCGCAATGCCCTGCAACAGCAGCTGGCGGCGCAATTGCAGGCCTTCTTCCAGCCGGTGAACGGCGGGCCCGGCGGACTGGGCTGGCCCTTCGGCGAACCGGTGCAGGCCGCCCAGGTCAGCCGCTTTCTGCATGGCCAGGCCGGTGTCGTGGCCATCGTCTCGCTGGCGCTGAACGGGGAAGTGGGCCAGGACATCCCGCTGGCGCCCACGCAGCTACCTGTGGCGGGCGAGATGACCGTGCTGGTCTACCCGATGGGAGGCTAAGGGATCATGGCCTTCGAACTTCCCGATCTCGACACCAAGGACAGCGCGGGCCTGCAAGCGGCGCTGATACGGCGCATCCCGCAGTTCACCACGGAATGGACCGATTTCAACGATTCCGATCCCGGCATCACGCTGCTGCAACTGCTGTGCTGGATCAGCGAGTCGCTGCTGTACCAGACCAATGCCATCCCTATCCAGACGCAGCAGAATTTCCTGCGCCAGGTGCTGGGCCTGGCTTTCAGCAGCAACGTCACCCCCTATAGCCAGAACGCCCAGCAGCAATACGATTTCGCCTTCGAAGCACTGCGTTCGGTGCTGGCGCAGATGGAAAACGGCCAGGCCTTGAGCAAGGCCCAGTTGCAACAGGCGGTGCTGAATTTCCTCAATGCGCCCTACCTGGCCCTGTCGCTGCAGGATGTCGATAAATTGGCGATGGAAACCAATCTGATGCTGCTGGCCCAGCAGGCGCAGAGCGGCAAGCCACCTGCCTTGCTGGTGCAGCGGGCCGACTCGCTGGTACGCGATTCGGCTACCCGGCTGTATATCCTCAGCAGCGCCAAATGGGCTTATCGGCTACCGTCCTATCCCAACACCCTGCCGCCCGACGCGGCCGGCGGGCTGCGCCGCGTGCTGGTCTACCAGGCGCCGAACGGCAGTGCGGCGCAAACCGCCAAGCAGAACGAAGCCAATCTCCTGGCCCAGGTAAACTATTACCTGCGCCCGCGCGTGCTGCTGGGCAGCCGGGTCGATGTGGCCGCCGCCCAATTGACCGCCATCAATATCGGCGCGGCGGTGACCTGCCCCGCCCATGTCGATCTCGGCACCGTGCTGGACGCCATGATGTCCAGCGTATTCACCTATTTCCTGCCGACCGACCGCTGGGCCTATAACCAGGCGCCCCTGGCCGCCAATGTGCAATTGCTGCTGGAACGGGTGCCGGGCGTAGCCAGCGTCGAGCGCTTGACGCTGGCCTTCGTGCCCACCGTTCGGCTGGCCGATTTTGCCCAACTGGGCGTCAATGCCGTACTGGCCGACCTGCCGCCCGGGCCGGCGGCCCTGGTCTATCGCGGCCTGCCGCGACTGCGCTGCCTTTCCCTCTACGCGAGGCATGCGGCATGAGCGAGATTCCGCCCAGCAGCTATCTACGCTATCTGCCGGCCGTGTTCGCCAAGGCCGACGATGGCTTCCTGGCCAACTATCTGCAGATCTTCCAGAAGCTGCTGACCGGCCTGGACGACAGCCAGTTGAACCAGCGCAAGGGCATCCAGGAGCTGCTGGCCGCCGGCGTGGTCGGCAATCTGTTCTATAGCCGCTTCAGCTTTTTGTTCCCGGACAACCACCGCGACTTCGTCCCCCCCTTGTCCGGCCTGCCGGGCCAGCAGGAAACCGCGCTGCTGGCCGAATTCGATAGCTATATCGGCGTCCCCGACCAGGCCAATGCCATGGCGGACTACCTGGGCGGCGTCGCCTCGCAGGGCTGGCAAGCCGATTTCACCGCCTGGCTGAACGACTTCCTCAACTGGCTGGCAAGCTGGTTGGACCTTCTGCTGGACAACAGCTGGAGCCTGGACAAGAAGCGCACCGTGATCGCCGAGATCATGGCCTTGTACCGCCAGCGCGGTACGCCGCAGGGCCTGAGCATGCTGCTCAATCTCTTGCTGGACCTGCCCATGCAGGTGGGTTGCTTCACGGTGGTGGACGGCAAGCAGGTCCTGACCAAGGGCACGCTGACAGTCAATGTGCTGAACCCGACCCCGCCCGCCATCATCGTCAACACGCAGGCCAGCCAGCCCAATACCTTTGTGCTGCGCTACAGCTATGGTCCCGGCATGCCGCTGGTGTCGGGCTACGCGCCCTGGCTGTTCCTGGTGCAGCTGGTCCTGCCCAACTACGGCAACCATAGCCTGGTCCTCGACCTGCAGGGCGCGCAGCAGGTCCAGACGCTGATGGCCCAGCTGGTCACCCTCCTCGACACCGTCAAACCCGCCGCCAGCCAGTACCGCATCCAGGTGCTGGGCGGTATGCAGTTGTTGAACTACCCCGCCGCCTCCCAGCTCAACGTCAACGCCGTACTCGGTAGCCAATTATCATGAAGACACCCGTCATTCCGCCTACTACCGCTTATACCCTGCAATACCAGGACGGCATGTTCCTCACCTCCGGTGAAATGACCCTGGCGCAAAACTACTTCGTCAACTGGATCCAGTTGCAGAACCAATTGCTGTACACGCCGGGCGTACTGAGCGGCCTGGCGGTCACCAATCCCAGCGGCAATACCCTGGATATCGCCAGCGGCGCCGGTATCGACAGCGCCGGCCATCTGCTGATCCTGCCGGATAGCGGCGGGCATGTCCTTTCTGTGCCGGCCAATGCCGCCAACCCCAGCTATGTCATCCTGGTCTATCCCACCACCACGCAGGCACTGACCGGCATGCAGCCCTACACGCTGAATATGGCGGCCCTTTTGCAGCTGGTGGGATCGCTCGACAACCTGCCGGCCAACAACCTCGTGCTGGCCGAAATCAGCATGAACACCACCGGCGGGATCAGCGCGGTCACCGATAAGCGCACGCCGGTCACCAGCCGGCTGCCGGCCGACCTGAGCGCGCAATCCATGGCGATGCTCGACACCAGCGAAACCGCCCAGATCCAGCTCGACCGCATCAAGCAAGGCGTCGTCAGCATCCCGTCCGAGCAGCTGCGCAAACCGGGCGACAGCGTGGTGCAAACCATCTACTTCCTGGACCAGAAGACCGCGGCCTTCAGCCAGAAGCCGCAGGTGGTGGTCACCGTGCAGGGTCCATTGCCCTATGCCACCTCGGTCAGCGAGGTCGGTCCGGCCCAGTTCACCCTGACCCTGACCGTGGTCACCGCGCCATCCGCCGACAATACCGACGCGGTCCTGCTCAACTGGCTGGCTTATGCCGGGAAATAAGGAAAAGCGGCCATGAAGGAAATTCCACCCATCGCCCGCACCAATTATTTCGCCGGCGAGGCCCTGCTGACCGACGATTTCGTCTGCGAACAGCAATACAACATGGAAATGCTGGCGCTATTGAACAGCAGCCTGCACACCTGGGGTATCAGCAGCGGGCTGGAGGTGTACTGGCAGTCGGGCAGCCGCCAGGTGACCGTGAGCGCCGGCATCGCCATCGACAAGCTGGGCCGCCAGATCGTGCTGGATGGCACCCAGGTGATCCAGCTGCTCGACCTGCCGGCCAGCCAGACCATCTTTCTTACCATCCGCTATTTCGAAGCCTACGCGGACTACAACAACGACAGCGGCGTGCCCGGCTACAAGCGCATCATTCAGCAGCCCCAGATCGAATACCACGGCACCCTGCAGGAACCCGGCATCCATATCCTGCTGGCCGTTATCGGCCTCTCGACCCTGGGCGACGTCAATCAGCTGACCTACCAATCCGGCAAGTACGAGCGCCGCTATGTCGGTTCGCGCCTGGGCGTGGTGAAACTGATCACCGAAGGCAGCGGTATCCACCAGGATATCGGCGGCTTGGGCATATTGACCCAAGCGGAAACGGTCGGCATCGAGCTGACCGCGCGGCGCGAATCGGGCGACCAGGCCGATTATCTCGATGTGGCCGCCGGCCGCAGCCAGTTTAGCGGCATGCTGACCACGCGCGGCAACCTGGGCATCGGCATCGACCAGCCGCAGGCCAATCTGCAACTGGCCGCCATCACCTTCAAGGGCGACGGCACGCTGACCACCAAAGGCCAGTTGCTGACCTTCAACCGTCCCATCACGCCGGCCCTGCAAGTGGGGGATATCGTCATTCCCGACCAGCCGGTGGGCGGCGTGGCATTGAAGCCAAGCCAGGCAGTGATTGCCGCAGCCACTTCCGACCCGGCCCAATACCGCATCGTGCAGGCCTTCGGCAGCGACCTGCTGCTGCCCTACCAATACACTTATATCCGCTCGACCATGGCCCGTTTTTCCGCCGGCGCGGCGGGCGAGCTGTTGCGCATCGATACCGACGGCACCATCGCCTTGGGTGTGCAGGCGGCCGTGCAGTCGGGCTCGACCGCCGGGCCTCCAGCCTTATCCATCACCCCACAGCGGCGGGTCGGCATCGCGCTGAACCGCAGCGACGGTCCGCAAGCCACCCTGGATGTGAACGGTAGCGTGCTGGCCGACAGCCTGACCTGCAATGGCGTGGTCAAGGCCCAGTCTTTCCAGGGCAATGGCAGCATGCTGCAAAACCTGCCCATCCTCAGCTATTGGACCAAGCAGAACGTCGCCTCGCCGGAAAGCGCCATCTATTACACCCAGGGCAATGTGGGCGTACAGATGAGCAATCCGCCCGCCTCGCTCAGCGTGGGTACCGGCCTGGCTTTCGTCGGCGCCGGCATGCTCTCGGCGGACCCCTCCCAAGCCGACCAGCTGCTCGGCACCCAGACCCGGCTGCTGAGCCAGGTCAGCCTGGGCGACAGCATCGTGCTGGGCAACCTGATCGTGCAGTCGCGCCAGGTCAAGTCCATCAAAAGCGACACCGAACTGACGCTGACCGAGCAGTTCCCCATGGTGTTGCAGCAATCCACTTTCCAATACCTGGCTTCGTCGTCCCCCGCCGCACCCGGCGCGGTCAACCTGGTCAGCGGCGGCAACGGCGCGGACGGCAAGGCCGCCGATGGCGACGGCAAGCCCGGCACCGGTACGGTCAGCAGCGACGGCAGCGATATCGTCGGGGTCGGTACCCAGTTCACCCAGCAGTTCAAGGAAGGCGATTGGCTGCAGATTCCCGCCTTCAAGCCCGCCACCGCCAGCCAATGGCTGGTGAAAAAGGTGGTCGACGACAACACCGTGCAGGTGATCAATCCGGCCGGCACGGCCATCGCCGCCAATATCTCGGCCTATCTGGTCATGCCGGCCTTGATCGGCCTGTTCCAGAGCAATCGCGACAGCGCCCTGATAGGCGGCGGTACCGTGCCGCCGCCGGCCATGCTACTGGTGACCAATGGCCCCGAAGCGGTGCAGAACGGCCAGGCGTCCAATACCGTCGCCATCAACCTGATGCTGGACCAGATCGATCCCAAGTACGCCCTGCAGGTCAACGGCGATGTGAACTTCAGCGGCAGCAGCAGTTTCGACAAGCTCAGCGCCAAGCAATTGACCGTCACCGAATGGGCCGCCATCAGCGGTAGCGGTAACCAGGGCAAGGTGCTGACGGCGGGGCCAAGCAGCGGCAACGCGCTGCTGACGGTTACCCAGCAGAACGTCTTGCTGGGCCAGGCCAGCGGCAGCAGCCTGCTGGAGATCGGCGGCGACGCGCACGCCACCGGCAAGCTGCTGGCCGACACCCTGGTCCAGGGCGGCAATGTGACCGCCACCGGCACCCTCGCCGGGGCCAATCTGAACGCCAACGCCATGAATGTCGCGGGGGTGACCGTCAATCCCAGCGGCAATGTCTCGCTGTTCGCCGGCCGCAGCAGTATCACGCTCAACCCCGGTGCCCCCATCGTTTCCCAGGTGGCCGCCACGGATGGCTTGATCGTGGTCAGCGTAGGCACCATCGACGCCACCTTCCAGGCGCAATTCGGTGGCATCGTAAGCTGCACGACCAGTATGAACGGCGGCAATACCAGCGCCAGCTATACGGCCGCCAGTACCCAGTCCATCACGGTGGACGAGGGTAAAAAAGGTCACAAGACCTACTATCTTCCCCAGTTCGGTTCGCTCTGCGTACCCGTCCGCCTGGGCGAGCTATGGACCCTGAGCCTGACCTACGAAAGCCAGTTCCAGCCGGCGCCCAATGTGGTCGCCTGCTGGGTACCGCTGGGACCCGGTCCGTCGCAGCACAGCGTGGCAGCCGCCGACGAGCAGCCGGCGCCCGCCGCACCCGTACCCCATCTCGACAACCTGGCGCGCGTGTTCGAAGCCATGCGCAGCAATGTCAGCAGCGGCGCCCTCGCCAATGCCTCCCTGGCCGATGCCCAGCGCGTCATCGACGAGCGGGTGGGCGCCCTGACCAAGATACTCGGCGACGCCACCGGCATGGCGGATAAACCGGAGGATCGCGCCGATTTCGTCAAGCAGCTGCAACAGATCGTCTGTACTGCGACCCCGCCCGGCACCGCCCCGGACAACCGGGTCGATCCCCAGCATATCGCCGACCTGATCGACACCTTTGGCCGTATCACCGGCCACACCTTCACGCCGGCCCAGGAAGCCTTATTGGATCAAGGCGTACGTGCCTTGGTCGCCATCAACGACAACGCCAGCAGCCGCGACGACCTCAACCTGATCCGCAACAATATCCAGCTCTTCCTCGACAATCTGCAGACGGTACTGGGCAGCAGTTTCGACAACAGCCAGCGCCGTTTGCTGACCCGCGCCCTGGTCCGCCTGGTGGGCAACGGCCGGCAGGACCCCGCCCGTTTGGGTGGCGACCCGGCACAACCGGACGGCGGCGACCCGGCGCAACCGGACGGTGCCGCACCTGCACCTGCACCTGCACCTGCACCGGCACCGGCAGCAAGCCCGGCATCGCCACCGACGCCCCACGAAACCTTTCTGCATGAGGTCGAGCAAGCCCTGGTCAAACCTTTGGAGGACACGGCCAAGCAAACCCTCGGCACCGTTATCGACCAGATTCGCCAGGAAAAACCCGCGCCGGCCGCCGCCGAAGCGCTGCTTGGCGACAGCCTGAAAACCGCCGTCGGCGACTCGCTCAAGCAGGGCGGCGAAATGTTGCTGCGGGCGGCCGTCAGCCGCCTGATCGGCGCTTTGTTGTAACACCACCGTCCGCCACCACACCAAGGGAAGACCCATGAGTATGCAAGCGCCCACTACCTCACCCGACAAAACCGGCCTGTATGGCCCTCGCACCACCGGCAGTCTGTCGCCCACCCAGCCCAATGCGAGCGGTATCGCCGCCACCGACGGCAACCTGGTGGTCAATATCGGCACGGTCGAAGCGCGCTTGCAGACGCCGTTCGCCGGCATCGTGACCTGCACCACCACGTTCGACAGCCAGGTCACCAGCGTCAACTACGCCTCCGCCACGACCCAGATGACGACCGTGGAATCGGGCAAGAAGGGCAACCAGACTTTCTACCTGCCGCAATACGGCACGCTCAACGTACCCGTCCGCCAAGGTGAGCAGTGGACGCTGCAGCTATCCTTCGAGACCCAATTCAGTCCGGCGCCCGATGTGGTGTATTACTGGATCCCCCTGGGCGGCGCCGCGAATACCCCGGCCGCCAAGGCGACCACCGCTGTCGATGTGCCGGCACCGGTGGCATTCGCGCAGACCGGGGCCGCCGCCGAGGCTCGCCTGAACCAATTGGCGGCCACCACCCGCCAACTGGCCGAAAACCTAAGTAGCGGCGCATTGCGGCAAGGTTCGCTGGCCGATACGCAAAGAGTGATAGACGAGCGGGTCGGCGACCTGACCGCCATCCTGGGCGAGGCGTCCGGCATGCACAGCGATCCGCAGGCCCGCGCCGCCTTTGTGCAAGACTTGCAGCGCATTGTCTGTCGCGCCGCCCCGCCGGGCCTGCGGGCCGACAATCGGGTGGAAGCAGCCCATGTCGCCGACCTGGTCGCCACCTTCGGCCGCGTCACCGGCCGCACCCTCAGCCCCGAGCAGGCGGCCGGGCTGACGTTGGGCATCCATGCCTTGATCGCCATCAACGACAATGAGCGCAATCGTGCCGACCTTGAACTGATCCGGGGCAATATCGATTTGTTCCTGGACCACCTGCAACAAGCGCTGCAACAGCCCTTGGGCCAATCGCAACGCCGCCTGCTGACCCGCGCACTGGTGCGGCTGGTCGGTAACGGCCGGCAGGAACACGTAGTGTCGAGCGTTGCGCCGCCACCGGCGGATGGAAAGGAAGCCGACTGTTTCGTCGCCGATATCGAACAGGCACTGGCCGCACCCCTGGATAGCTATGCCAAGGCGGGGTTGAAGAGCGCGGCGGAACAAATCCTGGCGCGCCGGCCGGAACAGGCGGAAGCACAGCAATGGCTGGGTACGGCGCTCAGCCAGACGCTGGGCCAGGCACTGCGCGAGGGTAGCCAGCGACTCTTGCAACCCGCCATCGATCGCCTGCTGCTGGCGGCAAGACCCGGGTAGGACGACCGCACGCCATGCACCGGACCATCCATCTATTGGAAGCCGAACAGTGTGAGGATTGGGTGCTGCGGGTCATGCTGCTGCGCGCCAGCTGGCGCCGGCGGCACGCCCTCGCCCCCTTCTTCACCCTGGGCATGGCGGCCTATCTGGACGCGGGCCTGGGCGGCCCTACCACCAGGCCGCCCAGCGCCAGCCCAGCAATCAATTGCTGCGCCGCTATTTCGGCGACTTGCTGCAGCGCGTGGTCGATGCCCTGGCCGATGACTTGCGCCAGACAGTCAGGCTGGCCGACCAGGAAGCGGCGCTGCCGGGCTTCCATATCTATCTGCCGCATCCGGCTTTCGGTTTGCCGGTGGCGACGGTTCACCGCGACCTGCAGCATCGCGACGTGTTCACCGATATACCTGCCGAGACGGAAAGGGACGGCCAAGAGCCGCCGCAACTCCTATCGTTCACCCTATCGCTCAGCACCCCGCCCGGCAGCGGCCTGGCGATTTGGCCAAGCGGCGATGCGGCTGCGGTTGGCGCCAGCCGCTTCCTGCCCTATCGCGACGGCGAGCTGCTGCTGCACGACGGCTTGCGACGGCACCAGGCGGTGCTTGCCTGTACCGGCCCGCTCGAACGCATCACCCTGCAAGGCCATGGCATCCGTCGCGGCCCGCATTGGTTGCTCTACTGGTAAAAGGCCGCCCCATGACCCTTAGCGCCCCTATCGACGAATTTTTCCTGCCCATCGGCGACGCGGCGAGCTGCCGCGACTGGCATGAGCAGTTGCTCGACCTGGAGGCCTTCTGGATCAGCCGGCATAGCCGTTTACCCTTCTTCACCCTGGGCGCCACCAATTATTACGACCTCAGCGCCAATCCGGCCAAACCCTATGAACGGCTGGCGCGCCAATACAATCCCCTGCTGCGCAGTTGCTTCGGCGGCTTGTACGAGCGGCTGCGCGCGCAACTGCAAGCGCGGCTGGGCCAACCGGTCGGCTGGCTGGCCGATAACCAGATTGCGGCGCTGCCGGGTTTTCATCTCTTCCAGGGTCATGCTGCCTTTGCCGGCGGCGGCGAGGTCACCCATGCACAGTGGTTCAGGCAGCGCGATGGGGCGGCTTTCCCGGGCAATCCGGTGCATACCGATACCGCCCATCTGGCGCTGGGCCTGAGCGGCGCGACGCTATCCTTCACCCTGCCCATCGTGCTGCCCGAAGCCGGCGCCGGCCTACGCTGCTGGCCCGTGGCTGCGGCCGATACGGCCCGCCTGGGCGATGCCGCCCTGCTGGCGCGGCTGGCGGATAGCCCGCCGCGCGAGATCCGCTATCAAGTCGGCCAAATGCTGGTACACAGCGGCGAGACCTACCATCAGGCACGCGGCCTGCCCTGCCGGGCCGGCGAGCAGCGGATGACCTTGCAAGGCCATGGCGTGCTGCGTGATGGCGCCTGGCAACTATTCTGGTGAAGCCCATGTTCCTGCCCAAGCAAACCCTGCCCGCCGCCGTCACCCTGGAAGCCCACTGGCATACCATCCTGGCCGAATGCCTGGCGTTGCCGCACGACGAATTCGCCGCCTGGCCGGAACGGCCGCTGTACAACCAGGGCTGGGATGTCTACGGCCTGTTTGCCGGCGGCGTCGCGGTCCGCGAGAACTGCGTGTTCTGTCCGGCCACCGCTACCCTGCTGGCCAGCTTGCCCGGACTGGTCAATGCCGGCTTCTCCCGCCTGGCGGCCGGCACCCGTATCCAGCCGCATACCGGCTACAGCCGCGCGGTGTTACGGCTTCACCTGGGCCTGCGCATAGGCGGTGACTGCGGCTTGCGGGTGGGTAGCGAACAGCGGGGCTGGCACGAGGGCCATTGCCTGGTATTCGACGATACCGTCGAGCACGAGGCGTGGAACCATGGACCGGGCGACCGCCTGGTTTTACTGGCCGATTTCAGCCGTCCGCCGGAGCGGGTGGGATGATCGCCCGCCCGGCACCCCGTAGCCAGGCCGCGCCGGCACCCGCCGCCGTCCCGCCGGCACTCGCCGAGCCGGCTAGCCCGGTAGCGCCCCCGTTTGCCGACAATTCGGACTTATTGGCCACCTTGGTGGATTTGGGTAATGCGCTATTGCAGGATGCCCTGACGGCCTTGCACGGCACCGACCAGGCCGAGAGCGAAGCGCAGGCGGCTGGCCGCCAGGCGCACATCGCGTCGCTCCGGCAGGCGCTGGACGCCCGCTGCACCGCCAGCCTGCGAACCGGGCGATTTATCCCATGGGTCCATCTCATCACGCTGTTCCAGCCCAACCAGCAGGAACAGACCCTGCTGCTGCTGGCGTTGCTGCCCGAATACGACCCGCGCTACCACGAGCTATTGCGCTGGTCGGCGGATGACGCAGCCGTGACGGCAGGCGCCTCGGTTTCCCATGCCATGGCCCTGGCTGCGCTGGGCGGTCCGGCCCGGCGCTTCGAATTGCTGCAAGCGCTCAGCGACGAAGCCATACCACTACGCTGGCGTCTGATCGAGCGGCTGGGGGACGATGCCGCAGCGGGCGGCGGCTACCGGCTCAGGCCCGAGATTGCCGGCTACCTGTTGGGAATCACCGTGCCAAGGCCTCAATTGGCTGAGCCATTGCCCTTCATACCGGCCGAGCGCACTTTGGCCGCCCTCCCCTTGACCGAGCCGGTACGCGCCCAGCTCGACCGTTTGAAACAGTACGACGCCGAGACCGAGCCGACCGCCGCCTTCCTGCTGCAATGGCAGGGGCCGGACCTGGCCTTGCTGGCGGCGCTGGCGGCGGCCTGGTTCGAACAATTGAATCTGCACTGCCTGCGGCTGGATGGACGCCATCTCGCCGAACTGGCAAGGCAGCGCACACGCCCGATCCTGCTCGGTATGCTGCGTGGCGTATGCCGCGATGCCCTGCTGGGCAACTTCGTCCCGGTGCTGTTCGATTGCCAATGGCTGAGCAGCGACGCCAGCACGCCGGACGGCGCGGCGCTACTGGCCGATGTGCTGGCGGTACTGTTCGAAAGCCAGCGCTATGTGGTGGTATTGAACGGGCCGACCATGCAGCTGAGCGATCTGGCCTTGCGTCATGCCGCGCATCCCGTTACCCCTTTGACCATCCGGGTCGAGGCACCGGACACCCGCTTGCGCCAATCCATCTGGCAACAGCTGTGTGACGAAGCCGGGTTAAGCCCGGCGCGGGAGGATATCGTCCGGCTGGCCGAGCAATACCCGTTTACCGAAGACGAAATCCGCCTGAGCCTGCGCGACGCGCTGGCCCGCCAACTGTTGGCGCCGCCACCGGCCGTCCTGACGCCGCTCCTGTTCGAGGCCTGTCGCGAGCAGAGCCGGCGCAAGACCCTGGCCGTTGCCAGCGAAATCCAGTCCAGCTACCAATTCGACGACCTGGTGCTACCACCCGCCACCGAAGCGGCCGTCCGCCAGGTATTGGTCCATGCCCGCCATCGCCGCCGCGTGATCGAAGAGTGGCAGTTCGACCGCAACGGCGATCAGGCCGCCAGCTTGTGCGTGCTGTTCCATGGCCCCTCGGGTACCGGCAAGACCATGGCTGCCTCGGTACTGGCCAACGACCTGCAGCTGGGTATCTATAAGATCGATCTGGCCAGCGTGATGAGCAAATACCTGGGCGAAACGGAGAAGCATCTGGCCCAGCTGTTCGATCATGCCGAGGCCATGAATATCGTGCTGTTCTTCGACGAAGCCGAGAGCCTGTTCGCCCCGCGCACCGACACCCGCGATGCGCACGACCGCTACGCCAATCTGCAGACCGGCTATCTGCTGCAGCGCATCGAGCGCTATCCCGGCATCGTGATCCTATCCACCAATCTGCTGAAGAACATCGACAAGGCCTTTACCCGCCGCTTCAAGTTTATTGTCGAATTCCCTTTCCCCGGTCCGGCGGAGCGCCGCCGACTGTGGCAAGCCGCTTTCCCGGCCGCCGCGCCAAGGGCGGACGATATCGACCTCGCGCTGCTGGCCGAGAAAGCCCGGCTCACCGGCGGCGGAATCAGCAATATCGCCCTGACCGCCGCCTTCCAGGCCGCCGGCGAAGGCAGCGCCATCGCCATGCGCCATGTGTTGCATGCCACCGAACGTGAATATGCCAAGCTGGGGAAGGTCTTTCTCGCCGATGAATTCAGTTGGGATGATGAGGATTGAAGGCGGCGCGAGCGTGCTCGCGCCTCGGCTGGACTCGAAGTGACCGCCATGATTCCAAATATCGACGCGTCCTTTTTTTCCAAAATTATAAGAAATACATACCAAGACTCTTCCTATTTAAAAACCCATGCTGGATATATTCTTCGCGCTGATCAACTTGCACCGCTGTGATGCCGCTTGGACGAAAGCGAGGCGTCTCGCAGAGGGTGTGTTTTCTCCGCCTGCCGGTACCACGCATCCACGGAGGCGGCCATCGCTTTGGCAAAGCGCCTGGCATCGTGCCTGGCGGCGCCACAGGCAGTGAAATTTTGATAAGGTATACCCCAGTCGTTCGCGATTTTCTTCAATTGCGCCCATTCCACGATCAAGCCATGCGTATTCTGCCTTAGTGCCATCTCCTCATACCGAAGCAAGGCCTTTTCGAGACGCGTCATGTAATCCGGAGGAATGCGGGCATCGAACCCGTCCACCTTGCCACTACCGTCGCGTTGGATCGCTATGTCGGATGGATTAATCAAATGCACGCTTTCCACTTCATCCTGATCCGGCGTAAACCTCACGTCATCGCGCAGGATGCACATGAAAGTTTCGGTATGCGTATGCAATGCATAATCCGGATTGTAGCGAGTGGTACTATCAATTTTAATCAAATCTTCTTGCTCGACCCATATACCCAATTCTTCGTGGCTTTCCCGCTGCGCCGTAGCCACGAAATTCCCGTCGTGGTCGCCATAGGAATACATTCCTGGCGCCAGCCCTGCTGCCGCTGCGCGATAAGCCGAAGCAACGGGAACCTTTTTCAAGATCGATTCTTCGGCCATGTCCACCTTTTCCGGCGGTAGACGCGAAAAATCCAAAGGAGTATTCTTCAGCGCCCCCCATTTCCCATACCCCTCGGGCGGCAGAAGCTTGCCGGCCTTTCTCTTGTTCTTGATAAGGACGACCTCAATATCGGGCATCTCTCCATCCTTGCTTGTCTTTTCCACCAGGGGAAAGACTGTCGCACCGCCGGCCAAACGCGAATAAACGTTCAGGTTGATGCATTTCCTGGTCGCCTCCAGCGTGGATGAGTCCGAAATAGTCACACCGGCCATGTTCAAATCTATTCTATCGTTGATCAATTTTACCAAAATGGACTCATATCTTGCCTGTGCTACCGACTTCGGACATGCGGGCAGCACCCGATCGAAAACCGCAGCCGGATTTTCCGCCAACTCTTGACCCAGTTTTTTTACCTCCAAAGGGGGCGCTTGAAAAAAGGAATCCATAGAAACGCTACGTGAAATTTGCATAATCCACCTTGAATATCATACCCACATCTGATCATTTTTATTGGAAGCCATTTTTTTCATGGCATTTCCGCCATTCAGTGCGCACCCGGCTGCGTTCTCACCACCTATTACGCCAGCACATTCAGATCCGCCCGCGATCTCGACGCCATAATTTCATTCGCCCGGATTTTCATATCCAGAATCGCGGGGCCAAGGCTCTGGTCGGCATTCAGGCACAAAGACAAATCGCAGAAAAAATTCGCCTCCGCGGCATCCCCGTTCCGTAGCTTTTGCCTAGCCTGCTGGTAAAGCACCAGGGCGAACCTGCTCTCTCTGCGGCGATTGCGGAAAAGTTTTTCATTGACCATGGTTTTGGTTTGCTTATCAATACCAACATCATCTAAAAACAGATTACATAAATCCGTGGGACACTGTAAAAAATTCATCGCCCCCTCGGCACCAAAACCATTATCGCGTAAATCCAATTGCCGTAAAGTGCGATTATCCGCAAGTCCTTCCGCCAGCACCTGTACGCCTTCGGATGTCAGCTCGGCATGGCGCAATTCCAGCAAGCTCAATCCTCGGTTCTTGCGCAAGCCGTCCGCCAAGCTCTGCGCAGCTTCGTCATCAATTGGCATGCCGTTCAGGATCAAGCAGTTCAAACTCGCATTCTGTTTCAACATATTGGCCAACGCATGTATGGCGGCCACACCGGTTTGCTGAGGCGGCAGCTGCAGCCAACTCAGCCAGGTATTGCCTTTCAGCGCCTCGGCCAGCAGTATCACGCCGTCATCGCCGATAGGCCGATTGAATTCGAGTTCCCTCAGATTGGCGTCATTGCGTTTCAAGCGTTCCAGCGCATCGCTCAAATCTTGATTGGGCGAATTTTTCATCGCAAGCCAGAGATCGCATTTGCTGCGAAGTTCCTTTCCCATTCGCTCCAAGACTGCTACATGCCGCTCGGTGTCGAGTTGCTCGGATTTTTGCCATATATTACCCTGGCTCGAACAGGCGATCAGTTCCTTCACGGCGGCTAATTCACGGTTCAGGCAGAACAAGGATTTCAAGGCGACACCCAGGCGGTCGTCATGCTCGCCTCCTATGATTCCCGCCTCGGTAAACGAGGCGCCTTGGTTTGACGGGGGAATGGATTTTTTGTCATCCGGCTTTGCGGGGGCGCTCTGTTGCACTGCATTTGCATTTGAAACTGCTTTAAACATAAAGTATTCCTTTTTTCAGTACGTTGACAGTGATCGTTACCATGGAATTAATAATCCAGCGCCTATGGCCTGAATAAATCTTTTTGTAGTGCTCAACGCTTCTCGAAACCGGTGGCCTCTTTCGGATTTATCGTCGGCGCACCAGGCTATCGCTCACTGGCGCTTTACCCGCCGTGAACTAAGCTTTGCTGGCGACACGCGCCCAGCCGAGACGCGGCACACCCTGCTATTCGAATCCGGCGTGATAGCCCACCAGCCGTGCACGGAGGAAAGATGTCCAAACTCACGCCGCCAGGTTCAGTACAGACCGATACCCTGCTGCATCCCGGCCATGCCCGGGCCGAGCCGCGCCAATCCCACGGCAAAGCCGCTTCGACGACCTCGCCGCCCCTGCAAACCATGGGCGAGCTGCGTTACCACAACAGCCCCTTGCAACGCCGGACCGCCAGCCACAACGGCATTGGCCTCGGCGAGAACGCCGCGGTCGCGCGCCTGAGCGGCGGCCGGGTCGATCTGCATGCCCTGGGCGCCAGCGTGCAGCGGGTGCCGGCCAGCGATCCACGCCTGAAAGCGGTCGGTGCGCGCTCACTGGCCCAGGGGCGGCAGGCCTTGATCAGCAACGAAGCCGACCGAGGCCATGAAATGTGGCACCTGGCGCAACAAGCGATGGGCAAGGTGCGGGCCGATAGCACGGTGGCGGGACAAGGGCTGAATACCCAGCCGGCACTGGAGCGCGAAGCCGACCAGATGGGGGCACGCATTACCGGCTTATCGGCGGCAGGCCAGGATGCGCCGGTTGCCGAATCGCGTTCGGCGGACGCCGGCACGACGGGTGAGGGCCCCATCCAGCGGCGGGTACCGGATTTTCAATCGACCAACAAGGACATTCCCCCGCCCACCACCGATTTGCTGGACACACTCAATTACAGCTATTTCACGCAAACCCAGAAACAGGTCAAGCAGGCCATTCTCGACAAGATGGTGCCGACCAAGGCATCGGACACCCCGCGTCCTTCACGTATCGAAGCCGAGATCGGCAAGGACGGCCTCCTCGATTCGACCCCGAAGCGCAAGACCCACAAGAGCGGCATGGTCGGCAAGTTCGGCGTGAACGAATTCGGGCTGCGCAGCGGCGGCACCCATGAAGTTTACGAAGGCGGCCATCTGATTCCCCACGAACTATGGAGCGATCAGGACCCGGAAGTCGATGAGGCCGACGACTATGTCAACCTGGTGCCGATGTCGCGGAATATGAATGTCGGCCATAGCGACGCGGCAAAAAGTTGGGCCAATATCGAAGCGAAGCTGGTGGATGCGGCGGGAAAACTAACCGGGGCCAATACCTTCTCGGTCGCCATCGACATCACCCATGACGGTTACAATTTGTCCTACAACGACGTAGCGAAAATATTCAACCTGACCATCAAGAAAACAAAAAAAGGGACGGATACCTTCAAGATGTTCAGTTGGCTACCCAGCCGCATCGCGGCGAACGATATCACCAAGCCCACCAAACCCACCTCGCTGGGTTTCGCGGTGGAGAACGAGCTGCACGATGCGTTCACCCCCATCAAGAGTTCGGCCAAGCTGATCGAGGCGCTGAAGCGCACGCCAATCTGGGGCCGCATGTCGGATACGCTCAAAGACGATATCGCCGGTCTTTAAGGCGACTGTGCCGGCTGGCGCCAATCTGGCTCCTTCTGCTATATTTTCCGGCTTTGTCCCGGCCGGGTTGCCGCGCGCGCATATCCAACAAATTCAATTCAAACAGGAGTAGGCGTATGAAATTCGCGGGGCTGATCGGCACCCTGGGCGTGTCCACCCTCTTGGGCGCTTGCGCCAATATCGGCGCACCGGGAAGTGCGCAATCTCCGTCGGATTCCTCCGCCGCGTTCAAATTGATCGCCACCTGCGCGCCGCTACCGAAAACCGCCAATCGCTGCGAGGTGAATACCGCCCCCGCCGGTGGTGGCTTTACCCTGTTCGGTGACATTCTCGTTGACGAGGGTGTCTGGAAAAATGGCGGGGTATCGGTCAACGCCGCAGGGGTAATTGAAGCGGTCGGCTGTATTGCACCGCCAAGCGCGACAAAACGCATCGATTGCCCGAATCAAATCGTTACGCCCGGCTTGATCAACGCGCACGACCATCTCAAATACAATCAAACGCCACCCGGCGGCCAGGACAATCCCAGGTACGCCTACTGCAACGATCCGGCCAATGTCTACCAGGATGCCGAATGCGCGAACCATCGCTACAACCGGCGCAATGAATGGCGCAAGGGTTTGAACGGCAAAAAAATGGTCGTGGCGCCCATGGACGACAAGGAAACCACCGTACTGTGGAACGAGTTGCGCCATATCGTCGCGGGCACCACCACGGTGGCGGGCTCCGGCGGCGCCAAGGGACTGGTACGCAACCCCGATGTGCTCGCCCTGCTGGAAGGGCTCAAGGTCGTCGACAACAAGGTCGTTGCCTACCATACCTTTCCCTTGGGCGACACCAGCGACGTGGACGGCCGTACCGATACCTGCGCCTACCCCAAGGTCGCCACGCCCGGCGTGCTGCAAAACCGGGTGTTTCTGCCGCATGTCGGCGAGGGGATCGATGCCTATGCGCATAATGAGGTCGCCTGCCTGTCGGGGCGGGGCAGCAATCCGGCCTCGCCCGGCGTGGACCTGATCGCCTCGAACAGCACCTTTATCCATGGCGTGGCGGTCGACAAGGCGGATGTGGGCTTCATGAAGGCCAAGGACATGTCCGTGGTCTGGTCGCCCCGTTCCAACCTGTCGCTTTACGGCAATACCTTGCCGGTCACCCTGTACGGCCGCGAAGGCGTGAATATCGCCCTGGCGACGGACTGGACGCCCTCCGGCTCGATCAATCTGCTGCACGAAATGCAGTGCGCCGCGCAATTCAATTCGACTTATCTGGATAATTATTTTTCCGGCGAAAAGCTCTGGCGCATGGTGACCGCGAACGCCGCCAAGGCCTTGGGTTTCTCCGACCAGATCGGGGCGATCAAGGTGGGTCTGCTGGCGGACCTGACCGTGGTCGCGCCGGGCGGTGAACCATCGCCCTACCTGAGCATCATCAAGGCCGAGGAAAAGGATATCGTGCTGGTATTGCGGGCCGGCGCACCGCTCTACGGCGACTCGGCGACCATCGCCGCGCTGGACCAGGGCTGCGAAACCATGGGCGATATCTGCGGTAGCCGGAAATCGGTTTGCCTGGCGGAAACCGGCCGTACCTTCGCGGAGCTGAAAACCCACAACGCGAATCACTACGCCCTCGCCCTCTGCCGGCAAGATGCCCTGCAGCCCTCCTGCACGCCGGCACGCTACCGGCAGTACAACGGGGTTGCCAGCTCGCGGGATAAGGATGGCGATGGCGTTCCGGACCTGCTCGACAACTGCCCGGCGATATTCAACCCGGCCCGTCCCATGGACGACAACAAGCAAGTGGATGTGTGCGGCAAGGGGTAGACAAATCACGGCGGGGGCCGGCAGCTCGCGGATATCGACCGCGAGATGCCGGCCTAAATGGCCTCCACGAGGCGCTTGATCTTGACCGCCTTTTCGAAATGATCGAGCTGGTGGACCATGATCCACCAATGCGCCGCCTCCATCAGCAGCGCCGGATCGTCGTTCCTGTTGGCAAAGAATGCATAGAACGACAGCCCCACCTCCGGGCCTTTGCCGGCTATCTTGCTATCGCACACCTGAATGATCTTTTTTCTCAGCGCTGCTCGCATCTTGCGCCCTATGCCTGCCGTTGTTTATCCCGCGCCATTCTATCGATTCCTGGCAGGCTTAGCGGTCTCAACCGGATAAGACATTGACCTAGAACATTAGTTAAGCGTATGATGATTTACTGATTTTGCCAAGATGAAGAATAAAAATGGACGCCTTCCTCGACAATGTCTTTGAAGCCCTGGCTTCACGCCCCCGCCGACAGATTCTGCTTTATCTCGCGGATGCGGAATTGACCACAAGCGACTTGGCAGAACGCTTCCCCATCAGCGCGCCGTCCATCTCGCGACATTTGTCCTTGCTGGAAAATGCCCATCTGATCGCCAGCGAACGGCGTGGGCAATTCGTCTTTTACCGCTTGAAATCCGATATTCTGCTCAGCAGCCTGAATAGCTTTATGCTGGAACTCTGCCCGCCCGCCGCGCCCAAGGCGCGGGAAACCATGAGCATGCCCAAGCAACGCCAAACTGCTTGAATCGACGGCACTACGCGCGCGAAGGCGCTCTGCGGGGCGGAGCCATCGTCCACCACCTTTGCGCGCAGCCATCGGTGGGCATGGCCTTGCAGCGTCCGCCAGGGGTCGCTTAAGCAGGCGCGGCAAAGAAAGCAGGCCGAACATTCAGTTCGGCTCGCTTTCCTTGCGCGCCGCGCATGCCGTCAAAATCCGCCTCTTTTGGCCGTAAGCACCAAAATTCCAAAGTACCTGCAAAAATACCGAAAGCATGGCCGGCATACGCCGTACTGGATGAACAGGAGCCGTTCCGTCAACCAGCCTTGCCTGCAATAGGATCAGATACCATGGATAGCTTCTCTCGTACTGGCAGCCATCACGCCATCCATCCCCGTACGCGCTTCAGTCCTACCCACCCACCGGGAAGGCTGGGACAGCATACGATAGAAGCCGTCCAGCTCACTACTCGCAGCCCGCACGCCAGAACCGATGTCGTACTGATGGATGTTACCCAGAAGATCACACGAAAGATCACTCGCTGCATCCCGTGGTCCGCAGGCAGTTATATAAAAAACATACTGATACTATGCAGGAACCACGATCCGAGCCCCATACTCCGCAATTACGAAATAATCCATCTGGAAGGCACGGATTTCGCTCGCAATAGGGATAATGACCGTACCAAACACTCGCCTATCGGCGAAGTCAGCCATTACTATACTTTCGTCCCCAACTCTCAGCCCCGCCTCACGGAGCAATTCACCCTGAATCATCTCCGTATAAAGTGTAGCGCCACGACAAGAAAAAATACCGTGGAGATAAACACCGACAAAGGCATATTTCAATTCCAGCTCAAACAAGACAACACACTGCTTGTCAAGAAGCGAGGGGAGACCGCCCCGGTGGTTCAGGCAAGTCCTATCAGAAAACCTGTGTCTTCGTATGGTATGCCGCGCTCGAACAGGCCTATGTCGCAACCCATTCCGGAACGTGCACGGCGACCAATCCACGTCGCCACCCGCTTGCCGGCGGCTCTTCAAGACGCAGAGACAATTCCCCGCGCCCTCCCCATCGAAGCGGCCGAATATTTAAGAAATATCCTATTGCAAGGCGTCGAAATTGAACAATACGACGAGGCCACCCTGGACACCAAGGAAATAATCCAACTGGGCGGCATCACATTCAAGCGCAACTGGAGCCGTAACCGCTCCGCTGATTCAAGATCCCAAGCGCTTGCCTCGGCATATACCTTCGAATCTGCCGTTCACGACCAGAACGACAGCAATCCAATACTGAAGTATATCCACGTACTATCGGATCATACAAAGACAAAAATTTCCGCAGAGGCCATATTCAACAAGGAATTATTGCTGCTCAGCCTTGATGAGAATAGGCAGTTGCGTGTAACTTCCCAGCGACAAATAACAGTAAGAAACAGTTGATCACTTACGCCTGGCAGCGCATCCACTTTGCCATGCGCAGGCAGTTTTTCACCTATGCATCGCTCCCAAACCGCCAGGGTATTGCAATTGATCAATTTCTAAAAAATTTCATATTTCCCAACAGCACGATGAATCATCCACCACCATAATTATCACGCATTGCCAACCAACAGCAGTATTTCGCAGTGGTTTACTAAAAATAAATCCAAAATATTATGTTAAATCTGGAATTATTAGAATGAATCCAACACCCATGCAATTAACTGTTACAACATGCCGTAGCTTCAACGACATCGACTCCAAGATTTATACCGAGCTGGAAAAGGCATTCGGCCCAAAAAACAAGGCAGCACTATTTTTAAAAGAAGAAAATAGAACCTACTTTATAGAAAGAATAGAAAACGGGCAGTATTCATTCAGCAGCAAGCGGGATTTATCTGGCAAGTCACTAGCAAACCGATTTTTTTCCGGGATACGTGATTTCATATCTCGCGGATGCAGCTTTGAAACCAGAGCACAAAAAATAGCAGAAAAACTTAACAAACTTAGCAATGAGCACGCCAACGAAACGCTTGACATCTGCGTGGAGGATGCAAAAAAATTATCGGCGCGTAATAGCGATACCGAGACTGTCGGATTAAAATCGATAGACGCATCTCCAGTAATCGAGCTTAACCGCAATACGAAAATCCAAACCGGAACCATGCAGAACGACATGATTTCTTATGCGATGGGCAGCACTTATCGACAAGCGGATCCAAACAATGACAAAGAAGCGGCCTATGTGGGGAACAAAGAAGGGTCCGATTGCGTCATGTCCGCAATCGGCAAAAACAATCAACCCATAATGGCGGTCCTTGATGGGTATGGCAGAGGAGAAAGCCGACAGAATATTCTTACAATCGGCAAAATGGTGATGTCCATATTAAACAATATAACCCATACCCTTGAAGGGGAAAATTGGCCGGAAGCTCAAATTAAAACCAAACTAATGTACTCAGCATTTCGAGAAGTAAATGAAGAGTTTCAAGCCAGTCACCGTTTCGGCACAGGTGCATCATTCGGCGCGATGACATTCTACAAAGGAAAAAACAACGAACTCCACGCAATCGGTTTTGGCACTGGCAATGTCCTGGCGCAACTGGAGCGAGAAAATACAAATGAAACGCTACTCCAAGGAAAAAACATATTTATTCGCCGGGACGAAAACACCGACCTCTACCCCATGGCATTCCCTAGCTGGCATGGCAAGACTGATTTCCGTGATGAAGGAATATTTCCCGATTTGGAGATTGCCTCCAGACTGCTGACATTTTTTGACATCACAGTTCAAGAAAATGATCAGTTTCTATTCTTCACCAAGGGCGCCTGCAAACCTGTGAAATCCGACTCTTTAAAGGATAGAGACGTACAGGAAATCAACGAAAGCGGTTTTCAGCCTACAGCCGACCATACGCTCAAAGACATGATAGGGCAGAGCGATATGTACATCGAAGTATTCTACGGTCTGGGTGACCGAGCAAAACCGATGGGTGATGATGCAACGGTAGTGGCTTTTAAAGCGCCTAGCATGGCCTAGAAGCCATCTGATTCGCTCACGCTTATTGGACGTTTCCCCCTAGAAAAACGCAGAAGCTATCCCAGCGATGCAGTGATCAAGGCGTCGAAGTGGAAATCGGCACACCGCCGCGCGCACCGGCCTGCGTAGCCGGCGCCCCGGCAGGGTGCCAAAGCACTGGACGTACCGCATCGCCGGGCATTTGAGCGGCCAGGCAATTTGCCCGGCTCTTGCATTGGCTCCGCCATTGGCAACGCATGCAGGCCGGCGTAACCACCGTCAGCCAGACTACCCCGGCCGGTATACCCACAAGCAGCCAAATGGCGATCCACATATCAGCTACCTGGCTCGGTCACAAAGCCCAGCTTCTGTACGCCGGCGCGCTGTGCGGCGGCCATGGCTTGCGCGACCTGCTCGTATGCCACCTTGCGGTCCGCCCGGATATGCAACTCGGGCTGCGGCTGCCGGCTGGCGACTTCGGCCAGGCGAGTCTCGAAATCGGGCTTGGCGAGCGCTTGGCCATTCCAGTAGATCGATCCGTCCAGCGTGATGGATAGATCGATCGTCTCCGGTTTCTCCTCGTTGGCCTGGTTTTCCGCACGGGGCAGGTCCACTTTGACGCTGTGGGTGAGAACCGGCACCGTGATGATAAAGATGATCAGCAAGACCAGCATGACGTCCACCAGCGGCGTCATATTGATTTCGCTCATCACCTTGCCCTGTTCGTCGAAGCCGCCGCCGAAAGCCATCTCAGCGCTCCCCGCCCGCCGCACCCAGGCGTGCCTTGCCGCTATCGGGCTTGGCCACCGGCGAACCGGTCACGAAATAGGCATGCAGATCATGCGCGAAACGATTGATCTTGCCGATGGCGGCATTGTTGCCGCGGGTCAGGGCGTTGTAGCCCAATACCGCCGGGATGGCGACCATCAGCCCGAAAGCCGTCATGATCAATGCTTCGCCTACCGGACCGGCCACTTTGCCGATGCTGACCTGCCCGCTGCCGCCTATGCTCAGCAAGGCATGGAAAATCCCCCACACCGTGCCCAGCAAACCCACGAATGGCGCGGTCGCACCGACCGAAGCCAGGATGGACAAGCCGGACTGCATACGCTCGACCGAATCGTCGATGGCGCGCCGCAGGCAACTGGTTACCCAATCGCTCAGGGTCAGCTGGCCATGCAGGTCGCCCTGGTTGTCGCGGTGGTGGGCGGCGGCGTCGCGCCCTTCCTCGGCCAGGTGCCGGTAGGGATTGTCCTCGATCGCGCCGTCCAGCAATTGCAGGCCTTCGGTAAAGGACTGGGCATGCCAGAACTGGGCGGTGGCTACCTGCGCCATGCGGCGCTGCCGCAGCTGCCGGGCAAAGCGCGTGGCGATCACGTACCAGGAAGCGATCGACATCAGCAGCAAGGCGATCGCCACGCCCTTGGTGACCAGGTCACCTTGCGACCAGAAGCCGAGCAAGCTGAAAGGGTGCTGTTCCATTTACAAATTCTCCATCATTTCAAATCTGCCGCCTGTTGCCGGGCGGCGGGTGATCAACTGTTCAGGGTAAAGTCGAAGGGCTGGGCATACCAGAAGGCGATGGGCGTATCGCCCTGCTTGGCCGGGACATAGCGCCAGCGCTTCACCACGTCCAGTGCGGCCTGGTCCAGCCGCTCGAAGCCGCTCGATTTCTTCAGGACGGCTTCGCCCACCTTGCCGTCCGGCAGGATATAGACCGACAACACTACCCGTCCCTCCTCACCCAGGCGGCGGGACAAGGGCGGATAGGTCGGTGCTGGATTATTCAGATGGGACGCATCGCTACGCGGCGGCACGATAGGCGCAGGCGGGAGCGGCTGAGCGGGGGCCTGCGCCAGCTTGGGGCTTTCGGGCGCGATCGGCTGCTGCGGCGCAAGCTCGGCCGGCGGCAGGCTGATGGCGGTCGGCGACGGCGGCGCGTTCTTGATGGGTGGCAGCATCGTCGGCTTGGGCCGGCTGACAGGAAGCGGACGCTGCGCCGGTTGCGGTGTCGCTTCGGGCACGACCAGCGGTAAGGGCTGAGGCGGCAGCAGGCTGGCAACGATGGTCGGCTTTGGTAAAACCGGCGGCGTGGGTAGCACAATGCCCAGCGCCAACCCATACAAGGCTACGAAATGCA
This sequence comes from Chitinimonas arctica, assembly GCF_007431345.1. Taxonomy (NCBI): domain Bacteria; kingdom Pseudomonadati; phylum Pseudomonadota; class Betaproteobacteria; order Neisseriales; family Chitinibacteraceae; genus Chitinimonas; species Chitinimonas arctica. Next base: position 3,817,176 of record NZ_CP041730.1, on the reverse strand, counting down.
GACCGGTAACAAGGAGTAGCGTGGGTAGGCGACGGAAATCAATGGGAAGTCTGGACATCGCCTGAGCAGGAAAGGGAATGCTTTTGAGAAGAATTCTCATTCTATTCAGAAACGTTTTCTGAAGCAATGGGATTTGCGTGGCAGCGACCCGGTAGAATTGGCACCATGGTCCCTGCCCTACCCCACTACCACCCGTCCCGCTGGCTGATCGGCCCCCATAGCGAGACCATCTATCCGGCCTTGGCGCTCAGGCGCCCGCCACCCCTCTATCGCCGCGAAGTCTGGCCCACCCCGGATGGCGACGAGATCGCGGTGGACTGGCTGGCCGCCGGGTCGGCCGGCGACGCACCGCTACTGGTGCATTTCCATGGACTGGAAGGCAGCGCCAACAGCCACTACGCGGTGGCCTTGATGAAGGCCGCCGCCGACCGTGGCTGGCGCGCCGCGGTGGCACACTTCCGCGGCTGCGGCGGCCACCCCAATCGCAAGCCGCGCGCCTACCATGCCGGCGATTCGGCCGAGATCGCCTGGATACTGCAGCATTTCCGCGACCAGCATCGAGGCCCCATGTATGCCGCCGGCGTGTCGCTGGGTGGCAATGCCTTGGCCAAATGGCTGGGCGAGCAAGGCCAGGCCGCCTGCGGTCTGCTGGACCGGGCCGCCGTGGTTTCGGCACCGCTGGACCTGACCGCCGCCGGCAAGGTGCTGGATCGCGGACTCAACCGTGCCATCTATACCCGCAACTTCCTGCAGACGCTCCGGCCCAAGACCTTGGCCCATCTGGCCGCCTTCGAAACCGATCTGGCCTTTCTCCAGGTTTCCCCGGCCGACATCGCCGCAGCCCGTACCTTCAAGGAATTCGACAATCGCGTCACCGCGCCATTGCATGGCTTCGCCGATGTGCACGACTATTGGTCACGGGCCAGCAGCAAGCCATGGTTGCCGCATATCGCCGTCCCCACCTTGTTGATCAATGCCCGCAATGATCCCTTCCTGCCCGCCGGCGCCCTCCCCGGCAGCCATGAGGTCAGCGCCGCCGTGCACCTGCTGCAAACCGAGCGCGGTGGCCATGTCGGCTTCACCGAAGGCCCCTTCCCTGGACGGATCGATTGGCTGCCGCGCTGCTTGCTGGCATTCTTCGAAGCAGCTTGAAATAAGGGCATAAGTGTAAAAGCGTACCGCGCCGGTAAGCAGTGGCTGTTAGAATCCCTCCCCCCATCACGGAACGCTTATCGACAATGGCCAACCTCCCCGCACAAATCTTCAAGGCCTATGATATCCGCGGCATCGTCGGCAAGACGCTGGATGCCGATGCCTGCCGACTGATCGGCCAGGCCATAGGCAGCGAAGCATTGGCACGCAAGCAGGCCAGGCTGGTGGTGGGACGCGACGGCCGCCTGTCCAGCCCCGCCCTCGCGGAAGCCTTGACCGCCGGCCTGCTGGCGGCCGGCGTCGATGTGATCGATCTGGGCGAGGTCAGCACCCCCTTGGTATGGTTCGCCGCCCATCATCTGGCAACGCTGTCGGGCGTGATGATCACCGGCAGCCACAATCCCGCCCAATACAACGGCGTCAAGATCATGCTGGCCGGCGAGACGCTGGCCGGCGAGGCGATCACGCGCCTGCGCGACCGCATTGAAGCGAACGATTTCAGCGAGGGGGCCGGCCGCTACGGTACCGAAGATGTGCGCGAGGCATATTTCGAGCGGATCTGCGGCGATCTCAAGCTACAGCGGCGCATGAATATCATCGTCGATGCCGGTAACGGCGTAGCGGGCGGCATCGCCCCGGTGCTGTACCGGCGGCTGGGTTGCCGCGTACGCGAGCTGTTCTGCGAAGTGGATGGACGCTTCCCCCATCATCATCCCGATCCGGCCAAGCCGGAAAACCTGGCCGACCTGATGTTCGCCCTGGAAGTGACCGACGCCGAGCTGGGCCTGGCCTTCGATGGCGACGCCGACCGCCTGGGCGTGGTCACCAAGGATGGCACCATCATCTACCCCGACCGGCTGCTGATGGCCTTTGCCGCCGACGCGCTGAGCCGCCAGCCCGGCGGCAAGGTGGTGTATGACGTCAAATCAAGCCGGCTGGTGGCGCCCTGGGTCAAGCAGCACAAGGGCAAGGCGGTCATGGCGCGGACCGGCCACAGCTATATGAAGGCCAAGATGAAGGAAACCGGCGCCCTGGTGGGCGGCGAGCTGAGCGGCCATCTCTACTTCTCCGAACGCTGGTATGGCTTTGACGACGGCATCTATGCCGGCGCGCGGCTGCTGGAAATCCTGTCCCAGGTGGACGATCCCAGTGCTCTGCTCAATCGCCTGCCGCAGGGCATCAGCACACCGGAGATCCAGGTCGATATGGCCGAGGGCGCCGCCCATGCCTTGCTCGATAGACTCAAGACCAGCGCGCGTTTTCCCGATGCGGAAGTGATCACCCTGGATGGCTTGCGGGTGGAATATGAGGATGGTTTTGGGCTGTTGCGCGCGTCCAATACCACGCCGGCGCTGGTACTGCGCTTCGAAGGCGACGACGCCAAGGCGCTCAAGCGCATCCAGGCGACTTTCCGCAAATTGCTGGCTAAAGAGATCGACGGCGAATTACCGTTTTAAGCACCGGCGGGAGGCATGGAAAGCCGCTCAACGGCGCCGCAACCAGATCAAGCGCGCGGAGCTTGAGTTGTCGCGCGTCAACATGGCGCGGTAGGCAACCTTCACACGACCAAAGCGAGCCTCGACGTCTGTCAGGAAGTAGTCGCTTTTGATACTGAAAATATTGCTTGTGGATAATTGCTGGGTCAATTGCTGGGAGCCCAGGGCCGCATAGAAGTCCGCAATATTTTGAAAAGGCTTTTTCTTCGCCTGCGCCACCAATGCCTCGGCCTGGCTCAGGGATATTTGCGGCACCAAGGCATTCAGTACTTCAGCAGAGACAAAATTGACATTGACGAACGAAGCGGGCCCGCTAGGAGGGTATGGCAGCGCCGACACGTTCGGCATCAATTTCTCCACCAGCTCATCGCTGAACCCGCGCACCTGGCGTAATTCCTCGACGTCGAATAGCGGTCCATTGGCGGCTCGGCGCGGCGGATTCATGGCCATGTATTCGTTATCCTCCGCCCCACCTGGGTTGCGTACATTGCTGCCCTCATCCAGCCAGTCGGCCAGGGCATTGAGCAAATCCGGGGAGCCTCCCGCATTCGCCAGTAGTGTCTTGAAGGCGTTCTCGTAGATGGCGAGCTTGGCCGGGTCGGTTTCCAACAAATTATTTAGATTGAAACGTCCCTGAACATCGTAGATCTTGCCGTCGGCCATCCCCTGCTCAATAGGCAGATTGCTGATGGGAATACGCCAGCTATCCGTCTCGCCGTCATAGAGATTCTGCTTGGCGTCGTCCAGGAGTGTCAGCAGACTGAAATCCACCGCCGAACGTGCGACCACCCGCGCCTGGGTCATATCGAGCTGATTGGCCACCTGTCGCAGCCAAAGACTATGGCGAAAGGCCATGGCGCCAGCAATGGCCGCCACCAGCGCCGCGATGGCGACGGCGGTGATAATGGCGATACCGGCTTGTTTTGAGGGACGGGTTCTCATGGCAGGGCAAACAACCTGGTGATGACTTCGCCGCTCTCCAGCGTCAGGGTGATTTCCACTCCGCGAGGTAAGGCCGTGATCTTGGTGGCCTGACCTGCCGGCCAGCTAAGTTGCCACTGCTTACTCTGATCGAGAAACCTCAGCTTGAAATCCTTGACATGATCGAGCAAGGCCAGCGCGGTGGGCTCGGTGCGGGGCGCCTGATGAAGCGTATTCCACAGCAGCAACTCCAGATGCCCCTGCCGCAGTCGATAACCCAGATGGATCAAACGATCACCGTCGTAGCGCACCAATTCCAGCAGTGCACCGCTGCTATTGAGCGGGCCAGCCGCTCCCTGCAAGGGATCCACGGTGGACCCGAACTGGTTGATGTAGGACCGGTTCGCGGCCTGGGAGAAATCGTCCTCGAAACGCGCCATGGCGACGGTCAGTTCCCGCCATTTCCGGTTGTCGGCGTCCATTACCTGCTTGGCGATGGCCATCCGCGCCACGCCCTGATAGGCGATCACCGCCAGTACGCTGAACACCGCCAGCGCGATCAGGATTTCGATCAGGGTGAACCCTTTGCGATTTCTCATGGTGGTATTCTAGCGATGAAGCCCACCAGGACAGCATCGGCATGATCGCTTTTCTCGTTTGGGTAGACCTTGACTTCCACTCGTCGAAACGACTTATTGGGTAAGGCGCCGACCTTCTCGCGCCAGAAGAATTCCATGCCGGCCTGGGTGGTCTTGCCCTCATGCTGGCCCAGCTCGGGGAAGTCCTTACTGGCCAGATAGGCATTGATGCGGTTCTGTGCGACCCAGCCACCGACCAGGTGACGGCGCAGCGACATCGAGCCGTCGCTGACGACGATGGTGGCCCGCACCGAAGCGGCCAGGGCAATGCCGATCACGGCCAAGGCGATCAATACTTCGATCAGGGTAAAACCAAGCTGCCGCTTCATGGCGTGCTTGCTCCCGGGGTAACCGGCAAGACAATCGATAAGCGGCCCAAGCCATCGGCGACCAATCGACGGGTTACGTCGCCGGTCCTCAGCGTCAGGGCGAACGGTGCATTGACGCCCGATGGCTGGAACACCAGCCGTCCGTTCGGGGCCAAGGGCTGCAGATTGACCTGCACACCGTCCATCGTCACCGCGTCGGGCAACTGCCGGGGGCGCAACACCTCGTCGTTGTTTATGGGCTCCCATAGCGGCGGAGCTTTCTGTATCCAGAAAGCGTAGCTGCGCTGCCCAGGCTGGAAGGCCAGCGGCGCGCCACTCACGATAGCCTCGTCCCGCGCCGATTCCAGCAAAAGCGAGAGCCGCTCCGCCTCGCGTTGCAGGGTATCGACGTCGTTACCGCCAAAGCGCACCGCCGCCAGCGTGACGATAATGCCGATGATGACCAGCACCACCAGGATTTCGATCAGCGTAAAACCGAGCGGCCTCGGTGATGGCGGGCGTGTGCGCATGGGGTGTATCACAGCATCCAGGAGCCGATATCGGCGTCGTAGCTCTCGCCGCCGGCCTTGCCGTCTGCGCCGTAGCTCATTACATCGATTTCACCCTTGATGCCGGGATTCAGGTACAGGTATTCACGGTTCCACGGGTCGTGCGGCAGCTTGTCCAGATAGGCCTTCCAGTTGGAGGGAACCTGGCCGGCGGTCGGCTTCTCGACCAAGGCCTTCAGTCCTTGTTCGGTGGCCGGGTAATTGCCGTTGTCGATCTTGTAGAGCTTGAGCGCCTGCACGATGGATCGCACGTCCTGCTGCGCCGCGGCGACGCGGGCATCGTTCGGACGGTCGAGGATCTTGGGGACGACCAGCGCGCCCAGGATGGCCAGGATGGCGATCACGACGAGGATTTCGATCAAGGTAAAACCGCGTGAGCGGGTGCGTTGCTGCATGGATGTTTCCTTGCCTACTGGTTGGTCTACCCCGGCCAGCCAGCCGGGAACGGGGGGAGTTTACAACTGGAGCGGTAAAACCTGCGCACTGCAAACCACAATGCCTCAACTCAGGCCCGTTACCCCGGCCGGGAAACGGCTTTCGTTCTTGTCGAGCTTGGCGAGAATGGCGCTCGCCACGTCGATTTCCAGGCGATTGGCGAAGGCCAGTGCGTAGATCAGCACATCGGCCAGCTCTTCCGCCACTTCGGCCTTATCCACTCGCTCGGTGGCCGGCGGCGACCATTGGAAATGCTCCATCAGTTCAGCCGCTTCGATCGCGATACTCATGGCTAAGTTCTTGCCATTGTGAAATTGCTGCCAATCGCGCGCCGCGGCGAAGGCTGCGACACGGGTCTTCAGTTCGGCCAGCGTGGTCAGATCATCCTTGGCCATCTACTTCACCAGTTGGTTCATTTCAAATACCGGCAACAGAATGGCCAGCACGATCAGCAGCACGGCGCCGCCCATCAGCAGCACCATCAAGGGTCCCAGCAGGCTGGTGAAGGTCGCGACCTTCTGTTCCAGTTCACCGGCCTGCTGCCGGGCGGCCTTGTCCAGCATGTCCTCCAGCCGGCCGCTGGCTTCGCCGCTGGCGATCAGGTGCACCAGGACCGGCGGGAACAGCTTCTGCCGGTCCAGCGCCTTGGAAAGCTGGGCGCCTTCGCGCACATCGCGCGACGCACTGTTCACCGCTTCGCGCAGCACCAGGTTCTCCACCACCCCGCCGGCAGCCTCCATGGCCTTCAGCAGGGGCACGCCGCTGCCGACCAGGATGGACAGGGTGCTGGCCAGCCGCGCGGTATTGCTGGCGCGGTTGAGCCGGCCGAACAGGGGCAGCTTGAGCAGAAAGCGGTCGAAACGAAAGCGGAAGGCCGGACGTTTGAGCAGGCGGGTAAATCCAAAGCCGGCCCCGCCCAGTACGATAAAGCCATAGATGCCGTATTCGCGCACACCGGCCGACATGGCCAGCAGTACCCGGGTCAGCAATGGCAGCGTCTGCTTGGCGCCCTGGAAGACGCCGACCATTTGCGGCACCACCCACCAGAGCATGCCGACAATGACCAGCATGGACACCGACAGCACCACGATCGGATAGACGAAGGCCAAGGTCACCTTGGACATCAAGGCCTGGCGGGCCTCGATATAGTCGGCGAGCCGCGACATCACGCCGGCTGCCTTGCCCGACTCCTCGCCGGCCCGCACGATGGTGCGGTACAGCTCGGGGAAGACCTTTGGGTGACGGGTAAGTGCCACGCTCATCGGCGCCCCGGCCAGCACTTCGCTGCGCACCCCGGCCAGCACATCGCGCGCGCGCAGGTTTTCGGCCTGCTCGATCAGCACGGTCAGGGCCCGCTCGATGGTCAGGCCGGCATCGAGCAAGGTGGCGAACTGCCGCGTGATCAAGGCCAGCTCGCCGGTCGACACGCCGCCGCTGCGGCGTTGCCGGTTGCCGGTGTCGGTCTGCGCCAGCTCGTTCATCTCGGTGACCCACAAGCCTTGGTCGCGCAGACTGGTGCGGGCCAGCTTGGCATTGTCGGCCTCGACCACGCCTTCGCTGGCGCGGCCACTGGCATCGAGCGCCTGGTAACGGTAACCGGCCATATCTAGGGTTGCTCCTGCACTTGCGTAAGGGGACGGCCAGCCTTGGCCGGATCGGCTTGTCCAGGCGGGGCCGGCAGCAAGCCAAGCATGCCGGCGATCACGGACAGCACCACACCGACGATCAGCCAAGCCGCGAAATAGTGCAGAAAACCCTTCAGCACATATCGACTCGACATACCGGTCGCACGGGACAATGCAGTGGCCAGGACCCAGAACTGGTAGACCAGCAGCGCGATATGGGCCAAGGTGCGCAAGCCCCCCGGCAACAGCGCGAGCAAGGGACCGAGCAGTTGGCCGCTGGACGCGAGCACGACCAGCGGAAACAAACTGCCCCGGACCTTGCTGGCGGGGTCTCGCTTCAGCCACCAGCCAAAGAAGAAGGTCAGCATCAGCACCGTTACCCAGGTTAAAGCCAGGCTCAGGGTCAGTAGCATTGCAATCGGTGCATCGCTGCCGGCCAACGCCAACAGCGGGGGCACGACCGCCAGGAAGCTCAGCCACAGTACCGGCAACCACCAGTCATAGGCGTAATGTTCGAGCGCTTTGACGCGAAAGCGGGCAAGGTCGAGAGCGTCCTGGAAAAATGGTGGCATAGGGTACAAAAACAAAGCCGCCGATACGGCGGCCCCAAGATGAGTCGGGAATCAGCCTTTGTGACAGTCGGTGCGATCTTCCACCTGCTGCACGATCAATTCGAAATCCTGCCGCAGCGGGCTTGTCCGCTTGGCGGCCAGATAGTAGCGCTTGCAAGCCTGTACCGTAAACGGCACATCCTTGGTCACCGGCTGGGAGAAGCCGGCTACCGGCGCCGCCGCCACCCGCAGGGAGTGCTCGCCAGGTTCCACCCGCACCGGATTGACATCGATGGTGTATTCACGGTCGATAGCCAGGATGCGCACCGGATAGGTATGCAGTTCGGTCTTGCCGAACTGGCGGCTGCCGTCCAGCAGGCTGGTATTGTTCACCGTCATACCGGCGCAGGCCGACAGCCCCGCTACCGTACCGGCAATCAGAAAAACGGAAAACCTGTTCATGATGCCTCCCGCCACAGTGTTGTGCCGCGCGCCAATCCGCTGGCAGCATCCATCCTACACCGCCGCCCCCGGAAGGGTGGCATCGGCCGGATAAGTGCGCATGCCTGTGAGAGACCACGCAACAGTCGCGTTGTTCAGTCGAACACCACCGTTTTATTGCCGTAGACCAGTACGCGGTGATCCAGATGCCAGCGGACCGCCCGGCTCAGCACGATGCGCTCCAGGTCGCGGCCCTTCTGGATCAGGTCGTCCACGGTTTCCCGGTGGGAAATACGGGTCACGTCCTGCTCGATGATGGGGCCGTCGTCCAGCACCTCGGTCACATAGTGGCTGGTCGCCCCGATCAGCTTCACGCCGCGTGCATGGGCGCGGTGATAGGGCTTGGCGCCGTCGAAGGCCGGCAGGAAGCTGTGGTGGATATTGATGACGCGCTGCCGGTAGGCCGAGGTGAAGTCGTGCGACAGGACCTGCATATAGCGCGCCAGCACGATCAGGTCCACGCCATGCTCGCGCAGCAATGCCTGCTGGGCGGCCTCGGCCTCGGCCTTGTTGTCCTTGTTCACCGCGATCACCTCATAGGCCACGCCGTAGAATTCGGCGATGCGGCGGCAATCTTCATGATTGGAGATCACCAGCGGAATTTCGCAGGCCAGCTCGCCGATCTGCCAGCGATGCAGCAGATCCACCAGGCAATGGTCGTAACGCGACACGAAAATCGCCATGCGCGGCTTCTGCGTCGAACGCCGCAGCTGCCACTGCATGCCGAAACGTTCGGCAATCGGGGCAAAGGCGGCATCGAAGGCCGCCATATCCAGGGCAAAGCCGTCCAGGTCCCATTCGATGCGCATCAGGAACAAGCCGGCATCGTCGTCCTGATGCTGGTCGGCGTGCAGGATATTGGCGTTATAGGTGTAGAGAAAATTGGCAATGGCCGCCACCAGGCCTTTACGGTCGGGGCAGGAGATCAACAGGGTTGCGGTATTTTTCATCGGCGGAGTCCAGCGGAGGGCGCGCCGGAGCAACTGTGGGGCCCGGCCGCGCATAAATGTGCAAGGCCGCAACGGTAACATGCCGCCGGCAGTTGGATCGCTATGGGAAAGCCCCCGGGCGGCATGCGTGCCACAACGCGGCGGCTGTTGTCGCATTAGGCCGACAAGAACAAATCAAACGCTTGTTTCAATTGATTGTTCGGTGCTAAGTTGCGGTGAAATAGCCAGCCCAGAGGCTAGGGCGCCATGACGCGCCCCACCTGCCGGTGCTATGCTTCATGCCCTTTCGTGCCCGGCACGAGACCCCAATTTACCATCCGATGATCCCCAGCGGAGGCAGTGTGAAAATCCTGGTCGCAGTTAAGCGCGTTGTTGATTACAACGTCAAAGTCCGAGTCAAGGCAGATGGCAGCGATGTCGATATCGCCAATGTGAAGATGTCGATGAACCCCTTCGACGAGATCGCGGTGGAAGAAGCCGTGCGTTTGAAGGAAGCCGGCAAGGCCACCGAGATCGTCGTGGTCTCGCTCGGCATCAAGCAGTGCGAAGAGACCCTCCGTACCGCCCTGGCCATGGGCGCCGACCGCGCCATCCATGTCGAGACCGACGCCGTCCTGCAGCCCCTGGCCGTGGCCAAGCTGTTGCGCGCCGTGGCCGACAAGGAACAGCCGCAATTGATCATCCTGGGCAAGCAGGCCATCGACGACGATGCCAACCAGACCGGCCAGATGCTGGCCGCGCTGATGAACCTGCCGCAAGGCACCTTCGCTTCCAAGGTCGAGCTGGCCGACGGCCGCCTCAACGTCACCCGCGAAATCGACGGCGGCCTCGAAACCGTGTCGCTGAGCCTGCCGGCCATCGTCACCACCGACCTGCGCCTGAACGAGCCGCGCTACGTCAAGCTGCCCAATATCATGGCCGCCAAGAAAAAGCCGCTGGACAAAGTGAGCCCGGCCGATCTGGGTGTGGACCCCGCACCGCGCCTGAAGCAACTCAAGGTATCCGAACCGCCGGTGCGCAAGGCCGGTATCAAGGTCGGCTCGGTCGCCGAGCTGGTCGCCAAACTCAAGAACGAAGCGAAGGTGATCTAAATGTCGATTCTAGTGATTGCCGAACACGACAATGCTTCGCTGAAAGCCGCCACCCTCAACACCGTCACCGCCGCAGCCAAGCTGGGCGGCGATATCCATGTGCTGGTCGCCGGCCACAATGCCGGCGCCGCCGCGCAAGCGGCCGCCAAAGTGGCAGGCGTGAGCAAGGTGCTGCTGGCCGAGGCCGCCCACCTGGCCCATCCCCTGGCGGAAAACCTGGCCCCCATCGTGGTGGAACTGGCCCGCGGTTACAGCCATGTGCTGGCGCCCGCCACCACCCAGGGCAAGAACCTGCTGCCGCGCGTGGCCGCCCTGCTGGACGTGGCACAGATCTCCGACGTGATCGCCATCGAATCGGCCGACACCTTTGTCCGGCCCATCTACGCCGGCAATGTGATCGCCACCGTGCAATCCAGCGATGCGATCAAGGTCCTGACCGTGCGTACCACCGCCTTCGACGCGGCGGGCGACGGCGCTGCCGCGACGATAGACAACATTGCCGGCGGCAGCGATACCGGTGTGTCGCGCTTTGTTTCGGCCGAGCTGACCAAGTCCAGCCGGCCCGAACTGGGCGCTGCCAAGATCGTCGTCTCGGGCGGTCGCGCCCTGGCCTCCAGCGAGCAGTTCCATGCCGTCCTGGAGCCATTGGCCGACAAGCTGGGCGCCGCCATCGGCGCCAGCCGCGCCGCCGTCGATGCGGGCTACGCACCGAATGACTATCAAGTCGGCCAGACCGGCAAGATCGTCGCCCCGCAGCTGTATATCGCCGTCGGCATTTCCGGCGCGATCCAGCACTTGGCCGGCATGAAGGATTCGAAGGTTATCGTCGCCATCAACAAGGACGAAGAGGCCCCGATCTTCCAGGTAGCCGACTATGCCTTGGTGGCCGATCTGTTCACGGCGGTGCCGGAACTGATTGCCGAGCTGAACAAGTAAAGCCCGGAACGGTCACTGCGGTGGCCGTTTTTTAAGTCGCACTTACCGAGCAAGCGCTCGAATTGGAGAATGCCATGAGCTATAAAGCCCCCCTTGCCGATATGCGTTTCGTGCTGAACGAGCTGGCCGGCCTGAGCGAAGTCGCTGCCCTGCCCGGCTATGAGGAAGTCAATCCGGAGCTGGTCGATGCCATCCTCGACGAGGCCGCCAAGCTGGCGGAGAACGTCCTGGCGCCACTGAACCGGGTAGGCGACCAGCACGGCAACAAGCTGGCCGACGGCGTGGTCACCACCGCCCCCGGCTTTCGGGAGGCTTATGGCCAATTCGTCGAAAATGGCTGGGTCGGCCTGCACGCCCCCGCCGAGTTCGGCGGCCAAGGCATGCCCAACCTGGTCGCCACCGCCGTGGAGGAGATGTGGAAAAGCGCCAATATGGCCTTCTCGCTCTGCCCCCTGCTGACCTTGGGCGCCATCGCCGCCATCGAACACCACGCCTCGGATGAATTGAAGGCCACCTATCTGCCGAAAATGGCCGAAGGCAGCTGGACCGGCACCATGAACCTGACCGAACCGCAAGCCGGTTCGGACCTGGCCCAGGTGCGCAGCAAGGCTGTGCCGGCCGAAGACGGCACTTACAAGATCAGCGGCCAGAAGATCTTTATCACCTATGGCGAGCACGATATGGCCGAGAATATCGTCCACCTGGTGCTGGCGCGCCTGCCGGACGCCCCGGCCGGCGTGAAGGGGATCTCGCTGTTCGTGGTACCGAAGTTCCTGGTCAATGCCGATGGTTCGCTTGGTGCGCGCAACGATGTGAAGTGCGTGCTGATCGAGCACAAGATGGGCATCCATGGCAGCCCGACCTGTGTCATGAGCTATGGCGACAACGGCGGCGCCACCGGCTGGCTGGTGGGCGAAGCCAACCGTGGCCTCAACTATATGTTCACCATGATGAACGCCGCCCGCCTGGGCGTGGGCGTCGAGGGCATGGCGCTGGGCGAGGCCGCCTACCAGAAGGCCGTGAGCTATGCCCGCGACCGGGTACAGTCGCGCGAGTTGGGCTCGGACAACCCGGCCCCGGCCGCCATTATCCGCCATGCCGATATCCGCCGCATGCTGATGACCATGCGCGCCCTCACCGAAGCCGAACGGGCGCTGACCTACTACGCTTGCGCGGCCCTGGACAAGGCCGTACGCCACCCCGACGCGCGCGAAAAGCAGAAGTGGAATGCCGTGGTCGGCTTCCTGACCCCCATCGTCAAGGGCTGGAACACCGAGAACGCCAGCCGCATCGCCAGCCTGGGCGTGCAGGTCCACGGCGGCATGGGCTTTATCGAGGAAACCGGTGCGGCGCAATACCTGCGCGATGCCCGTATCAGCACCATCTATGAAGGCACCACCGGCATCCAGGCAATGGACCTGGTCGGCCGCAAGACCGCCGCGGAAAAAGGCCTGAGCGCACAAGCCCTGCTGGGCGAGGTGGAAGCCGTGGTGGCCCAGCTGGAAAGCGCCGGCCTGGGCGATATCGCCGCCAGCCTGCGCAAGGCGCTGGCCCATGCCCGCACCTGTACCGCCTATGTGGTCGAGCATTTCGATGCAAGACCGAAGGAAGTCGCGGCCGGCTCGGTGCCTTTCCTGGAATTGCTGGGCCTGACCCTGGGTGGCTGGCAGTTGGCCAAGTCCGCCCTGATCGCCAAGCGCCAGTTGGCCGACGGCGAAGGCGATGCCGCCTTCCTGCAAGCCAAGCTGATCACTACGCGTTTTTTCGCGCTGTCGCTGCTGCCACAGACAGCCAGCCTGGCCGAAGTCATCCTGCACGGCGCGGACAGCGTACTGGCCTTGCCGGATGAAGCTTTTTAATCGGCCATAGCGTCCAAACGGCAAAATGGGCGGCCTCGGCCGCCCATTTTTCTATTTATCGCACCTGCTCGATTTCATTCCGGAAGGGTATCCGTCCCACTGTGTTCCACCCGCTTTGCCTGCATCTCGATTGTTGCGATCTTTTTCTTTATCGAGACAATAGCCATGCCATCCATCGAGGATGCTTCTTCGGGAAATGCCAGCGCGGCGGAACGAACAACCGGCTCATCGGCTTGTAGCTTATCCTTGCGCATATCGGTCGCTACATTGACGCCAATCAAGGACGCAACCAACAAGGTGAATGCCGGGAAAAAAACCATCATTGCTATATCTCCACTCAATTGACCAAGTTGTAAACCTGAATTCACACGCCTTGATCACCACAAATTACCCCCACTCTTCAGGCACAGAGATCAAACCAGCGAAGCATCTTATTCGCTCCTCAATTACTTTCGCTCATCCGAATGCCAAGCTCGGCAGTGTGGGCAAAAGCAGGCCTGTCCGCCAATAAGCGACCCTAAGCCTGCCTAAGCGAACGCTAAGCGCGTCTATCCGGCGCGGGCAATCGTGCTACTTCGGTGCAATGATGGCCGCATCCAGCCTGCGCATGACCACCTCGTCCACCTGCTTGCTGCAGAAGAAATAGCGGAGTGAACCGGGCGGCGCATCGGGATAATGGCGCAAGGCCAATTCCACCCCTTCGTCTCGCAGCAAGGCTTGCAAACCTTCAGCCTCTTCCGCCGCGAATACCGACGCATCGGCCAGTCGCCGCACCACCATACGGGCCAGGCTGAGATTACTCTCCGATACCCGCACCAATTGCGCCTTGGCATTATTCATCCAACTATCCAGCACCTCGCCATAGGAATAGCCCTCGGGTTGCACCAGCCGCAGCCCGGGCGTAGCCAGCAGGGCCTGGAGGCTATTGATTCCTTTCAGCTTGGTGTTATCCGCCCGCACCAAGGCCACCGGCGGCCGATCCCGATAAAAGGGCTGGCTGAACTTGCCGAGCATCAAGCGCTCAGGTGTTTTGAAACGGCCGACGGCACAGGCATATTCCAGGTTCTTTTCGATCAGGGCCATATGCCGGTTAAAGGGCGCCTCGCGTAATTCCAGCATGATGCCGGCGCGGGTCAGCGCGGCCATGGCCGGCTCGCCCAGCAAGCCGCCCAGCGCGCCATTGCGGAACTGGGTATAAGGGACGCGATTTTCATAGTAGATCAGCAACAATTCCGCCCGGGCGAACGATCCCGTCAGCAGCAAGATCAGCGCTGTCGCATAGGTGCAGCGCTTCATTCCCGCCCCCGCTGGCTGGCGCAAGGTGAAGAGTTGCCGACAGGGGCGGGCTGATTTAGGTGCATGGCAAGCTTCCGGCTGGGCGAGGCATATGCGAGCGATGCCTGCTTTCGTTGTAGCAGAGTCCACCACGCTTGAACGGGCTCCCGGCAGATCAAGCGATTGACAGGTGAACGGGCGTTGGCCCAGGCCCGGCCTGCGGCTACAATCGTCGCTTCCCCAAGCACTGGAAGAGACCACGATGGGCTTTCTCGCCAACAAGAAGATTCTGATCACCGGCCTGCTGTCGAACCGCTCGATCGCCTATGGCATCGCCAAGGCCTGCAAGCGCGAAGGGGCCACGTTGGCCTTTACCTATGTCAACGACAAGCTCAAGGACCGGGTAGTGGAAATGGCCCAGGAGCTGGGCAGCGATATCGTACTGCGCTGCGATGTCGGTTCCGATGAGGAAATCACCGCCATGGCCGCCGATCTGGCCAAGGTCTGGGACAAGGTGGACGGCATGGTGCACTCGATCGGCTTCGCCCCGCGCGAAGCGCTATCGGGCGACTACCTGGACGCGGTCAGCCGCGAAGCCTTCCAGATCGCCCACGATATCAGCAGCTACAGCTTTGCCGCCCTGGCCAAGGCACTGCGCCCGCAGCTGAGCCAGGATGCCGCCCTGCTGACCCTCAGCTACCTGGGCGCCGAGCGCGCGGTGGTCAACTACAACGTGATGGGCCTGGCCAAGGCCAGCCTGGAAGCCAATGTACGCTATATGGCGGCAGCCATGGGCGGCCAGGGCGTGCGGGTCAACGGTATTTCCGCCGGTCCGATCAAGACCCTGGCGGCAGCCGGCATCGCGGGGTTTTCCAAGATCCTGCACCACGTCGAGGAATCGGCTCCGCTCAAGCGCAATGTCACCATCGACGAAGTCGGCAATGTAGCGGCCTTCCTGTTGTCCGACCTGGCTTCGGCGGTCACCGGCGAAATCATGCACGTCGATGCCGGCTACAGCACCGTCGCCGCAGGCATGGGGGAATAAACCTAGAAGCCTGCCACTGCCAGGTATTGTGCCAAGCCGTATAGATTGCGGGTGGTAGGCGAATAGCTCAGCAAGGACGTCTGGTTGCCGAACAGGCTCTGCAGTTGCGACTGGCGGGCCTGGGCCGAATTACCGTCGGCCTGGGTCGAGGCGCGCAAGCTGGCCGTGGTTGTTCGTAGCTGGCCGTTGAGCGCGGCGTTGCCCGCCGTTTCGATCCGGTCGGCGGCATTGCCCAGCAGACTGGCCACCCCATCGGGATTGGCTTCGAAGGCGCGCTTGAATCGCGCGTCATCCACGGTCACCCGGCCATCGCTGGCGGTCTCGATGCCCACCTGCGCCAGGGTCAGCCTATCCCTGCCCTGCCCTGTTTCCGCCCCGCTGAAAGCACGGTCGATGTCGCTGGAGATACGGCGGCTGAGTCCATCCGATTGCAGGCTGCCGGCCTGCGCCCGAAAATCATTCAAGGTTTCGGCCAGGCGCTTGGCGCTGCCGCTCGCCTGCACCACATCGCGCTTGAAATCGATACGGGCGCTGCCGGTCGCCTCGATATTCAAGGTAGCGCCGTTGACAGCACCCTTTACCTGGTTGCTGCCGCTGACGAAGGCACGGCCGTCCACGGTCAGCTCGGCATCTTGAGCGGCCCGCAATTGGGTCTGATTACGCCCCGTGCCGGGCACTTCGGTCGGATCGAAGGCCAGCCGGGAAAGCCCCTGCGCATTGTCGGTGTTGTTGTTGTCGCTATCGCTGACACGGATACGGAAGGCCTGCTCGGTGCCGGTATCCTTGCCCGTCACTTCCAGGCGGAAATTGCTGCCGTCCTGCACCACCTTGGCGCTGACCCCCGCATTGGCGCGATTGATCTCGTTGGCGATACCGCTCAGGGTGCCGTTGCCGGCCGAAATGGAAATGGTCGTGGCCGGCTTGGCCGAGGCGGTGAAACTATTGGTCCCGCTATTGAAGCGGCCTTGCTCGATGGTGATGCTGCCGGTGCCGATAATGGTCGAATCGCGATCGATAAAGGTTTGGCTTTGCAAGCGCTGCGACTCTGCCTTCTGGCCAACCTCGATAGCGGCCGACTTGGGCAGGGCGGACGATTTGTCCACGCTGGCGGTGATCAGCTTGTTGTCCGACACCCCACTGACGGTGGCAGCTTCATCGGCGGTATCGATCCCGCCCAGCGAACCCTTTAGCCTGGACAAAGCCGACTGCAATTTACCGTAGTCGGACAACCGTACCAAAGAAGAACTAGGCTGGCGCAAATTCCCATCGATACCTAGCGCATTCGCGCCGCGTTCGGCAGCATTGAAACCGATGTTGGGAAGGCGATAAGGATCGTTGGATGCCAATCCATAGCTGCGACTCAAGATGTCGCTGAGATTGGAAAGATTCATGGCAAGCTCCTGAAAAGCATACCGGCGGCTGTCATAATATTGTTAGCATACGCTGTATTTCGGACCAAGCGGACACCATTCGGCTGATAAGGGCCACGTCTGGTCAGGGTCCATATCAAGGAATAAATCGATGTGCCAGTTAATGGGCATGAATTGCAATGTGCCCACCGATATCTGCTTTTCGTTCGACGGTTTCCGCCGTAGAGGCGGCGAAACCGACCACCACGCCGATGGCTGGGGCATAGGCTTCTTCGAGGGACGCGGCTGCCGCCTGTTTATCGACTGGCAAGCCTCCAGCTGCTCGCCCATTGCCGAGCTGGTTCGCAGCTACCCCATCCAGTCCACCAATGTGATCGCCCATATCCGCAAGGCCACGGTGGGCCGGGTATCGCTATCCAATACCCATCCTTTCCTGCGCGAACTTTGGGGCCATTACTGGTTGTTTGCCCATAACGGCGACCTGAAGACCCTGCCGGAACTGGACGGCAGCCGCTTCAAGCCGGTGGGCGATACCGACAGCGAATACGCCTTTTGCTGGCTGCTGGAACGGCTGGCCCAACGCTTCCCCACCGAGCCCGCCCAGGCCGAACTGCATGCTGCCCTGGCTGAACTGGTTCCGGAACTGGCCAGCCATGGCTCGCTCAACTTCCTGCTCTCCAACGGCACCTGGCTGGCGGCCCATTGCGCCACCAACCTTCACTACATCGTGCGGCAGGCGCCATTTGGGCAGGCCCATCTGATCGACAAGGACGTCAGTGTGGATTTCAACGCCCTGACCACACCCAAAGACCGGGTAGCCTTGATTGCCACCCAGCCGCTGACAGACAACGAACAGTGGACGCGCATGGAAGCAGGCGAACTGGTGATATTCGCGGACGGCGTACCGCGACGCCTATAAGCGGCGCGGCGCGATATCAATCAACCGTACATTCGAAATCCTTCTGATTGACCGAATTCCCCAGCACCGATTCGATCGGCTTATTAGTGCCCTTATCGGTTGCAATCGGCACGCCGCTGCTGGGCGGTAGCGCGATAGGCGGACTGGTGGTGGTGGCGACGAAACCAAACTGGCCAGCCGCGTATTCCTGCTGGCCGCCTTCGTTGCTGGCGGTGATTCGCCCTTCCGCCACATCCAGGTAGAGCCCGTCGCCCGGCGCGACCCCGGCGTTGTTGCGGTAGTCGTCGCAGTCGCTTTCCTCTTTTTGGCAGAATAACAGGCCGAAATTGGTGCCGCGAATACCGATGGTAGCCGTCGGCGTGGCCATGCGGTAGCTATCGACGCCACTGCGTTTTCCGACCAGCCCGGTCACGGCCCGCAAACCGCCTTTCACCAACCGAAAAAATGCATTGTCTTCCTGCGGCTTGGCCTGGTCGAACTTGTAATCGTCGATACGCAGCTGGGTATTGGGACGCAGCGTCAGCTCGCCGCCATCCGAGAACTTGAGCCTGGCATAGGTGTTCACCCCGGTTGCCAGGGTGTCGCCGCTATCCACCAAGGATTGCATACCCAATATCTTCACGCCGCCATCCAGCTTGCGCGCCGTCAGCACGCCCGCCAGCTGCGTGACCGTACCAGCCTGCGCTGCATAGGCGGGCACCAACAGCAGCACGCTGAGCAGGGCGATCAAAGGACCGTAACGGCCCGGCTCAGCACTTCTTGGCTTTTCTGCGCTTTTCATCGCTGCTCCCGTTGGCCTTATCGTCCGACTGACTATCCGTCTTTTGCTTGGTATCCGACTGCTGATCGATCTTCTGCTGCTGGTCGTCCTTGACCTCGGCCGCGTCGTTGATCTGGGTGCCCACATTGGATAGACCGGTAATGGTCTGGGTCTGGGCCTGGTCGGTACTGACCGGCACGCCGCCATCGTTCGACAGGATAACGCCGTTGCGGTCGCGCACCACGCTGTTGCCGATGGCGCTGGTCAATTTCAGCTGGCCTGCCGGCACATCCGCACCCAGTTCGATCTTGCCGCCCGCATTCACATTCAGCTGGCCGCCGCGAACGTTGGTCAGCCCCGCCGCTGCCGACAGCACACCGCCCTGGCTGGCGCTGACGGCTACCGAGCCGGTACCCGCATCCAGGTAGCCCAGCACCACATCACCCACGGCCTGGTAGGCGATGCCGCCGCCATTGGTCGAAGTGGCCGCGCCGTTCGCCATGGTCAGACCGCCGGTGAGCGCCTTCAGATTCACGTTGCCATTGCCACCCAGGCCGATATTGCCATTCTGGGCGATGCTGCCGCCGGCAGTGATATCGCAACCACCGGTGGTGGACTGGAGATTGCCGTTGAGGGTGATATCGTCGTCGCCGGTATTCTCGCCGGAACGCAAGGCAATGCCCTGGCCGGCCTGGATACCGCCGCTGCCGATCTGCATCGGGCTATGGGTGATCAGCTCTATCGTACCGGCCGCGACCACGGTGTCCACGGTAGTGAGACCGCCATTCGCTTCGATCTTGATGTTGCCGCTGCTGGAGGAGGCCGACAGCACGCTCAGCGCGAGAGAATTGACCAGGTCCACATTCCCCACCGCCGCGACCTGCAATTTATTCAGGCTGGTACTGGGCAGGCCGACCCGGCCGCCGGCGGTCAGGCTGGCGGTATCCGCCCGCAAGGTGTTGCCGGTACCGATGCCGCTGAGGATATCCCCCTGCGAAGTCAGACTGATCTGGCCGGCGGTGATCTCGCCGACCAGCATGCCGCCACTGCTCTGATTGGCGTCCAATTTACCGCCGGACAGCGCGATGCTGCCGCCGGTTTGCTGGAAGCTATTGGCCACGGTCAGTGCGGCCGCGCTGAAACTGCCGCCGCTCTGCTGCCAGCCGCCCACATTGGCGGAAGATGCCACCGCCAACTGTCCGCCCGACATCGCCACATTACCGCCGCCGCTCAATTGCTCCAACTTGGTATCGCCCTGCAGGGTCGCGTCGTAGCTGACCGTCACGCCGACGGGCAGCACTACCGCCGCCACGTTTTGCCGATCCGGAATCGCCCCGCCGGTCCAATTGGCCGCCTCGCCCCAGCTGCCGCTATTGCCGCCCACCCAGTTCACCGAAGCCAGGCGCAGGATTTCGCCGCTGGCCTGCAGGCTGCTGGTACCCAAGGTGTAGTTACCGGCATCCTGTCCGGCCAGCGCCAGCTGTGTGACCGTGATGGCCTTGCCGATGCCGACGTGTCGGTCGGCATATTCGCCTTTCCCGGTGACATTGACCGCATCGCCCGCGACCAGGCCTTCGAGAGTGCCGAAATTGCTCAGGGTCGCCAGCGTATTGCCGTCATAGGTCTTGGTATTGCCGCCGGCACTGCCGCCCAGGGTCAGGGTGGCCGGGGTGATGTTGGCGCTGAATCCGCTGGGTAGCGTGACCAGGTAGTTGCCCGCATCGGCGCCGCTCAGAATCACACCGCTCACGGTCACCGCCTTGCCGGCACCCACGTTCTTGTCGCCAAACTTGGCATCGAGCCCACCGGCGCTGACATCGTCGCCGGCTATCGTGCCGCTCAGGCTACCCGGATTGCCCAGCAAGGCGACCGTGGTCCCGTCATACACCTTGTTGGCCACCGAAAGCCCGTTGAGTTGTACCGTCAGCGGGGTAATGGCCGCGCTGGTGGAAACCGAACCGGCGAAGGTGTAATTGCCGGCATCCATGCCGCTCAGCGTCAAGCCGCTGACACTGATGCTCTTACCCGTACCGACATGCTTATCGATAAAGGTGGCAGTGCCGCCGCTGGATGACACGTCATCTTCGACGATAATTCCGCTCAGGCTGCCCAGGCTGCTGATGGCGGCGACATTGGTGCCGTCGTAGACCTTGTCGCTGACCGCCACACCGCTCAGTGTGAGGCTCTTGGGCGTGATGTCGGCGTTGCCGACGACGGCGGCCAGAATCTTGTAATTGCCGCTATCGGTACCGCTCAGGGTCACCCCGCTCAGGGTCACCGGTTTGGCCAAACCGGCATGCTTGTCCGCGAAGCTGGCCGAGCCGCCGCTGCCGCTGACCACGTCGGCGCCGACGATACCGGTCAGGCTGCCCAAGCTGCTTACGTTGGCCATGTCGCTACCGTCGTAGACCTTGTTGTCGATCACGGTGCCGCTCAGGGCCAGGTGCTTCTGCGTGATCTGCGCGGTGGTACTGACGGCGGGATTGAACAGGTAATTGCCCGCATCCGCCCCGGTCAGTGTCAGGCCAATGATGGTGGCCGCCTTGTTGGTGCCCACGTTCTTGTCGATAAAGTTGCCCGTGCCGCCGCTGATGCCGACGGTATCGCCGCCGAGCACACCGCTCAAGCTACCGAAACTGCTGATCGTTGCCGTGGTATTGCCGTCATAGGTCTTATCGTTGGCGAGCACGCCGGACAAGGAAACCGAGAGTGGCGAGATGGTACTGGTGAGATTGTCCACATAGCTCACCGTGTAATTGGCGTTGTTCACGCCATCGCCCACGGTCACGCCGCTGACATGGACCGTCTTGTTGCCGCTGCCGACGTTTTTGTCCGCAAAGGCAAAGGTACCGCCGCTGACGCTATCGCCGGCGTACACGGTACCGGCGGTGACGACGGCTGTACCAGCCGCGCTGATGCCCGCATCGTAAACCTTGCTGACATTGCCGGTACTGACCGACAAACTCGCCGGATTGACCATGCCGACATTGCCCATGGCACTGGTAGAGGCCAATTGATAGCCGAGGATAGGCACATTATTGCCATCCTTGGCCGTCACGGCGATGCCCGACACCGTCACGGACTTGCCGGAACCCGCATTCTTGTCCGCCAGGCTCGCCGAGGTCCCGGTCGGCGTGAAGATATCGCCCAGCGCGATATCGGGCGTGGCGGTATAGGTGATGCCGGTGGTCGAGATCGCGGTGGTGCCGTCGTAGCCCTTGCTGGTCGAACCGCCCAAACCCACAGTCACGGTAGGCGCCACGCTATACAGCAAGCCATTGCCGCTGCCCAGCACCGTGCTGGTGCCCGCGATGGCATTGTATTGCTTGAAATCCGGGATCAGCCCGTTCAGGGTATCCAGGGTAGGGTTGGTCGACCAGATCTCGTAATGTCCGCCGCCGCCCGGCACCAGTGCGCCCGCACCCATGCGATGGAAGTTGCCGGAGGTGGCCAGGATGACATTCCCGGCCGAGCTGCTGACCGCGCTTTGCAGCGTAGCGTCGCCCCCCGCGCCGAACAGCACGCCGTTAACGCCGGAAATGGCGCTGGCCGCGCTGATGTCCAGCGTACCGCCGGTGACCAGCTTGGCGATATCGGTGGCCGTCAGCACCAGGCTACCCGTGGTGAAAGGCGTCGTTGCCCCGCTGCCGAGCGTAACGTTGTGACCGGACAGATTGGCGCTCGGGCTGAGGGTCAAGAGTCCGCCCAGGCTTTTCAGGGTCAGATCGGACGTGCCGGTATTGATGGAGGCGATATTGTAGGTATCGACCGCCATGGCCGACTGCAGGAACAGACGGGCATTGGCGCTCAGCTCCAGCGTATACAGCTGGATATCGTGACTGCTGACCAGATCGACCGAACTCAGCCCGCCCCCGCCGAAGGAAAGATAGAGTTGGCTGGCGGTCCCGGTCCATGAAGCAATCTTGAATGGCGAGGCCTCGGTGCCGACGCTGCCGGTGTAACCGCCTTCGCCGTTATTCTGCAGATAGATATTGTTGCCGCGTACCACGCCCGAGGTACCGGTCGAGGTCAGCGCATTGCCCGGTGCCAACAAGGTCACGCTGGGCGCCGCCACCTGGGCATCGTTGAGGAAGATGCCGCCACTGCCGGTAAGTATTGCCGAGCCCGAGGTATTGTTGGTCACCCCCGTGCCGGCGATCTGCAGTGCCGAACTGGACCCCACATTGATATACCGCGAGCAGCCGCCGCCGCTGCAGTCGATCTGTGCCTGCAATTCATCGATCTGGTTGCTGCCGATGCCCAGCGAGATATCGGTGGCCGCGCCCGATGTGCCCGACGTCATGGCGTTTAGACGCTGGACGGTAATCGGCACACTCTGGCTGATACCGCCGTTGGCCACCGTGAGGTTGGCCGTACCGTTCCAGCTCAGGCCAGCCAGCATCAGCGTCACACCGCTATCCACCGACAAGGTATTGCCGCTGCCCGTCAGGGTGGCATCCAGGCTCACCGAGCCACTGCCGCTGGTGAGGCCGCTCAGGCTCGCATCGCCACCCGCGGTGGTCAGCTTCACCACCGAGCTGTTGATGGTGCCGGTCTGGCTGATCCCGCCCGAACCGGCGTGCAATTCGACCTGCGAGCCGCTCAAGCTGGCGTTGTCCAGCAGTATCTGGTTGAAGGCGATCAGCTTCATCACGCCGCCGGACGTCAGGCTGACGGAGGGATTGAGCTTGACGTCGCCGACCGTGGATTCGAGCGTCATATCATAGGCGAGCGATTGCGTGCCCACGCTGGAATCGAAGATCAGGTGATTGGCAACCGACAGCGTGACATTCGTTGTCGCCCCGGTGATAAAGCCCACATCCTGATCGCAACCCGGGCCCACGTTGGCGCAGACGGTCCAATTGGCGGGATCGAGCAGTAAATGCCCCACTTTGCCCTTGGCGGCGCGCGTATCGACATCGGCCTGGAAACTCAGCTGTTGCTTGCCCGATATTTCCACATTGCCGCCGTTGCCGCCGAGCGCGCCCCCCCTGGCGCTGACCTTGCCGAGCGCATGGGTGCGCTGGTCGGCCCAGACCACCGCCGTGCCGCCATCGCCCCGTCCGCCGGCATCGGCGTTAAGCCTGGCCTTCTCGCCCAGTGCCGTGAACTGGGCATTGCGTACCGCCGGATTGGCGCCATGGAAATCGCCGCCGACCAGGATGCTACCGCCGCCGTCCCGGCCACTGGCGTCGATCAGGGCATCGACGCTGACATCGTTACCCAACAGACTGGCCAAACCGCCCTTCCCGGACTGGTTCGACACATCCACGTCGCCATCGACCTGCAGCCGCCGGCCCGCGTCCACCTTCACTTCGCCGCCCTGGGCGCGGGTCTGGCTACCCGCGGCCAGGGTGATATCCGATCCGGCCTTGAAGACGATCTGCCCGCCCGCGCCCCGTTCGGCCCGGTTGGCGATGGCCACCCCCTGCTGCCGAATGGCCGCCGCGAAGATGCCGATACGCCCTTGCTCGGCGATCAACTGGCCGACATTGACGGCCTCGCCCCTATCCGCGCTCAGCTTGACGCGCAGGCTGGTATCCACGCCATCGACCAATTCCACGCTATGGCCGGCCGCCAATACGATCTCACCCTGAGGCGACACGATCACGCCGCTATTCTCAATCGCCGGCGCGATCAGATAGACGAAACCACCCTGGCTGGTATTGAGATGGGCTGCATTGCGGATGGAACCGCCCTCGCCGCCCTGGAAGCGCAATCGGCCGGACTGGAAATCCTGATCGCTGATATTGAGCGTGGAAGCCACCAAGCCGGCGGTATCGACTTGCGCGCCCTGGCCGAACACGATGCCATTGGGGTTGATCAGGAATACCCGACCATTGGATTGCAGTTGGCCGAGGATCTGGGACGCATCCTGCCCGATCACCCGGTTCAGCACCGCACTGTCGCCACCCTGCTGCACAAAGCGGGTCAACTCGCCCTGGCCGATGGAGAAGGACGACCAGTTGATGATGGCGCCAGGCGTATTGGCGATCAGCAACTGGTTGCCCTGCTGCTGAACGCTGGCGCTGCCGGACACCACGGTGGCGCCGGCGGGGTTGGCCAGCGCGGTGGGGCAGTAGCAGGCAAGGGTCGCCAGGACGAGCGAATTCAGCACGAAACGGGGCTGGCGCATATTACTCATATTGACTCCTTCCGCCACACGGCGGAGGCGAACGGGTCGCCGGAATGGTCGGATTTCGGTTCAGCGGCGGGTACGCTATGTATCTAGTAGGAAACAATGGCGGAGACATGAGCCTTGGTATCGCTCTTGTCCTGTCCGGCAATGTCCTTCAAACCCTTGGCAATATCTAAACGAACCGAGGCATGCTTGCCCCAGCCCAGCCTTATCCCCACCCCCGCACCGGATAGTTCTACGCTATCCGTTTCGCCTGCCAGCGCGTCGTTACGCGTCAACCGGCCCCAATCATAAAATGCCAGCATACGCAGGCTGAGATTTTGCCAACCCAGCCGCTTGCCCATATCGGGCGTATAGGCCTCCAGGTTGAACGAAACACCCTTATCGTTGGCCAGCACCCGTTCCTCGTAGCCACGGATGCTGTTGGCGCCCCCCAGGCCGAACTGCTCGCCCGATGGCAGGGCATCGCCGCTGAACTGGCTATTCAGGGCCAGATGCCCGGTCCAATCGGCCGGCAGGGTCAAATAGGCATTGCCGCCAAAGCGACCAACGCTGTAGCGGCTCTTGGCGCCGACCCGGCCGGAGGGCGCCACGCCAGTGCTGTCGGCGCGTCCCAGATCGGCGCCTTGCGGCAGGTTACGGGCCACGGCCGCGTTGAAATCCAGCGACCAGGTGCTGTTCTGCCATTGGCCCTGATAAGCCAGGCTGACCGGCCGCACGATATAGCGGCTACCCGGCAGCCGTCCGCCCGTGCCAAAGGTCGTCTGCGTATCGAAGCGACGCCAGTCCAGTCCCCACACCAGCTTGTGCTGGTAGGCGCCACGGCTATCCAGGGCCTGGTTATAGCGCGCCCCCGCTACCGAGCCCTTGCCGCTGATATTGAACAGTCCCTGCAGGGCGCCGGAATCCACGCTGGAGTAACCGGCGAACAGGCTGAGGCTATCGCCCCGCTCGTAAAATGGCAGGCGGTAACCCGCGCCGAATATCTTGACCTTGCTGGGACGCTCCGGCGACGTGGTGAGCTGGCCGGTCAACACATGGTCGCGATCGAATAGATTGGCATGCTGGAAACCCAGCGACAGGCGCGTATCGCCGGTTTCATGGGTGCCGCTGTTGTCCAGGCTGGAAAACACCCGCCAGGGCTTCTCGTCGCTGACCTTGACCTCGGCATCGACCGATTGCGGGGTCGTACCGGATTGCAAAGTGACGGTGGCCCGCCGCGACGGGCTCTCATTGGCCAGGCGCAGATTGGCGGCCATCTCGGCGGTATTGGGGATTTCGCCGGGGCGGAGTGCCGGTAGCGAGCGGCGGACATTGCCTTCGCCAAAATACTGATTGCCCTCGATCCGCACCTGGCCGAGGCGAGGCTCCACCACCTTGAACAGCACGGTGCCCTGGTTCAGCTCCTGCTCCGGCAGATAAACCTGCAAAGCCCCAAAGCCAGCCTTGCGATAGAGTCCTTCCAGCGCCTCAAGCGCCCGCTGCACATCGGCGAAATCGCGCTCCTCCCCGGTAAAGGGCTGAAGCGTGGCTTGAAGGCGTGCATCCGGCAACACGGTATTTCCTTCGACCCGGTATTGCCGAATCGAGAATTTAAGCGTTTCCGCCGCGTATACGGGAAAAGCGAGCGCAAGCAGAAGCGCGATACATAGCGGTTTCATCCGGACCTCGGGCGAGTTTTATGCACATCTACTTTAGACGGCGGCAGTGCCTATCGCCAGCGCGGCAACGCCCGGACACGGACGTCCACAATGCGCCGACATGCCGCCGCAAGCGAGTAATTATTGCCGCAGGGGGAACTTCGGCTAAGCAATGGTAACAAAGCGCGCGCTCAGAAGCCCCCTACCATGGACATCGATTGCAACAGCAACATGCCTTGCTCCGAAACATAGTGCCGGAAATTGAACTGTTTGAGCTGGCGCAACACGGTGCTCGGATCGAACTTGCCGGACGAAATCTGATCGCGTATCCGCTTGAAACGCCCGCACTCCAGCAGCAGCGCCTGCCGACGCTTGATCACCAGCTGGGCATGGTGTTTTTCGATGATGACCGACAGCTGTAGCCAAATGATCAGCCCGGCCGCCGTCCACCACCACTCGGCAAACAGGGCGATCACGCTGATCAGGACCAAGAGCAGATACCAGACCAGATCGGCATGGGGAAAATCCGGCGCCCAATTGCCCAGCTTGGGCCAATTGAGCTTGAGCTGGCTGATGATGCGCTCGCGGTCATTGGCATCTCGCTTGAGGCTGGCCCAGATGGCGTCGAACTCCAGTGCGATAAACCACTTGTCGAACAGCTTGGTCTGCAGCCAGGGGGTGCCGCGATACTGCTCCATCTTGGTGCTGAGCAATTGCCGGTAGCTGTCGCTCGCCAGCGGCGGCAGCAATTCCCACTCCGGATGAGCCAGCTGCCGTCGGACAATCAAAGGGAAACCCAGCACATCGATCAACTCGGCTCGCCGCGCCGCAATGGTGGACCTATCCAGCCGCTCATCCATCTTGTCCAGATCGGCGTATTCCTCGATCAGTACATCGAGCTTTTCCATGGGGGGCGATACCAAGGGATTCTTGACCAGGGCCCGCCGCAGGTTTTCCAGCTCCTCCAGGATAGGCGGCACCAGGTACTGGGCCTCCGGCGGCCAAGGCATGCGCAGCGCGCTTTCCACCTTGAAGAAGATATCTTCATAGTGGGAGGTAAAAGCCCGCTTGTACTCCTCCTGCGCCTGCGCATCCTTGTCGCGTTCACCGGTGTTCAGGGGCGACGCAGGCGGGCGCCGTTGCAGATCCAGCCGCAGCAGGTTGATCGTCTGGGTGAAATCGGGCGCCACGCCCACCTTGGCGAACAGGGGCGACAGTTCCTTGTAGCGCTGGCGCCACTCGTCCAGCTCTTTCCACACATCCCACTGCGGTTTCTTGTTATCTGCCATGACGGTGCGGCACCTATCTCATAAGGCGGTTCACTCTATGCGGCAAGCTTCCTCGAAGGCCAGCCGCGGGCTGCGTGGATACAGACCCTCAGCCGTACCGTAGCCGAGATTGATCAAAAAGTTCGACTTGATGCTGCTACCGGCGAAGAAGGCGGCGTCCACCTTGGCGTTATCGAAACCGGACATGGGACCGCAATCCAACCCCAGGGAGCGGGCCGCCATCATCAGGTAAGCGCCCTGCAGGCTGCCGTTGCGGAAAGCCGTGGTCTGGATCAGCGCATCGTTGCCGGCAAACCAGCTGCGGGCATCGGCGTGGGGGAACAGCTTGGGCAGCTGTTCGGCGAATTCCAGGTCATACGCCACGATCACATTGACCGGCGCCGCAATGGTCTTGGCCAGGTTGCCTTCGGACAGCGCCGGCCGGAGTTTTTCCTTGGCCGCCGCCGACTTCACGAATACAAAGCGGGCCGGCGAAGAATTCGCGCTGGTCGGCCCCCACTTGAGCAGGTCGTACAGCGCCTGCAAAGTGGCATCGTCCACGGCGCGGTCAGAAAAAGAATTGTAGGTACGCGCCTCGACGAACAACTGGTCGAGCGCAGCGGTGGCAAGTGGCGATTTCATATGCGGCATCCCTGCGGGAATTATAGACCGGGCCAAGCATAGCCGCCCGTCCAGGCGATTGCCAGCGGCCTGGGGGCGGGCGCCACCGCGATTTGACGTCGGTACGAAACAAAAACGCCACGGGGGTTAACCGTGGCGTTTCGTTTGCCCTATCGAGCTTGCCCGATAGTTATTCTTTTTCACCCGTAAAGATCATCAGCAGATTCAACAAGCTGACGAACAGGTTGTAGATGTCCAGGTAAAGCTGCAGCGTGGCCGTGATGTAGTTGGTCTGGCCGCCCTGCACGATCTGGCTCACGTCATAGAGGATGTAGGCCGAGAAGATCAGCGTACCGACCACCGAAATGGCCATGGTCAACGCCGGTATGGCCAGGAAGATATTGGCCACCGCCGCCAGCAGCATGACGATCAGTCCGACGAAGAGGAAATTGCCCAGGAAGGAAAAATCCCGCTTGCTGACAGTAGCCACGGTCGCCAGCGTGGCGAAGATCGCCGCCGTGCCGCCCGCCGCCATGGCGATCATCTGGCCGCCATTGCTGAAGTGCAGGGCAACTTGCAGGAACTGCGACAGCCATAGGCCCATGAAGCCGGTGAAGGCCAGCAGGATCGCCACGCCCACAGGGCTGTTCTTGGTCCGCTCGATAGCGAAGAACGCGCCGATGCTGACGCCCAGGAACAGCAGCAAGCCTATCCAGCCGCGCACCATGAACTGCATGGACATGCCGATCCAGGCACCCAGTGCCGTGGGGACCATGGACAGTGCCAGCAACATATAAGTATTGCGCAGCACCTTGTGACGACCGACGGCAAGGTCCATCCCTTTGTCATAGGTCGCGGATTGCCATTGGGTTTGCATAAGGAACTCCTTTAAAAAACTGTTTGTCTCAGAGGGTGAGATTAAGGCAATCCCGCAAAGTTGCAAGCGTTGTGAGCGAAGGCATGGTCAAATTGCAGCGGTTGCGGTAGCATCCCTGCCTCTTTCGAAGCCCCTACCCGCGCGCAAGGCGTGAAATCGGGGGAAGTAGTAGCTGGAAGCGTGGCCGAGTGGTTTAAGGCAGCGGTCTTGAAAACCGCCGTAGGTGTGAGCCTACCGTGAGTTCGAATCTCACCGCTTCCGCCAATAATCAAGGGCTTAGCGAAATTTTTTGTGACGGGAAACCATAAATTTTCCGCTGCGGAAGGGTTATGCTTCCTTTTTGGGTTTAACTACCCTCGATTTCTTACAAGTCCCGTAAGAATCTGCACTTCCAGCCCTCTTCCTGTCAGTCCCGCATAAGCCGAAAAGCCAGGCTGCACAATGGTTTCAGCGACCCGACGCAAGGTCACGCCTCCGCATTCGTATCAGCCAACCGGATGGCAACTTTATGCTTCGCTTTTTACAAAACGGCAGCTTTATGATTCCGCGAATTCGCACCTGGAACCATAAAGTTGCCGCTTCAGGCGTGAAGTGGAACCATATGGGAAGCATAAAGTTGCCATCGTGGGCTTGGGTACAATCGGCCACATACGCTGTCCGCAGCCAGCCCTACTCTCGCGACACATATACCCTATGCGACCTGCCCCACAGTTCACAGCAAGACTGGAGTTTCATTTCAAGGAACACACAGCCCCGGAATGGAGGCGGTGGTTTATGTTTGGAGAAGACGTTCATCGCCGCGTCCCCATGGCGATGGACGGAGTCGATAGCCTGAATACAATCTTCATGTGGGCCAAGGCGCCATCAACATTTCACGCAGGGGAATCGACGGTTGTCGATTGCGTTGTCATTGCGCCGGAACTGTATGTGTCAACAGTTTGGCCCGGCGTGACCTTTGAGCTTTGGGACGGCGGATTTTTCGCTACAGGCACTGTCCTTGAGCGTTTTGACGATGCCTGGCCAAGGAAAGTCGTATGAATGCGCCAATGCCACACTTGACCGAGATTTTCGCCGACTGCAAGTACCTGTACCTGGACCACTACACCCACTTTTTTCGACAAGGAGTACAGAGCGAACATAGCGCAATTCGTCGTGGTAGCTGTCGCGGTGGATTCAGATCCCCTGGAGAATGAAAAATTCAGGAAGGTCAACGACAAGTGCGGTAGTTATACAAACATGCTGACGGGTGAAAAGGTGAAGTACCTTGGATTTGCGCTAGCGTTTGATCCCGCAGTCATCGAGTTTGCTGACGACGAGACCGTTCGGCAGCTGTGGTGTGCCGCGTTATTAGAGCGCTTGGATAACCCGAGCATACGCATTCCCAAGGCCTTCGACTACGAGCGGTTTGCCTCTGATATGCGCATAGCCCTGGAAATTTACTCCAAGGCTTCCTTCGCCTGATACGGCGATAGCGACCGCTCAAGCCAGCGTACCCCGCACCCGCATGAGGCTCTGCCGACTGGCCCGTGAAATTTGGTGAGGCGGCTGATTTTTAGGTACCGTCGGGTAAGTTGACAGTTCCAATCAACGGCGCCTCTCCCGCAAACCCACGCCCCGTCTTGCACAGCAGCATTTTTCAGTGCATTTGCTCGATATCTAAATAATAGCAAGCACTTGCATTCATTTGCCCGCCTCAGGTAAAGTCGCGCCCTTTTGCCGGCGACCGGTCTAATCCGTCGCCCGCCCCCTCCCACCAACCCGCCGCCGCTCGCGGCCGGTCCTGGTTCTGCACAACTCCCGATTTGATGAGGAACGCAGGCCATTCGCCTGCGCCACTGCCATGCGCACGACTGTCGCCCGCTTTCTGCTGTTTAGTTTTCGCCAGCATTACAGATCTATCGCTAGCGCATTCTCCCTGTGTCTCGTTTTTTTCCTCGTTGCCTGTGGTGGCGGAAGTGCCTCCGATGGCGGGAGCAGCGTACCACCGCCTGTAACACCCCCCCGGTAGAGGCCAGGCTGACAACAATTAACCTGCGAAGCGATGCTGGCGATGCGATTGGCCTGGGGCAAAACTATGCCTACAGCCTGACCAATGCAAAAATCTCGGTGACCAGTGAACGCAATCGGCTGGTTGTCCAAGTAGAAGGTGATGAAGCCTGGACTGGTGTATTCCAGACCGGCGGCACCGAGCAAACTCAACTCAAACCCGGCATGGTTGCCGACGTCCCTCGATATGAAGATGGTATGGACTGGGGCAAAAGCGGTCTCACCTGGTTCGGCGAGGGGAGAGCGTGCTTCAGTTCATACGGTTGGTTCAGTATTGATAGCGTGAAATATGCCGGTGCGCGACTTAGCGAAATCAAGATTCGCTTTGAGCGGCACTGCGATGGTGCTGCCGCAGCCCTGCATGGTGAAATCACCTTCTACGCTGACGATCTGAGCAAGCCGCCGCAACCAGTGACACCGGCACCAGCCTCGCTCTGGCGCCCCCCCGCTGAGGTGGCCAACAGTACCGGCAACTATGCCTATTTTGAGAGCGACGACGGCGACTATGTTGGCCTGGGCAAGACCTATCGCTATGATCAGCGCAATGCCGGTATTACAGTCTCTGGCGATGTCACTAACATGGTCATTGCCATTCAGGGGAGCGAAGTCTGGTCGGCCGAATTGCGGGGAATGACCGGCTCATATACTTTGCAACCCGGTTACTATCCAGGCGTACACGGCTCGCGTTTCCACAACCCGGTCAAGGGCGGCTTAAGCTGGACTGGCGTTGGACGGGGCTGTAGCAGGTCCACAGGATGGTTTGTCGTCGATTCAGTGGCGTTCGACCCGACGAGTACTAACCTGGTGTCGGCGATCGATCTGCGTTTCGAACAGCACTGTGAGGGACGCACTGCCGCGCTACGCGGTGTAGTTCATTGGAAGAATCCTGCCCTGACACCACTTCCACCTGTCGCGGGCAATACCGCAGTGGGCTCTTGGCGGGCGCCAGCGGCAGCATTGCCGGCCAGCGGAAATTATCTCTACATGCAGAGTGATATCGGCGAGACTCTGGGAAAAGGTCTGATCGACCTGCAAACCAGTGCGACCGCCAAATTTGGCGTTGATGTGCAAAGCGGTCGCCTGACATTCAGTGTGCACGGAAGCCGCTACTGGAATGGCAGCCTGAACCTCAAGCCAGGTCAAACCCGATTTCTTGCAGGGGACCACGCCAATCTCAACGGTGGCGCATTTACCGTTT
This sequence comes from Chitinimonas arctica, assembly GCF_007431345.1. Lineage (NCBI taxonomy): Bacteria > Pseudomonadati > Pseudomonadota > Betaproteobacteria > Neisseriales > Chitinibacteraceae > Chitinimonas > Chitinimonas arctica. The sequence continues at coordinate 3,784,986 of NZ_CP041730.1, read as the reverse complement.
CACTTGGCAGCTACGGGCAATTCTCGCCGCAAGCATGGGTTGTTATCGACAGCATCAGCTATGTCGACGGTAAAGTGGTAGCACTCGATTTGCGTTTTGAAGAATTCGGTGGCGGCAACGATAGCGGGCTGCTGCATGGCCAGTTGCATTGGAGGGCAGATCAACCGGACAACTTTGCTGGACCGGCACCGCTTGCTCCGTCGCTGTTCTGGCGTCCAGCGTCGAACGCTACGCCCAGCGCCGGTAATTATATTTACCTGGTGCGTGACCGCAGCGACTTTCTCGGTGATCAGCCTTCCTATCTTTACACAGTGTTGAATAGCTTGATCACCGTCACTGCCGCCGGTAACGCAGTCACCGTGAGCGTGAGCGGTGACGAGCTTTGGAATGGACGCTTTGAGACGATGGCCAATTCGAGCCAGATTCAGGCCGGTTACTACGCAGGTATCACTACGTCTTCAAGCCCTGCGCGCGGAAGTTTCAGCTGGGGTGGCAATGGGCGTGGTTGCAACGAGGCCACGTCGGGAATAGTTGTCGACAAGGCGACTTATGTTGGTGGTCAGCTTGTCGAATTGCGTATGCGTTTTGAGCAGCACTGCGGAAACGAGCCTGGTGCGATGCGGGGCGAAATTCGATGGTTGGCGAACGATACGCAGCAGCCGGCGGGACCAGCCGCAATTCCTGCTGGTTTATGGCGCGCGCCGACAGGCGCTCTGCCAACCAGCGGCAGTTATTTGTATGTAGCGTCCGACTTGGGTGACCCGATTGGCCAAGGCAAGACTGCGCTGATGACCGACAAAGACACCCAGTTCTTTGCCAGCACGTCTACGCCTATGAACAATGATGCTTATTTCCGTTTATCTGCAGATTCCAGTAAGACGGATGTGGGCGATTGGCGTGGCGAATTCCAGTCCATGATAGGGCAGAACAAGTTCCAGACAGGCTTCTATGACCAGGTGGCTCGCATCCCTTTCCAGAATCGGGCGTTCGGGGGCTTGACGTGGTCCGCCAATGGTGCAGGCTGCAATAAATCGATCGGCTGGTTTGTGGTTGATAAGGTGGTCTATGTGGGTGACACTTTGACGACCCTGCATGCTCGGTTTGAGCAGCACTGTGACTATGTAGCGCCGGCGTTGCATGGCGAGCTACATTGGGAAGCTTCACCTTCCGCACCTGCAATGGCGCAGGGGGTGAACGTATTGAGCGAGACGGCGACACGGAAAAAAATGAGGTAGAAACCGATCGCTTTATGAGAGCTTCCGCATTCGGGCTTTGATGTGAACTCGAGCGATTAGGCGATGGCATGTTCGGCTTTACGCCGATACAGCAATGGTGAAGCTGAGCGAGGAGTCCAAGACAAGAAATGCGAGTTCAGCAGACAAGGGCTTGGTAACTTTATGGTTCCAGCCCTTGGAAATTTTATGGTTCCCGTCATATTTTGTGTGACGGGAACCATAAATTTTCCGCTGCGGAAGGGTTAGCTTCAAATCGATGATGACCAGACAGCGCAAGCGGCGGTGGAAAAACAGCAGATCGACGCGGAACCAGCTTTCGCCGATGCGTAGGCGGCGTTGGCGGCGTTGGCGGCCAACAAAAGCGAAATCACCGCCCAATTCGAGCAGGAAGTCTTCCAGCCGGTGGATCAGCGCGTCTTCCAGTTGCGATTCGGAATATTCGTCCTTGAGGTTGAGGAACTCCAGAACATAGGGATCCTTGATCGCTTCGTCTGGAGAAACGAGATCACCAGCTTCGGGTTGGCTGCCTTTTTCCAGCATGACACGTTTGTTTTTTGACAGCAGGGCGCGGGTGTGGGACTGGCTGCCGATCCAGCTGGCGCACGCTCCAGCCGTCGCGCAGGGCTTCGGCTTCGTAGAACTCGCATTCCTCGGCTGAGCGGGTGCGGCCCTGCCGGTGGATCGTGTCGGCGAGGCGGAGGACCTCGCGCAAACTTACGTCCATTTGATGACCAATCGCTATGCCACGGGGCAAACCATCATCGTGGACGGTAGTGGCGTGCTGGCCTGATAGTCATACCTCTCGATAATTTCAACTGCTCGGCACCTTCCTCGCCGGAACCGGCGAGGCGGGAGCGTTGTTCATGCTCCTTAAAAGGTATAGGATGCCGCGCCAGGCAAATAGCCGCCAATCCCTTTAGGCATGCGCCTTTCAGGCTGATTGAAGTCCACCGCCATGGTCGGCCGACATCGCCTTATGGCCGAGTACCCGATAGCTGATTGCCCCCCATGGCTGCACCACGAAAACCCAGGATATGGCAGGTCACGACGCGAAAGGCCGCGCCGGCTTCGGCGATCAAGTGAACGACCCATCCCTGCGCATCGCCTTCTGTCGGCCCGCATTCCACCTGTTACCGCCCAGGGCTTGGGCATTGCAGCCTCTCGTCGCTGTATCGACAAGCTGGCCGGCGGCGCAACGCGAAATCCGGCCCAGCCCGGCATTCTCCCAAGCAAACGCAACCCGCTCATCGTCACCATGCACGAGGACATTCATCGTCCAGACCAACACGCCTACCGAATCGAAACGACACGCGCAGCACCACATAGAAGAACGCCCCGCCGGTGCGGGAGCGTAAATAGGAATGGAATAGGAACGACGCAATGCCGAACCAATACGACGCCGTACAATTGGAATCGCTTCTCAAGGAAATCATCGACGAGCGCCGGCCGCCGGAGGTGCAGAAGAATCAGGTCCAAGACCAGACTCAGAGCCAGGACCGCCCCAACGCCAAGAATCGCACCCCATGGTTCGGCCTGGACGACGACCAGTTAAAGGAATATACCAACCGGGTCTCCGAACAGCTTGGCGTCATTCAGGATATCGACCTGACTATCGCCAAGTCTGTCGCCGCCGAAAGCGAGGAAGCCGAAGGCCTGAATATCACCAAGCGGCGTGAGTACATCCAATCCTTGGTCGGTAAACTGGAAAGCTCCTCTGAACCGCTGTCGGCGGCTGAGCAAGTTTATCTGGCCGAACGGCACAGCGAGCTGGGCCACCTGAAGGAACTGCAAGAACGTTTTACCGAGTCGGAGCAGCACAGCAAAGCCGAGCGAAAAGACACCGAACTGAATCAGCCGAATATGAAGTTCAGCGGTCTCTCGATGGGCGACACCGATAAGGTGCGGGTCTATATGGCCGTGGTCGCCCCAACCGATGAGGGAAGCAGGTTCAAGGATTTAAAGCTGCAAAACGGTCAAGTCGCGGCGCTATCCGACCAACTTTGGATCGGTGTGGGTACACCCTACAAGGCATTGGCTTGGCTGCAAAAGTATCAGCTCGACAACAACCGGGGCAATGCGGAAGCCCGCAAAGAGGACCGTGTTCCCGTGATACGGTCGATCGAGGTGAACCGGCAATTCGTCGAGGAATGGCTGGAAAAAGCCGTGCCCGAAGGCGGCAAGAGCCATGAAGAGGACAATGGTTCGCAGCAGCCGCAGTTGATGTACGTAGATGTCAAAACGCCGAACCAGTTCGGCCTGAAAACCAGCGTCGCAACCTTCACCTCGAACAGGGGAGGCCCGATGGTGCTAAAGAATGTGGAAGGTCAGCAAAGCAAACTGCTCAAGTCGCTGCTCGACCACGCCGATCCTAAATCGCTCGAAACCATTTCCTTCAAGCATAACCTGCATTTGCGCAATACCGCTGTCGATGGAACGCATGTCGACCTCAATAAGTTCATGGAGAATTTGGGCTATCGCGCCAACCAGGACGGCCCCGCCGTTCGCTTGCTGGGCAAAGATGCCACGATTTTCCATACCAAGAGTGACAAGAGCTGGGGTTTCAGCACGCATAGCGAGCAGATGGTGAAGGTCCATCGAATGAATTCATTCTTCGATGCACTCCAGCAAACGGCTGGGCGTTCCCAGGTACTCTCCCACACACGCCAAACATCCGACAGCGCGTCCAGTCTGGGTTACGACAGCGACAGCGGCCGCAGCAGCTTAGACGGGTCCACCAGCTCGCGAGACAGCGACAGCGAGTCGGTGCGCTCGCATGCCAGCAGCACGGAAGATTGGACGAAAATACCCGTGGGTAAGGTACTGGGGCAGTTCGAGAGAAGCATACTGAAGCAGCAGCTTGCGGAGCTGCTGGAAGTCAACCATCTCACGCCTGGCGCCCTGGTGACACCGGCGCCCAGCCTGACATCCCACGAACAACGCGACAAGCACGGCAACAACCAGGTTCGCGCTTTGGTGGAGAGCGCCATCGCCTATCAGATCATGGGTGATGCTTCGCTCGACAGGAAGGAAATCACCGCGAGCCTGAAGAAACGCATCCTCCAGGAGGATACGGAAGAATTTAAGAAAAGGTTTGACAAATGGGTCAACGGCCAAGCCGAGCTGGTCAAGAAACAAAGCAAGCCGGCAGCTGAACTCGAGGATAAAGAGGTGGATGGGTGGCTCGATAAGGATGGCAAGCTGCGCTACCCTCTGCTTGAACCGGCGCAGATAGCCACGGCCTTGACGAACTATCTCCGCAACGAGTGTGGTTACGAGAAGGCAGGGAAGACGGTAGATGAGTGGCTTACATCGCTAGAGAAGTTGGATGAGATCGAAAAAGCATTGAACAAAGGTAAAGCGGCTGGCACCGACGTGGGCCAGATACTTGAAGAAGTTGACAGAAGACAAAAGAAAGTTGAAGAAACCACCGCGAACATCGAGCGCTTGGGCTCGACCTTGCGGGACAACGTCCATACGTCGCTCATGGCCGAAAAGCTGCTACAGAACAAGATGATCCAGAACGACCTGCTTGCACTGAAGGGCGTGGGCAATGAAATCAATGCGAAGGTGCTGTTTGAGGAGCTCGAGAACTTCGCCAATGCGAAAGACGATAAATCGATGCGCGTCGGCGGCAATCTATTCTGCCATTGTCTGCGCATCGTGGCGCAGGACATCAATGAGGGAAAAAAGATCGACCTGAAATTCGAGCCGCATCCTGAAATGACGCCCCAGGGCCAGAAGACGCCCGAACTCATCGTCAATAATCGCGAGGAGAGAATCGACTACAGCGCCTTGCTCAACCAGACAGCGCAAGCCAACGGGCTCCCTTTCGACAAGATGCGCAGCAGCGCGGCCTTCACGCCGGCCTTCACGGAGGGCAACAAGATTGCTTCGAACTATATGGGCGAGCGCGACCTGCCATTCACGGGCGGCATATCGGGTACGACGCGAGACATCATCCAGGCCCTTCCCGCCCTGGAAACCGCAGGCGGCCAAGCGCTAAGCGACAAGGCGAGAAAGAGCCTTATCCTGATCAACGCGGCTTTCATGGTCGAAAACCAGTACCACTCCATGTTCGAGGCGCTCTACCCGGCCGCACGCCGCGACATCGGCGGCGTAGGCAATGAATTGCTGGCGGAATTCGACAAGGGGCACGCCCGCGACTCCAATACCGCACTCTACCAGCGCGCCTTGCAAACCATGACTGGCAGCAACGATATCTGGCGCGGCGCCATGGAACAGTTGGACAAGAAGCTGGGGCAGGCCATCGAACCTGCCGTGGTCAAGCAAGGCGACGTGACCATTCCGAAACACACTGGAGGAAAGCTATTCAAGGTGGACGAGGTTCGGTATGACGAAGGCGTAGTCATCTGCTCTTACGACCCCGCTCAATCCAGGGTGGATAAAGCTTACGCACCCATTCGCGATTTCGGCTCGTCTCCCAAAGTGACCGAAAAGAACGGCCACGGACATGTAGTCTATCCATATAGCCAAGACTTAAGGGATGGGCGCATGCGTACCAAAGAAGAAAAGGACCAAGTCCCGACGCTCAAACAATCCAAGGCCGTCAAGCGCGGGTAGGCAGAAGCGCGCCGGCGTACGATCGAGTGCGCCGGCAGGGCTTTCATCAATCGAACGCTATCGTGTAGCCTGACGCCCGGCGCCAGCCAGGGCGACCAAGTCACAGGTGCTACAACCCACGCCAGCATGCAATCCTTTCGCCGCCGCTGAGGCACTTCTTCCTTCGTCCGCACCGGAATACCCATATGGACTCGCAGCAACCCGTCTCGACCCCGCTTTACACCGTACCCACCAATCAGCATAGCCCCAGCGCCATTTTGTGGCGCAACGTGGGCGGCGGTGTATTCCTGGCCCTACTGCTGATGATGGCGTGTACCCAATATCTCGCCTACACGTTCGGCTATCAGGCTGCCTTGGGTGAACCAATCATCGCCTTGGGCAGCTTCAAGCTGTTTACGCCGACCGATGGCCTGCAGTGGTGGCTGATGTGGCGGCACTTCGACAACGACACCGTACAGCACGGCTTTATGGTGGCGGCGTTCGCGTTCGTCCTTGGTTGCGCCGCCATCGCCGTTTTCATCGCCTACCGCACGCAAAAGGCCAATGCGCTACAGGAAAGGTCCGGCGAGCACCTGCATGGATCGGCACATTGGGCAACGCAGGATGAAGTCAAGCGCACAGGCTTGGTCGGTGTTGGCGCAGGCGTCTACATCGGCGCCTGGAAGGAGCCCAAGCAAGGGACCATCCATTACTTGCGGCACGATGGCCCCGAACACATCATGGCGTTTGCGCCGACGCGATCCGGCAAAGGGGTGGGACTGGTGCTGCCGACGTTGCTGTCGTGGGAGCACAGCGCGTTGATCTACGACATCAAAGGCGAGAACTGGGCGCTCACTGCCGGTTGGCGCCAGCAGGAGGCGGGCAACCGTGTGCTGAAATTCGAACCGACCGCCATGGATGGGTCGAGCGCCCATTTCAACCCGCTTGCCGAGGTACGCCTGGGCACCGATCGGGAGGTCGCCGACGTACAGAACATCATGACCATGGTGGCCGACCCGGACGGCAAAGGCTTGCAGGACCATTGGCAAAAAACCAGCTGGGCATTGCTGGTCGGCGTAGCGCTGCACGTGCTGTACTCGGGACAGAACAAAACGCTGAGCGGTATCGTTGAGTTGCTGTGCAATCCCGACCGCAGCGTGTCCGATACGCTGACGTACATGCTCAATACCGACCATGATATGGAGGGCGTCCGTGGCTGGAAAGACGAGCACGGCGAGCCAAGCTACGTCCACCCGGTGGTGGCATCCACCGTGCGCGACATGATGAACAAGGCGGAAGAGGAAATGTCCGGCGTGCTTTCCACGGCGGTCTCCCTGCTGACGCTTTACCGCGATCCCATCGTCGTACGCAATACTTCCCGCAGCGATTTCCGCATCTCGGACCTGATGAACGACGACAAGCCCGTTTCGCTCTACCTGGTGGTGCCGCCGTCCGACAAGGATCGCCTGCGGCCGTTGATCCGCCTGATCATCAACCAGATCGTGCGCTCGTTGACGGAAAAAATGGAGTTCAAGGACGGCCGTAGCGTAGCCAGCTACAAACACCGCCTGCTGCTGCTGCTCGACGAGTTTCCCAGCCTGGGCAAACTGGACGTATTCGAGGAGTCGCTGGCGTTCATCGCAGGCTATGGCATAAAGGCTTACCTGATCATCCAGGATATTTCCCAGCTATGGACCGCTTACGGCAAGGATGAAAGCATTTTTTCCAACTGCCACGTACGCATCGCGTATGCGCCCAACAAGATCGAAACCGCTGAATTACTGTCGAAAATGGCGGGCACCGCCACGATCGTCAAGCAATCGCATTCCTATTCCGGCAGCAAGTACGGCTCGCTATCGAACGTGTCGTCCTCTACGCAGGAAACCCAGCGCCCGCTGCTGACGCCCGACGAAGTCATGCGCTTGCCCGCCGCCAAGAAAGACGCCAAGGGCAACGTCGTCGAGGCGGGGGACATGCTGATCTTCATGGCAGGGCAGACGCCTATCTACGGCAAGCAGATTCTCTACTTTCTGGACCCCACCTTCATCGCACGAGCCAAGCTGCCGGCACCGGCGAAGAGTGACGTGATCTCTACCACGGCAAGCCAGGCGGAGGACCTCTCGGTTTCCGCCTAGTGAACCCAGTTTTCGACTGTCAACCCTTGCACACGGTTGAATTCACGAAAATTGTTCGTTACCAGGACGCAATCGCTGGCAATAGCATGCCCAGCAATAGCGGTATCGTTCTCCCCTATCGGCGTGCCTACCGCCGCAAGCTGCTGTTTGACGACTACCGTGGCATCCACGGCCTGTTGATCCCAGGGAAGGATGCCGTCGATACGTCGTACAAATTCATCGACCAGCTCGGCATGCTTTGGGGAGACCTTCTTGCCGATTTGCCCAAAACGCATTTCGGCATAGGTGATGGCCGAAATCACGATCCGGTTTTGGCGACTCACTTCGTTAGCCAAACGCTGCAAGACCGATTCAGGTCGCTCACGCATGATGTAGGAACAAATACAGGTATCGAGCATGAACGTCATCACAGCCCGAACCTGCCTTCGTCACTGACCACCGGGGTACGTTCCTGTAAGAAATCCTCATCAGCCTTCGGCAAGGTGGCAAAGGATTCCCAGCTGGGTCGGACCGGTCGAAGGGTGATGGTGTCGCCTGTTTTGACAATCTCCAGCTCTTTAACGCCTTCGAATTCCATGTTCTTTGGCAGGCGTACCGCCTGGTTCTTACCGTTTATGAAGATGGAGACCGTTTGCATTTGAACCTCGCTAAAGCACATGCGTGACATCCGCAATGATACGCCGCCCACAGACATATGCAAGGCATATGCCAAGGCAGCCTCCCTGATGCAAGCCCAATCGCGTCGATCCTGACAGCTAGCCGGATAAAGCCGCCCCCCTGCCCCGCGCAACGTGCAGTTTCTTGTAGCTGTCGATCAGGCGCTCGTGCCGCTCCAGCCCCTCCAGCTTCATGCTCGTCGGCGTCAAGCCGAAGAAGCGCACGCTACCATCCACCGATCCGAGTGCCGCGTCCATCCGTGGGTTGCCAAACATCCGGCGGAAATTGACCACGTAATCGTCCAGTTCCAGCTCGTCGTCCAGCAGCACCTCCAACACCACGTTCAGGGCTTGGTAAAACAATCCGCGCTCGACCGTGTTGTCGTTGTACTGCAGGAACGCACCCACCAGCTCTTGCGCCACCTCGAACTGCTGCAGGGCGAGATTGATCAGCAGCTTCAACTCCAGAACCGTGAGCTGCCCCCAGTCGGTGTTCTCGTCGAATTCGATGCCGATCAAGGTGGCGATATCGGCATATTCGTCGAGCTCATTGTTCTCCAGGCGATCCAGCAATGCTGCCAGGCTGGCATCGTCCAGACGATGCAGGTTCAGGATATCGGCGCGAAACAACAGCGCCTTGTTGGTGTTATCCCAAACCAGGTCCTCTACCGGATAGACCTCCGAATAGCCCGGCACCAGAATGCGGCAAGCGATGGCGCCCAACTGTTCATACACCGCCATGTAGGACTCTTTGCCCAAGTCTTGGAGAATGCCGAACAAGGTCGCCGCTTCTTCGGCATTGGAGTTTTCACCCTGGCCGGAAAAATCCCACTCCACGAAATCGAAATCCGCTTTGGCACTGAAAAAGCGCCACGAAACGATGCCGCTGGAATCGATGAAGTGTTCGACGAAGTTATTCGGCTCAGTCACCGCGTTGCTTTCGAAGGTGGGCCGAGGTAGATCGTTCAGGCCTTCAAAACTGCGGCCCTGCAGCAGTTCCGTGAGACTGCGTTCCAGCGCCACCTCAAAGCTTGGGTGCGCACCGAACGAGGCAAACACACCGCCCGTGCGTGGGTTCATCAAGGTGACGCACATCAAGGGGTATACCCCGCCCAGCGATGCATCCTTCACCAGCACGGGAAAGCCCTGCTCCTCCAGGCCCTGGATGCCGGCCAGGATGCCGGGGTATTTCGCCAGGACTTCCTGCGGCACATCAGGCAGGGCGATTTCACCTTCCAGAATTTCGCGCTTGACTGCCCGCTCGAAGATTTCCGACAGGCATTGCACCTGCGCTTCGGCCAGTGTGTTGCCGGCGCTCATGCCATTGCTGACGAACAGGTTCTCGATCAGGTTTGACGGGAAGTACACCACCTCGCCGTCCGACTGGCGCACATACGGCAGCGAACAGATACCGCGCTCCACGTTGCCGGAGTTGGTGTCGTACAGATGCGAGCCCAGCAGCTCGCCATCGGGGTTGTAAATCTCCCGGCAGTATTCGTCGAGAATTTCGGCCGGCAGTGCATCCTTGGGGCCAGGCTTGAACCAACGCTCGGTGGGGTAATGGACAAACGCCGCGTTGGCGATATCTTCGCCCCAGTACGCACCGGCATAGAAGTGGTTGTTGCTGATCCGCTCGATATACTCGCCCAACGCCGACGCCAAGGCACTTTCCTTGGTCGACCCCTTGCCATTGGTAAAACACATGGGCGAGTGCGCATCGCGAATATGCAGCGACCACACATTGGGAACGATATTTCGCCACGAAGCGATTTCAATCTTGATGCCCAGGCCCGCCAAGATCCCCGACATATTGGCGATGGTCTGCTCCAGTGGCAGATCCTTGCCCGCGATATAGGTGCGCGCATCGGCGTCCGGGTTCAGTGTCAGCAAGGCCTGGGCATCGGCATCCAGGTTGTCCACCTCTTCGATCACGAACTCGGGCCCGGCTTGCACCACTTTCTTCACCGTGCAACGGTCGATGGAACGCAAGATACCTTCGCGGTCCTTGGCGGAGATATCCGCCGGCAACTCGACCTGGATCTTGAAAATCTGCTGGTAACGGTTCTCAGGATCAACAATATTGTTCTGCGACAGGCGGATATTTTCGGTAGGAATACTGCGGGTGTCGCAGTACAGCTTCACGAAATAGGCCGCACACAAAGCCGATGAGGCCAGAAAGTAATCGAATGGGCCCGGCGCCGAGCCATCGCCCTTGTAGCGGATAGGCTGATCGGCCACGACCGTAAAGTCATCGAACTTGGCTTCAAGACGAAGCTTGTCGAGAAAATTGACCTTGATTTCCATGGGAGAACTCCAGAATTGCGCTCAAAATGATGGTCTGACCCGGCCTACTGCAACACCGGCTCAAGCGCTGGTTGGCGCTGCTCGAATGCCGTTGGGGTCAGATGCCCTAAGGCAGAATGGCGGCGATGATGATCGTAAAGCCGGATGTAATCAAACTGAGCTGTTTCAACGACCCCATGAACAGCAAAGACATTCTTGGCGAGGTCGATTCCGCTAGTGATAATAGCCATGGACCTCCCCTTTCGATGATCTCGATGCAGCGTGGAAACGCCATCGTGGCGCCTCGGTGCCCTTGCGGCTTCTCCGCTCATCCGGGACGAGGAAGTCCCTTTTTTTCCTTAGGCGCGAGGAAGTATGAGCCAGAGCCCAGAACTATTGCGACGGTTGTTGCGTGCGAAAGATCGGATGGATGGCGCACCCCATGAGGAATGGCCGATTCCCCGACTGGCGCAAGTGAGCGCTGTTTCGGAGGCGCACTTTGCGCGCTCGTTCAAGGACGCTTTCGGCATCCCTCCGCACCGCTACCTGCTCACACGCCGTATCGAGCGCGCCGTTGCGCTACTTCGCGACACCGATCTACCCATTACGGAGATCGCGTTCCAGACCGGCTGGAAGAGCCTTGGCACCTTTGGGCGCATTTTTCGCGACATCACTGGCGAAGCCCCGGGAAATCTTCGTACACGTGAACAGTCCGTGTCGCACGAAAGAGCGCACGTACCGGAGTGCATCGTGCGCGCCACCAACCGGCCAGACCTCAAGATCGCAGTTTCGGAGAAGCGACGAATGGAGACAGTTGAGAGAATCGAGCCTCAATCAACGGAGGCTATATGACTCAAGGTGTGAATGTGGTCGGTCTGTACGTGCGGGACCAGGACGAGGCGCTTGCGTTCTACGTCGGAAAACTCGGTTTCGGTGTCCACACGGATATTCGCAACGGTGATTACCGCTGGCTCACGGTACAGTGCCTGGAACAGCCATCGTTCCAGCTTGGCTTGTTCAAGCCGGGCCCGCCGGTACATGACGCAGCGACGGCGCAGACCCTGTGTGAAGTCGTGGCCAAGGGTGCCATGCCACCGTTGGTGCTCGTGGTGGATGACTGCCGTGCCGCCTACGAACGGCTGAAGCGGAATGGCGTGGAGTTCACACAGGAGCCTGTAGAACGGTACGGTGCGGTGGACGCGGGCTTTCGTGATCCGTCCGGTAACGGATGGAAGATGGTTGAAGCCAAGCCCAACTCATCGTCGCAGAGCGCGAAATGAACTGGAGCCTTTGGATTCGGCAAAGCCACCGCTGGCTTTCCATGGCTTTCACGCTCACCGTCATCGCTAATTTCGCGTACAGGGCGGTATCCGGCGAGCCTCCGTCGTGGCTGACCTACTCACCGTTGCCGCCGCTCTTTCTTCTGTTGTTTTCCGGCCTGTACCTGTTTGCGCTTCCATACACCGCAAAAGGGCGCAGCAGAGTACGCGTCTAACACGTCAATCCAGCGGATGGCCTGGCCATCCTGCCTTTGACCTTTGGTGGGGTGTTTGCGGCGCTAGGACTCCACCCGCTTCAACTCCCCTGCCCTATCCAGCCGGTACCGTGCGAAATCCTCGGCCAGCAGCAGCTTGCCGCGGTAATGGGCGGCAGCTTCGGCGCGGATGTCGCCAATGGAGGGAGAGCGCGTGGTGTCGGACTGATAGCGCGCGCTGAAGTGCGTGAGTACCAAATTGGGCAATTCGGCCGACTGCGCGAAGGCGGCGACGGCGGCAGCCGTGCTATGGCCTACATCGCCGGCCTTGCTGCCCACCTCTTCGGTATAGGTGGCTTCGTGCACCAGTACTTGCGCCCTATTGCAGGCGGTCGCCAGCAGGCTCGGCGTATCGTTGTCGCCGCCTACGACGATGCGCCTGGGCGCATGCGGATGGTGGAGGAAATCTGCGCTTTTGAGTGTCTGCCCGCCAAACACAACATCCAGGCCCTTCCTGAGCTGCCCCCACAGTGGGCCGGCCGGTACGCCCAAGGCAGCCAGGCGATCGGTGTCCAGGCTTGGCGCCTGATTGGTTTCCGTGAACACGTAGGCATAGGAAGGCACACGATGCGAGAGCGGCACCGCCTCCACCTGGAGCTTGTTGCCCGACCAGGCGGCGCATGTCTCGACGGCGACGAAATTCAACTCGTAAGGCAGATAGAGCTCGCTGAAAGCCCTCGTGGCTGCGATCCAGCCTTCCAGGGCGGCAGGAGCGACAAGGGTGAGCGGGCGCTTCCGGCCCAGCATGGCAGCGCTGGCCAGCAGGCCCGGCAAGCCATAGCTATGGTCGCCATGCACGTGGGTGATAAAGATGGCAACCAGATCGTTTACCGATAGCGACGTATGCAAGAGCTGATGCTGGGTGGCCTCGCCGCAATCGACGAGATACCACGCACTGCCTGACTCTTCGAGCACGGCGAGGCCGGTGACGTTGCGCTGCTTGGTGGGAACCCCTGAAGAGGTTCCGAGAAAGAGAAGGTCCATGGCAAAAATGCTGCGGTTAAATACTGGCGGCAAGCATACCGCCTGCAAGTCATCCTGGCCGCAGGAAATTGGGTGCTGCTCACTTCAGCGCTTGCTGCATCGCACCCGCCTACTGCTTCTTGCTTAGCGCCTGGACAGCACCCAAAAAGCGCTGGAAGTTTTCGAGATGGTCTGGAAAACGATCGACGCCAGCGGCAAAGATCCGCTCTGCCTCATCCAACCGCCCCAAACGCATTAGACACTCTCCCTGCGAGAAAAATGCAGCCACGCCATTCGGGTTCACGCGCAACGACTGCTGGAAACAAGGCAGTGCGCGATCGTAGAGGCTCAACTCCATGAATGCGAAAGCACGATTGTCGATGGCCTCAAAAAAGAGCGGGAAGATCTCGATAGCCTGCTCATATTCCTGTATTGCTTCAATGCGCTTACCCTGGTCATGTAACGCGCAACCGGCCCGGTAATGCGTGTTGGCCCGGCTTACCAACTCCGTCGCCTCCTGCTTCGTGAATTCGAGATAGCGTGGAAAATCAGTGAGTTTGAGATATTCAACAAAGCCAACGTACTCATCCTGGCTGGGCAATTGCTTACCGATTCGCTTCCATCCATGGGCGAATGAATTTGCGGCGACAGGGGCGTGCCAGCCCTTGATGGCGACGCTTGGGAGCGTAGCAAGAGTCGGCTCGTGGGCCGTGTATTCGTAAGTCAGACAATGCGCCGTCGGAGAATGGCCTTCGAACTCGTCGATGGCCAGGATCTTTATGGCGCACCAACCTTTATGGTCTTTCTGCTGAATGATGATGTCACCGGCAGCAAGCGTGGCATCGCAGCTTTCCATGGCCGTGGCCGGTGGATCGGCCTCCGGCGGAACCTCGTTGGATTTAATTGCGCCAAACAAACTGGCAATCTTTTGAAGGGATATTTTCATATCGGTGGGCAACTCTCTGCATCCATTGGCGACTATCCCACTACCAGCTTGCGAGGCCTCCCGCCCTTCAGACCGTTCTCACGAGCCGCCTGCGCCTTCGCTTCACTGCTGCGGCTGCCATTGCGTGCTGCGATTACCGAGGCAGCAAGTTCCATCATCGGCTTGCTAGCCGACACCAGACCCGCAATCGACATATGCAGATCACGCTCCTCTAGGCATACCGCGCTCCCGCCGAAACCAATGACCAGTTGTTCAAGCTCGCCTGCACTCAGCCCGGCTAATTCGGGATAGTTCTTCACCGGCAGCGCCACTGCGCTCTGATCGACAAAGCCGATTAGCAGAGACTGCTGAGCCGGAAGGTATTGCACTGCCGTCGCATGTAAGCCCGGAACGCGCCGTTTGCGGCCTCTCTCGATAGCCTGGGCCAATCCTTTGTCAGTCACCGGCTCGTCAAAGCGTTCCTGTGCTTTCACCGATTTCATAACTCGATCTCCAGAGGGCTGGGCTGCCCGGTCAGGTACAACACCGTCTTATAGCCATGCGTATCGAAGCGGCTCGACTGGATCACGAGCGCACCCTGCCGGCAATCCTTGGGACTAACCACCTCGCCGGCGGCCATGTCCCATTGCAAGTTTTCCAAGCAAAGCGTCTGGCGGCTGCTCCACCATAGTTCGCGTGCCCTGCGCAGATTTCCCGCCTGCTTGAGCACCAGGCGCAAGTCTTCGAGCGAAGTAGCAGTCGGTTCATTTTGTGCTGGGGTTACATCCCATAACTTCACCCCGTTGTGCCAGAAGCTGAACAGGAAGCGAGCATCCCACTTGTCCGTTCCGACATGCACATGCGGTGGACAGTGCTCGTTCCGGGTAAGAACCGCTATTACGAGGCCCTTGTGGCTACAGACTTTCATATTAACCCAACTGTTAGGTTTTTAACAGAAGGTGCATACGCCCCGCCGCGAAAGAAAATGGGGGCTTGAGCCTCCCCTTTTCCTGCCCCGCCATTTGGCCATTCCATGATGGGTAACCCACTCGGACCCTAGCTGCTGCGGGCCGTTTGGTTCGTCCGAACCGATGCATCTCCAGCCGCACAAGGTGAACACACAAGTAAGCTACCCTACTCCCAGTATCAGGATGCTCCCCTTAAGCGCTTTCGAAAATGTACCGGACAGCCGATGTACCCGGGCTTGTTGAGGGTATTTGGACAAGACCGTCCCGCTCCAGGATCTATCCAGGCTACTGACCGACGCGCACCGGTAAGTTCAGGCCCTAACAAAACAATGTGGCCGTGGGTCGGAATACCCCCGACCCACGGCCACCTTCAAATACTACGCAAGCGTAGCAACGGTCAAACGCATGATGCATCCCCTGGATTTAATGGATCAGCTTCCATCACTCCGAGTCACCTGCCAGCATGGCTTTTTTCCTTATCCCTACTGCGATTAAAGCTAGGTTTGCCAAGCCGATAGCACAAGTTCGTGCGGGAGAATAGTTGCCTGTAGCTGCCGGCCCATGCAGGAAGCCGCCCGACGTGAAGCGGTACTCGCCTCGTCGCACCGGCGTCGCATTCCATGCCAGGTTCGCATTCCGCCAATGCCAGCGCCTTCCGATACGAGCGGGGTGCCTCATGACTGGAATATAAATATTACATTAGCATAATGCTGTATAGTCGCGCCGGGCCGGAATGGACATCGGTGCGCTTGCCACGCTCAGGAACACACGTATTCCTCCCGGTTTTTAGACGGCCAAAGGTTTCTGCCCCCCAACTTGACCGGCATTTGAATCTGGCAGAAAATAATATACAGGATGGAACGTGGGTTTATTTCGAATGATTCTGGCGCTATCGGTACTGCTGGCGCATGCAACGAGTGTGTTTGGAACGGCGACCGGGATGAACGGTGCAGCAACGACCATGACACGCGAAAGCTTAAATATATTCGTATGGTCGGGCCATGCAGTATTTGCCTTCTTCATTCTCTCCGGCTATTACATGGCGATGGTTATTTGCCAGAAATATTCAAAGCTGGAAGACGGAACAAAACGGTTCTATTTTAATCGAGCTCTCAGACTATACCCGACAAGCTGGGTGATCCTGGCCTTATATGTGTTCTATTTCATTGCCAGCGGCACACCCTCTTTCATGCTGCTCGACTCTGCGCCAGGAAAGGAATGGCTAACGCCCTTCGCCATATTCAGCAATGTGTTTTTTCTGGGTGCCGAGCTTATCCCGTTCAAGGACCCCAGTAATTGGGATCTGGTCCTCGGACCGATATGGTCGCTGAGCGTGGAGGTTTATTTCTATATCCTCGCACCCTTTATCGTTACACGATCGATCCGCTTTATTGCCCTGCTCGCATTGGCAAGCGGTATTCTCCGCCTCACGCTCTACCATTTCGGCGTAGCCGTTGTCCCGTGGCGCTACTTCTTTTTCCCCTCCGATCTCGTCTTCTTCTTGATGGGGGTGATCGCTTATCGCTTGCACGAGCAGGTGAAGGATGCCGCGTGGATGAAGCTGGGTGAACCACTCGCAGCGGCCGCCTTGTTCGGGTTCATCGCCTACGAGCCATTCTGGATATACCCCGATCTCGACCAATGGCAGTGCTGGGTCTTCTTTATCCTTGTGTGCGTATGCACGCCTTTCCTGTTCAATCTGACAAAGAACAGCAAGCTCGACACCTTTATCGGACAGCTTGCGTTCCCGCTCTATCTCGGACATCAACTCGTTTTTTCTGTGGTCCTACGCTACTACGAAGGCCCTTTGGACAAAGCGGTTTTTTCGCTGGCAATGACCTTGGCCTTGTCCATCGTTATCTATTTTGCCATCGACAAGCCGCTGGAGGCCTACAGGAAGAGAGCCTGGCAGGCGAAACCCGCTCCTCGCCCGCGTTTGGCTTACGCTTAGACATTCGCTTTCATCGAGTGGGTGGCGGCCCACTCACCGATGAAGATCGCAGCATCGCCTCACTCCATCACGCTTTCGTAAGCTGCCCTGTCCGCCTGGTAGCAAGCGCAGGCAGCGGCTTCCAGTCCGCCCCTATCCAGAATGGTGATATTTCCTCGCCGATAGCTGATGAGCTGGTGGTTCTGCAGCGCGGTAGCGGCGTTTGTAACGCCAACGCGGCGCACGCCCAGCATGTAGGCCAGGAATGCCTGGGTGACATGAAATTCATTTGAGTGTGCCCGGTCCTGGGTCATCAACAGCCAGCGGGCGAGCCGTGCCTCCACGAGGTGGAAGCGGGTACACGCCGCCGTTTGGGCCAATTGGCCCATTACCACATAGAGATAGCGTTTCAGCGCACCGTGCAGCGCCGGGCTGCGCTTGAGTTCGCGATGGAACGATGCGGTATCCATACGGAGAGCGATGCCTTCTCCCTGGACCATTGCATGCAAGGGTTCGATCTCCACGCCCAGCAATAGAGAAATACCCAGCATGCCTTCGTTGCCGATCAAGCCCACTTCCAGATTGGCACGGCTATCGACCGTCGCCAGTAAGGAAATAAAGCTCCCAGTAGGAAAATAGGCATAACGGATACGCTCGCCCGGTTCGGCCAGGATATCGGCAAAGCGGAGTTCGACCGGCACGCAAGCGGCCAGGCAATGCTCGCGATCCTTGATTGGCAGGGCAATAAGCAGACGGTTGCCAGCCGGACTGGGTTGATTGCGTTCGATGTTGGATTGCATAGCGGTTCTTCCAGTGTGGGGAAGACCCGACAAGCCGCGCTTGGCAAGCTTGCGTGCCACCCCAATGGCGAACTCGTTTCAAGGGGAAATTCCCCAAACAAGCCATTGAAGCGTGACCCGAAGGCGACCGCCCGTCTGGGCGTTACCGCACCAAGTGCCGGCAAGGGCGGCATCCCGTGCGCATCGCCCGGCCAGGGCGAATATTGCGCATGACCTGACCTTACCGACAGCAATGAATAGGTGCGGTACCGTACATAAAAAACCTCCGGGACTGCGTATAGTCAGCCGCAAGGGCAAGACCGCCGTCAGATGGTCGCCCAGCGCATATCGGCCCAGGAGGTTCACCATGATCGACCCGACCAACCCCAGGGATAACCACCTGCTGGCGGCTTTACCCGAAGCCGAGTGGCTGCGCTGGCTGCCACAGCTGGAAGCAGTCGAATTACCGCTAGGCCATGTTCTGTATGAGTCTGGTAGCAAGATGAGCCATGTGTACTTTCCCACCACCGCTATCGTCTCTTTGCTGTACGTGATGGAAAACGGCGCGCCGGCGGAAATCGCCGTGGTCGGCAACGAGGGACTGGTGGGGGTCTCGCTCTTCATGGGCGGGGAATCCACCCCCAGCCGGGCGGTGGTGCAAAGCGCAGGCTGGGGGTTTCGGCTACGGGCCCGAAAAATGAAGGAAGAGTTCGACCGGGCCGGCCCCGTATTGCATCTTTTGCTGCGCTATACCCAGGCGCTGATTACCCAGATGTCGCAAACCGCGGTCTGTAACCGGCATCACACGCTCGACCAGCAACTATGCCGCTGGTTGCTGCTTAGCCTGGATCGCCTGCATGGAGACGAATTGGTGATGACCCAGGAACTGATCGCCAACATGCTGGGGGTACGGCGGGAGGGCGTCACCGAAGCGGCACTCAAGCTGCAGAATGCGGGGCTGATCCGCTACGCACGTGGCCATATCTCGGTACTGGATCGGGAAGGTCTGGAAGCGCGCAGCTGCGAGTGCTACGCGGTGGTTAAAAAAGAGTACGACCGCCTGCTGCCGAACCGGCTGGCCATCTAGCGCCCCGGCCTTCGCACGCTATGTGCGACAGCGAACAGACTGCGTGAGCAGCGTAAGACACGCTGCTTAGCCCCCGCCAAAGCATGTGCGCGCTATCGGCATCCCCAGGGGTGCCGCTTTGCACGTGTGAATCCACCTCCCGGAAAGGGGCAGCCCAATTGATCGCAGACTCCAAGCTCGCCAGATTTCTGCTCCCATGGCGAACATTGCTCGGCGCCCGCGCGTTACCACAATCGCCCGACGAAGAACCGCCACTGCGTTCCGAGCTATTCAGCGCCGACCAGATGGCACAGCATGGCAAGGCGCTCGCCGCATCGCATCTGCTGGCACCCGGGGGCGCGCCGGACAGGTTATTGGCGCGGTTGGCAGCCAACGAAACCACCCTGATCGATGTATGTACCCTGCTGACAGCCGCGGTCGCTTCCAAGCGCCGCATCTCCCCGGCCGGTGGTTGGTTGCTCGACAATTTCTATCTGATCGAAGAGCAGATCCGCACTGCCAAACGCCATCTGCCCAAAGGCTATAGCAGGGAGCTGCCACGCTTGGCCGGTGGGCCATCGGCCGGCCTGCCCAGGGTTTACGACATCGCCCTGGCGATCATCTCGCATGGCGACGGCCGGATGGATGCAGAAAGCCTTGGCAGCTTTGTGGCGGCTTACCAGACCGTTACCACGCTGCAGCTTGGCGAGCTGTGGGCCATCCCCATCATGTTGCGGCTGGCGGTAATCGAAAATCTGCGCCGGGTTGGGGTACGGATTGCCAGCGGGCGTGCCGAACGCAACCTGGCCGATAGCTGGGCAGACCAGATGATGGCGACCGCCGAACAGGATCCAAAGAGTTTGATCCTGGTGATCGCCGACATGGCGCGCTCCAACCCTGCCATGGTCAGCGCTTTCGTGGCTGAGCTGGCGCGCCGGCTACAGGGCCGCGGCCCTGCCTTGGCGCTGCCCTTGACCTGGATCGAGCAGCGCCTGTCCGAATCGGGCCAGACCATCGAACAACTGGTCCAGTTGGAGAATCAGCAGCAGGCTGCCGATCAGGTCTCCACCAGCAACAGCATAGGCAGCCTGCGGATGCTGGGCGGGATGGATTGGCGCGAGTTCGTCGAAACCATGAGCGTGGTGGAAGGCATACTGCGCGAGGATCCGAGCGGTGTGTATGTCGGGATGGATTTCGCCAGCCGCGACCGTTACCGCCATGCCACCGAAACCCTCGCCCGTCGCGGCCGATTATCCGAATGGGCGGTAGCGCGCCTTGCCGTCGATCTGGCCAGCGCCGGCCGCAGCCAGAATGCCCTTACCCCGGCCAGCGATCGCGCTGCACATGTGGGTTATTACCTGATCGGCAAGGGTTTGCCCGAACTGGAGCGGGCCGCCGCCGTGCGCTTGCCCCGCAGCGCGGCGCTACGCCGGACAATAGGCCGCTGGCCGCTGGTGCTTTACCTGGGCAGCATTGCCTTGTTCAGCACCTTGCTCACGGCGGCCCTGTGGGCAGCCACGCCGACGCGGCACTTCCCCTTGTGGGCGATGGTGCTGCTGGGTATTTGCACCTGGCTCGCGGCCAGCCGGCTTGGCGTCGCACTGGTCAACTGGCTGACCACCCTCTTGTTGGCGCCGCAACCTTTGCCCCGAATGGACTTCTCGACCGGCATCCCACCGCCCTCGCGCACCCTGGTCGTGGTGCCAACCATGTTAAGCCGCCTGGCTGACGTGGATACCTTGGTCGAGGCGCTGGAAATCCGCTTTCTGGCGAATCGCGACGATAACCTGCATTTTGGCCTGCTGACCGACTTCGCCGATGCCGACGATGCCACCCGCCCGGAGGATGAAGCGCTGCTTACCCTGGCCGAAGCCCGTATTACGGCGCTGAACGTCAAATACACCGAAAGCGAAGGATTGCGCCAGGGCGATTTGTTCTTCCTGTTCCACCGGCCGCGGCGCTGGAATCCGCAAGAACGCGTCTGGATGGGTTACGAGCGCAAGCGGGGCAAGCTGGCGGCCCTCAATACCCTGCTGCGCAGTGGCGACAAGACGGCCTTTTCGCTTTTGGTCGGCCAGATCGGCGCCTTATCGCGGGTGAAGTATGTCATCACGCTCGATACCGACACCCAACTACCGCGCGATGCGGCTCGGCAGCTGGTCGGCACCATGGCGCATCCGCTCAACCACCCCTTGTACGATGCCGAGGCGCGGCGGGTGACCGAGGGTTATGGCATCCTGCAACCGCGCATGGCGATCGGACTGCCGGGCAGCAATCGCTCACGCTATGCCCGTCTGCATGGCGGCGAGTCGGGAATCGATCCCTATACCCGTACCGTCTCCGATGTATACCAGGATGCGTTTGGCGAGGGCTCCTTCATCGGCAAGGGCATCTACGACGTAGATGCCTTTGAACAAGCCTTGAGCGGGCGCTTTCCGGAAAACAGCATCCTTAGCCATGATCTGCTGGAAGGCTGCTACGCCCGAGCCGGTCTGCTGAACGATGTCGAGCTGTACGAGGATTACCCCGCCCATTACCGCACCGATGTCAGCCGCCGCTATCGCTGGGTGCGAGGCGATTGGCAACTGGCCGGCTGGCTGCTGCGGCAGATACCCGGCCCCGATACAGGCAAGCATCGCCGTCGCCTGGTGAACCCGCTGTCCTGCCTGTCGCAATGGAAATTGCTGGATAACCTGAGGCGCAGCGTCACGCCGGCAGCCCTCACCGTGCTGTTGCTGGTGGGCTGGGCCAATTTATCGCCTGCCTGGTTGGGTACCGCAACCGTCATCGGCATATTGCTGATCCCCGCCCTCTGCGCCAACCTGTTGGCGCTAGGCCGCAAGTCGGACGAGGTGCTATGGCGCCAGCACTTGGCTGCCACCTTCGACAGTGCGCTGCGGCAGGGAGCGCAAATCACTTTCGAACTCGCTTGCCTGCCCTATGAAGCCTTATACAGCCTGGGTGCCATCGCCCGCACCATCTGGCGGATGCAGATCGCACACAGACGCCTGCTGGAATGGCGGCCATCCAGCGAAATAGACCGCGAAACGGCAAAGAACGATCTGCTCGCCTGCTGCCGCAGCATGTGGATTGGCCCTGTGCTGGCCGTCGCCAGTACCGTTTATCTCGCTGTCCATGTGCCCACGGCCTTGGCCGTGGCAGCGCCCATCTTGCTGCTGTGGCTGGTCTCTCCCGCGCTGGCCTGGTGGATCAGCCTGCCTCTGGGCCGCCGCCAAGCTGTGCTAAGCCCGGAGCAGACCGATTTCCTGCGTTTGCTGGCGCGTAAGACCTGGGCATTTTTCGATACCTTTGTCGGTCCTGACGATCATTGGCTGCCGCCGGACAACTACCAGGAATATCGTGTCGCCGCCGTGGCGCACCGTACCTCGCCCACCAATATCGGCTTGGCCCTGCTGGCTAACCTGACGGCATACGACTTTGGCTATATCACGGCCGGACGACTGCTGGAGCGCACGGCCCTTACCCTGCGCACCATGGCGGGTTTGGAACGGCATCGCGGCCATTTCTACAATTGGTACGACACCCAGACGCTGCAGGTGCTGCCGCCGGCTTATATCTCGACCGTGGATAGCGGCAACCTGGCCGGCCATTTGCTGACCTTGCGGCCAGGGCTGCTGGCCCTGGTTGATGAGCCCATCCTTGCAGCAAGGTGGTTCGATGGCCTGGGCGACACCCTGGCAATGCTAAGCAATGCGGCACCGGGCCTGGCCTTGCAACAGAGCGCAGCGTGCCGGCAATTGTTGGCAACGGCGATCAGCACGCCGGACCTCACCTTGCTGGTCGCACAAGCGCATCTGCGGCAACTGCTGGGGTGTGCCCAGGCGCTGGCCACCGACGTCGCCAGCCATTTTCCGATCCAGGCCGGCGCCACGCCCGAAAGCCAGGCACAGGGGCGCGTTGCCCATGAGGCGGCGCGGCTGCTGATCGAGCAATGCAGCGAGATGCTGGCGGAGCTGGATCTGCTGGCCCCCTGGCTGCAACTACCCGTGATGGCAGGACTGGCAAGCCACCCCAGGCTGGCCGCCATTCCAACGCTGAGCGGATTGGCACAGCTGGCCGACGAACTTCAGCCTTTCTTTACCGAACAGCTTGAGGCCGCTACTACCGCCGCTCAGCAAGAAAACCTGATCGCGCAGCGCGCTTTTCTTGTCAGCGCCAGCCATCACGCCCAACTGCGTATCGACGCCATCCAGGCCCTGACATTGCAAGCCGCTGGCTTTGCCCAGATGGATTACCGCTTTTTATACGACCCGGCCCGTCATTTATTGTGCATCGGCTACAACGTGACCGAGCGGCGAGCCGATACCGCCTACTACGACCTGCTGGCATCCGAGGCCCGCTTATGCAGTTTTGTAGCGATCGCCCAAGGCCAGCTGCCACAGGAAAGCTGGTTCGCCCTTGGGCGCCTACTGGCCAGTACGGCAGGCGAGCCCGTGCTGCTATCGTGGAGCGGCTCGATGTTCGAGTATCTGATGCCGCTATTGGTGATGCCGACTTACGAGCACACCTTGCTGGATCAGACTTGCAAAGCAGCGGTAGCCCGCCAGATCGAATACGGCCGCCAGCGCAGCGTGCCCTGGGGCATATCCGAATCGGCCTACAACAAGGTCGATCTGAATTTCGATTATCAGTACCGCGCCTTCGGGGTGCCGGGCCTGGGGCTCAAGCGGGGCCTGGCCGAGGATCTGGTCATTGCGCCGTATGCATCGGCCCTGGCGCTGCTGGTCGCGCCGGAAGCCGCCTGCCAGAATCTGCAAATCCTGGCGGCCGAGGGTTTTATCGGCCAATACGGTTTATTCGAAGCCATCGACTACACCCCGGTGAGGCAGCGGCGCGGACAATCCTATGCCGTGGTGCGGGCCTTCATGGCCCACCACCAGGGCATGAGCCTATTGGCCTTGTCCTACCTGCTGCTGGCGCGCCCCATGCAGCGGCGTTTCGAATCGGACCCCGCCTTCCAGGCCGTCATGCTGCTGCTACAAGAACGCATTCCCAAAGCGACCGGCCTGTTCTCCCACACTGCCCGGCGCTTTGATCTGGGGCCGACCGCCACCACGGCCGATATGCCGATCCGGGTATTCACCAGCCCGGACACCCCTTCGCCGGAAGTGCAACTGCTCTCCAATGGCCGCTACCACGTGATGGTCAGCCATGCCGGCGGCGGCTATAGCCGCTGGCGGGACCTGGCCGTTACGCGCTGGCGCGAGGACGCAACTTGCGATCACTGGGGCAGTTTCTGCTATATCCGCGAGCTGGCCAGCGGTGATTATTGGTCCAGTGGCTATCAGCCGACGCTCAAGCGGCCAGCCCATTTCGAGGCCATTTTTTCGGAAGGCCGTGCCGAGTTCCGCCGCCGCGACCTGGTGGGTGACGAGGATATTTTCGAGACCTACACCGAGATCGTGGTTTCGCCCGAGGACGATATCGAGCTACGCCGGGTCCGTATCACCAACCGCTCGCGCCAGCGCCGCGAGATCGATGTCACCAGCTATGCCGAGGTAGTCATCGCCCCGCCCGATGCCGATGCCCAGCACCCCGCTTTCAGCAAGCTGTTCGTCCAGACCGAGGTGCTGCCTAAACGGCGCGCCATCCTTTGTACCCGGCGCCCCCGCTCGGTGGATGAACCGACGCCGTGGCTGCTGCACTTGATGGTGGTGTATGGCGTTGAGCCGGGTACGGTGTCGTATGAGACCGACCGCGCGCGTTTTCTTGGCCGTACGCGGACAACGGCCGCACCACAAGCCATGCTGGATACGGCTCTGTCGGGCACCGCCGGCTCGGTACTGGATCCGGTGGCGGCCATCCGCTGCGTTTTGGTGTTGGAACCGGATCAATCGGCCACGATCGATATCGTCAACGGGATGGCCGATACCCGCGAACTGGCGGTGAGCATGATCGAAAAATACCAGGATCGGCACCTGGCCGACCGTGTCTTCGACCTGGCCTGGACCTATAGCCAGGTGGTGTTACGGCAGCTCAATGCCAGCGAGGCGGATTCGCAATTGTATGCGCGGCTCGCCAGCAATGTGCTGTACGCCAATGCCCGCCTGCGGGCCGATGCAACGGTACTGTTCCGCAATCACCGCGGGCAATCCGGCCTGTGGAGTTACGCCATATCGGGCGATTTACCCATCGTGCTGCTCCAGATCAGCGATGCCGCCAATATCGACCTGGTCCGCCAGCTGGTGCAGGCCCATGCCTATTGGCGCCTGAAGGGTCTGGCGGTCGACCTGGTCATCTGGAACGAGGACCACGCCTTATACCGCCAGCGTTTGCAGGATCAGATCATCGGCATGATCGCGTCGGGCATCGAGGCCAGCGTGATCGACAGGCCTGGCGGTATCTTTGTGCGCCTGGCCGAGCAGATATCCAATGAAGACCGCATCCTGCTGCAATCGGTAGCACGCGCCGTCATTACCGATGGCCGCGGCACGCTGGCCGAACAGCTGGATCACCGCAGCCTGGCCGAGCCACGCATGCCGCTGCTCATGCCTAGCCGCGGCTACCGCGCCGAAAGCCCGGCGAATGTGTCCGCGCCGCGCCGCGACCTGATGCTGTTCAATGGCTTAGGCGGCTTTACCCCGGATGGCCGCGAATATGTGCTGACGCTGGCGCCCGGCCAGACCACGCCGGCGCCATGGGTCAATGTACTGGCCAATCCATTATTCGGCACGGTCATTTCCGAAAGCGGGAGTGCATATAGCTGGAGCGAAAACGCCCATGAATTCCGTCTTACCCCATGGCAAAACGACCCGGTGAGCGATGGTTGCGGCGAAGCCCTCTACCTGCGTGACGAGGAAACCGGACTGGTCTGGTCGCCTACTCCCTTACCCGCGCCGGCCGGCCAGCCCTATGTGGTACGGCACGGTTTTGGTTACAGCGTGTTCGAGACCACCCAGGACGGCATCCGCACCGAGCTGTGGGTCTACGTGGCCATGGATGCCGCCATCAAGTTTTCGGTATTGAAGGTGCGTAACGTCGGAGATCGGCCGCGCCGGTTGTCGGCCACCGCTTACGTGGAATGGGTGCTGGGCGATCTGGCCGCTAAATCAGCCATGCATATCAGCACCGAAATCGCGCTGCAAAACGGGGCGCTATACGCCCGTAACCCTTACAGCACCGAATTCGGTCAGCGGGTGGCCTTCTTCGACGTGGACGACTCGACCCGTAGCGTAAGCGGTGACCGGACCGAGTTCCTGGGCCGCAACGGCACGCTGCGCAAGCCTGCTGCAATGGGGCGTACCCGCTTGTCCGGGAAGGTAGGCGCGGGGCTGGACCCGTGCGGCGCCATCCGGGTGGGAATTGATCTATCACCGGGGAGCGAACGCGAAATCATTTTTCGGCTGGGCGTAGCGCAAGGCAGCGCGGAAGCCGGCGAGATCGTGCAGCGCTTTCGTGGCGCACTGGCCGCCCGCAAGGCGCTGGAAGCCGTACGGAACTATTGGGATCACGCCCTTGGGGCAGTCCAGGTTACCACGCCGGATGCCGCATTCAATGTATTGGCCAACGGCTGGCTGGTTTACCAGACCTTGGCTTGCCGGCTTTGGGCGCGCAGCGGCAATTACCAGTCGGGCGGGGCATTTGGATTTCGCGATCAACTGCAGGATGTAATGGCGCTGACCCACACCGAGCCGGGATTGGTACGCCAGCACTTGCTGCTATGCGCCAGCCGCCAGTTCCGGGAGGGCGACGTGCAGCATTGGTGGCATCCGCCGGCCGGCCGGGGTGTACGCACGCATTGTTCGGATGATTACCTATGGCTGCCGCTGGCGGTATGCCGCTATGTGGATAGCAGCGCCGATACCGGTGTGCTGGACGAATGGGTACCCTTCCTCGAAGGTCGTCCGGTTAACCAGGGCGACGACGGCTATTACGATCTGCCCGGCCAGTCCGATGAGCATGCCAGCCTGTACGAGCATTGCGTGCGGGCCATCCGCCATGGCTTGCGCTTTGGCGAGCATGGCCTGCCGCTGATCGGGTCGGGCGACTGGAACGACGGCATGAATTTGGTGGGCTTGGAGGGTCGGGGCGAAAGCGTCTGGCTGGGTTTCTTCCTGTGCGAAGTGCTCAGGCACTTCCAGCCGCTGGCCAGCGCGCGCGGCGATGCTATTTTTGCCGAGCTATGTCTTCATCAAGCGGCGCGGTTGCGCCAGCGGCTAGAGCAGCATGGCTGGGATGGAGAATGGTATCGCCGTGCCTATTTCGATGATGGCCGGGCGTTAGGCTCGGCGGGCAATACCGAATGCCGGATCGATTCGATCTCGCAAAGTTGGTCGGTCTTGTCCGGTGCGGGCGATGCCACCCGCTCCCGGCAGGCCATGCAGGCGGTTTACGAGCACCTTGTGCGCCCTGACGAGGCATTGATCCAGTTGCTGGACCCACCCTTCGACACTTCGGATCTCAACCCCGGCTATATCCGCGGTTATGTACCGGGCGTGCGGGAAAACGGCGGGCAATATACCCACGGTGCGATCTGGGCGGCGATGGCCTTTGCGGCGCTGGATGACCGCGAGCGCGCATGGACCTTGCTCGCCATGATCAACCCGCTGAGCCATGCCCGCACAGCGGCCGAAATGGCCGTCTACAAGGTAGAGCCGTACGTGATGGCCGCCGATGTCTATGCGGTTGCGCCCCATACCGGCCGAGGCGGCTGGAGCTGGTATACCGGCTCGGCCGGCTGGATGTACCGGTTGATGATGGAATCGCTGCTGGGTTTGCGGCTGGCCGGCGACAAGCTGCACCTCACGCCTTGCCTACCGGCGAGCTGGCACGGCTTCAAGTTGCGCTACCGGTACCGCGAGACTTGCTATCACATCGTGGTCAGCCAGCTACGGCCTAACCAGGATAGAGACGCCCCTACCGTATGCGTGGTAGTGGACGGGATAGCGCAAACAGAGGGTGTGGTGTGCTTGCAAGACGATCGCATGGACCATCAGGTGGAATTGACTGTGTATGCGAAGTGATGCGCCAGGCGGCTTGCTGGTGATGGCAAACAGCCCTCGGTTTTTTACCGAGGGCTGTTTTGTATTCACCGGCTTAGTGGGGCTCAAACAGCGAGCCACGCACCGGCCTTATTCCCAATACGGCGAACTTTCATAGAACTTGTGTACGTCCCGGTTCCACTTTTCGTCCGACATCGCCGGCCAACGATCCGGATCAAATCCCGGTGCGCTTTCCAGGCGTTCCTTGGACATATTGAGTACGTACTCGTTTTGGGCGACGTTGTAATCAAAGGCGCGGAAAGGTACGGCGAACAATTTCTGCCCCATCCCCAGGAAGCCGCCGAATGAGACGACCGCATAAGCCACTTTGGCCGTACGGGGATCGATGACAATTTCCTTGATATCGCCCAGGCGATCGTTCTTGGGATTGACGACCGAGGTACCGATCACGCCCGAGGCTTTGACGGGCGAATTGGAAAACATGGGAAGTGTGCTCATTTTCTGCTCCTGATAGTTGTTGCAAAGAGGGCTAGCCGAGGTGCAGCCATTTGCTTATGGCTGCCCACAAACCGCCCAAAGGACCATTCGAGCGATGGTGGATGTTGTACGCGTGTTCGAGCGTTTTCCCATCCAGCGGAATGGTCTCCGCCGTCATGCGGTCTTTATTGCCCAGGGGCGGTGAAACATATTGCGAATTCAACGCGGTTTTCATGACTGATTCCTTATGAGCATCGTCCAGAGAGTTGCGCTGGCAGCGAGGTAGCGCTGACGCATTTGGCGTAATACCGGCCAGGATGGCGTCGCGGCAGGAGTTCGCGGGATCGGTATTTGATTGATGTGGCGGACGGCTTACCGTTACCTTCGGCCGACAGGTTTTGCCGCGCTTGCTTGACCCGATACATGTCATGGTCTGCCAGCTCCAATAGCGCGCAGGCCACGATGGGCTCGCCTCGATATACCGAGACGCCCACGCTGGCGCCGATATCGACCGTCTTGCTGGTAAGCAGATAGGGGGCGTCCAGGATTTGTCTGATCTTGTTGATCACGGTCACGACGGATTGAGGATCCCTGATCTCCGGCAACATCACCGCGAACTCATCACCCCCTAAGCGGGCAGCGGTGTCGCTTGCCCGCAGGCAGCTATCCAGCCGCTCCGCGATGACTTGCAGCAGCTCATCCCCGGTTGCGTGCCCCAGATTGTCGTTGATCTGCTTGAACCCATCGAGGTCGATCATCAATACCGCCAACTGCCTTTCCTGCCGGACGGATATCGCCATGGCTTGCTGCAACCGGTCGTAAAACAGCCTGCGGTTGGGTAAGCCGGTCAGGACGTCGTGGTCGGCACTATGCCGCGCAATGCGCAGCAGATCCGCCAGTTTGATCAACTTTTTACGAAGGCGCAGATTGGTTTGCCGAGCGGTTTCCATACATTTCCTCCTGGTCCGAATGAATTCAACCCCTGTACAAGGTTGCTCAAAGCGAAATACCGTCACCGATTTATTGGAGCGTATGGGGTGCTCGGTGAGTACAGAAATACACCCGGACCCAGAGCGAGTCGGTGTGATGGCGTACATAAGCAGACATGGAAAAAAAGCGGCTCACGCCCGCGTTTTTATTCATCGCTATGTTCGCGAGCGTACGGATAGGCAGCGGACATTGGCTTAGGCTGGCGTTGTACAGTGAGCATCAGTGGGCCTGGGCGGATGCCGTCCAGCTAACGCACGCGGAGAGATCCATGAAGAGCACACACCCCTTCCACACGCCGATGAATGCCCCACCCGCCGTTGATGTGAAAGCGGCGGGCACGGGTCTTCGCCTCCCCTATCCGTCCAGTCATAGGCTGGCAAACGGCGTGATCGGGCGAACCGATCCGGCAACGACCAAGCGCAACACCTTGCGGTATTACCAAGCCATGGAGGCTTGTTTTACCGGACTGCCCACGCCGAATTGGGCGCAGATCGAAGAGCGTCTCGAGGAATGGCGTATCGGCCTTGCCGGCCATCTACCCAGGGCGGAAGGGCGTCCCTCCGCCTGATTCCCGCCTGGCTTATTGCGCTCGATCCAGCATGAGGCGCAAGCCCGTATCAGCCACGAAAAAGCCAGCATCGCGGCTGGCTTCCTTGCAGGTCATCGAGATGCGCTGCCATCCTCGCCTCGCTGCCCGAAGACGGATCAACTCTTGTTGAAACGTACCTTGGCGGCACTGATACACGACGATTTGGCTTCGCCTGCCAAGCTATCGCACTTTTCCGCCACCACCTTGTAGTCCGCATCGCGCTTGTCCTCCGCGGCATTCTTTGTGGCTGCGCCAACTTTGTTGACCAGCTTGGCATCGGCCAGTGCCTTGACATGCGCGGCCTTGGCTTCGGCCCGGCATACATCCTTTGGGTTGCCTGCCTTGTCGTCGCATACTTCTTTGGCAATCGCAAAAGCGGCATCGGCTTTGGCAACAGCCAATTTGTTGCCATCACCGCCCAGGCCCGAGTACTGGTATTCCAATTCGGCTAGCGCAATCTTTTCCTTCCCCTTGGCCTGTTCCTTGCAGATATCCTTGGCATTGCCGCTGCTGCTGTCGCAGGCTGCCTTGTCTACCTTGTAATCAGCGCCGATACGATCCTTGCCGGTCGCGTAATCCGCCTTGCTCATGGTGGCGGCAAAGGTGCCGGAAGCTGCAAATAGGGTGGCAATGGCAATGACTGACTTGCAGCATTGGATGGTGGTCATGATTTGATTCCTCAGTAAGTTTGTCGTTGTGGTGCGAGGCAATACGCAAACATGAAAACCGGAATCGTCACAGGCCGAGGGTCATGGCGATACGCCTGACCGCAGGATGGGGGAGCTTGTCCCTCACTGTCCGTGCGCTATCGCACACGGCCGCGGCAGCCGCGTCGACACTGGCGGCATGAATCTACCGGCACCCATGCAAAACGGCCCCTTCGGGCCGCATGGTCGACAGGCAAGACACGATCAGACGCGCGGTTCCCCCTGTCTGTTCACCATCACCGAAGCCCCCGGAGGCGACATCATCTGGGTACGATGCTGCCGGCCCCGAAAATCGTAGGTGACATCCCAGTACTCGGGCCGATCGTGATTGGCAGCGGTGGTGCAACGCTGTACTTCCCGGCCGTAATTTGGCGGGCCATTTTTGTCGCGCCCCATATTGGCGCCCACCACGGCCCCGGCCACCACGCCGCCGGCCGTGGCGAGGTCCTTGCCACGCCCGCCACCTACCTGATGGCCCAGTACGCCGCCAATCAAGGCGCCTGCGATGGCGCCGGGTACGTTGGCGTGGCTGTTATCCTCGCTCACTTGCTCACGCTCAACCCAGCAGCGTTGTGCGGGCGTCCCCAGCACGGCACGCACCGAGGTGACATTCGCCTCATACAGCCGCTCCTTGTAGCGCCGATGGTTGGCGTAAAACGGTACAGGCGCTTGGGCATAACGCTTGTCGTCAAGGCGGGAATCTTTATTCACCGGCCGTACCGATGAAACGCGATCACTCAAACCCATGGCCCCCAGCGAGGTATAGCGTCCCGGCCGTAACACCGTGCACTGACCTCCGAAACGGGCGTTTTCGCATACTTCCCAGCGATCGCTCAGGACTGCCACCGACGAGGCACTGGCGTTGAAACCATAGCGATCGAAATTGTCCACTTGCTTGGCGGTGGTGAAAGATCTTCCTTCAAAGCCTTCGCGCTCAAAAAAGATGGCCTGCGCAGCGGCCTGGGTAGTCATCAGCGTGGCCGCGACCGACCAGGCGACTTTCGACATTGTGTTCATTGATGCCTCCTACAAAAGTGACGCAGGTCGAAGCGAATACCTTGACCATCTGCCCGAAGCTTCAAATCGATAGGCCCTTGGCCTGCACACTCCGCACGCCGCGGACATTTTTTGCGAGCTCGATGGCCAAGGCCCGTTCCACGCCGCTATTGAGCTTTCCACTTAGCGTGACGATGCCGCTGCGGGTGGTAACCGAAATATCCGACCCCGCCACATTGCTGGAATACAGGAAAGTGGATTTCACCTTGGTGGTGATCCAGCTGTCCGAAATCCCCCGGCCGGCTT
Source organism: Chitinimonas arctica (assembly GCF_007431345.1). Classification (NCBI taxonomy): domain Bacteria; kingdom Pseudomonadati; phylum Pseudomonadota; class Betaproteobacteria; order Neisseriales; family Chitinibacteraceae; genus Chitinimonas; species Chitinimonas arctica. Next base: position 3,752,924 of record NZ_CP041730.1, on the reverse strand, counting down.
CCGTTGCCGATTGCTTGGCGCTATCGCCCAGGGAGGCTTTGCCGTTGCCGATGGTCAATTGATTGTCCACCGACAGCACGCCACGGGTATTCAGGGCCAGGCGGCCGGCCAGATCCTTCGCGGTAGCGTTATCCGCCGTGCCTTTGAGGGTAACCTTGCCCCATTGGGTATCCACTTCGGGACTGGGGCCGCTCAGATACTTGCTCCAGGTCAGCTTGGATTTGACGGCAGCCGAGATGGTGGTGTCGTCGATCACCTGGCCATAGCTACGGGTGCCGGCAGGCGCCGGGGCAACGTAATCGGCCTGCACTTCGATCTGGTTGTCGACTTCCCTGATACCGTTGACGCCCAAGGCAATCTGTTTGGCCAGGTCCTTGCCGACGCCTTCTTCGACCTTGCCGCTCAAGGTGGCCTTGCCATCTCGTACCGATACATGAATGTCATTGGCGCGCAGATGAGGGCTGAGGGCGTAGGTCGTCCATATCTGGCTTTCCTGGCGCACATCGGCAAGGCTCTGGACAACACTATCGGCGGCAAAGGCGCCGCTAACCGCGACCATGGTCAGTGCGACACCGGAGGCGATGATGAAGTTACGGGATTGCAGTTGCATGCTATTTCTCCTTGACCGCCAGCGGTTACCGGCGTGGCGCCATCGCCATGCCTAGACCAGGTAGCGTCGATTATTCTGCTTACCGGCCTACTCCGTTGACGGGGGAAGCGGGGGCGGCGTTTGTTTGACCGGGGTGTCATTGCTACCGGTAGCGGTCTGCGTGCCGTGCTCGGCGGTCTTGGGTGGCACAACTGTAAACGGCGCCTTGATGGCGTCCTTAGGCATGGCATGTCCGGCAAAGACCGGGGCTGCGGGTTTGGGGGCGGTGTTTTTTGCCGCATGGACGGCAGTCGTGTCGTGGTGCTTGGCGGCTGGCTTATGGGTGCGGAGAAATGTGCTCTGCTTGCCTGACTTGTTCATGATGGCCTCTGACTAAAAGCCCGTGGCCCGCAAGATTGCGGGATGCCGGGATCGATGGATCCACCATGGCCCGGAACCCACAGCCGGTCTGTGCGCTAGCGAGCTTATCGCTGCTGATAAAAGCGTCCCGCACACCACCAAGGATTTCCGGAATTGCAGCGGGCTGAATGTATTCCAGCATCCAAATACAGACGACAGGGATTTAAGTGCTTTTCCTATAGTATTAGTATTTTTACGATAGAAATATAGCCATTACATCGACATAATATTCGGACCGCATCTAGGAACAGCAGGGCGCCCTCGCCATCTACAGGAACACGTGTACCCCTATTGGCTTCCAGAAGGCCCGGGGGCTTCTGCCATCTGCTTGACCGGTATTTTAATCTCGCGGCAAATCGCTGCCCTGGCGATCTCCGCGGACGCCAGGAATCCATTACCCCCCCAATGCCCCGTAGGCGGTTCGCTGCCGTTTGGCAGAAACTCATATACAGGACGGAACGTGGGTTTATTTCGAATGATTCTGGCGCTATCGGTCTTTCTGGCGCATGCAACGAGTGTATTTGGAACAGCGTCCGGGATGAACGGCGCAACAACGACATTGACACGCGAGAGCTTAAATATATTCGTATGGTCGGGCCATGCAGTATTTGCCTTCTTCATTCTCTCCGGCTATTACATGGCGATGGTTATTTGCCAGAAATATTCAAAACTGGAAGACGGAACAAAACGGTTCTATTTTAATCGAGCACTCAGGCTTTACCCGACAAACTGGGTAATTTTGGCCTTATACCTACTCTTTTTCATCGTGAGCAACACGCCTTCCTTTATGCTGCTCGACTCGGCGCCGGGGAAGGCATGGCTGACGCCGCTCGCCATATTCAGCAATGTGTTCTTTTTGGGTGCCGAGCTTATCCCGTTCAAGGACCTCAGCAATTGGAATCTGGTCCTCGGACCGATATGGTCGCTGAGCGTGGAGGTCTATTTCTATATCCTCGCACCCTTTATCGTTACACGGTCGATCCGCTTTATTGCCCTGCTCGCATTGGCAAGCGGCATGCTCCGTCTCACGCTCTACCACTTCGGCGTAGCCGTTGTCCCGTGGCGCTACTTCTTTTTCCCCTCCGATCTCGTGTTCTTCTTGATGGGGGTGCTTGTCTATCGCTTGCACGAGCAGGTGAAGGATGCCGCGAGGATGAAGCTGGGTGAACCGCTCGCAGCGGTCGCCTTGTTCGGGTTCATCGCCTACGAGCCATTCTGGCGATACCTCGACCTGGACCAATGGGAGTGCTGGGTCTTCTATATCCTTGTGTGCGTATGCACGCCCTTCCTGTTCAAGCTGACAAAGAACAGCAAGCTCGACACCTTTATCGGACAGCTCGCGTTCCCGGTCTATCTCGGGCATCAACTCGTTTTTTCCGTAGTCTTACGCTACTACAAGGGCTCCTTGGACAAAACGGTTTTGTCGCTGGCAATGACCTTGGCCTTGGCCATCGTTATCTATTTTGCCGTCGACAAACCGCTGGAGGCCTACAGGAAAAGAGTCCGGCAGGCAAAACCCGCTCCTCGCCCGCGCTTGGCTTACGCTTAGCCGTTTGATTGGATCGAGTGGGTGGCGGCCCACGCACCGATGGCGGTCGCGGCATCACCTGGATTGGACTGCAGCAGCAGGTGCGGCGCCGCGATCCTGGCGGTGGACATCGAAGGCAAGGTCGCGCGCAATAGCCGCTCGGCTGCCCGTGCAATCACACGGTCGCCTGTCGCTTGCAGGTATAGCACGGGCACCGCGATGTGATTTGCCGTCTCGCAAGCATCCACGCTCATCACTGCTTGTACGCGATGCCGCAGTACGGCTGGTTTCACCAGGGAAAGTGCCCGATGAAGCTGCGTGGCCTGCCGAGGTGAAGCGTAGCGTCCGAGCATCAGCACATTGACCGCCCAGCGCGGCGCCAAGGCTGGCGATATCGCCCTCGACACCCATCGAAGCGGGGATGGAATTGCAGTCGGCAATTTGGCGAAGGTGCAGCACAACACCACCCCACACAGGCCCGGCAAGCGCTGCGCCGCCAGTCCAATCGCAATCGGCCCGGAAAACGATTCGCCCAACAGAATGAAAGGCTCATTGCTTGGCAGCTGGTTCTGCACCCATTGCGCAAGCTCTGCATAGCCGAGCATCTCGTCCAAGGGATAGCGGATGACGTCCAATGCAAAGAAAGGAGCGATTGCCTCCCGGAAGCCCTCGTACAAGGTGCCCGTGCCATCCATACCCGGCAGCAGTACAAGCTTCATTCTTTCAGCCACTTATCCCCTCGCCCCGTGATTCATCGCTCCCCGCCGCATTTTGCGGCACCTAGTCGACGTTTGGTCCCATTGCCATCGCGAGCAGACAAGCAATTGCCGAAGATGCATCCATACCAAGCGGTCGACACCGCCCAGCCAGACAACCTCACGGGAGCCACACCATGCAACGCGATCAAATCAACACCCTGTTCGAAACCACCCTGCTGCTCGGCGTTGCCGTCTTGTTCGCCGGCGCCTTGCTCGGCGCACTGAAAACGCCGGGCCATGCCGAACAGCCTTCGCTCGCCAAGCATACGGCCACGCAAGTGGCGCAGAGCGAAAACGGCCGGCAAAGCTGACACTGGCCGCTGACGAAGTTTCGGGGATAGCACCTTCAAGTATCTCGTGCGTCCGTAATCGGCGCATATTGCGCCATCAGTTGATCCACCCAGTCGATGAACACCCGCAATCTCGCGCTGACATGCCGATTAGGCGGGAATACCAGGTGCATCGGCATCGATTCGAAGCACCAGCCGTCGAACAGCGGCACCAATTCGCCCTTCGCCACGCGCTCCGCGGCCATATATTGCGGCAAGCAAAGCATACCCATCCCGGCCAAGCCGGCCGCGAGATAAGCATTGCCATCGTCGAGCGCGACGACGTAGCGGCCCCGCACCTCGATGCGCTCGGCATCGCGCCACATGGCGAGCGGCGCGACCTTGCCGGTGCTGGCGCGGAGGAAGCCGACAATGCGATGGTGCGTGTCTTCCAGCTCTCGCGGATGCACAGGCATCCCGGCTCGCGCCAGATAGCTCGGCGCCGCATAGGCGCCAAACCGCAGTTCACCCACGCGACGGGCTACCAGCGTCGAGTCGGTGAGTTCCCCGCCACGCAGTACACAATCCACATTGTCGGCAATGAGATCCACCATCCGGTCGCTGACGCCCAGGTCGAGCTGGATATCGGGGTAGCGCGCGTGGAAGGCCGGCAATGCGGGCACCAAAATCATCGAGGCGAACGGGCTGGGAATATCTACTCGCAAGCGCCCCTTGGGCGAGGCCGATGCGCGCAATAGACTGGTATCGGCCTCCTCAAGATCGGCAAGCAGGCGCACGACACGCGCGTAATAGATAGCACCGTCGGCTGTCACCTGGACCTTGCGGGTGGTGCGATTCAGCAATTTGACGCGCAGGCGCGCTTCCAACTGCTGGATCAGCAGAGACACGGTGGTCTTGCTTATATGGAGCGTCTGCGCTGCCTTGGTAAAGCTCCCCGCCTCCACCACGCGGGCAAATGCCTGCAAGGCATCGAAACGATCCATCCGCTATCCCTGATGTCGATGATTGTTTGCTTTTTGCAAACAATCATTGTGCGTTATTCGTGTTTATCCGCATAGACCGATTTCTTAGAATTTCCCTATCGCGCCACACCGGTGGCGTTATCCACGGCCAACGCAGTTCACCAGCGCCGCAATGAAATCCAAGGAGTCGATCCATGTCCGCACGTGACGTTGTCTTTCCCACCGAGCGCCAAGCGCTATATGAGCGAAATCGCTACTCGCCCGCTGTCCGCGCCAATGGCTTCCTCTTTGTCTCGGGACAGGTCGGCAGCCGGCCGGATGGTTCGCCCGAGCCCGAGCTGGAGGCCCAGGTCAGGCTGGCGTTCAACAATCTGAATGCGATCCTGTCGGCCGCCGGCTGCACGTTCGAGGATGTGGTCGACGTGACGGTGTTCATCGTTGATCCTGCCCGGAATTTCGAGCCGATCTGGAAGATATTCCCGGACTATTGGGGCGATGCGCCGCACCCGACACTGACAGGTGTTGGCGTGACGTGGCTCTACGGCTACCAGTTCGAGATCAAGGTGATCGCGAAGTTGCCTGCTTCGGCCACTCTCTCTGCCAGCTAAGCGAAGACGGCATGGGAACTTGAAAGGGCAAAAAGACTCCTTCGCCCTTTCGAATTTACAGGACGCCCATCAAGCCCGCCGCCATTCCATCACCCAGTTGTGTGCCCAGGTACGTCCGCCATCCTCCGATACCGCCTGGCGCCAGCGGCATCCTCGGGGGGTGATGCGATCCCAGATGCCCAGCGAGATGGTCTTGCGGCCCGCCTCCTCTTCCTCGGCCCAGAACAGGCCCACGCCATTTTCGAAGCTGCCGGTCAGGCCCGGTGGCGCCAGCACCCCGCTGCGGCCATTGACCCAGAAATCGGACCACTGCTTCTTTTCGACATCGAGCAGGCGCAAGCCCATGCCACTGAAGTTGCGGGCCGGGATGCGCAATTCTTCGACACTGCCCACGCCACCCAGAATCGTCCAACAGGTGGCCTCTCCCTCGAAGCGGTCCCACTCGGTCGCGCCGGCCGGCAGCCGCCAATGGCGGATTTTCCATTCGCCGGCCAGGAAGTCGAAGTCGCCGGGCTTGCCCGGGGTGGGCTGCCTGGGCAAGGGCGGTACCGTATCCAACGCGGGGCCGTCGGCCGCCAACGCGGCGGTAGGCAATATGGCCGCGGCGCCAGCGGCCAGGATCAGGTTTCGGCGAGTTTCGTCCATCTGGATATCCCTTTGTTCGGTCAGTGAGGGGCGCGCGCAATAGCCGCGCATCGCTTGGCATGCCGACGCCGCAATGGCGTATCGGACTGGAAGAGATGCTACGCTTCAATACCTGACAAGGAGTGGCAGGTATGATTCGCCGTATTCACACACCACCGCCATGCGATCCAGCCGCCTGCTTTCCATCCTGATGTTGCTGCAATGGCGTGGCCGCCTGTCGGCCACGGTACTGGCGCGCGAATTCGAGGTATCGGTCCGGACCATCTACCGCGACGTGGATGCGCTCAGCGCCAGCGGTGTGCCGGTCTATGCCGAGCGTGGACGGCAAGGCGGCATTACCCTGCACAAGGGCTATCGCACCCGTTTGACCGGTTTGACGCCTGGCGAAGCCGAAAGCTTGCCGCTGGCCGGCATTGCCACCGTGGCCCATGACCTGGGCGTGGGGGTCGAGGCAGCGGCGGCGCAATTCAAGCTGATGGCCAGCCTGCCGGCGGAGGCAGGCGAAGGCGTCCTGCGTATCGCACGGCGCTTCCATATCGACCCGCTGCCCTGGTACCACCGTGCCGAGGCACCCGATTGCCTGCCCGAATTGGCGAAAGCAGTCTGGCGCGAGCACCGCATCCGCATCGATTACGAGAGCTGGCAGAACCACGCCCCGCGCGAGTTGGCGCCGCTGGGCCTGGTACTAAAGGGCGGCCTTTGGTATCTGGTTGCGAGTAGTGGCGGTAAGCGCCCGTACAGCTATCGTGTTTCGAGCATCCGCTCGCTTGAGGTATTGGACACCCACTTCCAGCGCCCAAACGATTTCGAGTTGGCCACGCATTGGCCCGCCGCCGTCGCGGCATTCGAACGCCGGCTGCTGAAGGAAATGGCTACCGTCAGGCTGTCGGAAGAAGGCTGCCGCATCCTGCGCGCGGTCAGTCCGTTGGCGGCCGAGCAAGTCCAGGCCAGTAGCCGGCCATGCGCGCGTGAAGGCTGGATCGAGGCCGAGATGCCGATCGAAACGCCCGAATACTCGGCGCGCCAGTTACTGCGCCTGGGTGCCGAGGTCGAGGTACTCGCGCCGGCGTCGCTGCGCCGCGCCTTGGTGCATGAGGCCCAGGCCGTCCTGGCGCACTATCGATAGACGGCCCCTACCCTGCGGCTCAAGCCAGTTCCATCACTTCCCGCACCGCCCGCCGCGGCTTCTGCGGCCAGTTCCCGGTCTCCGCCGTATAGCCCACCGTCACCATGATGACCGGCAGGTCGTTGGCTGCCAGGGTGAAATCCCGCTTCAATGCCTCCGCGTCGAAGCCGCTCATCGCGCAGGTGGCCAGGCCCATGCCCTGGGCGGCCAGGATCAGCGTCATTGCCGCCAGGGAAGCGGAGCGGATGGCTTCGTCGCGCTGCAAGACCGGATTATCGATATGCGAGCGCTGGGCCATGCCGATCCAGGTATCGAAGGTCGATGGCGTGATGATGCCGGCGCTCACCGAGGGCAGCAGCACCGATGGCAATTGCTCGTGTGCCGCCAGGGTACCGCAGATGATAAAGGTGACCGCCGCATCCACTACCTTGCGCTGGCCGAAAGAGGCTGCCGCGAGACGTTGCTTGGCCTCGGGCGAGCGGACCGCGATGAATTTCCAGTTCTGGAAGTTGTAGGCCGTCGGGGCGCGGGTGGCCAGTTGGACCAATTCTTCGATCTGTTCGTCGGATAGTTGCCGGTCGCTGTCGTAGTAGTTTGTCGAGACACGCGATTCGATCAGGGACTTGATAGGATTGTGCATGGTGTAGGCTTTCCGGTGGGAAGGGAGTTGAAAGCGGATTAACTAGCGGGGCGGCTGGCTTTTTGCACGGCCAGGATGCTGCCGATGACGATAAGCAGGCCCAGCAGCGAGACGCCGGTCATGGACTGTCCCAGTAGCGCCCAGCCAAGGGTTACCGCCGTCAACGGGCTGAGCAGGCCCAGGGAGGAGACCGCCACCGGCGATAGCCTGGCGATGCCGCGAAACCACAAGGCATAGGCCAGCAGCGCGCCAAACAGGGAGAGATAGGCATAGCCAAGCACGTGGACCAGGCTCAAGGCCGGCAAAGGCGGGTCAACGATCAAGGCGACCGGGACCAGCATCAGCCCACCGGCCAGCAACTGCCAGCCGGTAAAGGCCAGCAAGGGCACCTTCGGCTGCCAGCGCCGGGCCAGGAAGGTCCCGGCGGCCATGCAGGCGGCGCCGGCCAGCGCAGCGGCGATGCCCACGGGATCCCATGCCGAGCCGGGCGAAAGCAGTAAGGCGGCCATCCCGACGATGCCCATCACACCGGCCCAGGCAGCCAGCCGGGGTGGGCGGCGGCTGTCCATGGCCCACGCCATGCCCATGACCAGGAGCGGCTGGATGGCGCCCACCACGGCGGCCAGCCCACCAGGCAGACGGTAGGCCGCCACGAACAACAAGGCCTGGAAGAAGCCGATATTCAGCGCCGAGAGTGCGATCAGACGACCCCATTCGTGCCGCGCGGGGAGCGTGCGGCAATATAGCGCCAGTAACAGGCCGGCCGGCAGGGTGCGCAGCAAGGCCGCCGTAAACGGACGATCAGGCGGCAGCAAGTTGGTGGTGACGATATAGGTGGTGCCCCAGATGACGGGCGCCAGGGCGGTAAACAGGGTATCTAGCCAAGGATTGCGGCTTTGCATGGCGGTCATGGATTTATCTTCAATTCAAGGTAATTCATCTTAGCATACAATCTTGAACTCAAGACAAGTGGGAGTAGCAGGAATGAATACAGAACGGCCAATGGATGCGGTGGATGCCATCCTGAACCAATGGCATCGCGAGCGGCCCGACCTGGATGTCACCCCGATGGGGCCGATCGGCCGCGCCAGGCGCTGCTCGGCCTTGCTGCAGATCAGGCTGGATGAAACCTTCGCGGCCTTCGGATTGACCAGTTGGGAGTTCGATGTCCTGGCAACGCTAAGACGATCCGGCGCGCCCTACCGGCTAAGCCCCACCGCCCTGTTCTCCACGCTGATGATTACCTCGGGCACCATGACCCATAGGCTGAAGCGGCTGGAGGCATGCGACTGGGTGCTGCGGGTGCAGAACAGCGACGATGCGCGCAGCATGCTGGTGCAACTGACGGATAAGGGCCTGGAATTGATCGATCGCGCGGTTGCCGCGCATGTGGAAAACGAGTGGCGTATCCTGGCGCCGCTGGGAGCGGAAGCGCTACGCGCCCTGGATGAGAACCTGGCAAAACTGCTGGCGGTGCTGGAGCCTGGAGAGGACTTGCCGACCTGACGGTGGGCCGGGCACATCCGATTACGCCGATGCGGCTAGATCTGGCCCAACACGCCGGCTCGGGCGGCGAGGATGGAGGCGGTCATCGGGTCGGTGGTGCCCATCTTCATGGCAGCGCTTTTCAAGGTCTGCTGCACGAAGTCATAGCCTTTGTGCGGGCGCAGCCGGCGTGCCAATTCGAGCGAAGAGAGGCCGGCATAGGTCCAGCGCAACACTTCCTTCTCGGCGCTGGATAGCGAGTTTTCGAGTTGGGACAGCGAATCGAACAGGGAAACCACGGTGCCGGACAGCAGCCGCGTGAACTTGTCCAACCGCCCTAATTGATCGGCGATCTGCTCGCGCGTGCCATCGAGCGGCTGGTCGCGGTCCAGCGATATCACCATTCTGCGGTCGCCGCCCGGACGCACGGGCGCGATCAGGCCGGCGCTGATGCCGACATGGCTGCCGGCTTCCCAGATATCTTCACATTTCGCATCGACATAAAAGGATCGATCCCAGCTGAATGGAATGGGTTCGCCCTTCAACCGCGCCAGTACCGGATCGCGGGTCGCGATATCGGGTATGTCGAAACTTGCATCGGGATGGTTGTCGATAAAAAAAGCCCGTTCGCTCACCGATGGGTTGATATACCCCAGTGTATAGGTGTCGAAGCCAAGGCTTCGCGCGAACCGATGCACCTCGGCCTGCACATCCTTTTCCAGCCGGATATCTGCCAGCGTATCGGCTATCGAACGGGAATCGATCACTATTTAGACGCCTTTTACGATGCTATCGACAATCTCGAGTATTTTCTCAAACAGCGTCATTTCACGTGCCGGCGCGCAGTTCGTAGCAGACCTGTCCTCCGCCGCCACGGCATGGGCGGTCGAAACCATCAGAACGGCGGCGATAATGAACGTCTTCACTTGCATTTCAGTACTCCTGTGAGGTCTGCTTGAGCGGAGGGCCCGATGCCATCTGCCGCAGCAAAATAAGTATACGGACGACATCCTTACTTGAAAAAAAACGTCCGTTCACAGGATCATGGGGTGGCGGGTTGTCATCGCAAATTATGACGGTTTGCACGACCTGCCCCAAGTATTCGTCGATCTGTCTGGCGAATTGTTCGGCGTGGCGCGACAGCAGGATCAGGATGTCGGGCGCCTGCTTCTGGCTGGCCGCCAGCAAATCGGTCAATTCCAGCGGCCGCTTGGTATCGTAGCCATGACTGGCCAGGCCGGCGGCCAGATTACGGGCAAAGACCGGATCACAATCGGAATAAATGGTTACGCGGCAACTATCGCGCGAAATCTGCCGGCACTGCATCTCTACCCGGCGTAGCGGGAAGCCCGGCTCGCGCCTGTTGCGAAAGCGATCCACCTGCCAGACGCCGTCGTGCTCCCATGCCAGCAGTTCGTGCGCATTGAGCGGGGTGTGCAGGGTCGGGTCCAGCCAGGCGATGCAATCGATGGAAACGCCGCTGACAGCGATCTTGGCCACCACCACCGTGGTCGCTTCGGTCTCCTCATCCCACAGCGCGGCAACCGAAACGCCCAGCGCGCCGGCTATGCGGCCCAGCATCTCGATCTTCGCCGGTCCCCGTGTAAGGTGGCGGTAAGCCACCGTCCGGTCCACCCCCAGCATGGCGGCCAGCGCACTGACCTGCCGCGCCGGATCCGGTTCGAACAGAGTCAGTATCCGCTTGATATTGGCGGCGATTTTCGGCGGCGTGAGCATCGAACCATTTTTATGCTGTTGCACGTTTTGTCACAGTCCACTCTTGATTTAAGGCCTCAAAGCGATAGCCTCTACTGCATACCTCGCCATGATCGGGGTGATACAAAAAATATCGATAGGGGGAACATGCTATGGCGGTAGATTTATTCGCCGATCAGGATATCGGCGTATTGGTGGAATACTTCGTGCCCTTCCTGTGCTCGCTGCCGAGCGCGGAGAGAACTCAATGTATTCAAGATGTTGCACAACTACTCCTGCGCCATGCTGGCGATCAGCACGCGGACACCGGCGATAAAGCCCTTGACTGACTTTCCCGCCGCCTTGGCTTGGCGTATCTGCTCGAACAGATCCTGCAGCGCGGCCTTGCTGGCCGGGTCGAGGCCGGCGAACGGGTCGGCGTGTTGCGGATCCGCGACGCTTGCGGATTCGGCCGGCGCTTTGAGCGGGGCTGTCATGCTGCCTATGCCCAGCTCGAGGTAATCGATCTCGCATCCGACCGTTCTGGCGATGGCGGTGATCTTGTCACCGGGCAGGCCACGCCGCTTCCAGTTGGATAGCGCCTGGGGCGACTCGTTCAGCAAGCGTGCGAGCGATGCCACACCGGTCACCCGGCTGGGGTGCAGCGTGGTTGCTGCATGCATGAGGCGCTGGAAATCTTGGGGCATTGCGGGGGTGCTTGCTGACTGGGACGAAAGAAGCATTAAACACCGTGTTTGCGTTCAATGCAAACATGGTGTTTATGCTGATATGCGTTCACTTGTCACTTTTCGAAAGACAGCTGCACCCAGTTATTGGAGTATGTGGAGGTTGCCTGGCTGACTGTAAGCCAGACTGTTTTCCACCCGCCGTCAATCGTACGAAACATGAGCCGGAATCTGTTTGCTGAATTGACGGAAGGATTTGATACGCTGGCGGCTGAACGGCAAGGCAAGGCCTCCTTGCGCCGCCACACCGTCGAGGCAAAGTCGGTAAAGTCTGTGACAGCTGCAGAGATGGTGGCGTTAGTGCCAAGTTGCACCTTTCACGCCCAGTGTTTGCACATTACCTCCGTACTAACCCCCGTACACTGGAAAGTTGGGAACAGGGACGGGCAAAACCGAATGCACAAGCCACAGCGCTGATTCGCTTGGTCGAACGATTTCCTGACACGATTGAGAAACTCGCGGCGATCTAGTCCTAACCGGCCTCAACCCGGCGGTGCAGTTTCCATGCTCAACACGGCATATCGAAGCGCAGCCTGGGAGGCATACCCCACGGGCATTACCGCGCCAGCTGCGCTCGCTAGCAGAAAGGCGCCCTCCATCAAGGCCAGCAAGCCGGCCGCCAACTCGCGCGCACTACCCGTAGCGCGCTGCTGCCGCTGCATACAAGCGGCAAGCAAGTCTGCCAGCAAATCCAGCTCATTCGCGATGGCCCGCTGGTAGACCTCTCGAACCTCCGCTTGGCGTACGGCCTCCGCACCTATCATCACCCAGGCCGCGACGACCTCAGGCGCAGCACCTTCTCCCAGCTCCAAGCGTGCCTCCAGATATGCGGACAACCGCTGCATGGGGTCGTCGGCACTGCCGACGATTTGCTCGAAACGGCGCTGGCCAAAATCGGCAAGTGTCGTGACCAACGAAACCAGGATCTCCTGCTTGCTCTTGAAATGGTAGTGCAGCAACCCTGGCGCGAGCCCTGCCGCCTTGGCGATTGCCTGGATGGTTGCCTTCTCGTATCCCTGCGTCGCCATTACTGATTGCAGGGCCTGGACGATCTCGGCGCGCCGGGCTTCGGTATTGGGTTTTCTTGGCATGTGCAGTCAGGATTATTGGTTATATGACCAAATAATACTTGCATTCACCTCCTGCGTGGCGTTAAGGTGCATTAATATTGGTTAAACAACCAAATTAAAGTCACCAAATGACAAACCAGACCATTGCTTACCCGCTGCCAAGTTCTGCCGGACATTGCGTCGTCATCGCTGACTTCCTCTCCAGTGCAGAGTGTGCCGAACTGATCGCCAGGAGCGAGGCAAGGGGCTATGCCCAGGCTTCGACGGACTATCCGCCCTCATACCGCAATAACGACCGGCAGGTAGTCGATGACCTGGCGCTTGCGGACCGGATGACCGAACGGCTGCGTCGGCATGCGCCTGCCAACCTGCAGCTCGACGGGGAGAGTTGGCACTTTGATCGAGTCAACGAGCGCTTTCGTTTTTGTCGCTATCAACCCGGTCAGCATTTCACGCTGCACCAGGATGGCGTACATCACCGAGGCCCTTTGCGCCGTTCCTGCCTGACATTCATGATCTACCTGACCGACGGTGCAACCTTCCAAGGCGGCGACACCGTGTTTTACTCGGCAGGCCCCGGTGGCACGCCTGGAGGCGAGGCAGCGAAGGAAATCGGGCGGGTACGTCCTCGCGCCGGCAGTCTTATCCTGTTTGCGCACAGCATCTGGCATGCGGGTGAGCAAGTCAGCCATGGCATCAAGCATGTCATGCGCAGCGACCTTATCTATTGTCGCGATGCCAGGCCGGATGAGCCACTATTGTCGCCACACGAGCGCGGTCACGATGGCTATATCTGGACGTTAGCCCCTCTGGATGATGGGCTTATCGCCAGCGGCGGGCGTGATGCGCAAATTCGGCTGTGGGACGCGCAAGGGAATACCATCCGACAGCTGCATGGCCATGGTCAATCCGTACTCGGCCTGGCGGCGCTGCCAGGCCGCCGCCTGGCCTCGGTATCGCGCGACCGTTCACTCCGCTTTTGGGATTGGACAACGGGCCATTGCGAAAGGGTGGTCATTGCGCACGAAGCCGCCGTCCTGAGCGTTACGCATCTGCTGGATAGAAGGCTTATCACCTGCGGTGCCGACGGGCTGGTCAAGCTCTGGGACGATCAAGGCACACCCAGCGGCAAGCTCGAAGGCCATCAAGGCTGGGTATGGGAAACAGCGCAATTGGGGTTGGAATGCTGGGTGAGCGCGTCCGAAGATGGAAGCGTGCGGCTTTGGGATAGCGTTACGCATCGGTGCCTCGCCGTGTTACCGGGAGAAGTTCCGCTGAGAGCACTACTTATCGTGGGGCAGGCCATTTGGACTGGGGATATCGAGGGCGATATCACTTGCTGGGAGGAACAAGGCCATAGCTGGCGCGCCGCGCGAAAGTGGCAAGCACATGGCGCAGGCATCCGACGTCTAAAGTTGCTCGATTCAAACCATGTGGCAAGTTGCAGTGAAGACTATCTGCTCCGCATCTGGCATTGCGACAGTGGCGAGTGCGTATTTGAAGCCCGCCACCAGAACTTCGCGACCGATGTCGTGCAACTTGGAAATAGCGTACTGAGTAGTTCCTATGACGGCTGCCTGCATCATCACTGCTGGCCCGGTTTGGCCGCAGAGCAAGGATATCGAGCATGATGGACTTCAGGACCGCTTGGACAAAGATGTGGCCTCGCCTTGGGCTGATCGAGAGTCCGGCCTGCCTGGACACACTGCTGGCGCGTTATTCCGAGCCTCACCGCCACTACCACACCTTGCAGCACCTGGAAGAGTGTCTGGTGTTGTTTTGGGAAGTAGAGGCTCTCGCCGAACATGCCGCCGAGGTGGAAATTGCGCTTTGGTTTCACGACGCAATTTATGAGCCTTTACGCCAGGACAATGAGCAACGCAGCGCGGACTGGGCGCGCGAGACCTTACTGGCAGCCGGTGCCGAGCGGCAGGTGGCCGAGCGGGTATATGGTTTGATCATGGCAACCCGGCATACCGCCGAGCCACGGGGACAAGACGCACAGCTACTGATCGATATCGACTTGGCCATACTTGCCGCCAAGCCGGCGCGCTTCGACGAGTACGAAGAGCAAATCCGTGCCGAATACCGCCACGTGCCGGAGCTTCTATTTCGGAGTAAACGGCGTTCGGTACTCGAAAAATTCCTGGAACGGCCGCACATATACAGCACGCAGCCCTTGCGCGAACGGTTCGAAGCGGTTGCCAGGGACAACCTGGCCAAGGCGATTGACTGCGGGCGCCAGTATTTATATTGATCGCCATGCCGGTTGTTGCTGACCAAGGTTATGGCGGCTATTGACCGATGTAACCCTGACGCTTTCTCAATATACAGTTAGTGACGGGATGCGCCCCATTACAACTCTTGGTTTCGTCAGCGTTCAAAGCTGCGTTTCTCGTTGTTGGCGTAGCCGATCGGCCAAGTCCTCAATATCGTCGCCCATGATCAGACGCGCACGCCAATGTCGCGGGATGCTTTCCGCGCCGTAAAAGGCACCCGCCAATTGGCCGCAAATGGCAGCCGTGGTATCCGCGTCATCACCGAGGTTGGCAGCCTTTAGCACCGCGGTATCAAAGCTGTCGGTATGCCAAAAACACCAGAGTGCCGCTTCCAGCGATTCGACGACATAGCCGCTGCCGCGAATTTCTCTTTCCGATTTATCGCGCCACGCTCCGGCGGCCAGAGGCACAACCTGTTTTGCTACTGCGTGATAACCGGTGCCGAACAAGACTGACTCCTTGTCGCCGCCCGCGAGTGCGGCGCGCAGCTGTGCCGCGAACAGCCGAGTGCACTCGATGGCTTCTTCGGCACCATGTGTCGTTCGGGCACTTTCACCGGCGTAATGCACGACATGTCCTGGATTTTCAAAGAAAAACATCGGAATTGGCGCGAGGCGCATTAGCGAACCGTTGCCTGCAGTGCGAGGATCGATATCACCACTGAATGGATCGCCGCAAGCGCGGTACCGCTCCAGCGCTCTGGCAACCGTCATTCCGATGTCAAAGCATTCCCCCGTGCTGCTCATATAGCCAAAACTTGCCCAATTGCAGTAGCGGTTCATTTGGTCTTCGGCGTCAAAACCATTTCGGTATAGCAGGCTATGCGCGAGGCAAAGTGCCATGGCGCAGTCATCGGTCCATGCACCGGCAGGCAATTGGAATGGTCCACCGCCAATCATGTCGGTTATGGGTGCAAAGGTCCCGCGCGGGCTGAATTCGACGGTCGTCCCGACCGCGTCGCCACAGGCCAAGCCTAGCAAACATCCGCGAAATCGGTCTTCTAGCGTTGGCATAACATTCTTCACTTTGGCATGTCGTCCTAATTGGTACGGCTCCCTTCGATGGGAGGCGTGTCAGCTTGCTTCTTCAGTGCGCCCGCTCATAACCCGCGGAAAAAACACCATGGGGCGATCAGGACGGCGGCGATAGAGTTGGGCTGGACGGTTGCTGCCATACCGCCATGCGTTGGGGACTTCTTCAAGGAAGTCGCCTTCCTTGATGCGCTTGCGGAAGGCGCTCTTGTCGACCGCGCGGCCCAGTACGATTTCATGGACACGCTGCAGTTCGGACAAGGTAAAGGTTTCGGGCAATAAATGGACAGGTAGCGAGCTGTATTCCACCTTATTGCGCACCCGCTGTATGGCCACCTCGAGTATGTGCGCATGATCGAAGGCGAGGTGGGGTGCCACGCTGCTGCCGTCAATGCGATACCACTGAGCCGCTTCCACGTTGGCTCCGTGTGTCAGCTCGATATGTTCCGAGGGAATCAACGCAAAATACGCGAACGTGGTGGACCAGCCTCTCGGGTCCCGTGTCTTGTTTCCAAAGCCCTGTAGCTGTTCGAGGTAAGGCGTGTCGACGCCGGTCTTTTCGCGCAGCTTGCGAAGGGCTGTGGCCTGGAGGTCCTGATCGTGGTGAACGTCGATGAAGCCACCGGGCAAGGCCCAGTGCTCCTTGAAGGGATGTTCGCCCCGTTTAACCAATAGTACGTGCAAACCTTCGTCACGGACGGCAAGGATCACCAGGTCCACGCTGGTGAGCGGTACGTCGTAGTCATGGATGTTGTAGTGGCGCAGAAATTCACGCTCGGACTGTTGTTTTGCGCTCATCGGTGTTTCCCCATCAATGGCGGTCATTCTAACGCAATTCGCCTTAGTTATTGTTAAAAATACACTAAGATAGTTGCCATGAAACACTAAGATGGTCTAGCATCTCGATCGCCATGGCCTGTTTGGCTAGGCAACGACATTTCAACATTGAAAAAAAGAAGAACGAATCCGTGAATAATCGAGAACAACGCGCAGCCATTGCCCAGGACACCCTGGCGATACTGAAGCGTGGCCACTATCGCAACCTGCACGGCGATCACGTCGACATTGGCGAGGCGATTCAATCCGCCATTAGCCAGTCAATCCATTATCGTGGCGATGCGCTGCGAGTACTGGCGGCGCAGCAGACGCCTGATGCTGCAGATGCCTGTGAGATTCAGGTAAACAATGAGAGCACGCTGGCGGCCGCGAGCCGTCTGGTTGCCCAAGGCCATGACGTGCTATGTCTGAACTTTGCGTCGGCCCGGAACCCGGGCGGCGGATTTCTGGGTGGGTCGGAAGCCCAGGAAGAAAATCTAGCGAAGTCGTCGGCGCTTTATCCCTGCATCGCGCAGATGACGGACATGTACGAAGCGAACCGGAAAATGACGTCTTGCGTGTACTTGGACGACATGATCTATTCACCGCAGGTTCCGGTATTCCGGGACGATGCTTACCAGTATCTGGACGCAGCGTATCAGGTGTCGATCGTCACGGCGCCCGCGGTGAACAGCGGCGCGGTCGCGCGTAATGAGCCGGAGCGGGTATCGGAGTTGGCCAACATCATGCGTCAGCGCATCGAGTTACTGCTGGCACTCGCCAAACACCATGGTCATCAAACTTTGGTTCTCGGTGCATGGGGGTGCGGTGTATTCGGCAACGATCCAGGTGAGATGGCCAGTTGGTTCGCGCTTCACTTGCGAGATAATCCGGTATACCGAAACGCATTCCGACAAGTTTGCTTTGCGGTACTCGATCGCCGAGATAATGGTACCTATGCGGCCTTTGCCAAGCAGTTCGGCAGCGACTAACCACAGGTCTTAGCCAAACCTACTTCGCTTCGGGACGGCCGCTGCTCTTCTTTCATCCTGTTCCCGCACCCTTCCTTTAATTCTCGTGTATTAGGTTTTAAATGACACAAATCCTATTTTATGAAACCGACAAGGCGTACGGGTGCTTCTCGAATTTTTCTCGTCACCCACTCGATATCGGCGGCTTTCGTTGGCCCACTTCAGAGCACTTCTTTCAAATTGGTCGTGAACGCCATCGATCCTTTCGACCGGATTGGGACCATTTGCGCGATCAAGTCATGCTACACGCATTACAAGCAAAATTCTCGCAACATGGGGACCTGCGTGAGATATTATAGTCGACTCATGGGGCTACCTTAGTCGAGCATACGAAAAACGATAGATACTGGGGCGATGGTGGCAATGGTACCGGGCGGAATATGCTCGGGCGACTGCTTGAACAGGTAAGAGCACAACTGAACCCAGAAAGCACAAAATATTACGCCCCACCTTGGATTGCCAGCCCGGATATTGAGCCATCGGATATATATTGGCGCATGAGCGAAGGAGAGGAACAGCTTACAAATGCCCAACAGTTTTGCAAGACGCTTAGCCCGGCTGCCCGCAAGCAATATGATATGTACTTTCCGGTACCGAGGGAGTGGTGCAATTCTTGGTAGTTTGCTGTGGGAGATTGAGGTGGCTCAATCTTAAGCCACCCACTCTTGATCAAGAAATTCGCCGGCCAAGCCAGACAAGCTTGGCCGGCGAATTACGCCCATGGATGCCCTACGTCTTGCAAGCCCAGAAAGCTTAACTATTCGAGGCACGCCTTATACAACAAGGTCACGGAGAAAAGTAGATGAATTATACAATTCGGCAGAGCGAAGGATCCTCCCGATCAGCCGCGCATTCGGTCGATACAAATTTCAATAGCGTAACAGGGTTCTCCTCGAATAGAAAATCACGCCCCGTGCTACGTAATGCCCCAGCCGATTCCTCACCCACGAAGGCGTCTAATTTCTCGGCGACCGTTCGGTTAAATTCATTCCATCTACTAGACCTGGTCGGTGGAGCATATTCGCCGATTGGCTCCGACTCATAACTCCTACCTTGCGAAGTCTCCACACGCTTTTCGCGCTCGGAATCGTGATTAAAAATTCCTGTCAATTCGGCAGGATTCGAATTGCGCTCCACAGAGCCTCCAGAGGAAAGAGTAGCGCGCTCAGAGGCATGGCCAGCCGAAATGGTATGGTTAGCCGAAATGGCATGGGAGTTGAGTACAGGATTATTATTAAATAGCATTGCATTTCTTTCATGAATTTACAAAAACCCACGCGAACTAAACGTGCGACACCCTTGCGAACCACTGTTCGCATGCCACATGGCAAATTTCCAGTAATTTGTAATTTTTTACATAGCAGAAAAAATAAAAATATTGAGAAAATAAATATCTACTTAATCTACTGATTCATATATATCTAAAAAACCACATTTCAATTTTCAATTGATTCAGCAAGACAATCTTTCGTAAAGTAAAAATTACTTTGCAATATTGCCTCATCGTAAACCCCACGCTTCCCGGCTGCGCCAGGATCTGGATGTTCGAGAAACAACTGCCTCCCGCTGGCAGGCGCGAAGGCAACTTTGTGGCGGTTGAGGCGCGAAGCCGGCCGAGCGTGGCAAGCCAGAAAAAAACGGCCACCCCGAAGGGCGGCCAGAGGAGGAGGAAGGTTGCATTATCCCCCATTTGGGGGATAAATCATGATTTTCCGATATACGGTCGATTTTTCCCTGCTAGCCCGCCCGGCGCGGCAGGTTCACCACCATCAATAGCCCGCCCCCTCGCGGGCACTTGCCTCGATCCAGCCGCCATGCGACTCGACCGCGCGCCGGGCGATGGCCAGGCCCAGCCCGAAGCCGGCCACCGCCGGGTTTTCGTCCAGCCGGCGGAAGGGCTCGAACATGCGCGCCATATCGCCGGCGGCCACGCCAGGCCCGCGGTCGGCAACGCTGACACGCAGGCGTTCGGCATCCGCCCATACCTCCACGTCCACGCTGGTCGCCGGCGCGGTGTATTTGACGGCATTGCGGATCACATTCTCGAAGGCGCGGTACAGTAATTCGCCTTCCACTTCGGCGATGAATTCACCGCTGCTCTGCAGCACCAACTCCCGGCCGGCGGCGCGCGCTTCGAATTGGGCATCGTCGGCGATGGCGGCCACCAGCTCGACCAGGTCCACCGTTTCCCGCGCCACGTCGGCGGCACCGGCCTCCAGGCGGGCCAGGGTCAGCAACTCGCCTACCAGGCCGTCCAGCCGCAACACTTCCCGCTCCACCCGCTCCAGGCTGGACGCCATACGCTCGGGCCGCTGCCTGGCCAGGCCGATGGCGGCCTGCATGCGCGCCAGGGGCGAGCGCAACTCGTGCGAGACGTCGTGCAACAAGCGCTGCTGCGCACCGACCAATTGTTGCAATTGCTGGGCCATGCGGTCGAAATCGCGGCCCAGATCGGCGATTTCGTCGCGGCGACGGCCCATACGCACTTGCACCCGGGTATCCAGCCGGCCTTCGGCGGCGTTATGCAAGGCCCAACGCAAGCTGCGGATGGGCTTGGAGAAATACCAGGCCAGCAAGGCGCTGATCGCCAGGCTGCCCCCGGCCGACACCGCAATGGGAACGAGGATGGACGGCGGCTTGGGCTTGGCATCGGCCAACAGGCGCAGCGCCTCCGCCTCGCGGGCGAAGATGCGGTAGCGCATACCGTCCGGCGCTTGTGCCTCGACCAGCGTACCGGCCGGCTGTGCGACACGATCCGGTAAGGCCTGTAGTTCCACCAAGGGCAAGGAACGACCCAGCAGCTCCCTATCCCGCTCATCCACCACATAGATGCCGGGCTGCAAGTCGCGGTCGCGCCAGTCGCGCAACAAGGCGATGGCGGCGCCGGTCTCGCCGTCCTGCAAGACACTGGCGGTACTGCGTAGCAGCAGTCCCAGCCGCTCCGCTTCGAAACTGCGCTGTTCGGCCGGCTCGAACCAACGCAGCAACCAGGCGGCGGCAATGACCGTCACCATGGTCAGCATCAGCGCCAGCCAGAAAGCGATAAAGAACTTCCAGAACAGCCGCCCCATGCGCTACTCCCTGATCAGCATATAACCCTGGCCACGCACGGACTGAATCCAGGCGCGGCCATCGGCGTTTACACCCAGCTTTTGCCGGATGCTGCTGATATGCACATCGATGCTGCGGTCAAAGCGCGCCAATGGCCGGCCCAGCGCCCGCTCCGATAGAGTCGGCTTACCCACCACCTGGCCCGCTTGGCGCGCCAGCACCTCCAGCAAGCGGAATTCGGACCCCGTCAGCGGCAGGGGCTGGCCTTGCCACTCGGCTTGCAAGCGGCCCGGCCACAACAGCAACTGCCCCAAGCGGATACTGCCCGCTTCCGCCAGCGCATCGGCCGGCGCTCCCCTACGCAGGATGGCGCGTAGCCTGGCCACCAGTTCGCGGGGCGAGCAGGGTTTGGGTACGTAATCATCGGCTCCCAGCTCCAGGCCGAGAATGCGGTCGATATCATCCCCGCGGGCAGTCAACATCAAGACCGGCATACGGCTGTGGGCGCGAATGCGGCGCAGCGCCTCCACACCATTGAGACGAGGCATCATCACGTCCAGCACCACGATCTCATATCGTCCGCTCAAGGCCTCATCCACGCCGGCCTCGCCGTCATGCACCGCGCGCACGGCAAAGCCCTCCTGTTCAAGGTACTCGGCCAACATGGCGCTTAATTCGATATCATCATCAACCAACAGAACACGGGTCATGGCAAGCGGCTAGGATTGAACTTCGCTGCATCATAGTCGTGCCGGCGGCGGGAGCCGCCCATCTTTACCCGTCTTTACAATCCCTGTTGCCAACCACCCATCACAAGGTCTTGCCCAGATGTTCCTTCTAATCCTCAGCTACAAGAAACCGCTGGCGGAAGTTGATCGCTTTGTCGCGGAGCACCGCGCGTTCCTCGAGCGCTACTATGAGAGCGGTCAATTCCTGTTGTCGGGCCGTAAGGAACCGCGGACAGGCGGGGTGATATTCGCGAACGTAGAGAGCGAAACCGAGTTGGCGGAGATCATTCGGCAAGATCCCTTCTGCCGCGAGCAGATCGCGGATTACGAGATCATCGAATTCATCCCTTCCATGTCCGCAGAACATCTTTCCCATCTAAAGGAAACCTAGCGGGAAACGTCAACGCATCTTTACCCTTCTTTACCCTGCCTTAACAGCGCCTTACCGAATGGACGACGAGTATACGGACCCAGCCACCCCGGATACCCGCCCATGCCCTGCCTTGCCTCCCTCCAGCGCGCCCCCGATGATTTTCCCGGCGGAGCGCCACGATGAAAAACCGCCATCGTCTCGGCCTGGCTGCGATCACCGTCATCCTGCTGGCCGGCGGCGCCGTACTGGTCAAACCCAAGGCGGCCTCCGATACCGCCCCGAAAGTCGATCGTGCCGCCTTGACCGTTTCGGCGACACGGCCATATACGGCCGATTGGCCGCTCGTCCTGCAGGCCAGCGGTCCCCTGGCCGCCTGGCAGGAAGCCAGCATCAGCGCCGAACTGGGCGGCTTGCAGATCACCGCCCTGCACGCCGACGTGGGTAGCCGGGTAAAACGCGGGCAGTTGCTGGCCGAGTTGGCCGGCGAGTCGGGCGCCGCCGCCGTGCGGCAAGCCGTTGCCAATGTCGAGCAAGCCGCCGCGGCGCTACGCCTGGCTCGCGCCAATGCCCGCCGCGGCGAGGCAGTCAAGGATAGCGGCGTACTGACGAAGCAGCAGATCGAGCAATACCAGATTGCCGAACAGAGCGCCGTCGCCGCCATGGCGGGCGCCGAAGCGGCATTGAGCAGCGCCCGCATTCAATTGGCGCGGACCCGCATCGTGGCCGTGGACGACGGCATCGTGACCAGCCGCAGCGTGGTGCTGGGCGCGGTGGTCGGCAGCGGCAGCGAGTTGTTCCGCTTGCTGCGGCAGGGACGGCTGGAGTGGCGCGCCGAAATCGGCGCCCAGCAGCTGTCCCGGCTCAAACCCGGGCAGATGGCCACGATCGGCCTGCCGGGCGATGGACAGGTCAGCGGTACGGTACGCCAACTCGCCCCCACCCTCAGCAATGAAAACCGCACCGCCATCGCCTATGTCGACCTGGCCGACCACGCCGACGCCAAGGCCGGCATGTATGTGCGCGGCACGATCACGCTGGGCCGGCGCAGTGCGCAAATCCTGCCCGCCAGCGCGGTCACCTTGCGCGATGGCCATGGCTATGTGTTCGAGCTGGACAGCCCCGGGCGGGATAGCCCCAGGCGGGACAGCCCCGGGCAGACCAGCCAGCGCAAGGTTATCCAGCGCCAGGTCGGCGTCGGACGCAGCCAGGCCGGCGAGGTCGAGATCGTCTCCGGCCTGGCCGCCGATGCCCTGGTGGTACGCAGCGGCGGCGCATTTCTGAGCGATGGCGACACGGTGCGGCTGAGCACGCAGGAGACGCCATGAATATTTCCGCCTGGGCCATCCGCAAGCCGGTGCCGGCCATCCTGCTGTTCGTGGTGCTGACCCTGTTGGGCCTGGTGGGTTTCCATAAGCTGGACATCCAGAACTTCCCCGATATGGATTTTCCGACGGTCATGGTCAACGCCACGCTGGAAGGCGCGGCGCCAGCCCAATTGGAAACCGAGGTGGCGCGCAAGCTGGAAGACCAGTTGGCCGCCCTGGGCGGGGTCGAACATATCAACAGCACCATTACCGACGGGTCGGTCAGCATCAGCGTGCAGTTCGCCCTGGAGAAAAACGGCGAAGAAGCCCTGAACCAGGTACGCAATGCGGTCGATTCGGCGCGCAGCGCACTGCCCGCCGAGATGGCGACACCCACCGTCTCCAAGCTGTCCACCAGCGGCTCCGCCATCCTGACCTATACGGTACAGTCCAGGCAGATGGACGAGGAAGCGTTGTCCTGGCTGGTCGATAACGAGATCAGTAAAGCCATGCTGGCCACGCGCGGGGTGGGCAAGCTGAGCCGCGTCGGCGGTCTCAGCCGCGAAGTACTGGTGGAACTGGACCCGGCCCGCCTCGGCGGCCTGGGCATCAGCACGGCAACCGTGGCCACCCAGCTCAAGGCCGTGCAGCGCGATGCCTCGGGCGGTGAAGGCCGGGTAGCCGGCCAGAGCCAATCGCTGCGCACCCTGGGCGCGGTGGGGAGCTTGGCCGAGCTGGCTGCCTTGCCCATTCCGCTGGGCGATGGCCGGCAGGTACGGCTGGATCAACTGGGTACGCTGCGCGATGGCCATGCCGAACGAAGCAGCTACGCTTTTTGGAACGGCAAGCCCGTGGTCGCCTTCCAGCTCACCCGCGTCAAGGATGCCGGCGAGGTAGCCGTTGCCGCGGCGGTGCGGCAGACCGTGAGCGAGCTGCGGCAGCGCTTTCCGCAGGTCGAGATCAGCGAGGCCTACAACACCGTCCAACCCATCGAGGACAATTACCACGGCTCGCTGCAATTGCTGCTGGAGGGCGCCGTACTCGCCGTACTGGTGGTGTTCTGGTTCCTGCGCGACTGGCGCGCCACCGTGGTGGCCGCCACCGCCCTGCCGCTGTCCATCCTGCCGACCTTCGCGGTCATGCATTACCTGGGTTTCAGCCTGAATGTGCTGACCCTGCTGTCGCTGGCCTTGGTGATCGGCATCCTGGTGGATGACGCCATCGTCGAAGTGGAGAATATCGTCCGCCATCTGCGCATGGGCAAGACGCCGCTGCAAGCCGCGCGGGAAGCCGCCGACGAAATCGGCTTGGCGGTGGTCGCCACCACCCTGGCCCTGGTGGCCGTGTTCCTGCCCACCGCCTTTATGAGTGGCATCTCCGGCAAGTTTTTTCGCCAGTTCGGCCTGACCGCGGCGGCAGCGGTACTGGCTTCGCTGCTGGTGGCACGGCTGCTGACACCCATGCTGGCCGCCTATCTGCTCAAACCCGCCAGCCACGGCGAGCACGACGGTCCCTTGATGCGCCGCTACCTGGGTTGGGTGGACTGGTGCATGGCCCACCGCAAGTCCACCATGGCCCTGGCATGCGGCTTCTTTATCGCTTCCTTGGCCCTGGTGCCGCTCTTGCCTACCGGCTTTGTGCCGGCCAATGACCAGAGCCAGACCCAGGTCACCCTCGAACTGGCGCCGGGCAGCCGCCTGGCCGATACCCGCAAGCTGGTGGACCAGGCGCACACCCTGCTGGCGCCCCTGGGCGATGTCAAACAGGTGTTCGCCACCGTAGGCAGCAGCGATGCCGGTAGCGGCGGGCCGGAGGACAGTGGCGGCAGCAGCGATGTGCGCCGCGCCAGCCTGACCCTGAACCTGACCCCGCGCAGCGAGCGTTCCTACTCGCAGGCCAGCGTGGAAGCGAAGATACGCGCAGCGCTCAAGCCCCTGGCCGGCGCCCGCGTCAGTGTGGGCGGTGCCAATAGCGGAGAAACCCTGCAGTTGACCTTGGTCGGCGACGATGCCGAGACCCTGGAAAAAGCCGCCGGCACGGTGGCGCGAGACCTGCGCGGCCTAAAGGGCATAGGCACGGTCACGCCCGCCAGCGCCGTGCAGCGGCCGGAAATCCAGATCAAACCGGACTATGCCCGCGCCGCCGAGCTGGGCGTGACCAGCCAAGCTCTGGCCACGGCGGTGCGCATGGCGACCCATGGCGACTATTCCGCCAACCTGGCCAAGCTCAAGCTGCCACAGCGGCAGATCGACATACGGGTCAGGCTGGCCGATGCCGCCCGCCAGGATCTCGATGCCCTGGGCCAGTTGCGCATTGCCGGCGCCAAGGGCGAGGTGAGCTTGGCCAGCGTGGCCGAGATCAGCATGGCAAGCAGCCCCAGCCAGATCAAGCGGCGCGATAGGCAGCGCCAGGCCACCATCGAACTGGAGCTGGGCAGCCGCAATATGGGCGAGGTGATGCGCGAAGCGAATAGCCTACCGTCCCTGCAAACACTGCCGGCCGGGGTGTCGCAGCAAGCGGCCGGCGATGCCGAACGCATGGCCGAACTGTTCGGCAGCTTTGGCGTGGCCATGCTGGTCGGCATCCTGTGCATCTATATCGTGCTGGTCTTGCTGTTCCATGACTTCCTGCAACCGGTCACGATCCTGGCGGCCTTGCCATTGAGCCTTGGTGGCGCCTTTCTGGCCCTGCTGCTCACCGGCAATAGCTTCTCCATGCCGGCCATTATCGGTCTGCTGATGCTGATGGGGGTGGTGACCAAGAACGCCATACTGCTGGTGGAATACGCGGTGATGGCGCGGCGCGAACATGGCATGGCCCGCCGGGATGCCTTGCGCGATGCCTGTCACAAACGCGCGCGGCCTATCCTGATGACCACCCTGGCCATGGCGGCCGGCATGCTGCCGATCGCCTGCGGATTGGGCGCCGATCCCAGCTTCCGGGCGCCGATGGCGATCACGGTGCTGGGCGGGCTGCTCACTTCGACCCTGTTGAGCCTGCTGGTCATCCCGGTTGTGTTTACGTATGTGGATGACCTGCTGGGGTGGCTGGCGGTGCGCGTGGCATGCCGGCCTGCGGCTGAACGGCCGCTTTATTGAATGCAGAAAGGCTACTTCCTGCCTTTCCGCATTCGACTAACAGTAATTTCACGCAATTGCAGCGCGCTGGACGGCATAATACGGCCCTACTCAACCCTCAATCGTCCGGCCGGATCAGCGGGCCGCATGGAAGCAAGCAGCATGGAAGCAAGTATCAGCTACGGCATCAGCGTGAACGGCTCCGCCTTCGAGGCGTGCAACGCCAGTACCCTGATCGGCGCCAAGCGAGCGGCAACGGCCAGGTACCAGGCTGCGCCGAACGGCACCATCATTACCATCGTCAAGGTCGTGCATAAGGCCGAAGAAGTCTTCAAACACTACAGCATCAAGCTGGTGGGCGAGTCGCGCTGGTGCGCCTATAAGGAATGGAAGGCCTTGGGGCGCGAACTGCCGCAAGGCATCTAGTTCGGCGATTCCACGCGACGGCGACGCTCCTTGACGTCGCCGCGCTTGATCACGGCATACGGCCGGGGCTACGCCTCGGGCGTTTCGCGATATTTTTCGAATCGCCTGCGGGTCTTGTCCGCGTCGCGGCTGCCGAAGGCGTAGTTCGACTCCAGCCACATCACGTTGATGATGCCGAAGGCGAGCGCCAGGCCCAGGCCCAATATCCAGGTGAAATACCACATTGCAGTGTCCTTGTTTCAATAAGCGGTATGGGTTTCGCGGCGGATCTTTTCGACCGTGACCGGGCCGCGCAGCACGCGATAGACCCAGCTGGTGTAGCCGATGACGATGGGCAGCAGTACCACGGTCAGCAGCAGCATCACCTGCAGGGTCTTATGGCTGGAAACGGCGTCCCAGGCAGTCAGGCTGCTGGCCGGATCGATGCTGGACGGCAGCACGAAGGGGAACAGCGACAGTCCGGCGGTCAGGATGATGGCGCAGCAATTGACGCAGCTGGCCAGGAATACCGGCCAACGCCATCCACGCCAAGCCGCTGCGACGGATAGCAGGGCTGCCGCGATGCCGGCGGCGGGCACGGCGGCCAAGCCTGCCCAGCGGCCGTAATTGGCCAGCCAGGCGCCCGGGGCATGGCCGACGGTCTTGCCCAGGGGAGACAGCGCGGTACCGATGTCGCCTTGCGCCAGTATCTGCAAACCGTCCATTCGCCCCAGCCACCAGCCGCCCAAGCCGAACAGCAAGGCATTGAGTACGCCCAGCACCATGGCGAATCGACGGGCCCGCCGCCAAACCTCCCCTTCGGTACGCAGCATCAGGTAGCTGGCGCCGTGCAATGCCAGCATGGCGACGGAGACCAGGCCACAGTACACGCCGAAGGGGTTGAACAGGTCCAGGAAGCCGCCGCCGTAAGTCACCCGCATGCTGTCGTCGAAGCGGAACGGCAGGCCGACGAACAGATTGCCGATGGCAATGCCGAAGACCAGGCTGGGCACAAAGCCGCCGGTGAACAAGGCCCAATCCCATACGCTGCGCCAGCGCGGGTCGGCCAGCTTGCCGCGATAGTCGAATCCGACCGGTCGCAGGAACAGCGCGAACAAGGTCAGGATCAGCGCCACGTACAAGACCGAGAATCCGGCCGCGTAAACCAGCGGCCAGGCCGCGAAGATGGCGCCGCCGGACAGCACCAGCCAGACCTGGTTGCCCTCCCAGGTAGGGCCGACGGTATTGATGGCAACCCGCCGTTCTTCGTCATTGCGTCCCACGAAGGGCAGCAGCATGCCCACCCCCATATCGAAACCATCGGTCAGGGCAAAGCCCAGCAGCAGGGTGGCGATCAGCCCCCACCACACCAGCTTGAGCGTCTCGTAATCAAGCATGACCCACTCCTTCGACTGCCGGCGTTTCGCCGTGGTAGCGGCCCGTGGCCAGGCTGGCCGGTCCCAGCCGGATGTATTTCAGCATCAGGAACATCTCGACCAGGAACAGCAGGAAGTAGATCAGGCCGATGCCTATCAAACTGAACCAGACCTGCCCGGCATCCACGCTGGAGACCGATAGATGGGTAGGCAGGATGCCGCTGATGCTCCAGGGCTGCCGGCCATACTCGGCCACGAACCAGCCCATTTCGATGGCGACCCAGGGCAAGGGAATCGCCAGCACACACAGTTTGAGCAGCCAGCGCTGCGGCGCCAGACGCCGACGGATAAGGAACCAGAAGCTGCAGGAGAAAATAAACAGGAACAGGATGCCCAGCGCCACCATGATGCGGAACGACCAAAACAAGGGTGCAACGCGCGGAATGGTGTCGTCCACCGCTTTGGCGATCTGCGCTTCGGTGGCATCCACCACCCGCGGCGTGTACTTCTTCAGCAGCAGGCCAAACCCGAGGTCGCGGCCGTAGATATCGAACTGCTCGCGCGTTTCTGCCGACTTATCGCCGGCCTTCAGCTTGACCAGCGCCGCATAAGCATGGATGCCACGGCGAATGCGCTGCTCATGGTCCTTCTTCAGGTCCTTGATGCCGATCACCGGCTCGTCGATCGAGCGGGTGGCGATCAAGCCCAGCAGATAAGGTATCTTCACCTCGTAGTCGGTACGTTGCTCGGCTTGATTCGGCCAACCGAACACGGTGATGCCGGCTGGAGCCGGATGGGTTTCCCATTCGGCTTCGATGGCGGCCAGCTTGACCTTTTGCACTTCGCCGGTGGTATAGCCCGACTCGTCGCCCAGCACGATCACCGAGAGCGAGGAGGCCAGGCCGAAGCCCGCCGCCACGGCAAAAGAACGGATGGCGAAACCGGTATCGCGGGCTTTCAGCAGATAAAAAGCAGAGATGCCCAGCACGAACATGGCCCCGCACACATAGCCGGCCGCCACGGTGTGGACGAACTTCACCTGGGCCACCGGATTGAAAAACACCTCGCCCAGATTCACCAGCTCCATCCGCATGGTGACCGGATTGAAGGCGGCGCCCACCGGGTTCTGCATCCAGCCGTTGGCGACCAGGATCCACAGCGCCGAGAGGTTGGTACCCAAGGCCAACAGGCTGGTCACCAGCAGATGCTTGACCTTCGACAGCCGGTCCCAACCGAAAAAGAACAAGCCGATAAAGGTCGATTCCAGGAAGAAGGCCATCATGCCTTCGATCGCCAGCGGTACCCCGAAGATATCGCCCACGTAATGCGAGTAATAGGCCCAATTGGTACCGAACTGGAATTCCAGCGTCAGCCCGGTGGCCACGCCCATGGCGAAGTTGATGCCGAACAGTTTGCCCCAGAAGCGGGTCATGTCCTTGTAGACCTGCTGGCCGGTCATGACATAGACCGCTTCGCAGATCACCAGAATCCAGCTCAGGCCCAGCGTGAGCGGCACGAACAGGAAGTGGAACATCGCCGTCATCGCGAACTGCAGGCGCGAGAGCGTGACGACGTCATCGGGTGAGATCATGAGGGTGCTCCAGTAACAGAATGGGGTTTGTCGGCAGAGGGGCCGAAGAATTGCTGTTCTATCCGCTGCGGTTCGACCCGCATATGGTGGGCGACCGGCTCGCTGAACCACAGGCGCTTGGCTGTATAGAGCAGGATCAGCTTGAGCAGCACGATGACCGTGATTTCCAGCCTGAAGCGGTTACGCTCGGTGATCTTCCAGCCGAACAGACGCAGCGGTATGCGAAATCGCGCCAATTTCATCGGGGCCCACCTTCTCCATTATCACGACCACCAAATTTGAGCTTGTCGGCGAACTCCAGCACTTTCTGTACCTTGGCACCCAGTTGCATCAGCCGCACCACGGTTTCCGGCGACAGGCGCTGCACATCGTCCAGCCAGCTGGTCGTCAGTTCGATCAACTCATGCATCTCGCGCATGCGCGCCTGCGCCACCTTGTCGGCCTCGTTGTCGGGGTTTTCGAGCAAGGCTTCGCGCAACATGGAAAGGGTCGGTTCGATTTCGCGCCGGCGCCGCTCTTCCATCAGCACCCGGAAGATTTCCCACACATCCTTGGGCGGTTCGAAGTAGTCGCGCCGGTCACCGGGCAGATGGACCAGCTTGACCAGACGCCAAGCCTGCAGCTCCTTGATGCCGATACCGACGTTGGAGCGGGAAAAGACCAGCGTTTCACCGATCTCATCGGCATTGAGCGGTCTACCGCTGATATACAGCAAGGCATAGATCTGCCCCACGGTACGGTTCACCCCCCAACGGGAGCCCATTTCGCCAAAGTGGCGGACAAAGCGTTCGGCCAGCGGAGTCAGTTCCATTTTTCAATTTCCAGTATTTTCTGGAAATTTAAACATTACTGGATATTTGCGCAAGAAGAATATGCGGGATAGCTAAATTACTGTCGGCGCCAGCATGCCGAAAAAGCAGGCGTGGCGTTGCCGCAGGCGAAGTAATATTTACTTAGCATAATCATGTTCGAATTAACTGATGTTCAGCCCCGCGTCAAGCGCCCTGCAGGGCCGAGGATGAAAGCACAACAGATTTTTCTGCACGTGTTCCCTTAAATCCCCAGACCTTCTGTACGTGGATACCATGCGCCCCGCGCAATTTTGCCCATCTGTGCAATTTCTCCATTTGAATAGGAAGTTTTATGAAGTTTCGCCTTGTAGCCACCCTCGCCACCCTCGCTGCGCTGTTGACGGGCTGTGCCGTAGCACCCCAATTGCCGGTACCCATGGCTCCCAATACCCTGTCCGCCCAAGGTGGCCGGATCGGTGTGGCGATGAGCGCGTTGCCGGCCGCGAATACCGACTTCCCGGGGGCGGGCTGCTTGCTTTGTCTCGCGGCGGCCAGCGTGGCCAATTCCAAGCTGACAACGCACACCAAGACGCTTGGCCCGGAGGATCTACCCAAGCTGAAGCAGCAAGCGGCGGAGTTGATCCGTAAGAAGGGTGCCGAAGCGGTGATCATCGAGGAGCCGCTGGTGGTGGACGACCTGCCCTCCGCATCGCAGAAGGGCCCCAACCAGTCGCCCAAGGATTTTGCGGCACTCAAGGCCAAGTACGGCGTGGACAAGCTCTTCGTATTCGACATCCAGTTCCTGGGCATGCAGCGGCCTTACTCGTCCTACATCCCCAGCAGCGATCCCAAGGCGGTGATGTTGGGGTTCGGCTACCTGGTCAACCTCAGCAACAATTCCTACGAATGGTTCGCCCCCGTCAATATCGTTAAAAGCAGTGAAGGCGCCTGGGATGAAGCCCCCGCCTTTCCTGGCCTGACCAATGCCTATTACCAGGTCGTGGAAGCAGGCAAGGACGCCTTTCTGAAGCCGCTCGCCAACTAAGCGAAATGGGGCTATGCGCCACGCCTGGCCCCAGTGCCCAATCGAACTCAGGAACGTTTCCCCTATGTTGCGAACAATACGAAACGTAAGGCGCTTCACCGCACTATTGGCCTTGCTATGCGCGCAAACCGGCTTTGCGGCCGATGCGGTGCCGGTCAATCTACCGAAGCCGGTTTTACAAGAGATGTCCTGGGCACTGGTGCTGCCCAAGGACGAGCCGGTTCAATTCGGCGGCAGGGTCAATATGGACGCGGCAGGTGTGGGCCAGAGCCACATACTCTACCCAACCGGCGGTGCCGGTGCCGCCGGCTTCTTCGCGGCTATCCTCACGCACGCCTTGGTGACCGATGCCACCAAGCGGGCGCAAAAGACCAAGCTGCAGCAAGAGGCCGACGTGGTGCTGAAGCCTTTTGCCGATGTGCTGGGAGGTTTCCAGCATAGCGAGCTGATGCGGCTTGCCTTGGCCAAGACCACCAGTGGCAGCCAGCGCCGTCTGGCGAGTATCGACGAGTCGGCCGGCAAGGACTGGCGCGTTGCCAGCGTACCCGCCTTCTTTATGACCCAGGACAAGCGCAGCCTGGTGCTGGACAACCTGGTCGCGGTCGTTCCGCCAGGCATGGACGATAAGGATGCCTACCAGGTGACGGTCAGGGTGGTTTCCTCGGCGCTGAGCGGCGATGGCTTGGACGAACAATGGAATGGCCAGGGTGGCGAACGGTTGAAAACCGAAAGCGCAGCACTGCTGGCCCAGTCGCTGGATTTAGCCTTGGCGGATATCGCCGGCATGATGGCCAAGGGCAGCGGCACGCAAAAGTCCGTTCGTTATCGGGAAGGTAGTTCGGAACGGATTGAGCGCGGCGAACTGCTGATGGAAAACTGTGGCCGCAGCATTTTGCGGACGCTACGCGGCGCATTGATGTCGGTGCCGACCTCAGCAAGCTCGGAAAGGCAGCCATGCGAACAAAAGATGGCAAGCAACTAGGCCTGGACGGCCGGCTGAGGCGAAGCTTGTTCCAAACCGTTCAAGCGACTCTGTAGCTCATAAAGCTCCGCATACCGCCCACCGAGCGCAACGAGCTCCTCGTGCCGGCCGCTTTCCACCAGGGCGCCCCGTTCCAGGAAGTAAATGCGGTCTGCATTGCGCACGCTGGCGAGCCGGTGGGTAATCAGGATCACCGTGCGCCGGCTGGCCAGCTGCCGTAGCGACTCATAGACGGCGTGTTCGGCCTTGGCATCCAGCGGTGCAGTCGGTTCGTCCCAGATGACCAGCGGCGCATCGCGGTAGAGGCCACGCGCGACCGCCAGGCGCTGCCATTGGCCGCCCGACAGGTCGTGGCCGCCGGCAAATTCGCGCGACAGCAGCGTATCCCACGTTTTGGGCAGGTTATTGATCACTTCCGTCGCCCGCGACTGCTGCGCGGCGGCCAGCAGCGCTACCCCGGCGGGGTCGGCGCGGTCGTAGCGGCCCAGCCGGATATTGTCCTTGGCGCTGCGCGGCCAGCGAATGGGGTGCTGCAACACCATGGCGACGCGGTCGGCCAGGCTTTTCGGGTCGATCTGCCGGATATCGATGCCATCCCAGCTGACCACGCCCTCATCCGGCTGGAGCAGACCGGCGATCACCTTGGCCAGCGTGGTCTTGCCCGAGCCGTTTTCGCCCACCAGGGCAATGGTCTGACCGGCTTCTATCGCCAGCGAAAGTTCGCGCAAGGCGGCGCCGCTGCTGCCGGGATAGCGGAATGTCACGCGGTCGAGCACGATACGTTGCGGATCCTGCGGCGCCGGCAGCTTGCCGCCCGGCTGGCCGCGCCGGGCCGCCAGCGCGATAAAGTCGCAATAGTCGCTGATATAGAGGGTTTTCTCGAACAGATCGTGGCTGACCTGCATCAAACGGGCCAAGGCCGCGCCCGCAGTGCGGATGGCGATCACGGCGGTGCCGGCGACCGCCAGGTCCAGCCACTGTCCAAGCAGCATCGCCGCCAAGGCGGCAAAGGTGGCGGCCAGCCCCAGGGCGGACAGGGTGCGGCCCAGCGCCATGGCACGCGCCTCCCGAATGCCCAGGTCGATCAGATGGTCTTGCAGTGCCAGCGCGCAGCGGCTGTGCTCCGCCAGCACGTAAGGCTGCGCCTGGTTGGCTCGGATCTCTGCCGCGGCGTCGCGTTCGGTGGCCAATTCGGCCATCATCTCCAGCTGCCGCGACAAGGCGATGGTCTTCTCCATGCCGGCATATTGGGTGCGTGCGCCGCTCAGTGCAGCCCAGCCCTCGGGCAGCAAGGCCAGCAGGAGGATGGGTAGCAGCAAGGGATGCAGCCAGCACAATGCCACGCTGGCGCTGACCACTGCGAATCCGGCGCCCAGTGCCTCCACCAGACTATTGGTGGCGCCTTCGAGATGCATCACACCGCGCATCTTGGCGCGGTGCATCTGGTCGTAGAAGCCGGCATCGTCGAAGGAAGCCAGATCCACGCCCGCCGCTGCCCGGCACAAGGCTTCTTCCGCCTGCCTGTGCACTTTCGGCCCCATGTGCGCACGCGCCATGGCCGTGGCGGCGTCGATGGCCAGGCGAAACAGGTAGACACAGGCCAGCAAGGCGATGGCGGGCACGGCCTGGCTCATTCGGCCGACATCCGCGCCGGCACCGAACAGCTGGGTCAGCACCGTGGGCGTCAGCATCAAGGCAGCCGTCACCGCCACGCCGCCCAGCAATTGCGCCAGTACCACGACCCATACGGCCAAAGGTGCGGCGCGCCGCAATAGCGCGACGGTAGGCCGGATCGCGCCGGACAGGCGCCGCAGGAACGAGGCCAGCCCCGGTGTCGCGGACTCGCCCCGGTCTATGCGCCAGAACGGTGTTTCCAGCGTGCTATCTTCGGCAGCCAGGCTCAGAGGCCGCCTCCACCCAAGGTCAGGACAGAGGGCAGGCGACAATCCGGGTGCGCCCGCAACAGCTGGTACACCACGCCCCCCAGGCCGGACAGCAACCCCGGCGCAAAGGTATTGCGGGCGATACCGCTGATGGCGCCGTGCTCCTCGATACTGGAGAGTATCAACCCCATCACCTGCTCGCGACTCAAGCCGGCGGGCGCCTCGTCCAGCGCCATGGCCCTGTCGAGCAATTCCCAGGCACCCAGGTCGCCGTGGCAAGGGCAATGGTTCTGGCCGAAGCCGACCCGCCAGGCGGCGGCCGCGGCGACGCGTATGCGCTGCCGGTTGGCCGGATCCTGCAGTTGCGGGTCGAGATGCAGATGCGCCAGGCCGATACCTACCGCGCCATGGCACCAGGCGGCCACGCTCTTGACCGGCAGATCGCGCAGATCGAGCCAGTTCTGTTCCGACTCGTCGTACAGGCTGTCCTCGAATGCGAAAGCCGCGTTGGCCATATCGCTGAAATCCTGCCGGCCCGACTCCCGTCCCAGCCAGCTCAAGGCCCAGCCTATGCCCGTCACGCCATGGGCAAAGCCGCCGATGCCATTGGGCCAGCGCTCATGCGTCCAATAGACGGCAGCGCCCTTGTGCACGACCCGCGCGCACAATTGCTCGCCGATGGCGCAGGCCATCTCCAGGTAGCGGGCATCGCCGGTTTTGCGGGCCAGCATCAGCAAGGGCACGATGGCGCCGCTGCGACCGGTCAGCAGGTCGTTTACTTCATCCGCGGCGGCGGCGGCCGGCAACATCTCGGCCAGCTCGCAAGCGCGCCGCAGACCTTCTCCGCCATCCATGCCCCACTCCGCCAGCGTCAGGCGGGTCCAGATCTGCGAACCGAGGCCGATATAGCCGCCGGGCTGGAGCGGCCGCATCTTCTGCGTACCGGCGCGCTGCCATTCCTTGTAGACCCAGTCTTCCAGCAGGTCGAGCGAGCGCAGGACGTCGGCCAGCAAACGGTCCAGCCCTTCTACCGGGTCGGCGCGACCCGCCGCCACTTCCTTCAAATAGGCGGCCAGCAGGATGGCTACGCCGCTGGAACCGCCGTAAAGGTCGTTTTCCAGGGTCTGTACCGACCAGCCATCCACCCCCATGATGGGCGCGATCCAGGCGGCGGTACCGTCCTTGCCGCGAATCGCCGCCGCCATCAGCTCGGCCACGATGCGGGCGGCTTGCGCCCGGCGACGGGTGTCCAGCTGCTCGAGGCGGGGATGTTCCGGCAGGATGGAGACATCCTCCGGATACCAGCCGTCGGCGATAAAGGCGCTCACCAGGCTGGCGCGGATGACCTTGCGTTCCAGTTCGAAGTCGGCCGAGCGCCATCCGTCCAGCACCGCTTCCACCAGGTTGCAAGGTGGCAGCCAGTGGGTGCCGCGCGGACCATCCAGCACGCCATGGCCGGCAATCGCGGTGTAGAAGGGGATATCGCCTTCCAGAAGATCTTCGACCTCGGCGCTGATCACCGCCGGATCGGATGGCGCCCCGAGGAAATTGATCGCCATGGTGGCCAGCAGATGGCAGGCACGATCCTGCGCCGGTCCGGGCTTATGCAGCGACACCGGGTGCCAGAGCATACGGCTGATTTCCGCATAGGTTTCGGTCGGGCGCGGGACAAAGCGGATGCGGCAGTCCTCGAAGTCCTTCAACCGTTCACGCAGCGATCCGGTCGCGTCCAAATCTTGCAAGGTAGCGGTCAATTGATCGAACGCCGCCAGCACCTCCGGCCAGTAGGTGCCCAAGGCCGGTTCCGGGCTGGGATGGTTCTGCGAGCGGGGCATTTCCATGGTGGTGGTGCCCAGGCGGGCATCATCCGTGCCGGCATTGACGATGCCCGGTACGTTCAGCACCGGCTGCTGCCCCGGCAACATGCCCACGCTGGAGACATCGACGCCGCGCCAGCCGAGGCTGCGGCCACGGCCAGGCAGCATGCCGACATTGAGTACCGATTCGTTCACCAGCAGGTTGGCCTCGTCGCCGGCCTCCCCCAATCCGGACGGACGGGCTTGGAGACGCGGTGCGAACAGGGTTTCGCAGTCCACCACGACCGGGCTGCCGCCGTGGGCGATCAGGTTCTCGGCATGCAGGTCGTTACCGCCCAGCAAACGCATCACGGCCAGCCAATGGCCGATGCCGCGATAGAAGTCGCGCAGCTCGGCATCGTCCGCCGCATAGCGATGCGGGACGAATTTCGACCAGCCATGTTCGCCGCGCGACAATACCTGCGGCACGCTGATCGTCATGCGCTCGCCATGCGCCGGCGCAAGTTCGTCGATAAAGCGCGCCAAGGCGATATCGACGGCCATCGAGCGGGGCTTGTAGACGACTCGGCCGCCTTCGCAGCGGACAATCGCGACGGTTTGGCCGCCCTGATGGCTGTCGCCCGCGCCAAAACTCAGTTCCAGCAGCGCGCCGGGCGCTTCGCCGCATAGGCTGGCGAGCGCCTGCCGGTCGGCGGCCCAGCGGCCGGCGAATGTCAAGGATGCCTCGCAGCGGTGCCGGATCACGGCCTCCACGCGGCGATGCATGGTCGGGTACGGCGCCGCCAGCCCGTCCCAGAACGGGCGCGCCGAGGCAAGTTCGATGAATTCCGCCCAGCGTTGGGCGGGGTCCTCGGCATGCAACTTGCCGGTGACACGGGCCGCGTTCAGTTCAAGCAGCAACAAGCGGCCGAGTTTGGCGTGCAACACTTCCAGCAAGGCATCTTGCGTCGCACCCAAAATGACCTGCGACTCCCCCTTCAGCAGCCCAGTAACTGAAAAAAGCCGGGTTGCCAGATCGTCCATATATGGCGAAATCAGGCAACCCAGGCATTTATCGAAGTTACTGGTGTCTTTATCAGACACCGTCATTCAATAAACCTTTCTTATGCTAAAACTTAATATAAGCATAAGGAGCACCGACAAGCGCATTCGCTAACCGCTAGCTTATCAAGCGGAAAGTTAAATTAATATTTAGGCATATCCGCCTTCGCATAATACGAAGGAGCGTCGCCGGCGCTGCCGGCCTGTCGGCGCTACCCTAGAAAATCAACAGCACATATAGCGCGACGAACCGGAACAAGCAGTGCCGCAACCACCCCAGGTCAGGGGACGGATCGACATGGCGATATCGGCTTCGGCATATTCGCCGCTCACGTACAGAGCACCGGCAGGATTGCTGTCGCCGGCTTCATTGCGCCACATTTCAACGAGGTTTGCTGCTTCGATGTTGTCCATGAGTCTTCCTCTTCACAGTTGGTTGAGTGTGCCGGAGAGACTAGCCGAGAACCGAGCCCGGTTCTTCGACCGGCGCTCCCCGGGCTACCGCCACGATGCTTTTGCCATCGCTTGGAAGCCGCAGTAAAAGTACTCCAAGACGCACCCAAAATCGAACGATTCGTCAACTACAAGAAATATTGTTTTAATCACGCCACATATTTTCATGGTTATTCTTATGGCATTTTTTTCAGCAATCCAGTCTTTAGCATTAATTATTTCCAAGCCAGAAACTACCAAATAAATATGATATATGCGCGATTATTAATATAGAAGCCGGCTGCGCGCTTTACGTTCTTTTCACTTACGTCGATTGCGCTGTCAAGGGCACATCCCGCTGCTACGCTGAAGCTAGACGCCTATGCGTAGCTTCCATGCCATCACTGCCGACCTCGCCTACCCATGCCCTTTCCGTGGCCCCGCTCTCTGCGTTTTCGCCTGATCGTCACCAGCATGCTGGTCGAGGCCGCGGTGCTGGGCGTGCTGATCGCCAACTCCGTACGCTTGATCGATAACGCCGCCCACAGCAGTATCGAAGCCATCGTTGCGCAAACCACCCCCATGCTCAATGCCGCCCTGTTGCCGTATCTGCTGCAGCGCGACTATGCCGGTCTGCAGGACTTCCTGGCGGTGGCCGTCAGCGAGCATGACCGCGAGCTGGTCTATCTCAGCGTCAGCGACACGAAAGGGCGGCGCGTGGCCCAGGCCGGCCTGCCGTTCGACGCCCCCCTGCCCGCCCTCAGCGACGACCTGGACTTGGCGATCCGCCAGGGCGCCTACCATATCGAACGACCGGTCACCCTGGCCGGCCAGCGGCTGGGCCAGATCCGCCTGGGCATCTCGACCCGCATCATCGCCACCACCCGGGCCGACCTGGTACAGCAAGGCATCCTGATCGCCACGGCGGCGCTGGGCTTGAGCATGTTGCTGCTAGGGGGCATCGGTATTTGGCTGACCCGCAGCCTGCAACAGGCCGCCAAGGCCAGCCGGGCGGTGGCGGCCGGCGATTTCAGCCAGCGCCTGCCGGAAAGCGGCGCCTTGGAGGTGGCCGAGTTGGCGGCCACCATCAACCATATGAGCGCCGAGGTGCGGACCCAGTTGGACGCAATACGGGCCAGCGAACAGGAGTTTCGTATCCAGTTCGAACTGGCCGGGGTGGGCATCGGCCATCTGCTGGCGAATGGCCATTGGCTACGCAGCAACCATAGGCTGAACGAACTATTGGGCTATAGCGCCTTGCCGCTGCCCGACCTGGAACAGCTCTGCCATCCCACCGACCTGCCGGCCATGCATACCGCCATTGCCAAGGTGAGCGCCGGCGATGTCGCCGGCTGGCAAGCCGAACAACGCTATCGCAGCCGCGCGGGCGACTATGTCTGGTGTCTGTGCACGGTCTCGGCCTATCGGGCTGCCGGCGGCGAACTGGCCTATCTGCTGGTGGTCCTGCAGGATCTCGGCCAGTTGAAGGCGGTCGAAGAGGAACTGAAGCGCTATCGTGACGAGCTGGAGCTGCGGGTGGCGCAGCGCACGCTGGCCCTCTCGGCGGCCAACCAGGAACTGGAAAAATTCAGCTACTCGGTATCGCACGACCTGCGCTCTCCCTTGCGCGGGATTGCCGGTTTCGCCCAGATGCTGCAGGAGGATCATGGCGACAGGTTGCCCGAGGAGGCGCGCGGCTATCTCGCGCGCATTACCCGCGCCACCCAGCGCATGGGCGCGCTGATCGATGGACTACTGGCGCTCTCCCAAGTCAGTCGAGGCAGCCTGGTGCCGCGGCAGGTGGACCTGGCCCTGCTGGCCATGGCCGTGATCGAGGATTTGCGCGGCAGCCAGCCGGAACGCCAGGTAGAGGTCCGGATCGAAAACGCCTTACCGGACCTGGGCGACTGGGCCATGTTGCAGGCCCTGATCCAGAATCTATTGGGCAATGCCTGGAAATATACCGCCAAGCGGGCACAGGCCCGCATCGAATTCGGCCGCGAGCGGGTCGGCGAGGAGTGGGTCTACTTCGTCCGCGACAACGGCGCCGGCTTCGACCAGGACCATGCCGTCAAGTTGTTCGGCGCCTTTCAGCGGCTGCATTCGGCGGATGAGTTCGAAGGCTGCGGCATCGGGCTCGCCACCGCTGCCCGCATCGTGCACCGCCATGGCGGCCGGATCTGGGCCGAGGGCAGCATCGGCCAGGGTGCGACGTTCTATTTCACCTTGGCGGTTGCTCCCTTGGTCGCGTAGTTAACGGGCACCCGTCGCCTTGACCGCCGCCTCCTTGGACGCCTCCAGCATTTGGCGCGCACCGCGTACCGAATCGAAGTCACTGTCGCGGCCGGCGATAAAGCCCTTGACCGAGGCGCGGGCGAACATCTGCCGGGCCTCCGGACTGGCTGAAATTTTCAGCATGGCGGCCGCGATCCGCTTGAGCTCGTCGGCCGGCATGGCCGGTCCCGCCATCCATATGCCATGCGGGATAGGCTCGGAGCGCCAGATCACCTTCAGCTCATCCAGCTTGACGCCGTATTTCTCATTGAGCTGGTTGTCGGCGATGGCGCCGGCATCGACCTGCCGGTTAAAAACAGCAATCGCGGAGTTGGGTTGGGATTTGACGAACTCGGGCTGGATATCCTTCAGGCCGATGCCATTGCGCTGCAGCTCCAGCACCGGGAGTGCATAGCCCGAAGTAGACTTGGTATCGGTAAAGGCGATCCGCTTGCCCTTCAGCTCGCGCACCGCGACTATCCCGCTGTCTATGCGCACGACCAATACCGCGCGATAGGCATCGCCGCCCTCTTCCACATAGCGCACCACCAGGCGGGCGCCGAATTCGGCCTGGGCGGAGACATAACCATAGGCCCCGGTGCCGGCGATATCGACTTCGCCGGC
Organism: Chitinimonas arctica; assembly: GCF_007431345.1. Lineage (NCBI taxonomy): Bacteria > Pseudomonadati > Pseudomonadota > Betaproteobacteria > Neisseriales > Chitinibacteraceae > Chitinimonas > Chitinimonas arctica. The sequence goes on along the minus strand of NZ_CP041730.1, from coordinate 3,712,411 downwards.
CTTCAAGAGCCGTATGGTGTCGTCGTAGTTCTTGCCGCTCACCAACTCGACCTTGACGCCCAGCTCCTTCTCCAGGGCGCTGGCCATGGGACCGAAGTTTTGCAGCAGCTCCAGGTGCGACAGATTGGGATTGGCGGCGATCCGCAGCACCTTGGGCTCTGCCGCATGCAATGGGCCGGCGCTCAAGGCAAGAACCAGCAGCAGGAGGGCGCGCACCATGGGTCGACTCCGTTGGACTGGGGTGGTTTTCAAGTGTAGCTCACTACCTGTCGGACCATTGCAGGGAGGAGCGCCAGCCGGCAAGTCACTCCAAGTTCCCATTACACCCTGTCTCACGTAAAGTTGCGTGGCGGCCTAAATAATAGGAGCGCCAAATTTGCTAGAGATGCCCGTTCAAATTATTGAAATCCTTGGCCCATCAGAGCAGGGCTTGTCGCGACCATACCTCTGCAGAGGAGAAGATGACGCGTTTTACTATGTGAAGGGAAAAAACACCGACCGCCATAGTCTATGGAGTGAATGGACATGCGGGCACCTCGGTATGGCGCTTGGCCTACCGTTGCCGGCTTTTTGCGTCGTGGATATCCCTGCCGAACTCATAGTGGAGACACCAGCTGCTTGGCGCGAGCTCGGCGTTGGGTTAGCGTTTGGCTCACGCCAGTATCCTGGAACATCCTGGTTCGAACCAAGCTTTGCTTGTCGGGTACCAGACAAGCTGAAGTGTGATCTGCTGCTATTCGACTGGTGGGTCAGGAATGGCGACCGCCTTACTACAAACCCCAACCTGTTGTGGGATAGTGCTACTGCTAGCCTAGTGGTAATTGACCATAATCGCGCCTTCGACGCGGACTTCGACCCCTCGCTGTTCCTAAAGCATCACGTTTTTGCCGATATTGCGCCGACAATCTTCGACAACCTTGTCGGGCGTGCGGAATCTGCTACCCGCCTGGCAAATCTGTTAGCCGTGTTCGATTCGGCTTGCGATAATGTACCTGAAGAGTGGCACTGGGCGAACGCGGAGCGTGATGTTCCGGCCAACTTTGATACAAATGCAGCCCGCGCCCGTTTGGCGCGGTGTTCCACCCCTGACTTCTGGAGGATGGTATGACGAAACTTGCTTGCCGCTATGCCATTGTTCAGTTCTTACCGTATGCAGAAACAGGCGAGTTCGCCAATGTAGGCATTGTTTTGGCGTGCCCGCAAAGTGGCTACTTCGGCTTCAAATTGCAAGATCGTCGATATTCGCGCATCACGCGTTTCTTTGATGAGCTAGACGGTCGCGTTTATACCGATTCGATAAAGCTTTTAGCCGGAGAATTGAAACGCATTGGTGCAATCCTCGTGACGCATCAACTACCAGATGCAAAGCTGATACGTGAGATGTTCAGCCATCTGGTTCATCCTCGCGAGGCAATTTTGCGCTTCGGCCAGCCACGTGCATTGTTGGTGGAAGAGCCTGAAGCAGCTTTGCAAAAATTATTCGCTCGTTATGTAGAGCGTGACTTCGTTACGCCCGAGTACGTCGAGCAGCGTATTGAGCGTCGCATCCATACGCTACTGAAGGGTTTGGCACTGGAGCGGCCGTTTAAGCCGCACCGTATCGGTGATGACGCGTACTCGGCGAAGTTCCCCTTCGTTCAATTTGATGATGTGCACGCTATCAAGATCATTAAGCCGTTCAACTTGTCACAAGCCGAACCTCAACTGATCTACGAGCATGGTGACGCCTGGTTGCAAAAGTTACGCCGTCTTCGGGCGCGCAAGCTTTTGCCGGATCAGGTACTTTTCGCCGTGGAGCCGCCACCAGAACGGTCTGGCGAGCGCTTTAAGGCCTACTCGGACATCGTGGACGAATTGCGGAGCGGCCACGTTTCCGTTTTGGTATCCGCGTGCGAGCAAGAGCTTCTGGACTTTGTGAATGCCCCTTTACTTCTGCAAGCGTAGACAATACTTATCGTAGTTCGCTTCTATCAACTGCCGCTTGGCCGTCATCTTGGTGGCATCGCCGGGCCGGATGCCCATTTGCTGGCGTTTGGCCATCAGCGTCAATTCCCGCACATATTGCTCGCAGCGGGTTCTTTCCTTGCCCTGTAGATGCTCGTAGAAGATGGGTGAATACTTGTCCGCCAGCACGATGGGTTCGGCCTTGGATTTGGATGGTGCGGCAAAGGCGACGGGACTCAATAGGGCGAGCAGGACTAGGCGGGTGAACATGGAAGGCTTTCCTCGAAGGCGATACGGGAGATGGCAAGATTCAGCCGCTCCGCAATGCGAAAATCATGCCAGCTCATTGAACCACACTGGGCGACGGGTAGCACGCCCGCCAGGCTATTGCTCAGCAGCAACGCATCGGCGTGGGTCAGGGCGGTGAGGTCAAAGGCTTGCAGCAGCACTTGCAGCCCCTGCGCCGCAGCCACTTCCAGCACCAGTTCGCGCAGCACGCCGGCCACGCCGCAATCGGTCAGGGGGTGGGTCAGCAAGCAATCGCCGCGCAGCAGGAACACATTGCTGATGACCCCTTCCACCAGCTCATCGCGGCCATTGCGCATCAAACCGTCGAATATCGTGGGGTCCTGCCATTCGCGCCGCGCCATCACCTGATCGAGCCGGTTCAGGTGCTTGACGCCGGCCAGGCCGGGCTGGCTGCCCAGCAACCAATCGCAAAGGCGCACCCTTGCCCCTTGGCGCTGTACGGCGGAGTAATCGGGCAAGGGGCCGGCTTGCACCAGCCGCGTGACCGGCGCGGCCGGGTCGCAGGCATAGCCGCGCGCGCCCACGCCGCGTGTCACGGTCAGCTTGATTGCAGCGGTGGTAGGCGCAAGCTGGGCAATATCTGCCAACCAGCGCGCTTCGGATGGGCAGTCCAGCCCCAATACGGCGCAATCGGCCTGCAATTTGCGGTAGTGGCGCGGCCAAGCCAGCAGGCGGCCCTCCTGGCAGCGCAGGGTCCGAAAAACCCCGTCGCCATACGCCAGGCCACGGTCGCGCGGCGAGACCGTGGCGGGCGCGATGCCATCGACCAAGATATCGTGCATGTTCAAGGCTTGAGGACGGTGAGCACAAAATCGCTGGCGGCATGGACCGCCAGGGCCAGGTTGCGCTCGTTCTGCGCCAGGGTGGCGGCATCCTTGCCATCGCCGAGGCGGAAACCGTGGTCGCCGCCGATAATGCTTACCCGCACCGGCCGAACGGCCCGGCTCAAGGCGCTGTACAAGATGGGATTGTGGCAGAGCGGGTCGCGCTCGCCGGAAACCAGCGCCAGCGGACGCTTTTCCTCCGCCAATCCAGGGTAATTGGCATCCATTTCGGCTACCGGCACACCCTGTTGATTCTCACGGCTGCATACCGGCGTGAGCAGCAGCGCGGCTTGCAGCTCCGGCGCGGACCGAAAGACCCGCCAGCCCACCAGGGAGCCCAGCGATTTGCCGCCCAGCATCATTCGCTTGCCGTCCAGGCGCTTGTCCTGACGGGCGAAATTCAGCACCGTGCGCATATCCTCCAGCTCGTCGGCATTGCCTTCGCCGGGCAGGCCTGACTTCTTGTCCCGGCTGAAATAAGCCCAATCGAAGCGCAGCACGGCCACGCCCCGGCCGCGCAGGTCCTCCGCGAGGCGTGCCAGCAGCGGTTGGCGCATATGGTAAAGGGTGCCCGGCGCCAGGATCAGCGCCGGGAATGGCCCTTTGCCCTCCGGTAGGTCGGCGATCAGTTCCAGCTTGGCGCCGCGCGGTGTATCGAGGCTGATGGTACCGGCGGCGCCTGCCGGCTTTTCCTCGGCAAAAGCGCTATTCAATGTCACCACAGTCAACCCCAATACGCCGACAAGGCGTGCCAGTTTGCCCGACATGCTCGCTCTCCTATCCAAGCGACTGCTGTTCCTACGAATGGTGGATACCCAGGGCGCGCAACAATCCCCGCGCCTTGGCACGGGTCTCCTGCAGTTCACGGTCCGGATCGCTATCGGCCACGATGCCGGCGCCGGCGCGGAAATACAGCATATCGCCGTCCTGCATAAAGGTGCGGATCAGAATATTCAGATCCAGCGACCCATCCAGGTTGATATAGCCGAGACTGCCGGTATAGGCGCGGCGCGGCCGGTCTTCCAACTCCCGGATGATCTGCATGCAGCGCACCTTGGGACAACCGGTGATGGTGCCGCCGGGGAACAGGGCGCGCACCACGTCGGCCACATTGCGGCCGGACTGGATGGTGCAGCTGACGGTCGATTCCAGATGATGGACATAGGTGTAGCTGCTCACCTCCATCAGCGCATCGACCTTGACGGTGCCCGGCACGGCAAGGCGCCCCAGGTCGTTGCGCTCCAGGTCGATCAGCATGATATGTTCGGCCCGCTCCTTGGCGGATGCCAGCATGCGCGCCTTCTGTGCTTCGTCTTCAAGCGGATCGGCCGAGCGGGGATGGGTGCCGGCGATGGGCCTGGTTTCCACCCTGGCGTGGTGGTCGATACGAACCAGCCGCTCCGGCGAGGAACTGACCACGGCCTGCCCGCCGCCGAAATCGACATAGGCCGAGAACGGCGCCGGATTGGCTTGGCGCAAACGGGCGAACAGATCCAGCGGTCCGGCGCCGCCGCCCAGCTGCGCATCCCATCCACGCGAGAGATTGACCTGGAATACATCGCCATCGCGGATGTATTGCTTGCAGCGCAGCGCGCCGTCGAGAAAGGCTTGCGGGTCGTCTTCGCTCAAGCCGGCCAGCACGATGTGCTTGGCGCTGAAATCCACCGGTTCGGCCAGCAAGGCTTGCAGGCGGGCCATCTGTTCGTCGGTTTCCGCCACCAGATGGGCCTGGCCGCTATGCCGGTCCAGCGCGATGGCAGCCGGCACGCGCGCCAGCAGTCCCAAGGGAAACCCATCGTCGGCTCGGGCTGCGACACGGGGTTCCAGCGTCTCCAGCCATTCGTAACCGAGATAGGTGAACCAGCCGCCGGTAAAGGGTATACGGGCTGAACGGTTGCCTTCCGCTCGCGGCGCCACCTGGATGGCCGCCAGATCGGCCTGCAAGTCCCGCCCCTCGTGGGCGGCATACACGCGCACCGCCTCGGGTAGGGCAAACAGGATATCCCAGCCGTTATCGCCGGCCGACTGCAGTAGATACGGAAATACGGCCGGATGGGCCGCCGCCAGCGCCAGAAGATCGGGCGCGGCAGTAAGCGCTAGGGTAGGCATCGCACGACAGGCTGAGGGAAACGCTGCGCAGTCTCCCGTGTGAGCCCGGGTTTGGCAAGCGTCAGCTTGCGCAATGTCCGTATTTCGCGATGCCTCCCCTACCTCGCCAATCCATTTAAACCCGCTTGAACACCAGCGTACCGTTGGTACCGCCAAAGCCGAAGGAGTTGGACATGGCAACATCGATCCGCATCTCGCGCGCCGTGTTGGCCACGTAGTCGAGATCGCAGGCCGGGTCCTGGTCATGCAGATTGATGGTGGGCGGGCTGACCTGATGGTGGATGGCCAAGGCGGAGTACACCGCTTCAACGCCCCCTGCCCCGCCCAGGAGATGGCCAACCATGGACTTGGTCGAGTTCACCGCCAGCTTGCCGGCGTGGTCGCCGAAGCAGCGCTTGATGGCGACGGTTTCGGCCAGGTCGCCCAGCGGCGTGGAGGTCCCGTGCGCATTCACGTACTGCACCTGGTCGGCGTTGAGGCCGGCGTCCTTGAGTGCATTGCTCATGCCGCGCGCGGCGCCTTCGCCGTCTTCGCTGGGAGCGGTCATATGGTAGGCATCGCTGCTCATGCCAAAACCGGCCAGTTCGGCATAGATGGTGGCGCCACGCTTCTTGGCGTGTTCGTACTCTTCCAGCACCAGCACACCGGCACCCTCGCCCATCACAAAGCCGTCGCGGCCGGTATCCCAGGGACGCGAGGCCGTGGCCGGGTCATCGTTGCGGGTGGACATCGCCCGTGCCGAGGCAAAGCCGGCGATGCCCAACCGGGTAATGGCGCTTTCCGCCCCACCCGCCACCATCACGTCCGCATCGCCGTACTGGATCATGCGGGCTGCGTCGCCGATGCAATGCGCACCGGTGGTACAGGCCGAGACGATGCCATAGGTAGGGCCGCGAAAGCCCTTCATGATCGATACCTGGCCCGCCACCATATTGATGATGGTGCCGGGAATGAAAAACGGTGTGACCTTGCGCGGGCCCTGCTCGCGGAGGACACCGTCGGTGTCTTCTATCATGCCCAAGCCGCCGATGCCCGAGCCGATATTGACGCCGATACGGTTCGGATCGATGCCGGCATCGTCCAGGCCGGCGTCGGCCACGGCCTGGAAAGCGGCGGCAATGCCGTAATGCATGAACAGGTCCATGCGGCGTGCATCCTTGGCCGACATGTACTGGCTTACATCGAAACCCTTTACTTCGGCGGCGATCTGGCAGGCCAGGTCGCTGGCGTCGAAGCGGGTGATGCGGCTGACACCGGACATCCCGGCGAGCAGATTGCCCCAGCCGGTGGCGACGTCGTTGCCGATTGGCGAAATAAGACCCAGGCCGGTAACGACGACTCTGCGTTTGGACATAGCTGTCTTCCTAATCATATGGCTTGGCGGCCGCACCGACGATCGACGGCCGGGCGCGCTACCGTTGCCGAACTAGCAACTGCTCAAATCAAGCGATTTATACAACAAGACCCCTGCACGATGCTATCGCACAGGGGTCTTGTCCGGTTCAACTGGCCCATGTCCACAGGGGGCATGGCGTATCACCCATCACGCTTACTTAGCCGGGTGACCCTTGACGTAGTCGATGGCCTGCTGAACATTGGTGATCTTTTCGGCTTCTTCATCCGGAATTTCGCACTCGAATTCTTCTTCGAGCGCCATCACGAGTTCAACGGTGTCGAGGGAGTCGGCACCCAGGTCTTCAACGAAAGAGGAGTCGATTTTGATGTCGGCTTCGTTGACGCCCAATTGCTCGGCGACGATCTTCTTCACGCGTTGTTCGATATTTTCCATTCTTGAACCCAAGCCTTTCGTGTTGGATGGTCAAAAGCGCCCGCATTCTAGCAAAAAACGCGTCACGCAAGTAAAAGGGGAAATTCCCCCGTTAATTCATAAACATGCCGCCGTTCACGTGCAGCGTGGTGCCGGTCACGTAAGCAGCTTTGTCGCTGGCGAGGAAACCGACCGCATCGGCGATCTCCTGTGGTTGGCCCAGCCGCTCCAGCGGAATCTGGGTCAACAGCTTCTGCTTGTAGTCGTCCGCGAGGCCCGCCGTCATATCGGTATCGATAAAGCCGGGCGCCACGCAGTTCACCGTGATATTGCGGCTTCCCACCTCGCGTGCCAGCGACTTGGTGAAACCCATCATGCCAGCCTTGGCGGCGGCGTAGTTGGTTTGCCCCGCCGAGCCGGCGCTGCCGACCACCGAGGCAATACTGATGATGCGGCCCCAGCGGGCCTTCATCATGCCACGCAATACCGCTTTGGACAGCCGATATACCGAACGGAGATTGGTATCCAGCACTGCATCCCAGTCGTCTTCCTTCATGCGCATCAGCAATTGATCGCGCGTGATGCCGGCGTTGTTGACCAGTAAAGCGATAGGACCGTGTTGCTTTTCGATCTCGGCCAGGGCCGCTTCGACGGCGGCGCTGTCGTTGACGTCCAGCGCCAGGCCGATGCCACCCAGGCCGGCGGCCTGCAGATAGTCCGTAATGGCTTGTGCGCCGGCTGCGCTGGTGGCGGTGCCGATCACGGTCGCCCCATCGCGCGCCAGCGTTTCGGCGATGGCACGACCGATGCCGCGCGATGCGCCGGTAACCAGCGCGACTTTGCCTTGCAGAGACATGCGTCGTATTCCTTGTTGCGAGTAAAAATCAATCGACGGCAAACCGCCAGATCATGGATGCCAGCCATAAGCCTATGCCCGCCGCTTGCAGCGTCATGGCCCGGCCACCCGCCGCGCGGGTCTCGGCGTCATGGTATTGCAGGAATTTCCCCACGGCGTAGGCGGCGAAACCGATACCGGCGGCAAAGGCCCACACCTGCCCATGCCGTACACCATCGGATAGCCGCAACACGGCCAATAGCAAGGCCACCGGCACGAACAGCTTGTCCGCCAGGCGCATGCTTTGGTAGGTAGCGATGATGCGATTCAAAGTGCGGCCTTGAGGGTGTCGAAGGCGGCGGGCTCGGTCAGCGCGACGCTGTTCAGGCCTGCGACGATACGTTTGTTCAAACCGGCCAATACCTTGCCGGGCCCACATTCGACCACCAGCGTCACGCCTTGGTTCGCCAGCAGGGTGATCGTTTCCACCCAGCGTACCGGACTGTGCAGCTGGCGCGCCAGCGCATCCTTGATTTGGGCCGGGTCGTCGTAGGCGGCGACATCGGCGTTGTGGATCACCGGGATGCCCGGCGCACGGACTTCGATCCCGGCCAGCGCCGTCGCCAGCCGGGTAGCGGCCGGCAGCATCAGCGCGCAATGCGCCGGCACCGACACAGGCAAGGGTAGCGCACGCTTGGCGCCAAGGGCCTTACAGGCCTCGCAGGCGCGATCGACGGCGGCACGGCTGCCGGCAATGACCACTTGGCCAGGCGAGTTGTAGTTGACCGCCTCCACCACGTCGCCCTGGGCCGCTTCGGCGCAGGCCGCCCGGATGGCGTCATCGTCCAGCCCCAGGATGGCGGCCATGCCGCCCTGCCCGACCGGCACGGCATCCTGCATGGCTTCGGCCCGTAGCCTGACCAGGCGGATGGCATCGGCGAAATCCAGGGCGCCGGCCGCCACCAGGGCGGCATATTCACCGAGGCTGTGTCCGGCCAGTACATCCGGTACGCGGCCGCCGCTGGCCAGCCAGGCACGATAGGTGGCTACACCCGCGGCCAGCATGGCCGGCTGGGTGTTCACCGTGGCATCCAGTGCTTCACGCGGACCGTCGGCGATCATGGCGGCCAGATCAAAACCGAGCGCGGCGCTCGCTTCGGCGAGGGTATCGCGCACGACCGGCAGATCGGCGTAGGCGTTGAGCATGCCCAGGGCCTGCGAGCCCTGGCCGGGGAAGACGAATGCGAGTTTCACGGTCATTTCCTTGTCTTGTCCGCATCCTGCCGCGCAGCTTTGGCGGCGGCCAGGTCGGCACGCACGGCCTGGTAGGCCGGACGTAGTTTCATTTGGGCCAGATAGGCGGCCACCGGCAGATCGGCGAACCAGTCGCGACCATAGACTGCCGTGGTAATCCGGGTGGTAAGCGGTATATGCACCGCAGCGGCGCAATCGGCCAGGGTGAAGGTGTCGCCCATCACCCAGGGAGAAAAGCTTGCCAGACGGCCGAACGAAGCGAGGCCGGCATCCAGCTGGACGGCGACCTCCTCCTTCACCGCCTCGGCCAGGGGGGCGCCGAACTGGGCATGGCGCAGCAGGCGGCGCGCCACCAGCTCCACGTCCTGCTCCAGCACCTGGATCAGCTCGCGCACCTTGGCCCGGGCCAGCGCGTCGGCCGGCAGCAGCGGGACGGCCGGATAGCATTCTTCCAGGTACTCCAGGGCGGCCTGGCTTTCACAGAAGCCGCCGCCGGCCACCTCGAAGAACGGGATCTTGCCGGTGGGGCAACGGGCCAGGAAGTCGTCCCGGCGCGATGGCGCGGTGGTGACCTCCTCGAAGGCCACGCCCTTTTCCAGCAGGGCGAGCTTGACCTTATTGTGGTAATTCGAAAACGGCGAACCGTAGATCTTGAACACGCGTCTCCCTTTTTCGGCGGCGTTGACGTCAAAAGCGCGCGGATAGTACCGCTACGCCGTGGCGACCGCTAGCAAGCAGGCGCTTGTTCGAGATTGTGCGCCCCTCTCCTACCAACGCAGCAGTACCGATCCCCAGGCGAATCCTCCGCCTATGCCTTCCAGCAGCAGGAGCTCGCCAGGCTTGAATCGGCCAGCTTTGGCCGCTTCGTCGAAAGCCAGCGGAATCGACGCCGCCGAGGTATTGCCGTGCCGGTCCAGCGTCACCACGACCTTGTCCATACTGAGGCCCAAATGCTTGGCGGTCGACTCGATTATTCGCAGATTGGCCTGGTGCGGCACCAGCCAATCGAGCTCGGACTGCGGCAGGCCGGCGGCGGCCAGCGTTTCGGTGGCCAATTCGGCCAAGGCCTTGACGGCGAACTTGAACACCGCCGGTCCATCCATATGCAGGAAGGGTTTGCCGCTGACATCGCCATGCATGATGCTGGCCGGGGTGGTGAGGATATGGCGGTAGCGCCCATCCGCCTTGAGCTTGCAGACCAGTACGCCGGGCTCCTCCGACGCCTTCAGCACGACCGCGCCGGCACCATCGCCGAACAGCACGCAGGTGGCGCGATCTTCCCAGTTGAGAATGCGCGAGAATACTTCCGCCCCCACCACCAGCACCGTCTTGGCCATACCGGTGCGGATGTATTGATCGGCCGTGGTCAATGCATAGACGAAACCGGCGCACACCGCCTGCACGTCGAATGCCGGGCAGCCATGCACGCCCAGCTTGTCCTGCAGGATGCAGGCGGTGCCTGGAAACACCACATCGGGCGTGGTGGTGGCGACAATGATCAGGTCCAGTTCGGCGGGCGCCACGCCGGCGGACGCCAGGGCCGCCAGGCTGGCCTTGAGGGCCAGGTCGCTGGTCAGTTCGTCGTCGGCCGCGATATGGCGCTGGCGGATGCCGGTACGGCTGACGATCCACTCGTCGCTGGTATCGACTTGCTGGGCGAGTTCGGCATTGCTGAGGATACGGGCGGGCAGGTAGCTGCCCGTCCCCACGATACGGGAATACGGCACGTCGGTCTCTCCATCCAATGCCGGGTCGGCATGGGTTCGCTTGGAATTCGCCCGCGCGGAACATTGCCGCGCAGGTCGTTGATAACACGCGGGGCGTCGAGGCCCGCGCGCTCATTCGGGTTCCGCCGGAGTGGCGGTCAAGGCCGTGTGGCTGGCCAGGGTTTCGGTAATCTTGTGCAGCACGCCGGAGCGCGCTTCTTCCAGCGCCTGCTCCAAAGCGCAATAAAAGGCAAAGCTGTCGGCACCGCCATGGCTCTTCACCACGATGCCGCGCAAACCGAGCAGGCTGGCGCCGTTCAGGCGGCGGGGGTCCATGCGGTGGCGGAAGCTCAGCAACACCGGCGCGGCCACCACGGCGATCAATTTACGCCACCAGCTCTTGGAGAATTCCTCGCGGAGGAACTGACCGATCATCTTGGCCAGGCCCTCTGATGTCTTCAACGCGACATTGCCGGTAAAGCCGTCGCATACGACCACATCGACGGTGCCCTTGTAGATATCGTCGCCTTCGACATTGCCGTAGAAATTCAACTTGGAGGCGCGCAGCAATTCAGCCGCCTCCTTCACCGCATCGTTGCCCTTGATCTCTTCCGAGCCGATATTGAGCAGGCCCACCGACGGGTTATCGCGGTGGTTGAGCGCGCCGAACAGCATGGCCCCCATCACGCCGAACTGGTAGAGCTGGGCAGGCGTGCAATCGACATTGGCGCCCAGGTCCAGCACACAGCTGGAACCGCGCATGGTCGGCAACATCTTGGCGATGGCCGGACGTTCGATACCCGGCAGCATCTTCAGCACAAAACGGGCGGTTGCCATCAGGGCGCCGGTATTGCCGGCCGAAACGCACGCATGCGCCTCGCCCGTCTTTACCAGGTTGATGGCGACGCGCATGGAGGAATCCTTCTTGTTCTTCAAGGCCAGCTGCGGCGCTTCATCCATCGCCACCACCTCGCTGGCATGGTGTACGCGCAGGCGCGGGCCCGCGCTCGCATGGCGGGCCTTCAGCTCCGCCTCGATGGCATCGCCCAGCCCGACCAACACCACGTTGACATCGGGATGGGCCTTGAGGAATTTGAGCGCGGCCGGCACGGTGACATGCGCACCATGATCGCCGCCCATTGCATCGATCGAGACTGTTATTTCCATCTGGCTACTCATCGTCATACCATACCGCCGCGCGGGAGGACCCCATCGGCAATTGCACAGTCTTTCATGGTAATGATCGGCATGAAACTAAAAAGGCGCGTCCCGATGGGAGCGCGCCTTGGTATTGCCTGACCTAGCAAAGGACAATTATTCGCCCTTGGCCTTGATCACGCGACGACCACGGTAGAAGCCGTTAGGGCTGATGTGGTGACGCAGATGGGCTTCACCGGTGCTTGGCTCGATGGCCAGCGCAGGTGCGGTCAGGAAGTCGTGAGCGCGATGCATGCCGCGCTTGGACGGGGATTTTTTGTTCTGTTGAACGGCCATGGTTGTGCTCCTGAATCAAACTCGAAAATAACAAACTTAGTCTTCGCCGCGCTGCAACTTGCCTTTTAAATCCGCCAGCACGGCAAACGGGTTCGGCTTCTTCGGCGCGATGGCCGTGTCTGTCGCCGCATTTTCCTCGCATTCATCATGCAAGGGCGCAAACGGCAGCGACAGGAAAATCTCATCTTCTATCAGGTTACGCAGACTGAACTCGCGTTCCATCAGCATGCCTTCCAGATCCTCATCGTCGGCTTCCGCTGCATCCAGCGTTTCTTGCCGGCCGAAAAGGGTAAAGCGCGTCGACACATCCAGATCGAATTCCAGCGGCTTGAGGCAGCGCTGGCACTTCAATTCCAGACAGGCCTTCAGACCCAGATCAAGCGAGTAGCGCCGATACTTGTCGGTGCCGCCCACCAGTACATACTGCACCGGCCCGCCCACCTGGATCTCGGCGTACACTCGCGGCAACTCGGCCAGGGGATATTCGCCCTGAAGTGTCTGTTCCCGGCGGGCAAATTCGCCGCTATCGAAGGTATGGTCTGACATAAAGCCGGCAATGATATACTCGCCTCCCTTGAAACGTCAAAAAAATCTGGTCCGGGCGGGCTGGCCAACCACCCCCATCCGCCATCCCGACCGGCAAGGCCCATCTCCATGACCGCACCCACACTTGTTCTTGGCTCCACCTCTCCCTATCGACGCGAATTGCTGGCCCGCCTGGGCGTCGCGTTCGAAGTGGCCGCCCCCGATTGCGACGAAACGCCGCTCCCCGGCGAATCGGCCGCCGCCACCGCCTCGCGCCTGGCGCGTCTGAAGGCGCTGTCGCTGGCCGGCCGCTTTCCTCAGGCCCTGATCATCGGTTCCGACCAGGTGGCGCTTTTGCACGGCGAACAACTGGGCAAACCCGGCAATTACGAGCGCGCCTTCGCGCAACTCAGTGCCATGCGCGGCCAAACCATCGTCTTCCATACCGCCCTGGCGCTGCACCATGCCGCCAGCGGCCGTACCCAGGAGACGGTGGTGCCATGGCGGATCACCATGCGCGATTATAGCGATGAGGAGATCGCCACTTACCTGCGGCGGGAACAGCCCTACGATTGCGCCGGCAGCGCCAAGACCGAAGGCCTGGGCATCGCCATGATCGCAAGCATGGAAGGCAGCGATCCGGCGGCCATCATCGGCCTGCCCCTGATCGAACTGTGCCGCATGCTGCGCGAGGAAGGCTTTCCCCTGCTATGAGCACCGGCACACTCTATCTCGTCCCCGCCCCGCTGGGCGACGGCCCGCTGGAAGCGATCCTCCCGGCCGATGTACGCGCTACCGCCAATCGCATTGCGCATTGGGTGGCCGAGAACGCCAAGACCGCCCGGCGCTTCCTCAAACTCTACGGCCCGGAACGGATGATGGCCGACCTGAGCATGCACGAGCTGAACGAACATACCCGCGATGCCGAGCTGGCGGGCCTGCTGGCGCCCTTGCTGGCCGGCCATGACGTGGGCGTGATCTCCGAAGCCGGTTGCCCCGGCGTGGCCGACCCCGGCGCCAAGCTGGTACGCCTGGCCCATAGCCATGGCATCCGGGTGGTTCCGCTGGTCGGACCGTCCTCCATCCTGCTGGCCCTGATGGCGGCAGGCGCCAGCGGCCAACGCTTTCGCTTCCACGGCTACCTGCCGATCGAGCCGGGTCCGCGCCAGGATAAATTGCGCGAGCTGGAACGCGATTCGGCCAAGCTGGACGAAGCGCAGCTGTTTATCGAAACACCTTATCGCAACGACGCCATGGTGGATGCCATCCTGCAAGCCTGCCGTCCAACCAGCCAACTTACCGTGGCGCGCGACCTCAGCTGCGCGGAGGAACTGATCGTCTCGCGCAGCGTGGCGCGCTGGAAAAGCGAAGCCCGCCCCGAACTGAAGAAACGGCCGGCCATGTTTGTCCTTTACGCCGGCAAATAGACCACAGGAAACCCGCCATGCCCTTGCTGATACTGATCGCCTTGTTGGTGGTAGTGCTGATCCATATGTCGATGCGCTACAACCGGCTGGTCGCATTGCGGCACGAAATGCAGCACAGCTGGGCCGATATCGAAACGCTACTGGCCCAGCGGCAGGCGCTGCTGCGCGAATTGGTGGAAGGTTGCCGGCGCGCCCGCACCGAGCCGGCCAGCCTGGATGGCTTGCTGGAAGTTTGCGCGGCGGCGGCCATGGCCCGCGAATCGCACGATATGGTCCGGCTGGGCGAAGCGGAAACCCGCCTGCGTGCCTGCCTGGCCGAACTGCGCCGCGATATCGGCCTGGACAGCCCCGAAATCGACCGCCTGGACGCAACCCTGGCCGAACAGGCCGAAGGCTACAACCAGCTGGTTGCCCTGCATAATCTGCGCATCGAGCAATTCCCCGACGTCCTGGTCGCCCACCTATTCGCATTTTCGCCCGCCCAGGCCTGGCGTTTCGCCACCGGTGCGCGCCCCGCGGCATTGCTCGAACAGTCCATTTCTTCCGGCCGATAGCCGCCCACCCAACGCATTTGCGAACCGCCCGCCATCATGAAAATCGCCGTAGCCCAATTCAATGCCAAAGTCGGCGACCTCGCCGGCAATACCGACCAGATCCTGCGGCTGATCACGGAAGCGCGCGCCGCCCGGGCCGATATCCTGCTGGTGCCGGAACTCGCCATCGCCGGCTATCCGCCCGAGGACCTGCTGCTGCGCCCCAGCTTCTACCAGGCATGCAATGAACAGCTGGACCGCCTGCTGGATGCCGCCGACGATGTCACCCTGATCGTCGGCCACCCCATGCAGCTGGGCGAGGAACGCTTCAATGCAGTCACCGTCATGCGCGACGGCAATTTCCTTGCCCGCGGCCAGAAGATGGTATTGCCCAATAACGAGGTATTCGACGAGTGCCGTTACTTCACCCCGGGCGCCCTCCCCTGCATCTATGAACAGCGCTGCCACGACGGCAGCGTGGTCACCGTGGGCGTACCGATCTGCGAAGACATCTGGCATGTGGAACCGGCCTCCGAGGCAGCCGAAATGGGTGCCCAGATCCTGCTGGTGCCCAATGCCTCGCCTTTCCATGTCGGCAAGGAAGGCGTGCGCCAGTCCATCGTCCGCCAGCGGATCGAAGAGACCGGCCTGCCCATCGTCTATTGCAACTGGGTAGGCGGCCAGGATGAATTGGTATTCGACGGCAGCAGCTTCGCCATGAACCGCGCTGGCGAACTGGTGGCACGGCTGCCGGGCTTCGTCCCCGCCACGGCCATGCTGACCTTCCAGGACGGCGATATCCAGCCGGGCGAGATCGCCCCGGAGCTACCCGCCGAGGCGGCCATCTATGAAGCCCTCAAGCTGGCCACCCGCGACTACATCGTCAAAAACGGCTTTCCCGGTGTCATCATCGGCCTGTCGGGCGGTATCGACTCGGCCCTGACCCTGGCCATCGCGGTGGACGCCCTGGGCGCCGACCAGGTCCGCGCCGTCATGATGCCCTCGCGCTACACTGCAGACATCAGCCTGGAGGACTCGCGCGATATGGTTGCCCGGCTGGGGGTGCAATACGACGAGATCGATATCGAACCGATGTTCGAAGCCTTCGGCACGGCGCTGGCCGGCCAATTCGCCGGCCTGCCGCCGGACGCCACCGAGGAAAACCTGCAGAGCCGCACCCGTGGCGTACTGTTGATGGCCCTCTCGAACAAGACCGGCCGCCTGGTGCTGACCACCGGCAACAAATCCGAGATGACCACCGGCTATGCCACGCTATACGGCGATATGGCCGGCGGTTACGCGGTATTGAAGGATATCGCCAAGACCCTGGTCTATCGCCTGTCGGCCTATCGCAATACCGTCTCGGACATCATTCCCGACCGCATCATCACCCGGCCGCCTTCGGCCGAGTTGCGCGACAACCAGGTCGACCAGGACAGCCTGCCGCCCTATGAGATCCTCGATGACATCATGGCGCGCTACGTGGAGCGCAACGAATCGATGGCCGACATCATCGCTGCCGGCCATACCGAAAAGGACGTGCTGCGGGTGGTCAAGCTGCTGAAGGTCAACGAATACAAACGCCGCCAAGCCGCCGTCGGCGCCCGCATCACCCCGCGCAGCTTCGGCAAGGACTGGCGCTATCCGATTACCAACGGCTTTTTCAGATAGGCGACCGCCGCAGCGCTGACAGCGGTGGAGACAAAGCCTGGCTCATCAAGGCTTCTTTTCCGCCGGCTTGGCCGCCTTCTCCCCCGCTTTCACGGGCTTCGCCGGTTTCTCGGCTGGCTTTTCCTGCGGCTTGGCGACACTCGACGACGCACCCGACACCGTGAGCTCCGGCCGCAGCTTATCCAAGGTGGCCTTGCCGAAGCCCGGCACGTTATCCAGCTCGTCCACCGACTTGAAGGCGCCGTTCTTCTGCCTGTAGTCCACGATGGCCTTGGCCTTGGACGGCCCCACCCCCTTGAGGGTCTCCAGTTCGGCCTGGGTGGCGGTATTGAGGTTGACGACGGCCATCACGTAAACACTTGCAAGGGCACTGACGAGGGCTAGCAATAGATTCTTCATCGCGTCTTCCTCCAAGCCATACACATTGATCGGATGAGCGCCGAACGGCGCCTGTCAAACCTAGCCTAAGCCTGCTAAGCGAACAAGGTATTGCCCGCATAAAAAACCGCTTCACGTCGCTTACCCACCGGCCGTAGATATGCGTCCCAAGCCATATCGGCGCTGTGATGTGCGTGTAGCGTTCGGGTCGAGTGATCATGCTGCGATGCAATAATTACCTTGCCCAGCTCAACTGCGATCAATTATATTTTGTACACTTCGCTCGGCCCCGCGCCGTCTTCGCCTCACCCGGAACGCACTGCGCGGCTCCCTTTGCAAGTCTTCACATGAAACGTCTCTTCTTAGTTCTCGCCTGCCTGCTCTTCCCGCTTTTCAGCTATGCCGCCAATCCGGGCGAAGCCGAGGGTTATATCTACCGTTATTCCCCCAATTGGTGGGTAGGCGGAAATCGATGGCAAAGTGCGGCAGTTTGCCAAGGGAAGACGCCCGATGCGGCGCTGGCACCGGCCGGGTGCCGGGAAACCGATAGACCTGAATCAGACCTGTACATCACCCTTCACGATGTCTTCAATGAAGGCTGGAGCCAGACAGACCACGTTTGCTATCAAGGGCACACCTGCGAAAGAGTCATGACGGCCAATAGCCTGCAAGGCACGTGCGCCGCCGGCTGGGAGCGTGGGAACAACAATGCCAAGCCCAGCCAAAGACAGTTTTGCCGTATCGGCAAGCCGGTCTGCACGGCACCGCTCTCCGCACAAGCAGATGGTAAATGCGGCTGCCCCGAGGGCAGTACGCTCAACAACAACCAGTGCGTCAAGATCGGCGTCCTGGCCAAGCAAGACAAAACGCCCGCCAGCCAGGTGGATAGCTGTGACTGCCGCATTCAGCTGACCATCGGCGACCCAATCGGTCTCGATCGTGGCCGCACCGTCATCGACGAAATCGACTACTCTGCCACCGGCTCCTCGGCGCTAGCCTTTGTCCGCCATTACGACAGCCAACGCGTGGTACCGGCCGTGACTTCCCAGCGGGGCTGGGATGCCGCCGGTTGGACCCATAATTACGATATCCGCTTGTTTTCCCGGACTACCGACGCCGGCCAATCCCAGATGGTGTTGCGACTGGGCGCCCAGGTCGTCGCCTTCCAAGCCGTACCCGGCAGCAGTACACAATGGGCGGCCGATGCCGACCAGGCTGTCAGCCTGACCAAGGAAGACAATATCCGTTGGGTGTACCGCGATGGCGATGAGGCCGTGTGGACCTTCGATATCTACCGTAACCCGGTCAGCCTGGTGCAACGCAATGGCTACACCCTGACGTTCGACATCAATGCCAACCAAGACATCACCCGGGTGCGCGACAGCTTCCAGCGCGAACTGCGCATCGACTATGACGGCCTGCTGATCAAGCAAGTCACCCCGCCCAGCGGCAAGGTCATTACCTACGGCTATGACGCCGGCAAGCTCGCTTCGGTCAGCCATGCCGATGGCACTCGCCGCCAATACCAGTACCTGGCCCGGGTGTCGCCGATTGCAGGCGCCCCGGCCATGCTGAGCGACCTGATCGACGAGAAACAGCAACCCTTCGCCCACTGGGAATACGACGCCACCACCGGCCTGACCACCGCCACCTGGGAAGCCGGCAAGCTCAACCACTATCAGGTGGACCAGTACCAATTCGATGCCCAAAACCAGCTGCAATCGGTGCGTTTCACCGATCCGCTCGGCGTCAGCCATAGCTATGGCCAAGCCAGCCAGCTCGACGTGACCCGCCCCCGCCAGGAAACACGCAGCGGTGCCCGCGCCGGCGATCCCGTGCAGACCCGCAGCCAGATCTACGACACGCAAAACAACCTGGCCAGCTACACCGACTTCGGCGGCACGACCACCACCTTCAAATACGACCTGGCTCGTAACCTGCAAATCGAACGCGTTGACGCCGCCGGCACGGACAAAGCCACGACCACCCGCACCCAATGGTCGCCCAGCCTGCGTATCCCGCTGGCGATCTCCGCCCCCTCGCTGCGCACCACCTTTGTCCCCGATACCAAGGGCAATATCCTCAGCCGCACCGAGCAAGCCACCCTGGACCCCAACGGCAGCCAAGGCTTCAACGCCACCCTGACCGGCAGCGCCCGCGTCTGGCAGTACACCTACCACCCGAACGGCCTGCTGTGGACCATCACCGAGCCGGACCGGTCGGTGAGCACCTTCGTCTACGACACCCAGGGCAACCTCAGCCAAGCCACCGACGGCGCCGGCCTGGTCACGCTCTATCAGGACTACACCCCGGCCGGCCAGGTGGGCCGCATCAAACAAACTGACGGAGTCGTTGTTACCCTGGGCTATGACCTGCGCAACCGCCTCAAGACCCGCACGGTCGGCACGTTGGTGAGCACCTATAGCTATCACCCCACCGGCCAGCTAAGCCAGGTCGATACCCCCGACGGCCGCAAGCTGAACTACGACTACGACACGGCCCGCCGCCTGAGCGTGATCCGCGACAACGTCGGCAACCGCATCGTCTACACCCTCGATGCCATGGGCAATCGCAAGTTGACGGAGCTACAGGACAGCAGCAATAGCCTGGCCCAACTGGTCGCCCAGATCGACGCCGACCGCGCCCCGCTGGCCCGTCCTACCGCACGCACTGCAAGCTAAACCGAATGAAATTCCCCAATCTGATACTCGCGGCAGCGCTGGCCCTCAGCCTGCCGCTGTCCGCTGCCACCGTCCAAACGATCAAGCGCGACTTCGACCTGCACGGCAATCTCGCCAAGGAAATCCGCAACGACGGCGGCTGGACCGAATACACCCATACCCCCGGCGGCCTGGTCAAGACGCGTACCGACGATCTGGGCCGGCTCAGCGTGTTCGAGTACGATGCACTCAAGCGCATGATCACCCGCACCGATACGGCCTTGGGTGTCACCCGCATCCAGCGCTTCGACTACGATGGCCGCAACCGCCTGACCAAGTACACCGATCCGCGCGGCCTGGTCACTACCTATACGTATAACGGCTTCGACGAGATCCTGGTCCAGACCAGTCCCGACAGCGGCACCACCACCACGGTCCCCAATGGCAAGGGCGGCACCGACACCGTCACCGATGCCAAGCGGCAAACCACCAAGTACCGCTACGACACCGCCGGCCGCCTGGACAAGCTCACCTACGCCGACCAGAGCAACATCACCTTCGGCTACGGCACCACCGGCACACGGGCGGGCAAGTTACAACTGATCACCGACTCGCAAGGCGATCAGATCAGCACCCCCTACGACGACCTCGGCCGTCCGATGGGCGAATGGCGCACCATCGCCGGCAAGCAGTACATCACCCGCGAGAACTACGACAGCGCGGGACGCCTGAAACAGCGCGTCTACCCCAGCGGCCGCACTATCACCTACAACTTCAATGCCGTCGGCCAGATCAACCAGATCCTGACCCAAGCCAATGCCACCGCCGCCACAACGGTCTTGGCCAAGGACATTACATACCGCCCCTTCGGCGCCGCGCAGAACTGGACCTACGGCAATGGTGAACTGCACACCAGCCGCTACGACCTCGACGGCCGCCTGACCCAGATCAGCCTGGGCGACAGCACCCTGACCCTGGGCTACGACACCGGCAGCCGTATCAAGACCCAGAAGATCAGCGGCGGCTGGTGGGAACGGCTGCTGCAAAAGCTCGGCCTGCCCGCTGGCCAGCAAAGCCAGTACGGTTACGATGGCTACGACCGCCTGAGCAGCTGGCAGGACGGCACCAAGAGCCAGGCCTACAAATACGATGCCAGCGACAATCGCACCGAACTGACCGTCAACGGTAAGGCCTTTGCCCAGCGCGTCGAGACGACCAGCAACCGCCTGACCGCCAGCGATGGCCCGCAAAGCAGCGTCTACCGATATGACGCCAATGGCAGCCGAACCAGCGACACCAAGCAAAACTACACCTACAACGCCCGCGGCCGGCTGATCGCCGCTGCCGGCGCGCAATACGTGGTCAATGCCCTGGGACAGCGCATCGTCAAGACCTACCAAGGCCAGACCACGGTCTACCACTACGACATGCAAGGCCATCTGATCGCCGAAAGCGACCAGTTGGGCAATACCAAGCGGGAGTATGTCTATCTTCACGACACGCCGATCGCCGTGATCGATTTCGGTGCAGTCCGCTATATCCATACCGACCATCTGGGCACCACCCGGCTCATCACCGACGCCACCAAGCGGCCGATCTGGGCCTGGCAAGGCGAGCCGTTCGGCAATAGCGCCCCCAATGAAGACCCAGAGGCCACTGGCGGCGCCTACGCCTACAACATGCGACACCCCGGCCAATACTTCGACCGCGAGACCGGGTTGTTCTACAACTACCATCGGGATTACGATCCGGCGATTGGTGGGTATCCTCAGTCTGACCCTATAGGACTGGCTGGCGGACTCAATACCTACACTTATGTTGAAGGCAATCCGCTTAGCCACATCGATCCCGAGGGTCTACGTATCTATCGGCCAGTCGTCCCTCGCCGTGATTTTTATCAACCAATTCCCGTTCCACCGCGCCCTAATAGTCGCCCCATAACATGGTCACAGCCAAATGATGTGCCAGGGGTTTCATATATGTCTGCGCCTGGGGCTGTCAGTCAAACTCCTCCGGTCACGCCATATCAGTGTGGGCGGTATACATATACCAGGACTGCGGGCGGACACTTCAACGATTATGTTAAAAGAGGTGAAAATAGAGGAGAGCTCTCTCGTCCTTATATGAGTTCGCCGTTAACTATACGAGAAATTATGGGGTCCGGCGCTGGGCGTGCTGATCCGGGCGGCGTACCTGGCGCTATAAGATATGATGCTCCTGGTAATCTGCGCGGGAGTTCTGGTACGTATGAATTGGTGGTCAACCCTACGACAGGGACGATCTATCACTTTAATTTTGTTAGCAAATAGGCAGAATGATGCGATTCCAATTTGAAATAGTCTCTGGCGCACTTAAACCTGGACAGCCTGTTTATAAGCCGGAGGATTTTGCGTTTGACACGATCGATGCCGAAAGCAACCAAGTTGACATTTCGTTGCTGATCAATGATTTGAGTATCGATTTCGACGAAAATGGGCTTGTGGCAATTTGGGGGCTGTGCCCAAGGAATCAATGGCGGGAATCAAGCATGTTGCGTCAACCAGCTCCAACAGGAAAATTGATTCTCAAAAATCTCCACGAGGAGCTTTCTGGTAAATCTTTTCGTTTGAACGAAAATAATCGCTGGCCTGTATTTGTGAATTCAAACTCTGGATGGATCTGCCTTGATAGCGGACTTGATGAAATAACTTCCGTAGAAGTGATTGGCGGCGTAATTGTAGGGATTGGGAAGGATCAGCAAATAACTAAACTGTGGCTTCATCCGCAGAACATGTACTGAGTGAATAGCCCTGCGTAGCAGAAACAGTTGATTCTCCATAATTCCTCATCGAAGTTCCGGCATGCCTGCGCCACGCACATCATGCTCGACAACGGGGCCGACCTGCGGGCCTTGCAGGTGATCCTGGGACACGCCCAAATCACCACCACCGAAATCTACACGCACGTCAGTATCGGCCAGCTGAAAGCCGCTCACGCCGCCACCCATCCCGCCGCCCACTGGCCGGCGCCAAGCCCCGCCGCTGCTTTATCTCCCTGCTTCTTTAGCCGCTCGTTGCGCGTACCTGGGCCTCTGCGCCTGGGTGCGTCGCGATGGGTAAAAGTGCATCTAGGCCGCCGTCCTGTTTGCTGAAAACACGCATCTAGGGGAAAATGCGTGTCGTAGGGGCAGGCGTCGGGGTTTGTTGGGTTGTAAACCGTGCTGGCTCTAGGGAAAACGCGCTTTTAGCTGCGACCTTGCGTCGGAACAGGAGGTTTACAACGGGCACCGTGATTATGATGCTGCGATTGGACGGTACATTCAGTCTGATCCGATTGGGTTGGCAGGCGGGATCAATACCTATGCCTATGTTGAGAACAACCCGCTTTGGGATATTGATCCGCAAGGCTTGGCTGGTGTCCGCAATGGGCCTATCAGAGTAAGAGCTGGTACAAATCCAGTACGGGACATTATTTACAATGCGACGGTTAATAGAACGATCGAGCAAATCCGTACCTATGATCCCAATTTCCGGTACGCGATAGTAGCGCCGCAAGGCTATCGGTATAATCGCCAGGATGCAGAGTATGTCGCCGATCTGTTAAAGCAGTATCAGGCATCTCAGGTATGCACTGCTAACGGGCAACCGCGACCACCAATCAACTACGGCTCTACGCCCAACGGGGTTCCATTTACTCGCCATTACGGGACGGAAACAGGTCCGGTCCGCAATTTGCCTGTAAGCGTGCTTGATCAGGCAATCTCGAATGGTACCTCGACGCCAGGCAGAAACAACTCTACCGTACATTTTGATCCAGTTAACAACGTTACCGTCGTTGTCGGCAGGGGCGGAATTATGAGCGCTCATAAGGAATGATCATGGACATAGAACCCACATGCGACGGCGTCTCCCCTGCTAATATGATTAGCATATTTGGCGCACCAGGAGTGAATGTAACGGCGATAAAGGTCGTTGACGCAATTGCTGATATTGATCAGCATGGGCAATTGTTTGGTATTGAAATACTCTGGCTAAAAGATCAGCTTGGCGAACTTGATGTTGATGGGTTAATGCGGAGACTTGAAGCGGGTGGCATATCGTTTCGATATGATGAGGAGGTTGATATTTTGCACTTCTCGCTTATCTCTAGTGTGCCGTGTGTGGATAAGACGAAATGGGTTGCCGAGCTGGCTTTTGAGGGAGCTGTGCTGAGTGCTTTTTATTTAAAGACTAAAGTATAAGCGGGATAGGCTGCATTTCCCGCATCCGTACTGGAAGGGCTAAGCCCGACCCCAATCCCCCGCCGTGCTGATTCAAGCACGCCGCCTTGCGGCTCGCTCTGCCTGGCCCCGCGCTGCGCTAAGCGGGCCGCTTCCGCTTCATCCCCACGAATGACGCCACGCAAGCTGACTGCAACGTGCGGGCGTTGCGACGCCGGCGGCTCGATCTTCGCCTTAGCCGCTCGTTTCTAATACCTTGCGAATTGCGCGCAGGCGGGCAAAAATGCACCCCTGGGAAAAATTTAGCTCTTTAGAACATCTGCGGCAGGAAAAAATGGCGTAAAGCCGCATGGGGCCTAGGTTTGCGGGCAGCGTGTACGACGGTTTGCGTCAGGGCCAACTATATACGCCTACGTGCATGGCAATCCCCTTAACTATGCCGATCCAACCGGTCAATTTGTCCCACTCATAATCGCTGGGGTATGTGCTGGTGGTGGGTGTGAAGCAGTGTTGGGAGGGGGGGGGCTTTTCGGAAGTGCGCTGTGGATGGCAAATCAAAATCACGCTTCCGACCGAGACTTACAGCAAGCAATAGAGAAGGAGTCAAATAGGCGCGAATACAAGCGAATTTGTGACGAACCTCCTCCTTCTGGCTCAGATCCATGCGAGCTCGCAAAGTGGAAGTTGCGCAAAGGACAAGCTTGTAAAGCTGCCAGGCAAGAGAACACCAACAAATGGTGGGGTGGTGCGGATGACGTTCACAGCGCACAGTTGATGCAAGACCTAGACAACGTTATTCAGGCGGCGGCGCGAGCAGTCGAAAGAATGTGCAAGTGTCAAAAATAATATCCAATCAAGGGTGTGACCAATGAATTCCACATTGTCCTATGACGACTTTGTAGCTTTTGTCTTTGACAGGCCGAAAAACGAAAATGGGAAAAAATTCTTTTTCCGAGAGGACTTCAGTGAGCCTGACTTGAGCAACACCCTGGCGATAGAATATATTTGCAATATCTTCAATGACATTACCGAGCTTGCGCAGCGCTTTTCGGAGTGGGAGATAGTTGTTGGGCTACAATATTTGATGGACGGGGGATGTGGCGGGCTGTGCTACGCTTTTGTTTCTGATGATGTGCCTATTGAAAATAGAGTGACCGCAATCTCGCTTATGAATGAGGTCTTTAAAGGGCTTTTTGATAAAAGATGCGCGAATGTTGTGGACCCTTCTGATTTGAATACCTCATCGTTTAATTATTTATGCCTTGTTTGGTGGGATGTATTTCCCAGGCATGGCATACCCCGCAGTGCGCAATCTGAGCCGATTGACAGGATAATTCTGGAAACAATAAGCAGGATATTATCTCTTGATAATATAATGTGTAAAAAATCAGCCTTGCGTGGGTTGGGGCTTTGGCATTCGGAGTATTCGGAAGAGGTGGCACTCTCAATTGCGGGGAATTCTTTAAATATTCCTAATTGCCTTCAAGAGTATGCGCATAGTGCGGCCCACGGCGACATAAAATAAGGGAAGTCAACGCGTGTTGTGCGTGCCCAGGCGCCTGTAAAATTAATGAACGAGTACGCAAAATGCAAAAGAGAGTGCAAATAATTTCAAATGTAAAAAACATCCCGACCCGCGAAGATTGGGGTGATTTCTCTGGGGATTTTGATGTTTCCGATGCATACGAAAATTTCTTTGGTAAATCCAATCAAGAAATGCGCAAATGCTTCTCGCAAAACGTAATGTCGCGCGCACAAGACATAAGATTTATGCCTGGAATACCGTTTTCATACTATATTTTTGGATTTTGTGATTTTGTACTATCCAAAAACTACGAGGGTGAAAATACGTGGGATGTTGCGGATTGTTTTATCAGTGTAATAAAGGAGAGGGCGGAAAAAAATCCTTCTGTGTTGCTTCCTATTTTTGAGTATATCGAAACGGCACTGAATTTTTTAGTAGCTCATCAAGAAGAATTTGGAGCTGATATAGAAATTTATGGTGATTTTGAAGATGCAAGTAACTTAATAAAAAAAGCTGTAATTGCTTGCGGAAACTCAGGTGGTCACTAACCAACCATCTGGGTGCCGCAGGTCAACGACCAATGTTGATTCGGCCCTCTTGGCCATAACAACGCGGTCGCGGGTCATGCCACGCGGCTTGCGCAGCTCGCACGACAGCACGACAGCCGCCCTACGTGAAGCAGATACCGGCCCAATAAAAAAACCGCTCCACACGAAGTGAAGCGGTTTTGAACAAGCGGATCGACCCGGCAATCGGGCCGATCCTGTCCTTGCCGGTTTACCAGAACTTGTAGTTCAGCGAACCGTAGGCAAAGCGGCCACGTGCATCGCCGACGGTACGGGTATCCCAGCCCACCGCGAACAGGTCGCCCTGGTTGGTCAGAGGCGGCTTGCGGTTGAACGCGTTCTTCAGGCCGAAGGTGAACTTGGCATTTTTCAGGCCGGCGTAGGTCAGCTGCATATCCAGCGTGGTGTAGCTGGACACCGTGTGCGCCGGATCGGCATCGGTGTAGCCGGCGGCGGAGTTGACGATAAAGGTTTCGCTCCAGGCGCCGTGGTCGAACGACGCGGAAGTGGATGCCTTCCAACGGCCATACGGCAGGGTGTTGAAGTAGCTGCCGTTGGCATCTTCGTACTTGCCGGCCGGGTTCAGCTTGACGTCCTGCTTGGTGTAGTAGGTACCGTTGAAGCCCAGCTTGACGTTACCGACAGCGGCCATGCGGAAGCGGTAGGCCAGATCCAGATCCACGCCGGCCGTCTTGGTGCCGCCCAGGTTCTGCGACGAGAAGTCGTAGTGGTCGATGGCGCCCACGGTCAAGCCGTTGGCTGCATCGGCGGCGGACAGCGGGTTGCGGACGATGTACTTGGCGGTCAGATCCGGATCGGCGATCAGCGCGTCAAAACCGTACTGGTTGATGGCGTGCTTGACTTCGACTTGCCACCAGGTCGCACCGATGGACAGGTTGCGGCTTGGCTCGAACACGAAGCCCAGCGAGGACTGGGTCGACTCTTCCGGCTTCAGGTTCTTGTTGCCCGTCGCCCAAGCCGAGAACTGATTGGCGCAATCGAAGCCGTTGGCGGTATTGTCGTAGCCGGTCGGTGTGACGATACAACGCAGCGGATCGTCGAAATTGCCTTGGGTGCCGATTTCACGTTGCTGGTTCAGGTCATCCAGGTTGGGGGCGCGGAAGCCCTTGCCATAGGAACCACGCAGCAACAGGCTGTTCACCGGCTGCCAACGCAGGCCGATCTTCGGCGCTGTGTTGTTGAAGTCGCCGTAGTTGTCGTAACGGGCGGCCAACTGCATTTCGATGGTCTTGGTGAAAGGCACGTTCAACTCGGTGAACAGCGACTTCACGTCACGGCTTGCGTGGACCGGCAGGATGGTGCCGGAACCGCCGATGATGATGCCGGTCTGGTACCAGTCGTTCGGCACGTCATCCATTTTTTCCTTACGGAACTCGCCGCCGATGGCAAAGCCGATCGGCTCGGCCAGGAGGCCTTCGAAGGCCGTGGAGACCTTGAAGTCGGCCCAGGTAACCGAACGCTTGGACACGCGGGAATCGCCGACCAGCTGCGCGGCGACCAGGCGGTCGTGATCGGCGGCGTTGCGGGTACGCTCGGCCGGGCTGAACCAGCCATTGGCCATGCCTTCGCGAATCTTGGGTTCGGACACCCAGCCGCTGATCAGCTTTTCGATGCCCTTGCCTTCGGACCGGCCGATGGAGGTATCGTAATCCCACTGGCCCAGATTGCCCTTCACGCCCACCAGGAAGCGGTTGGCGGTGTTCTTGTAGCCGTTGTGGCGGCCGCCCAGCTCGACGGTACGGCCGGCGATCATCAGGTCGATCGGGTTGGCGGTGCCGAAGGTCGGGTTGTAAGGATTCGTCGCCGGCACCATGTAGGCGGTCTGTTCGGCGAACGGGCGCGGAATCTGGTCGGTACGGACCGGCGTAGCGGCCGTGAAGTTGTCGGACTCGTCCTGCGAGTACATCGCTTCGGCAAACAACTGGGTCTGCTCGTTCAGATTCATGGTGAAGCGCGCAAACAGATTGTGCTTCTCGCTCTTCGGAATGGTATCGATGTCCTGCACGTAATCGTAACGGCACAGGCCGCCGCGCAGCTGGCCTTCCGGGCAGTTGGGCGATGGGGCATAGTTGGCCGCGCCGCCGTTGCTGCGGTCGGTGGCGAAGTTGCCGTCTTCATCCGAGGAATAGTTACCCGGGAAGGAAGCGAAGGAACGCTTGTCGATAAAGCCGATGTGGCGCAGGTCGGCCGTCTTGGAGAAGTCGCGATCGGTCGCCTTCATGCGGTCGATCTTGGCGTAGTCATAGGTGACGAAGACGTTGTAGCCATCGCGGCTGGGTTCGCCGAAACCGGCAACCGCATTGAAGCGGCCCAGACCGCCACCGCCCTGGGTGGCCTTGCCGTAGGTCGCGGTGGCTTCTCCGCCCTGGAAATTCTTCTTCAGCACGAAGTTGATCACGCCTGCCACGGCATCGCTACCGTAAATGGCGGAGGCGCCGTCCTTCAGCACTTCGATTCGTTCGATGGCTGCCAGGGGAATGGAGTTGAGGTCGACGCCGCCGCCACGGATGGCGTAGCTGGTCATCCGGCGACCATTGACCAGCACCAGGGTGCTGTTCTCGCCCAGGCCGCGCAGGGAGGCGGAAGCATAGCTGGCGCCGGTACCGACCGCTTGCGCATCGCTCAGGCCACCGATACCGTTGGCCGAGATGTTCGAGATCACTTCAGCCGCGGTGGTCGCACCGCTACGGGCGATCTCTTCCTTGGTGACCGTGGTGACCGGCAAGGCGCCTTCCTTGGCGATACGCTTGATGCTTGAACCGGTGATCTCGATCTTTTCTGCTTTTTGTGGCTGATCATCGGCATAAACATGCGTCATGCCTGCAATACCCATCAGGCTGATTGCGTAGGCCAGTTGCTTCATTCTCATCAGAGAAACTCCCCGTTAGTACGTCAATGGCAGATGTAGACAGGCGCGCGGTTGCGTGCTCATCCCACCCTGGCAGCGCCGGTTAGGCGAAACTCCGATTCAGCGATATCGCCAACTAGACATGGCAGCGATTCTCTGACCAGAAGGTGCGTCGATGCTCTTACATCGCTGCGATGCATGCAATCTTGCGACTTAAATATGCAACATGGAGCACAACTCTGTGTGGTTGACGCCACATGTCGCTGTCGTAACGATCCGCGCGCCCTGGCATAACTGCTAGTGGCAAAAAACAAAAATGCCGCCCTCCCGAAGGTGGACGGCATTCCGTTTACGGCTGACCACGGCCGGGAACAGGTTCCCGGCCGGCTGGACCTGGCTTAGAACTTGGTGCGCAGGCCCACGAAGTACGAACGGCCGAACACGTCGTAGTAGCCTGGGATGGTATCCAGGGCTTGCGTACCGGAGGTACCGGAGGCAAAGAACGGCGGCTTCTTGTCGAACAGGTTGGTGATACCGGCATAGACTTCGCTGGACTTGGCGAAGTCGTAACCGACGCGGATGTTGTGGTAAGTGTGCGCGCCGATCGCCGGGAAGCCGGCCTCGTGCGAACCCAGGCCCATTTCCGCCTTGCCGATATGGCGCATATTCCAGTTGGCCTTGAACTTGCCGAGGCGGTAGCCGACATTGGCCGATGCCGTCATCTTGATGAAGCCTTGGTCGGTAGTCGAACCACCGGCCTGACCCAGCAGATCCAGCTCTGGCTCGCCTACCAGCGGCACGAAGGTCGCCTTGTCGTAGATCGTGGACAGCAGCGACAGATCGAAGGCACCGTAGTTCTGCAACTTGAAGTTGTAGTTCACGCTGAGGTCGATACCGGCAACCCGCTGCTCAGCCACGTTCTGCTGCTCTTCGTTCACGGCGCGCAGCACATAGTTGGCGCCAGGCAGCAGCGGATGCTGGCCGCGCGTCACCGAACCGCACAGCAAGCCCCGGTCGTAGCACAGATCGACAGCGGTCTGGCGCGACACGGTAGTGATGATGTCCTTGATCTCGACATCGAAGCGGTCGATGGTGATCGACAGGTTCTTCACGAAGCTTGGCTGCCACACCATGCCGTAGGTCAGCGTGGTGGCGATTTCCGGCTTCAGGTTGGGGTTACCGCCCGAAAAGCCTTGCACGCCCTGGTCGATCAGCTGCGGCGGCGCGTAATCGGCCGGCACGCCAGCGGCAGCGCAATTTGCCGCCCGTGTGCCGTTGATATTGCGGCGCACGGCGGCGCAAGGATCGTTGATCACGCCAGCCGTGGTGCTGATGCCGGACAATTCGCTAGGCACCGGCGAGCGTACCGCGCGGGCTTTCTGGGCACGGAAACGCAGGCTTTCGATCGGCGCCCAATCGCCACCGAACTTCCAGGTGTTGTAATCGTCGCGCGCGGTGCTGGAATGACGGAAGGCACCTTCGAAATTCAACGCATGGACCAGCGGCTTGTCGGCCAGGATCGGAACCAGGATTTCACCGAAGTATTCACGGGTCTTGGTTTCGACGAAATCGGTATCGCCAACCTGATTACCCGTCACCAGCCCTTGATTGCTGAGCGGATCGAAATCCAGGTAGCCGGAGAAGGTGCGATATTCCGCGCCCACCGAGGTCTTCACCGCGCCGGCCGGCAGCTCGAAGGCCGTACCGCTCAGGGAGGCAATGGTGTCCTTGATGATGCTTCTGCCGATGGCGGACGAGCCCTTGGTCAGGTAATTGGCCATGGCGGGGGTATACGGTGCGAACGGATTGATCGGCACGCAACCGGCGCCGCGCGCGACAGCGTCCACGCAGCGGTAGCCGCCGGCATTGGCCGGATCCGCCTCGACGCGCAAACCGTTGTACAGCTCAGGCAGACCGACCAAGCCCTCGGTGCTCAGATTGACGCTGGTGCGACCATAGACGTGGGAAACATCCCAGCGCCAGTCGCTGCCCAGACCGAACAGGCTTTCCATATCGCCACGGATGCCGCCTACCACGCGGACCATGGTACGGTCGTTGTTGGCGCCGCGGTCGCCCAGGCCGGCAAAGCGCTGGAACCAGGTCATCTCGGTTTGATCGGCCGGCATCGCATTGCGCAGCGCTGTCGGGATAAATGGGTTGTTGCGGGGAATGGTCGGCGCCACCGCGCCACCCACCAGGTCCGAGCTGGATTGGAACGGGTGGCCTTCGAATGCCGAATCGGTGGTGGTCTGAGCGTAGTTCATCTCAGTGTAGACCTTCACCTTGTCGTTCAGCTTGTAGTCGGCATCGCCGGCCACCATCAAGCGGGTGGTGGGAATGGCGAGGTCGCGCTGCGCATTGCGGTTGTAGCCATCCTGTGCCGTGACAAAGGGAATCAGTTGGCCATTGCCATCGACGAAGCTGCCATTACGGCGGGTATAGGACGTATTGCCGATGAAGAAGCGACCACCCAGGCCAATGCCGGAATAGACCGACGGGCCGCGCCGGGCCGGCGCCGCGGAGTCGTTCCACAGGAAGTCTTCCGCGCACAGATAGCGATCCTTACAGCTCACCTGGCCCTGCTTGTCCCACTGCACGGTCAACAAGCCGCGACCCTGCTCGCCGAACTTGCCGCCAAGCAAGATGGAGCCGGACGGATTGGTATTGTCGCCTTCGGCCGAGCGGCCGTAGTCCAGGGTCAGCTGGATGCCTTCGAAATTCTTCTTGGTGATGATGTTGATGACACCCGCCACCGCATCGGAGCCGTAGACGGCCGATGCGCCACCGGTGATCACTTCGATCCGCTCGATATTGGCGGTCGGAATGGCATTGAAGTCGACCGCGGTATCGGTGGACAAGCCGCCCGGTACGCGGCGGCCGTTGATCAACACCAGGGTGCGATTGGTACCCAGGTTACGGAGATTGGCCTGGTTCAAGCCGGAGTTTTCCGCGCCGGAGAAGGTCGATTGCGAACGCGACGAGCCGAACGACGGGGCGAACTGAGGCAGCGCGGTGGCGATATCGGCAAAGTTCTCCATGCCCAGATTGCCCATGGTGTCAGTGCCGATGGTCAGAACCGGGGTGGAACTGGAGAGATTGGTACGAACAATGCGGGAGCCGGTAACTTCGATCTTCTCTACTTTTTGCGTCGCCTCTTCGGCGTAAACCTGTGCGGCGCTTGTCAGGCCAATCAAACTAATGGCGTAAGCCAGTTGCTTCATTCTCATTCGAGAATCTCCCCAGTCGTGCATTGGTGGCAGATGTCGACCACAGCCCAGATGGGGCTAGCCGTACACCAGTAGATACGCCGGTAAGGCGCAATTCCGACAGCGCCATCCCTGAGAAAAATTTTCTTAGGGTGGGAACTTTTCGCGCTTCGGAAGGCAGCCAGATGCTCTTACAAGTTGAGGAGTCAAAGCAATTGCTCTACCCAAATAGCCTGAAGTAAGGGGAACTTTGTTGGCGGGGCGCGACAGTGGAACGTGGCATCTTATGCACAAACTCGCCAGCCCGGCGCGATGCCTTCGCCGGGCTGGCGGGTAATCTCAGCGAGTCAGCGCCAACAGCGGCGCCAGCTTGGCCATCAAGGCCGGCAAACGGGCCATGACGTCTTCCAACTCGCCCTGGCTGATCAGCTCCAGCGCCCTGTCCACGCTGTAAGCCTGCTCCAGCCGGTGGACGGCCTTGGCCAGCAATTCGTCGAAGTTGGCCGTGCCGTCGGCCTGGGCATTGGCCATGCCGATATTGGCGGTGATCTGGATCTGCCGGCCCTTGAAATTCACCCGCGCCGCGGCGATGGTCTCCTGCAGCCGCTCGGCATAGATCCGGCTGCCGGCCAGATCGGCATACAGCATCACGCCGAAACGCGGGCCGGTCAGGCGCGCCAGGGTCTCTTCCTTGCGTAGCCGCCCGGATACCAATTTTGCCACCAGGTTGATCAACTGATCGGCCACGGCCTCGCCCAGCTCGGCGCGCAGGCTGTCGAAGCGGTCGATTTCGAATAGCACCAGCGTCGTTTCGCCATGGTAGCGGGTTGCATGCGCCATGGCCTTGTCGGCCTCGACATGCAGCATATGCTCGGTGGCCACGCCGGTCTGGGTGTCGGTGGTGGTCGTACGGGCCTGTACCTCCTCGGTCGTGCGCAACTCGCGCGCGGTCTTCGCCAGCTTGACCGCCGCCGACACCCGCGCCAGCATTTCCGCCCGGTCGGTGGACTTGGTGACGAAATCGTTGGCGCCGCGTTCCACCGCCAATTGTTTGGTTTCGGCATCCTCTTCACCGGAAATGATGATGACCGGCGTATGCTTGATACGGGCATCGGCCGATTTTCGTACCCGCGCCAACAGGCCGAAGCCATCCAGCTTGGGCATGCTGAGATCGCTCATCAGCACCAGCACGTCCGGGTCCGCCTCCAGGCGCTCCCAGCCGGCTTCGCCATCGGCCGCTTCTATCACGTCGAATTGGGTGGAGAGGTGTTTCTTTACCGTGGCACGGACGATGCGGGAGTCATCGACCACAAGGATGCGGGGCAGAGGGGTGGCAAGCTCAGTTTGACTCATGTGTTGTATACAGCCCGAGTGGAATTAACTCCCTCTATAGCACAGCCGGGTTGCAACGCTCACGTTGCGGTGCAGCAAGCGATTTGTTAAAACGAATTTCCACCCGATTTCCGTGAGCCGGCCATGCCTCTTAGCCATCGCGTTCAATTGTCGGTTTTTCCGCTCGGCTCCAGTGAGCCGCAGCGTGCCTTGGCGGCCATCCGGGCGACCTGGGTCAACCCCGCTTGGGTAGCCAGCCGCGAGATAAACGGCGCCTGGCTGCTGGAAGCGGCCATGGAGGCTCCCCTGGCGGTGGATGACGAGCATGACGATTCGGTCGAGGCCGCCTTCACCAAACGCTTGTCCATGGCCATCTGGCGCAAGCTGGGCCGCTATGTGCGGGTGGTGGTGGATGCCGGCGCGGAAGAGTCGGAGGAATCCTGCCACCACGAACTGGGCCGCAGCGACTATCTGATGCTGATGCGGGTAGGGGAAGCGCCGCCCGCTTCGAACGCTTGAGCGCTTGTTGCGGGCGAGCCCTTATCGGACTTGTCCGAATCGCGCGAACTGCCAGACCAGAATGGCGGCAGCCAAGCCCGCCAACAGGTGCTTGAAAGTGTGCCCGCTGAGCCATGCCAGTTGGGCAAGTATGGCGTGATCCGCCAGTTCACATACCTTGGCCAGGGCGTAGCAGCCTATGGCCG
Organism: Chitinimonas arctica; assembly: GCF_007431345.1. Classification (NCBI taxonomy): domain Bacteria; kingdom Pseudomonadati; phylum Pseudomonadota; class Betaproteobacteria; order Neisseriales; family Chitinibacteraceae; genus Chitinimonas; species Chitinimonas arctica. Next base: position 3,678,574 of record NZ_CP041730.1, on the reverse strand, counting down.
CGGCAAAGGCCATACGGGTCGTACCAGGCGTGTGGTGCTGCCATTGCAGCAGAGGAATCATTGCCAGCGGCAGTAGTTGCAGCAACAGATAGGGACGCAAGTCTCCCAAACCGCGCAGGTCGGTAAACCGCCACCAGGCCACGCTGGCCACTGCTGCAAGCGCCAGGGCGGGCATCAACCAGTGCCACCCACCTGCCGCGGCCCGTTTCGCCGCCACGGCGGTCTCCAGCCACACCGCCGCCAGCAAGCCGGTACAGGCCAGGACGATAGGCAAGCGGTCCCATACCAGCCGACTATTGTCCGGCGCCAAGTGGTACCAGGTCGATCCAAGGGAAGTCAGCAGCAAGGCCACGAAGAACAGCGCGTAGGCCGATTTCCCCGCGCGGCCGGGCTGGCGCCCCAATTGTCCCAACCCAAATAGGCCGATCACGGCGAAAACCAGGTTGGAGAGTACGTCGCCCGCATGGGGAATGCCCAGCCAGGCACGCTGATCGGCAAACTGATGATAGTTGTCCAATTGCGTTATCGGACCATGCCCCAGCATGGCCAAGACCGGGACCAGCACGAAAAGCGCGGGTAGCAAAAAATGCGCGCGGGGAGAATCGCGCAATGCGGTAGTCAAGTCGGCGAACATGCCATTTCCCATAAATATGGTGTGTTGGAAACGCATTTTGACAAGGGACATGGCCCACGCCCACCTTGCCGTCCGAGAAGGCCGCAGCTAAGCTGCGCAGTATCGAAAAACGCTACCTTGCCATGTCGCAGACCGCCCATCTCATTGCCACGCTCAAACGTCTGCTCAAAGCCCGCGGCATCACCTACGCCATGGTCGGCCAGCACCTGCGATTGAGCGAAGCCAGCGTCAAGCGCCAGTTTTCCCGGCAAAGCTTCACCTTGCAGACGCTGGAAGCCATTTGCCAACTGATGGACCTGGAGCTGCTGGAGTTGGCGCAGGCGGCCGAAACCAGCCGATTGAATGTCAGGCAACTGAGCGCCGCGCAGGAAGCCGAGCTGGTCACCGATCCCCGCCGGGTACTGGTGGCCGTCTGCGTGCTCAATCACTGGACCATGGCGCAGATCGTCGCCACCTATCAGCTGAGCGAAGCGCAATGCACCAGCCAGCTATTGCAGCTGGACAAGCTGGGGCTGATTCGGCTGCTGCCGGAAAACCGGGTCCGGCTAAGCGTGGCGCGCGACTTCACCTGGTTGCCGGACGGTCCTATTCAACGTTTTTTCCGTGCCGGTGCCCAGACCGACTTCATGGCGGCCGGCTTCAATCAGGCGGGCGAACTGCTGCGCTTCCAGCATGGCATGCTGAGCCCGGCCGCCAATGCCCGCTTCCGGCAAAAGTTGCAGCGCCTGGTGCAGGAATTCACCGAGCTGCATGAGGATTGCCTGAGCCTGCCGGCCGAAGCACGCTATGGCACCAGCCTCCTGCTGGCAATGCGGCCGTGGGAGCCGGCGGCATTCGAGGCTTTGCGGCGGCAGCCGGATGTTCGTGTTTTTCCGCCGGATATGCACTGAGTAGCTGCCTGTTGGCATACGACCCAAAGTCGAAATCGGCTCAGCAACGGCTAGGATTGAGCCGATACTTGCAAAATCAGCTCAAATCAGGTGAAATCAGCTCACTCCATTGAGCCGATTTATACCATGCGTTACGACAACCGCCTGAACCACGAAACATTACTGCAAGCCTTGACCAAGCTGTTCGCGGCAGGAAGCGAGTTCGTCTCGTCATCGCAGTTGGTTGACGCAACCCGCTCGAGCTTGCCTACAGTCAAGCGAACGTTGTCAAAGCTGGTACAAGAAGGCCGAATTGAAGTCACAGGAAAGGCCCGTGCGACTCGGTACCGACTGCTGACAACGAGCACGCCTGCCGCCGCTGAGCGGGCGCCGGCAAAGTTGCCCATGGCAATCACGCTAGCCAGGTTTGGCCCGAACTGGAGCGCCGCAAGTTCGAAACTCAGGCAACAGTTGGTACTGCCACTGGCAGCCCGCGCGCCGGTTTCGTACTGCCGTGAATTCGTTGACGCATATAAGCCCAACGAAACCTTTCTGCTCCCTGTCGAACTCGCCGAAGAATTGCTTGCGCTCGGGCAGCTCCCTGGCCAACTTCCAGCGGGTACCTATGTCCGCAAAGTACTGGAACAACTACTCATCGATCTCTCTTGGTCGTCCTCTCATCTCGAAGGCAATCGTTACACCCTCCTGGATACCGAGGAGCTTTTCAAAAGCGGCGCCGCCGCTGCCGACAGTGATGCCGTCATGCTGCTCAATCACAAAGCTGCCATAGAGTTTCTTGTGGATGCTGTTCCAGTGCAGGGACTTGGCTCCAGTCTAATTCGCAACCTGCATGCAGTATTGATGCAAGACCTGCTGGAGGATGCGGCGTCGCTTGGGACGATTCGCGAGAAAGTCGTCAATATCAGCGGCACCACATACGTACCTACCCAGATCCCGGCAGTGCTGCAAGAGATGCTGGAGCACGTCATCCTGAAGGCGCAGCTCATCAAAAACCCCTTGGAGGCAGCCTTTTTCCTCTGGGTAAACCTGGCGTATCTACAGCCTTTCGAAGACGGGAACAAGCGAGTGAGCCGGCTCGCAGCCAATATCCCGTTGATGCTCTACAACCAGGCGCCGCTGTCCTTTCTCGATATCGACCGTGAAGACTATGCGCTGGCCATGATGGGAATCTACGAGGCCTGCGATGTCTCGATGGCAGTAGACCTTTTCGAGTGGACCTATCGCCGCTCCCAAACCAAATACAAGGTCGTTTCGGCGTCGCTGGGATCGCCGGACCCGTTCCGCATCAAATACCGCGAGGCACTCAACGAAGCGGTGGGGAGGGTGGTTCGAAGCCGTCAAGCCGTGGAGGAAGCGCTCGTCGTGCTGGGACTGCCGGATGAGGACATGCCCAAGTTCCAACTGTTGCTAGCACAGGAACTGAAGGTGCTAGCCATCTTCAACTGCGCGCGCTACCGGCTCGGCATGAATGAAACCCAGGCCTGGATTGACGAAGGCCGCCCCGGTTGACAGCGATCGGCATTTACGCCGCACAATCGGCATAGGGGCGGCCAGATTTCCTGACCGACCCCTGCCACACCACCAGGCATGCGGGTCCGCACCGGGCGGTTCGAGAAGTTGAGGTTAGGCGAGCTTTGGAACGCCTAGGCGATCGAAGTACGCAATAGGCAGCACCCGGTTCAGAGCGCCGCAGCCGTTACGCCACCAGCATCTAGAATTGCCGGCGATCCGCTTCGCGTCTGCTTCGCTCGCACCCAGCCTCTTCAGTTCCCGATACATCGTCGTGCCCCGCTTCCAGTGCTTCAGATGCAGGGTGCGTAGTCGATGGCGCAGCCATTCGTCCAATTCTCGAAACACCCTTGGCGTTTGCGCCAACTGGAAGTAACCCTTCCAACCGGGGATATACGCCTTCAGTCTGTCGATCACTTGTTCCAGGCTGCGTCCACCACTGCGCCGCGTCAGTGCTCGAATACGCTGCTTGTACTTCTCCAGCGCCTTCGAGGCGACTTTGCGCTTCACCTCACCTCCACGCGCACCCCACAGGGAGAATCCCAGGAATTTGCGCCCAAAGGCCGAGGCTACCGCTGTCTTGCCTTCGTTCACCTGCAGATGCAGTTTTGCATACAGGCGACGAAGACCCGCTAGGACGCGTTCCCCTGCCCGCTGCAGCAGGCTTTGCCCTGAGCCGTCTTGTCCAGGTTGCGCCGGCCATGCTTCATCACGCACCGTTTTGGGATCGGCTTCACCTTGCCCGCTGACGGAACGACCGACACGCGCCGGTTTCTGATGCCCTGCATTGCCAAGCAACATGGGAACGGACTCTCCTTCTCGTTCGGCCCTTCGCCCCATACCGGCGGCTACTATGGCCTCTGCTGACTCCTCGCTCCGGCTTATCACCGTCGCCCTTTCAGGCACTAGGCGAGGTATCCCCAGGTAAGAACGCACTCCTTCACCGCACAACCGCCGGATCTACGCCACCTCGCCTTGATCACGAGAGCTTCGTGGTTGCTAGCCCACTCGCCCTGCTCGGCAGCGCCTTCTATCCGGTTCTTGTACATCGGCTCGCGGTTTATGCTCCACGCTTCCTTCCCACGCTCGGTCACCCTCACGCAGTTGCGCTTCACTTCGTTCGCTGTGATCAACTTACGGCGGGACTTGCACCCGCAGGAGTGCGCCCATGCTGGGCGCACTAGCAAAAAGCCCGCTCTTGCGAGCGGGCTTCGGCGACATTCGATGCTGGCCAGCGATTCGTTTGTCTATGTCTTGCGACTTAAGCCATTGCCTTGATAGCGGCGGCCAGGCGGCTCTTATGGCGAGCTGCCTTGTTCTTGTGGAACACGCCCTTGTCGGCGATACGATCCAGGGTGCTGGTCGAAGCCTTGAAGGTTTCGACGGCAGCGGCCTTGTCGCCGGCTTCGATGGCCTTCAGCACCTTCTTGACTGCGGTGCGGAATTCCGAACGTTGACCCATGTTATGCAGGCGGGCCTTGGCGGCCTGACCAGCACGCTTACGTGCTTGTGCGCTATTTGCCATTTAAATACAACTCCTTAAACCGGTAGAAGGACTATCGCGAAACCGCGCATTATGCCCATGCCGAGCTTGGATGGCAATCATCGCGTACACTGATGCCGTTTTGTCAACCACCCGTCCCGCATGAACCTGCTAAAAGCCCTCGCCCGCACCAGCAGCATGACCATGCTGTCCCGCATTCTCGGCTTGGTCCGCGACACCATGAACGCGCACCAGTTCGGTGCCAATAAGGCGATGGACGCCTTCGTGGTAGCGTTTCTGCTGCCGAATATGTTCCGGCGCATCTTCGCCGAAGGGGCTTTTTCACAGGCCTTCGTGCCGGTGCTGGCGGAGTACAAGCAGCAACGCGGCGAGACCGCCACCCGCGCCTTCGTCGCCGATGTCTGTGGCCTGTTGACCCTGGCGCTGCTGGTCTTGACCGTGATCGGCGTGGTGGCGGCCCCGGCCATCGTCTACCTGTCGGCCTCCGGCTTTGCCCGCCAGCCGGAAAAATACCAGCTGGCTGTCGACCTGACCCGCATTACCTTCCCCTATATCCTGCTGATCTCGCTGTCCTCCCTGGCCGGCAGCATCCTGAACACCTGGAACCGCTTCGCGATACCGGCCTTCACGCCGGCCCTGCTGAACCTGTCGATGATCGCCTTCGGCATCCTGCTATCGCCCTATATGGCGCAGCCGATCTTCGCCCTGGCCATTGCCGTGGCGGTGGGCGGCGTGGCGCAACTGGCCTTTCAACTGCCCTTCCTGGCTCGCATCGGCATGCTGCCCCGGCCCCGGCTCAATCTGCGCGACCCGGGCGTCTGGCGGGTACTGAAGCAGATGGGGCCGGCCATGTTCGGCGTCTCGGTCGCCCAGATCAGCTTGCTGCTGAACCGCAACTTCGCCTCCTGGCTGCCGGACGGCAGTATGAGCTGGCTGTATTTCGCCGACCGTCTGATGGAATTGCCCACCGGCGTCCTGGGCGTCGCCCTGGGCACCATCCTGCTCCCCAGCCTGGCCAAGCTCAGCGCCGCCGACCGGCAGGACGATTACTCCGCCATGCTCGACTGGGGACTGCGGCTCTGCTGCCTGTTGGCCCTGCCTGCGGCCGCCGCCCTGGCGGTCATGGCCGAGCCGCTGATCACGGTACTGTTCGAGCGCGGCCAGTATGGTCTGAACGATACCCTGCAAACCCAGCGCGCCCTCGGTGCCTATGCGGTGGGCCTGCTTGCCTTGATCGCCATCAAGGTCCTGGCGCCGGCCTTTTACGCGCGGCAGAACATCAAGACGCCGGTAAAGATCGGCATCGTGACCATCGTCGCGACCCAGCTGTTCAATATCGGCCTGCTGTGGGCCGGGCTGGCCCATGCCGGGCTGGCGCTGGCCATCAGCCTGGGCGCCTGCGTCAACGCCGGACTCTTGCTCGCCGGCCTGCTGCGCAGCGGCATCTATCGCCCACGGACCGGCTGGCCCGCCTTCCTGCTGAAACTGACCCTTGCCACCGGCCTGATGGCAGCCACCCTGTGGGGCCTGCAGCAAGTGCTCGGCGCCTGGCATGGCGTGCCTACCCTGCTGCAGATCGGCAAGCTGACGCTGCTGGTTTCGGCTGGCATGGCGGTGTATTTCGGTGTCCTGGCCGCACTGGGCTTCAGGCCACGCGATTTTTCCCGGCGGGCGGTGTAAGGGCTGGCCCGTTGGGTATGCAAAAAATAGGAAGTTTTTGCAATTTTTCATAAGGACATCGATCCCGACACGGTAGCTTTTGCTCAGGAAGCTCCGGGCAATTCCATGTATTTTAATTATATGCGAAAATTAAATTCGAGAATAAAATCATGCCAGTACATCAAGTCGTCGCAGTGGGGCATTTAGGTTTAAGTCCAGGCGCTTTAAAGGCTGTTTTCAAGGACGCACAATTTGCGTACCATGGCAACAGTATCATAGCGAACGTAAAAGTATCCCGAGCTGCAAAATGCAGGGGGAATTGCATACAAAGATTCGTAGGGCATTTGCAGAACTTTTTTCTTGATCGAGACCTACGACGGATAGAACAAGCACAAAGGGATGTTGGCTTGATATTATGGCAATTAAACATAATCAAGAACCATCCGAATGCGCTATTTCTAAATGAAGAACTCAACAGCAAGCCAGGATACAATTTTGGCATAGATGTAAATGGCTTGGACATTAGAGGCTTCAAGGCAAAAATAGAGCGCACCGCCGCCAAGGAATATGAAAAGAATTTTATTATTGCAGAAAGCAAACAATGCCAAATCGGGTACGACAAGGAAAATAAAAAAGTACGCCTGTTTACATTCGAGCCGCACCTGGCCCGCCGTTATAGATTTGAAGACTTATTCAGCTTACCTGTATAAGGCACTGATTTAGCGTGAAGCCTGAAAATCCCGCCAGTCCATTGCAGGGTCGAAACAACATCGTAATGGCAAGTAAGGCTTGAATGTTTGCATCTCTCTCGTTGGAGGGCGCGATTGAGCGTGGCGAATGTAGCCTTACCTTCATATTGCAGACCTGCTCCGGCTCACTAGAATTAAATCTGACCTATCTCCCCGACGCCTTCCGCCGCCCCCCGGCCTGTGAGGCTCAAACCCGGATACGAGGACAGTATGAGCCTGCATTGCGAAATCCGCCCCGCCACGCGCGACGATATAGCCACCATCGCCGACCTGGCCGATCGCATCTGGCGCACTCACTACCCCGGCATCATCCCCGCCGAGCAGATCGACTATATGCTGGCGCAGCGCTATAGCCACGCCGCCCTGCTGGCACAGATCGAAGCGGCCGACCAGTGGTTCGACCTGGCCTTGATCGACGGCAAGCCGGCCGGTTTTGCCCAGTACTACCGGTCCGCGCCGGACGAGATCAAGCTCGACAAGCTCTACCTTCTGCCGGAGCTGCACGGCAAGGGATACGGCAGCAGGCTGATCTACCACGTCAAGAAGCAGGCGCGCCAATTGGGCGGCAAAACCCTGATTCTGTCGGTCAACAAGCACAACAAGAAAGCCATTTCGGCTTATCAGCACAGCGGCTTCGTGATTCGCGATAGCGTGATGATCGATATCGGCGGCGGCTTCGTCATGGATGACTATGTAATGGCGAAAACGCTCTGAGGTAGGGACGCTTACGCTCGTTAGCGCATTAAATCAGTGTTTCCCTAGTGTGGTGTACCTGAAATAGCATTAATTAATAACTTTGCCTGCACGAGCAATGGCCTCAAGGATTGAATCTGCGCTTTTGCGCCATACAAAGGGCTTCGGGTTGGTGTTGTGGATGTCCAAGTAGTGGCGGATTGACTGCTCTAGATCGGCGACGCTGCTGTGGGCACTACGCTTGATCCACTTCTCACTGATTTGTGAGAAAAAACGCTCCACAAGGTTGAGCCAGGAGGCCGAAGTTGGCGTGAAGTGCAGATGGTAGCGTGGCCTGCTGGCGAACCAGGCACGCACCTTCTCCGTCTTGTGCGTCCCGTAATTGTCCATGATCAGGTGGATATCCAGGTCTGCCGGTACGCTTGCGTCGATGGTATTGAGGAACTGCAGAAATTCGACGCTCCGGTGGCGACGTTTGAGTTGGCCAATGACCTTGCCAGTGGCCACATCCAGAGCTGCGAACAGCGAAGTCGTCCCGTGCCGCTTGTAATCGTGTGTCCGGGTTTCTGCTTTGCCGAACGTAAGCGGAAGTGAAGGCTGCGTTCTATCCAGTGCCTGAATCTGGCTCTTCTCATCCACGCAGAGCACCAAGGCACGATCCGGCGGGGCGAGGTACAAGCCCACCACATCGCGGACCTTATCGACAAAATTCGGATCGGTGGAAAACTTGAACGTCTCCAGCCGATGGGGCTTGAGCCCGAACGCGTGCCAAATGCGCTGCACTGTGGACGCCGACACGCCTGTTGCCTTGCTCATCGTGCGCACGCTCCAGTGCGTCGCGTCAGTAGGCTTACTGTTCCGGACACGATCAATCACCGCCTGAACGTGTTCGTCTAGCACCGTGCGAGGCCGCCCCGACCTCGGTGCATCGGTCAGCCCTGCCAGACCATACGACTCGTACCGACGACGCCACCTTGAGACGGTCTGCGCAGTGGTATCCAGCCGCTTCGCGATCTCTTTGCCTCCTTCGCCGTCAGCACAACTGAGCACAATCTGAATTCGTAGCTTCTCATCGGCCGGCGCCTTGCGCAGCGCCAAACGTGCATTCAGCTCTCTGCGCTGCTCTTCGGATAGTTCCAGCTTCTTGATCGGCGGCCCGTTCTGGTCATCGTCATAGTCTCCATGAGCTATTGAACTACGACAATTATACCAAATATTTAATTAATTCTACTTTTGAGACACCACACTAGCGGCGCCCCTGCCATCCCCGCGGCTATAATTCCGACACCCCAACCCGGCGCGCCACGCTGCTGGATCGCGCAGCCACCAAGGACCGTCTTCCATGGAACTCTCGCATCGCGTCCAAGCCATCAAGGAATCGCCCACCCTTGCCATCACCGCCAAGGCACAAAAGCTCAAGGCCGATGGCCGGGATGTCATCGCGCTGGCGGCGGGCGAACCGGATTTCGACACACCCGACCATATCAAGGCCGCCGCCATCGAGGCGATCCGACAAGGTTTTACCAAGTACACCCCGGTATCGGGCACGCCCAGCCTGAAGCAGGCCATCATCGCCAAATTCAAACGCGACCAGGGCATGGACTACAACGCCCGCCAGATCCTGGTCAGTTGCGGCGGCAAGCAGAGCTTTTACAATCTCTGCCAGGCTTTTCTCAATGACGGCGACGAAGCCGTCATCCCGGCGCCTTACTGGGTTTCGTATCCCGATATGGTGATCCTGGCCGGCGGCAAGCCTGTCTTCGTGGCATGCGGCATCGAGCAGTCCTACAAACTCGATCCCCGCCGGCTGGAAGCCGCCATCAGCGCGCGCACCAAGCTGGTGGTGATCAATTCGCCGTCCAACCCGACCGGCGCGGTCTATACGCGGGAAGAACTGAAAGCCCTGGGCGAGGTGCTGAAGAAGTACCCGAAGATTTTGATCGCCTCCGACGATATGTACGAGCATGTCATGCTGGGCGCCACCCGTTTCAGCAATATCCTCGATGCCTGTCCCGAGCTGTACCCGCAGACCATCCTGCTGAACGGCGTATCCAAGGCCTATTCCATGACCGGCTGGCGGATAGGCTACGCGGCAGGTCCGGAATGGCTGATCAAGGCCATGGACAATATCCAGTCGCAATCCACCTCCAACCCCTGCTCCATTTCGCAGGTGGCGGCCGAAGCCGCCCTGACCGGCCCGCAGGCCGACTGCCTGGCGCCCATGCTGCAGGCCTTCAATGAGCGGCATGTCTTTGTCGTCGATCGCTTCAACGCCATGCGCGGCCTGCAATGCTTGCCCGCCGGCGGTGCCTTTTATGCCTTTGTCGATGCACGCCAGGCCATCCAGAATCTGCATCAGGAAGGCAAGCTGGCCGCGCCCAACGATATGGCCTTGGGCAGCTATCTGCTGGAGGCCCAGGATGTCGCGGTGGTGCCTGGCTCGGCCTTTGGCGCCGAAGGCTACTTCCGTATCAGCTTCGCCACCAGCATGGCCAATCTGGAAAAGGCCATGGATCGGATAGAAAAAGCGCTCGCTTAATCGCGGCAATATTTTAGCTACGCCAGAACTGCGTGCTTCTGGTAATTGAAGCTCGATTGTGGTTTCTGGGCACAAATGCCTGGTTCTCGACCCGGCATGACTTATCGCCGCGCATACGGCTGTGATATGGTGCGTTCACTCTAAACTGCGCTGCAAGCCAAGCTATATAAGGCTTTGCGCTAAAAAACCGAGGAACGTGCCGAGAATGCGATCGCTGTTGCGGGTGGTAGGCTGGATAGACGCGCTCAACGAGCGCGCAGGCCAGTGGAGTAAATGGCTGGTACTGGTCTGCGTCTTGATCAGTGCCGGCAATGCCCTGGTACGCAAGGCGTTCGACATGAGTTCGAACGGCTTCCTGGAAATCCAGTGGTACCTGTTTTCCGCCATCTTCCTGCTCGGTGCCGGCTATACCCTCAAGCACAATGAGCATATCCGCATCGATATCCTGCTGGGCAGGATGTCGCCACGCCGGCAAGCCCTGGTCGATATCCTGGGCGGCTTGTTCTTCCTCCTGCCCATGGCCGGCCTGATCGCCTACTTCGCCTGGCCCGTCGCGGTGCAGATGTATGTCAGCGGCGAGATGTCTTCCGATCCCGGCGGCTTGATCCGCTGGCCGGTCTGGGCCCTGGTCCCGCTGGGCTTCGGCCTGCTGATACTGCAAGCCCTTGCCGAGATCATCAAGCGCATCGCCTTTCTGCAAGGCTTGATTCCCAATCCCGCGGAAAAGCCCGTCACGACGGTCGAAGGCGCCTTGGCAGACCATGCCGCCCCGCTCCAGCAAGGAGAGCGCGCATGAATCCGGCCCTGTTGCCACCCATCATGTTCGGTGCGCTGATCGTCTTTCTGCTGATCGGCTACCCGGTTGCGTTTTCGCTGGCCGCCGTCGGCCTGCTGTTCTCCTTTATCGGCGTACAACTGGGCGTGATGCCTGCCTCGCTGCTGCAAGCCTTGCCGCAGCAGGTGTTCGACATCATGCGCAACGATACCCTGCTGGCCATCCCCTTCTTTACCTTCATGGGATTGATACTGGAACGCTCCGGCATGGCGGAAGACATGCTCGATACCATAGGCCAGTTGTTCGGCCGGATACGCGGCGGCCTGGCCTACGCCGTGATTTTCGTCGGCGCCCTGCTGGCCGCCACCACCGGCGTGGTTGCCGCTTCGGTGATTTCCATGGGCCTGATCTCGCTACCCATCATGCTGCGCTATGGCTACGACAAGCGGCTGGCCGCCGGCGTGATCGCCGCCTCCGGCACCCTGGCGCAGATCATCCCGCCCTCGCTGGTCCTGATCGTGCTGGCCGACCAGCTCGGCACCTCGGTAGGCGATATGTATGCCGGCGCCCTGGTACCCGGCCTGGTATTGACCAGCTTGTATGTCCTCTATGTCCTGGTGGTCAGCCTGGTCCGGCCAGGCTGGGCGCCCGCCCTGCCGCCGGAGGCCCGCTCCCTGCGCGGCATGCAGCTGTATGGCCGCGCCCTGGCGGTGATGGTGCCGCCCCTGCTGCTGATCTTCCTGGTATTGGGCACCATCTTCCTGGGCATCGCCACGCCGACCGAAGGCGGCGCCATGGGCGCCACCGGCGCATTGATCCTGGCCATGCTCAAGCGTAGGTTGAGCATGGATCTGCTCCGCCAGGCGCTCAATTCGACCCTCAAGCTCAGCACCTTCGTGGTCTTTATCCTGATCGGCGCCCGGGTGTTCCGGATCGCCTTCCTCGGCTTGAGCGGCGACGAATGGGTGGAAGGTTTGTTCAGCCACCTTCCCGGCGGCGAAATCGGCTTCCTGATCGTGGTCAATATCCTGATCTTCGTGCTGGCCTTCTTCCTCGATTTCTTCGAGATCGCCTTTATCCTGGTGCCGCTGTTGGCGCCCATCGCCGCCAAGCTGGGCATCGACCTGATCTGGTTCGGCGTGCTGCTGGGCGTGAATATGCAGACTTCCTTCATGCACCCGCCGTTCGGGTTCGCGCTGTTCTATCTGAAGAGCGTGGCGCCGAAGGAGGTGAAGACCAGCGATATCTATTGGGGCGCCGTCCCCTTCGTCGGCATCCAGCTATTGATGGTCGGCCTGGTGATCGGTTTTCCGCAAATGGTGACCCACTTCCTGGATAAGCCGGTCACCAACAGCCAGAGCGCGGATGACATATTGCTCAACCAAACCGGCCAGCCGGCCGGAGAAGCCCCGATCCCGCAGGACGACGCCGCGCTGCTGCAAGGCGATAGCGCCCCGCCGCCCGCGCCGGCCGAAGATCCCGCCGCCGTGCTGCTGGGTAAATAAACATCGATTTAGCCGTTCCATTCTGAACTAGGAGCAGACCGTGCAAAGACGTAGTTTCCTGAAAAAGGCCGGCACCGTCGGCGTGGCCGCCGCAGCGGTTTCCGGCAGTGCGCTGGCCGCCGAACCCACCGTGCAGTGGCGGCTGACATCAAGCTTCCCCAAGAGCCTGGACACCATCTATGGCGGGGCGACCACCCTGGCCAAGCGGGTCGCGGAAATCACCGAGGGCAAGTTCCAGATCAAGATCTATGCCGCCGGCGAGATCGTCCCCGGCCTGCAGGCGCTCGATGCGGTGCAGAGCGGCACGGTGCAGGCCTGCCATACCACCAGCTACTACTATGTCGGCAAGAACAAGGCCTTTGCCTTCGACACCTGCCTGCCTTTCGGCTTGACCGCCCGCCAGCAAAACGCCTGGGTGCATTTCGGCGGTGGCCTGCAATTGCTGCGCGATTTCTTCAAGGACTATGGCGTCATCAACTTCCCCGGCGGCAATACCGGCGCCCAGATGGGCGGCTGGTGGCGGGAAGAGATCAAGACCCTGGCCGACCTCAAGGGCAAGAAAATGCGCATTCCCGGCATAGGCGGCGAAATCATGGCGCGGCTGGGCGCGGTACCGCAGAACCTGGCCGCCGGCGATATCTATGCCGCGCTGGAAAAGGGCGCCATCGACGCCGCCGAGTTCGTCGGCCCCTACGACGATGAAAAGCTCGGCTTCTACAAGGTGGCCAAGCACTATGCGTATCCCGGCTTCTGGGAACCGGGTCCGATGGTGTCGTTTATGGTCAATGCCGCCGAATGGGCCAAGCTGCCGAAGGGCTACCAAGCCGCTTTCGAAGCGGCGGCCGCCGAAGCCAACCTCACCATGCTGGCGGAGTACGACGCCAAGAATCCCGCCGCGCTGGGGCGCTTGCTGCAAAACGGCGTCAAGCTGATGCGCTACCCGACCGATATGATGCAGGCGGCACAGCGCGAGGCCTTTGCCTTGTATGAGGAGGAAGCCGCCAAGAATCCGGCTTTCAAGAAACTATACGAACCGTGGAAGAAATTCCGCGCGCAGGAGCATGCCTGGTTCAATTACTGCGAACAGGCGATGGAAGACTTTATGTACGCCAACCGGGTCAAATAGATTCGGTGATGCCCGTGCCAGCCCTCTCGGACGAGAGGGCTGGCACGGGATACGGCTTCAATGTCCGGCAGGCTTGACCGGCACCGGTTTGGCCGCCGGGGCGGGAGTGGGCGCGGCAGCGGGTTTACTGTAGCCGCCCGGCCCGCTGTTCATGGCATCGATCGCGCCGCGCAGATTGAGGCATTTCACATCGTCCTTGCTCTTGACCGCACTACCCTGCAGTTCGCATTCCCGGTTGCCGAACTTGAGTAGCGCCCCTTTGACGGCTTGTTCCGCCTTTGGGTTGGCTTGCGCACCGGCCCGCAAGCTGTCGCGCACTTCGGCCAACACCCTTTCGGTGGCCTCGCGCTCGATGCGCGCGTGCTCGACCAGCTGTTTCAGGGTGGCGATATCCTTCTCCTGCATGTCGGTCCTGGACTTGAGCGCCTCGGTCTCATGGGCCAGCGCCTCCTTTTCCGCCCGCAATTTCGCCTGCCCCTGTTTGGCCAGCGCCGTTTGCTTGATCAGACTCTGCTCCTGCAACTGGCCGCGCTTAGCCGCCACCGCCAAACCGCCCAGAAAGCCGGCCAGGCACACCGCCGCGATCAGGACTACCAGCAGGAGTACCATTACCGCCGACATGCCGCCGCCTACGCCGCCGCGAATCGCAATGACAATACGTTTCAACATTGGCAGTTTGGCAGCTTGTTCATTTGACGTTGTCATGCGATCCTCTCGGCTATGAACTTGGCATGTATTAAGCCAGCCTAGCTGTTTTAGCGAGAGATGCGCGGCACGTCAAACCGGCCGCGGAAAAACAAAAAACCGCACAGCCTTTCGACTGTACGGTTTTTCTGAATAACTTGGCTCCTCGACCTGGGCTCGAACCAGGGACCTACGGATTAACAGTCCGGCGCTCTACCGACTGAGCTATCGAGGAACTAAAGAAGCCGCTATACTAAAAGGCTGTCCAAAGCGTGTCAACACCCGTTTCGACTTCTCTTCACAAGAGGCACCATGTCCGCCCTCAAGAAAATGCTGATTGCACTGGCCGTAGTGGCCGCGATCCTTGCCGCGATACCCCTCGTATTGCCTTATGACAGCTACAAATCCGATATCGAGCACGCCATCTCGGCGCGGCTGGATACCCCTGTCGCCATAGGCGCCATCCAGTTCAGCTACAGCCCTAAGCCACAAGTGGTACTTAGCGGTCTCAGCCTGGGCAAGCAGGGCGAAGGCGAGATCGACAAGGTCATCGTCCCCCTTACTCTGAAGAATTTGATCAATATCCGCCACGAACTGGCCAATGTCAGCCTGGAAGGCGGCAACTTCAGCCAAGCCTTCGCTTTGTCACTACCGGGCCGGCTCAAGCCGAATGCCGGCCAGGACATCAATTTCGCCATGCTCAAGCTGAGCGAGATGACGATCAAGCTACCGAACGACAGCATCGGACCGCTGTCGGGCTCGCTGCAATTCAATCCTGAAGGCACCATCAAGGTGCTTACCTTGTCCGACAAGGACGAACGCGCCACCCTCACCATCAAACCGATAGGCGATAAGTTCGAACTGGAGTTCGATGCCAGCAACTGGGTCATGCCGGGCGCGTATCCGGATGCCCGTTTCGACCAGCTGAGACTAAGCGGTATCGCCAGCAACGACGGCATCGCCATCGACGACATCAACGCCCTGATCTTCGGCTCCGCCGTGAAGGGCAATGCACAGCTGAGCTGGACCGAGGGCTGGAAGCTCACCGGCAGCCTGCAGACCAAGAGCATCCAGGTCGAACCGCTGATCATGCTCAGCAGCCAGGTTACCCGCGCAACGGGCCGGATGGCCGCCAATGCCATCTTCGATTTCGTCGGCGATGGTTACGAAAACCTGTTCAAGCAGCGCCGCATCGAAATGAAGTTCATCGTCAACGACGGCAATCTGCACAACTTCGACCTGGTCACCCCGCTCAAGTCGCAGAGTCCGTCCAGCCTGCAGCGCGGCGGCATTACCCGCTTCGACACCCTGAGCGGCGACTTCCTGCTGGAAAACGATACGCTCACCCTGCGCAACCTGGCGCTGAACGCCGGCAAATTCACTGCCGCGGGCGGCCTCAATATTGCAGCGGACCAGAAACTCAGCGGCCGTATCAATGCCAAACTGTCCAGCGGCGCCATCGCCGTCAATGCACCACTGGCTATCGCCGGCACCCTGAGGGCGCCGGAGATCCGTTCCGGCGGCGCTTACAAGCCGGGCGGCGGTTCGGGCACCACGCAGATTTTCTGATCGCAGCCTTACGCGTCATAATCCAATTCGCCGGCGCCAAGCCGGCGAATTCGTTTACGAGAGACACCCATGGCTTGGTATGACTTGCTAGGCGCCCTAGGCGCGCAATTCGATGAAGATGGCGCAACCCGCTTCGATGCAAGCGGGGAGCAGGCGGGAATGGTCGCCCTGGCGCAGGGCGCCGCCCTGGTACCGCTGCGGCACTTCGGCTTGATCCGTTTCAGCGGCGAGGAAACCAGCGCCTTTCTGCAAGGCCAGCTGTCCAGCGATATCAAGAAGCTGCCGGCCGCAGGCTGCCAGTATTCCAGCTACTCCACCCCCAAGGGGCGCATGCTGGCCAGCTTCCTGATACTGCGCGAAGGCGAAGACCTGCTGTTGATGCTGCCGCGCCCCCTGCTACCCGCCATCCAGAAGCGCCTGGCCATGTATGTCATGCGCAGCAAGACCCGTCCTGCCGATATCAGCGATGAGCGCGTCCTGCTGGGGCTGGCAGGCCCGCGCGCGCTGGAGCTGGCCCGCGAGGTATTCGGCGAGCTGCCGAAGGAAGCGCATCAAGGCATGCCTTGCGAGGGCGGCCACCTGGTCCGCCTGCCGGCCGACCGCCTGCTGTTGAACCTGGCTGCCGAAGCGGCCGGGGCCTGTTGGGATAAATTGCTGGCGGCCGGCGCGCAAGCGGCGGGTGCCGATGCCTGGACCTTGTCGGACATCCACGCCGGCATCCCCTGGGTCTTGCCCGCCACCCAGGAGGAATTCGTCGCGCAGATGGCCAATATGGAATTGATCGGCGCCGTCAGCTTCAAGAAGGGTTGCTATCCAGGCCAGGAAATCGTGGCGCGCACCCAGTATCTGGGCAAGCTCAAGCGCCGCACTTTCCGGGTCCGTGCCGATACCGCCATGCACGCGGGCGACGCCGTCTACAGTCCGGAGATGAATGGCCAGGCATCCGGCCAGATCGCCCTGGCGGCCCCGAGCGGCGACGGCCGGTGGGAAGCGCTGGCGGTGGTACAGCTGGCCAGCGTGGCGCAGGGCGTCCATCTGGAAAGCCCCAACGGTACACGGCTGGAATTCCTGCCCCTCCCCTACCCGGTACACGAGTAAACAAGGGAAGCCGGCCTGGATGGCCTTGTACAGCCATCCCGGGCCGGCGGCGTCCTTGTTATGCGGCCGCGCTCGACTTGTCGTGTTCGATCAGCGCATAGGCCGAGTGATTGTGGATGGACTCGAAGTTCTCGGCTTCCACCACGTAGGCATCGATACGCGGGTCGGCCAGCAAGCGGGCCGCCACGTCACGTACCAGGTCCTCGACGAATTTGGGATTGTCGTAGGCACGCTCGGTCACGTACTTCTCATCGGGACGCTTGAGCAGCCCGAAGACCTCGCAGGACGCTTCTTCTTCCGCCACCCGAATCAGGTCTTCGATCCAGACATGCTGGTTGACCCTGGCGGTGATGGTGATGTGCGAACGCTGGTTGTGCGCGCCATAGGCCGAGATCTTCTTCGAGCAAGGACATAGGCTGGTCGCCGCCACCAATACCTTCAGCGTCTGGGTAAAGACGCCGTGCTTGATCTCGCCGATCAGGCTGACATCGTAGTCCAGCAGGCTTTGCACCCCCGAGACGGGGGCGGTCTTGTTGATAAAGAAGGGGAAACGCATCTCGATATAGCCCGAATCGGCTTCCAGCTTGGCGACGGTCTCGCGCAGCATGGTCTCGAACGATTCGACCGAGATTTCCTTCTCGTGGCTATTGAGTATCTGGACAAAGCGCGACATATGCGTGCCCTTGAAGTGCTGGGGCAAAAACACATACATATCGAAGGTAGCGATGGTGTGCTGCACACCGTCGGCCTTGTCGCCCACCTTGACCGGATGGCGGATCGACTTGATGCCGACTTTGTTGATGGCGATATTGCGCGCATCGTGCGAGCCTTGCACGTCTTCGATGGTGGCCGGGGGGAGAGCAGCGTTCATGATGCGTTCCTGATGCGGTGTAAGGGCAAATTGTACCGGGCAGCAAATACCCGAGTAAACCAATCAGGAATTTCAGGCCGAATCGGGCCAATTCAAGAGCGGGCCGCGATTGAATCTGGCAATTGGCTTCATAGCGAACGCGCGGCACCGGCCGATGCCGCGCATTTCAGCGCTGGTTTTGCCTACGCAGCTCAGTGGCGCGTGTTTTTTTGGTCGAACGCCCGGGCGGCGGCCTCGATGCCGGCCGCATCCAGGCCGCACTCGGCCAACAGCAAGGCGGGGTCGCCATGATCGACGTAGCGGTCCGGCAAACCCAGCTGCAGCACCGGCTTGAGCACGCCGGCGGCGTGCAGCGCCTCGATCACGGCAGAGCCGGCTCCGCCCATGACGGCGTTTTCTTCCACGGTCACCAGCACATCATGATCGGCGGCCAATTGCAGGACCAGCTCCACGTCCAGCGGCTTGACCCAGCGCATATTGGCGACCGTCGCGTCCAGCGCCTCGGCCGCGGCCAAGGACGGCGCCACCATGCTACCGAAGGCAAGGATGGCGATACGCCTGCCCTGCCGCCGCACTTCGCCACGCCCCACCGGCAGCGCGGTGAAGGCCTCGGCCAAGGGCACGCCCGGCCCGGTGCCGCGCGGATAGCGCACGGCGGTGGGCTGGTCCATCTGGTAAGCGGTGTAAAGCATTTGCCGGCATTCGTTCTCGTCGGCGGGACAAAGCACCGCCATATTCGGAATGCAGCGCAGATAACTGATATCGAAACTACCGGCGTGGGTCGGTCCGTCCGCGCCTACCAGGCCGGCACGGTCGATGGCGAACAGCACGGGCAGGTTCTGCAAGGCCACGTCGTGGATCAACTGATCGTAGGCGCGTTGCAGGAAGGTCGAATAGATCGCCACGACCGGCTTGAGGCCCTCGCATGCCATACCCGCCGCGAAGGTGACGGCATGCTGCTCCGCGATGCCCACATCGTAATAGCGGTCGGGGAAAGACTGTTCGAAGCGCACCAGGCCGGATCCCTCGCGCATGGCCGGGGTAATGCCAATCAAGCGGCTATCCTGCGCCGCCATATCGCACAACCAATCGCCGAAGATCTGGGTATAACTGGGCTTGCTGGCTGCCTTGGACGCCATGCCGTCAGCCGGCGTGAACGGGGTGACGGCGTGGTACTTGACCGGATCGCCCTCGGCCAGCTTGTAGCCCTGCCCCTTCTTGGTCACCACGTGGAGAAACTGCGGGCCGCTGAGGCTGCGCAGGTTCTGCAAGGTGGGGATCAGGGTATCCAGGTCATGGCCGTCGATAGGACCGACGTAGTGAAAGCCGAACTCCTCGAATAAGGTGGACGGCGAAATCAGGCCCTTCATATGCTCTTCGCCGCGACGGATCAGCTCGTGCAGCGGCGGCACGTTTTCCAGCACCCTGGAGCCGGTGTTGCGGAAGCCCTGGTAGAACTTGCCGGACAACAACCTGGCCAGATAAGAATTGAAGGCGCCGACATTGGGCGAAATCGACATCTCGTTGTCGTTCAGGACAACCAATAGGTCGGTTTCCTTGTTGCCCGCATTGTTGAGCGCCTCGAATGCCATACCCGCCGTCATGGCACCGTCGCCGATGATGGCCACGCATTTGCGTTGCTGGCCCAGCAGCTTGCTGGCCTCGGCCATGCCTGCCGCTGCGCCTATGCTGGTCGAACTATGACCGACGGCGAAGGTATCGTATTCGCTCTCCTCGCGCTTTGGGAAGCCAGCCAAACCACCATATTTACGCATGGTATGCATTTGCGCACGCCGTCCGGTCAGGATCTTGTGCGGATAGCTCTGGTGGCCCACATCCCAGACCAGCCGGTCATTGGGCGTATCGAACACATAGTGCAGGGCAATGGTCAGCTCGACCGCACCCAGATTGGAGGCGAAATGGCCGCCGCTCTGGCTGACGGATTCGAGCAGAAAAGCCCGCAGCTCCTGAGCCAGGGGCTTGAGCTGGTTTTCATTGAGGCGGCGTAGATCAGCCGGCAGATGAACGGTATCGAGAAGCGGAAAAGGCATGGGGCAATCTACGTTTGAGGCCGGATCGCACGGAACGCGTGCGGCCGGCTTGCATCGGTCGAAATTCGATCAAAAGGCACGATGGACGATAAAGTGCGCCAACTCGCGCAAGCGTTCGGCGCGCTCGCCAAAGCCGGCCAGGCAGGCCATGGCATCGGCTTCCAGCTCGGCAGCGCGCTCCTTGGCCTGGCGCAGGCCCAGCAAGGAAACATAAGTGGGCTTGTCGTGCGCGGCGTCCTTGCCGGCGGTCTTGCCCAGGGTAGCCGTATCCGCTTCCACATCGAGGATATCGTCCACTACCTGGAAAGCAAGACCCATCAGCTTGGCGAAACGGTCCAGGCGCTCGCGTTCCTCGGCCGCCATGGCATCGCCGCAGTAGCTGCCCAGCAGCACGGCGGCGCGGATCAGCGCACCCGTCTTCAGGATATGCATATGCTCCAGCTCCGGCAGGCTCAAGGGCTGCCCTACCGAAGCCAGGTCGATCGCCTGCCCACCCGCCATGCCGCCGGCGCCGGAAGCGGTGGCCAGCAGCTTCAGCATTTTCAGCTGATCGCTCGGTTCCGCGCACAAGGGATGGGCGGCCAGGACCTCGAAAGCGGCCGTCTGCAGCGCGTCGCCGGCCAGCAGCGCCGTCGCCTGGTCGAACTCCACATGCACGGTAGGCTTGCCGCGCCGCAGCACGTCATCATCCATGCAAGGCATGTCGTCATGCACCAGGGAATAGGCATGGATCATTTCCACGGCGGCGGCGGCATATTGCAAGCGCTCGGCCGAGGCATTTACCAACTCGCCGCCGGCAAAAACCAGCAGCGGCCTTACCCGCTTTCCACCGCCCAGCACGGCATAGCGCATCGCTTCGTGCAGGCGTTGCGGCAGTTGCGACGCCGGCGGCAGGATGCCGCTCAGCGCCAACTCCATTTGTTGCTGGATGGCGAAAGACCAGGTTTGAAAATCGTGTCGCTTCATTCCGCTTCCTCCGCCTCGAACGGCTTGAGGCTGTCGCCGTCGAGTATCTTGATCTGCTGCTCGGCCGAGGCCAGCTGTTCCTGGCAAAAGCGGATCAGTTCCGACCCGCGCTTGTAGGCGAGCAAGGTCGCCTCCAGCGCCGCATCGCCGCCTTCCATCTCGGCGATCAGGGCTTCCAACTCGGTCATGGCCGTTTCAAAGCTGGCGGGCTTGGTGGTTTTTGCCATCGGCGGTATTCGGTTGGGCTAGTTGAACCGCGCGATTTTACCCTGTTGGCCGCGCGGGTATCTGTCTTGCACAAAGAAAAAAAAGCGCGCCGGGGTTGACCGACGCGCTCTGAATACCCAAGCGTAGGCAAACCGGCCGGGCAAGCCCGGCGGCCTCGCACCGGAACTCGTAGCGAGCTGCGGTGCGACTACGGAGAACAATGTATCACAGCCTTTTCGATTTCAAACAATCGTTTGATCGATTGTTGCATCGCCGCAAATCCGGTCGGCAGGCGGCGTGCTTGCAACAGCCGTGCAGCCCGTCTTGACGCGGCTTGCGGCTTGCACCGACTAGCTGTTCCCGGTCGACGCTCCGCTGTTGATTCCACCGCTCCATAAGTACGAACTTTCGAGCGAAGCGTATGTACTCGCCGGTTGAGTAACGAAATTACTTTCATTCCAAAAGACAGGTTTGCATCTTTTCCATTTTTTAAAATCAGCATAAGTTCGGTGTGCGCAAAGTACCGTCGCGAGTGCGAGCGCGGCCAGTGCGCCCGTCGTCACGGCTTTCATGGGGATCGATAAATTATTGAATTCCAATTCAAGCCCGGTAATAACCGCCTCGGCCGCGGTTCCCGCCGCAACCGCTGAAAGGGCTAATGCGGACTTGATAAAACCCTGCCTATGCAAGGCGACTCGGCCGTCGCTTGCTGCCGCTTTCGCACGTGTGCCATAGTCGAAGACGCGAGATTCCAATTGATATGACTCATGGAATGGCGCAGTCGCTCGGTCATCCGCTCGTGGTGGGTTGGAGCCAGGGTAAGGAATTGGGGTGGTAGATACTCGCTCTTCCGCATCCTTGCGGACAAAGGGCGCTTCGTCGTCCTCACTGCGAGAGCGTCCGCTCAATGGATCGCCGTCCAATTCACCGCCCTCGAACGCGTTATCCATCGGCACCGCAAATGAAAATGGCACACTCTCATTCTCGATTTTCGAGGTGCGTTCCTCAGCGGGTGGCGGGGGGGTTTTAAGACGCGCCCATGATTTTCGACGTATGGGTGGCCTATGCGGCAGCGATGCGCCCGTATCGGGGTCTTTCGCCGGAATAGGCACGGGCTGAGGCTCCGGCAAGGAAAAAACCAGCGGTACTGGAAATAAAGGATTCGACCCTTGCCGTGGATTCGTTGTCTGCTGTGTATCCTGAACCTGCTCTGATTGGTTCGGTTCAAAGTGTACGCTGCGCCTGTTTCGTTCCTGCCGCTCTATCATAATAATTTTACTTTCATTAAAAAATGGAAATGCATATCAAATCAACCACCCCATTGCCAAAATGCAGGCATTTTTTTAAAAGCCTGCCCACCGTCTCAGCCCGCCGAAACAAAGACTAGACCTGGATTATTTATTAGCGACAAACAGGAGCCCTCTTTATTTCAAATCTTTTCCGCACCCATCCACTCGCCTTCCGAAAAATAGACGAAATTTTTGATTTTATTGCAGTCCCCACGAACAGGGCCAAGCTTCACGCCGGCCGGTCGCCCAGCAGATAGCGGGGACCGTTGCCCAATCGTCCGGCGCAGTCGTCCGGGTTGTACAACTTGCACGTCTTCAGGGATAGGCAGCCGCAGCCGATGCAGCTATCGAGCTGCTCCCGCAGGGCGATCAATGAATCGATACGCGCCTGCAACAGCGGCCGCCAGGACGAGGACAGCCGTGTCCAGTCGGCCTGGGTAGGGGTACGCTGGTCCGGAAGGCCGGCCAGGGCTGCACGGATCTGGTCGAGGCTGAGTCCCACGCTTTGGGCCATGCGGATAAAGGCCACCCGCCGCAGGATCTCCCTGGCGAAATGCCGCCGCCCTCCTGTCCCGCGGATACTTTTGATCAGGCCCTGCTCCTCGTAGAAGCGCAAGGCGCTGGCCGCGACGCCGGACCGTTTGGCCAACAAGCCGATAGATAGCAAGGATTCCATCGTACCTCCGCTATTCGTACTGGACTTCAAGTGTACTTGAACTTTCATACTGTGCCGCACCCCCTGGAAAACGAGGCATCGGCATGACAACGACTACGGTAGCAAGCAGCCTGCAGGGCTTGCTGGATCAAAACGCCCACTTTGCCTTGCAGGCGCGCGGCACCACCAACCACTGTCCCATGGCCTTGGTCGCACTGGCCAAAATGGGCGCGGGACCGGCACGCCTGCAGGCTTTTTTTGCGTATTGGACCACGCGCTATGCGATCGCCCGCGACCCGCACCCCGGCTCGCTTAAACGGCAAGAATGGCAGGCGCGGGCAGGCGACAGCGAAGCTTTCGGCTCGCTGCGCCTGCTATTTACCGATTGGATAGCAGCAGAGGGCGTCGCCGCCGTAGTCGCCACGGTACTTGCCCAGGCCGCGCCAGCCCCTGCCACCGGCGCTTTCCATGCACTGATCCGGCTGGCCTATGGCCTGGAGGCGGATCACGGCGGTGAAGTTGCCGCCGGCCTGGCCGCTTATGTCGCCAATCAGTTGCTGATTCCGCTTGGCGACGCAGCAAGCAGGCCGGCCGAATCGGTCGCGGCCGGCCTGCACACCCTTTCCCGGCAGTTTGCCGGCAAGACCTGGCCAGGGCAGGCCATTACCGCGCGCTTGCGCGGGGTGGCCGCCGATCCACTCTTTCTCGCCAGCCTCCCCCGGCCTCCGCAAAGCGGGGATCTGTTGGCGCAACTGGCGCATGCGGCCATTGCCCTGTATTGGCAAACCAGCAATTTCACGGTGTTGCATATGGTAACGGGCGTACATGCGGCGAGGCTGGTCATGGCCCGACTGCCGGCGGCAACGGTCCGGATACAGAGCGAAGCGCTTTGGGCCGCCTACTGCGCCGCCTATGTCTCGGTCGGCGCACCCGCACTGGCGGACGACGATCCGCCTGCCGCGCCGACCGATTGGGCCACGCTGCTGGCGCTGGCCGTCGATGCCGATGACGATCACACGATCAAGCTGGTTTACAGTTGCTGGCAGGAAGACGCGCACGCCGCCAATCCAGCCTACCTGGCCGCCGCCGCACGGCTGCTGCACGGTCGGCGCGGGGCATGACACGCCCTTACGCCACCCGGTAGATCGCCGACACGCGGGTCCCCAGAACGGCCAGCAGGTGCGCACCGGCGCAGGCACTCAGCAGGTATGCCAGCGGCAGGCTGGCGGCCAGGCCGCCGGACAGCACCAGGGTGGCGGGCATCAACAGCTTGAACATGGAACCGGTCAGCCCGGAGATGCGGCCGATGTAACGGCTGTCGGTACTCTCCTGGCGGTAACCCCAGATGCAGACGTTGCCGATCACGCCGCCAAAACTGTTGGCGGCCAGCGCCAGCAGCAGGAGCGGCAGGGAGTCGCTCCAGGCCAGCACCAGCACGCAAGCCGATTCCAGCAGCAATTCCATCATCAGCAGACGGCCCAGACCAAAGCGCTGCCGTAAGCGGCTGCACAGCATCCCGCCCGCCACACCGCCTACGCCGGCCAAGCCATACAGCAGGCCGAGTTCGCCTGGCCCCAACTGCAATTGGTCGCGCGCCCGGAAAAGAAATAAAACTTCCACCACGCCGACGCTGCCGTTGATCAACACCACCAGCCAAGCCAAATGCCACAATGGCCGGTTGCGTACCAAGACCCGCCAGCCCTCGCGCCAATCCTGCCAAAAGCCGCTTGCTTCGATGCGGCGTGCCGGCAACGGTAGCGAGCGCAATAGCCAGGCGGCCAATAACATGGCAGCCATGGGCAACCACAAGCCCAGCTCCAGGCGCCAAGCCAGTAAACCGCCCGCCAAGGCCGGCCCCAGGACGGCGAACAGCTGGTTCACGACCGTCAGTTGGCCGGTGGCCGGCAGGAGCAGCGGTTCAGGCAGCATTTCCTTGATCATGCCCATGCGGCAGATGGCATACAGATAGTTCAAGGTCATCAACACGAAGGCCGTGATAAAGAAAAACGGTAATGCAGCGGCTCCCTGTTCCAGCAGCAGCACTTGCACACCCATCAGCACGACCATGCCGGCGATGGCCAGCCGTGCCCAGCGGCCTCGGTCGATGCGGTCGGCCCAGACGCCGATAAACATCGCCAACAATAGATTGGGCAAAAGTTCGATAGCGCGCATGGCGGTCATGGCAGCGGCCGAACGGGTCAATTCGTACAGGATCAGGGGCATGGCCAATTGGTAGACTTGGGT
Organism: Chitinimonas arctica; assembly: GCF_007431345.1. Lineage (NCBI taxonomy): Bacteria > Pseudomonadati > Pseudomonadota > Betaproteobacteria > Neisseriales > Chitinibacteraceae > Chitinimonas > Chitinimonas arctica. The sequence goes on along the minus strand of NZ_CP041730.1, from coordinate 3,653,357 downwards.
GCCCAGCGAAAAACCGACCGTGGAGAGATACAGGCGGCGGAAGCCGACGTGGCGCCAGAGCGAGGGTTGGGTCATGGCAGGCGACTCGAACAAGGAAGCAACAGTGTCTGCAAATAGCGGAAAGAGAAAAACGGCTAGACTAGCCTTTTTATTTCCGCTTTTATCACCATGCGCTTGCTCGAACAGTTTCAGCGTCTGTACGACTGGCTACCTCGGCAACCCCAGCCCAGCCTGCCCGAGATTGCCGCTGCGCTGTGTTGCGGCGAACGCAATGCGCGCCTGCTGTTGCGGCGCATGCAGGAGGAAGGCTGGCTGAGCTGGACGCCTGGCCGTGGTCGCGGACACCGCTCGCAACTGAGCCTGTTGCAACAGCCCGATTCGCTGCGATTGCATCGTCTACGGCGCCTGCTGGACGAAGGTCGCCTGGAAGCGGCCTTCGATGGCTTGCCCAGCCAGGGGCGCGAGCGGCTACGCCAGGCGCTGCCGGCCTATCTGGGCGCCAGCCGGGGCGGTGGTCTGCGCATTCCCTTCTACCGCCCCTTGCATGCGCTCGACCCTATCCAGGTCAACCGCCGCACCGAGGCCCATATCATCGGGCAACTCTGCGCCGGCCTGACCGAGTATGACCGCGAGCGGGAAGCGGTGGTACCGGCATTGGCCCATCATTGGGAATGCCAGGCGGATGGCCGTGAATGGCGCTTTTGGCTGCGGCCGGGACTGCGCTTCCACGATGGCAGGCCGGTAAGCGGCCACGATGCCGCTCGCTCCTTGCTGCGCCTGCGCGATACAGCCGGTCCGCACCAGGCGCTATTCACCCACCTGGCCGATATCCAGGCCGATTCGCGCCAGGTGCTGCTGCGCCTGGACCGGCCCGATCAATTGCTGCTGCATCGCCTGGCGCACTACGCGGCCGCCGTATTGCCTGCCGATGACTGGCTACGGCCCGATTTCGCCAGCCTGCCCATTGGGGCCGGACCATTCCGCCTGGTGCGCAATAATGATTACCGCGCCAGTTTTGCCGCCTTCGACGCTTACTACCGCGAACGGCCGTTGCTGGATGAAATCGATATCTGGGTGGTCCATCCCGACAGCCCGCTGCCGGAGGTCGATATCAGCCTCAGCTACCGGCATCTACCGCCCGACCACTGGACTCGCCTTCAACAGTTGGAACACGGCTGCGACTTTATCTTGCCCAACCCCGCCCGGTTCGCCGACCCCGCCACCCGGTTGGCGCTAGGCGCCTGGCTGCGGGATGCGGTGGCAAAGCTGGCGGAGTCCGAGAGTCGGCCCTTGGCGACGGGCTACCTGCCGCACTGGCGACATATTCCCGACGCGGCCGCGCGGGTGCCAACGGGAGGGGAAACTTTAACCTTGGTCACCTATGAGCTGGATAGCCATATCGCCCTGTCCAACTGCGTGGCTAACCGCTTTCGCGAAGCCGGCACTCGGGTAGACGTGCGGGTATTGCCCTACCCCGAATTCGCCACGCGTAGCTGGCTCGACTGGGCCGACCTGGTGGTGGCGGGTGAGGTGGTGGACGACGATCTGGCCTTTGGGCTCTATGGTTCGCTGGCCGGCGGCAGCCTGTTCCACGCCTGGCGCAACCAGGCCGAACAACAATGGCTGGCGGAAATCGACCGGGCCATCGCCGCCGACCCTGATCCGGCCCGCCGCGCCCACTTGACGGAATGCGGCTTCGCCCATGTCGTGGCGCAAGGCTGGATATTACCGATGCGCCATACCCAACAAGGGGTTCAGCATTCCCCGCATCTCGGGGGCGTGCAGTTGGCGCGCTGTGGCTGGATGGATTTTCGCAAGCTGTGGCTGATGGAACCGGGCGGCTGATTGCCCTGGCTATCCCATGCTTGGCCTGGGCGGACGCAGATGTTGCGTGCCCTGTTTGAGCCAGGTGGCCAAGGCATCGCCGGGAAGGGGTTTGGACACGTAGAAGCCCTGCACCACATCGCATCCCAGCAAGCGGATCAGCTGCCAATCGGATGGATTCTCCACCCCTTCGGCCACGGTGGTCAGATGCAATTTCTTGCCCATTTCGATCGTGCTTTGCAGCATCACATGCAGGTGCGGCTTCTCCGAGGCGCCGTGTACCAGCGAGCGATCGATCTTCAGTTCGGTGAACGGGATGCGCGATAGCTGCTGCATCGAGGAAAAGCCGGTGCCGAAATCGTCTATGCCCAGGCCAAAACCCTTGAGCCGCAGTCGCGCCAGGGTGCCTAGCGACAGGGCCAGATCCGACATCACCGCCGTTTCGGTGATTTCCAGTAGCAGGTACTTCGGTTCTATGCCGATGCGGCTGGTCACCGCGGCGACGCGGTCGGCCAGGTCTGGCGTGGAGAGCGAGCGGGCCGACAGGTTGACCGCGACGCTGATGGTCAGCCCGCGTGCATGCCATTCGCGCAGTTGCTTGAGCGAGGTTTCCAGCACGAAATCGGTCAATTCGTCGATCAGCCCGCCCTCCTCCGCCATGGGAATAAAGGAGGCCGGCGCAACCAGGCCCAATTCCGGATGCTGCCAACGCACCAGCGCTTCCACGCCACGCATTACGCCGGAGTGGGCGGTTACCTTGGGCTGGTAATGCATGACCAACTCGCGTTTGGCTACCGCGCGGCGCAGATCGCCGAGGCTGAAGCTGTACTGTGCTTCGCGCATTTGATCGGCCACCGCGCTCGGGCTGAAACGGGCGACCAGATCGGCCAGGCCGTCGTAGGAAAGGGGTTTTTGCGCAATGCCCAGCACGATCAGGCCATGTTCCTGCGCCATGGTTTCGACGGTCGAGAGAATGGTGGTCTCGCGGCTGGATACCACGATCAATGCGCTGGCCAGGCGCCGCTCGGCGATATGGCGGATCAGCTCGACACCGTCCATGTCCGGCATTTCCAGATCGGTGATCAGGATATCTGGCTTGGCATTGACGGCCAGCACCTCCAGGGCATGACGGCCATTCTCCGCTTCCAGCGTGTTTTTGATCCCCATATTGTCGAGCAGGTCGAGCGCGTGCAGACGCTGCACCGCGCTATCTTCCACCACCATCACCGCGAGTTCCGTGTTTACCGACATGCGCTTGGCCTTTGTACCGCAGCAGACAATATCAACGAACATTAATATAGCTTATTTTTGCCGCGGGCCGTTCACTTATCCATCCGTGTCCGGCCACGTTCGATCAGGGCGGGTATCTCGTTCAGCCCCGCGACCTGATCGACGCCACCCAGGCGGATCGCTTCCTTCGGCATGCCGAAGACGATGCAGCTGGCCTCGTCCTGGGCCAGGGTAGCGGAACCGCTGTCGCGCATTTCCTTCAGCCCCTTGGCGCCATCATCGCCCATGCCGGTCATGATGATGCCGAGCGCATTGCGGCCGGCGCTCTTGGCGGCGGAACGGAACAACACATCCACCGAGGGCCGGTGGCGGCTGACCAAGGGCCCGTCCACCACTTCCACGTAATAGTGGCCGGTGGCCCGTTTGACCAGCAGATGCTTGCCGCCGGGGGCGATCAAGGCTCGGCCCCGCTGCATGCGGTCGTTGTTCTGCGCTTCCTTGACCTCGATGCAACAGAGGCTATTGAGGCGATGGGCGAAAGTAGCGGTGAATTTTTCAGGCATATGCTGCACGATGGCCAAGGCCGGGCAATCGCTGCCCAGCGCCGGCAACACCTGTTCCAGTGCTTGTACGCCGCCGGTCGAGATGCCCAGCACCACGATGCGTTCGGTAACCCCGCTGAAGGGCGTGCCGTTAGGCGCCTCCAGGATGGCATCGGCGCTGAGTTTGGGTGAATTGATCTTTTCGGCCACGAAGCTTTGCGGTGCAGGCTTGGCCAGCGGCACGACCGGGCGCAAGAGCCGAAGCCGGCCGGTGGCGGCATAGGCGGCCCGCACGGCGGAAACCAGGTCGGCGGAGCTGTCCTGCAGAAAGTCGCGCACCCCGATGGAGGGTTTGGTAATGATGCCCAAGGCACCGTTGGACAAGGCTTCCAGCGTTACCGCCGCCCCTTTTTCGGTCAGGCTGGAACAGATCACCACCGGCGTGGGACGCTCGCTCATCAACTTCTTCAGGAAGGTGATGCCATCCATGCGTGGCATTTCGATATCCAGCACGATGACATCGGGCCAGGCCAGCTTCATGCGTTCCTGGGCAAAGATGGGGTCGGCCACGGCGCCGATGACCTTGATGTCGGCTTCCCGGCCCAGCTCTTCGCTGACGACCTGGCGCACCACGGCCGAGTCGTCGACGATCAGCACGCTGATGGGCATGGCTCCCCCTCACTTAGGACCGCTGTTTCGCCGCTTCTTCCGGAGGTGGCCGAAACCGCACCCAGACATCCCCGGTAGCGACATCGAACACGATATGACGGTGTCCCTTGCCGGCCAGGTGCTCGCGACTCAATCTGAAACCATTGTCGGCCAGCCAATGCTTGCCGAATTCGATATTGCGCTCGCCTACGGCGGGAAGCCGGGCACTTTCGGCCATCAGCATCTGTCCGCCACCGAACATCTTCACCACGTAGTCGGCCGGCAAGGTACCCGCCGAGTGAATATAGCGCATGGCTTGCTGGAAAGCCTCCTCCGCATAGCGGCCGTCCAGCGGCCCATCGTCGCGCGGGTGGCCCTGCGGCCGTTGGGGCAGCAGGTAGTGGCACATGCCGCCGAGGCGACGGGTGGGGTGCCACCAGGTGATGGCGACGCACGACCCCAGCAAGGTGCGGATGCGCGTTTCCCGGTCACCGAAATAAACCTCGCCGGGTTGTAGAAAGATGTCGATCTGAAAGTTCATCGTATCTTCCGGTAGATGGTCGGGGCGATCATTTCAAGCTCGCAAGGCGTGCCGATCAGCGACTCCGAATGCCCCACCACCAGCCAGCCGCCCGGCTTGAGCGTGGCGGCCACGGCATTCACGACCCGGCGCTTGGTGGGCGAATCGAAATAGATAATGACGTTGCGCAGGAACACCGCATCGAAGCGACCCATCTCGGGCAAGGGTTCGATCAGGTTGATCGGCAGCAGCCGGACCCGCTGGCGCAAGGCCTTGTCCACCAGCAGTTGGCCCATATAGTCGCCGGTGCCGCGCAGGCAATGGCGTTTGAGGCAATCGGGGGGAATGTGGTGGGCACGTTCCATCGGATACAGCCCGCGCCGTCCGACGGCCAGCATCCGGCTGGAGATATCCGAGCCGATCACCTCCCATGGTGCATTGCCTCCCAGGCCGTCGGCCAGGGTCATGGCCAGGCTATAGGCTTCCTCGCCGCTGGCGCAGGCGGCGCTCCAGACGCGCATGGGCTGTCCTCGGCAGGCAGGCAGCAACTGCTCGCGCAAGGCATCGAAATGTTTAGGCTCGCGAAAGAAATAGGTTTCGTTGGTGGTGATCAGGTCGATGGCGAGCTGCCGCTCCTCCTGCTCGCCGCCATCGGCGATCAAGCGGTAGTAATCGGCGTAACTGACTATGCCGCGCGCCCTCAGGCGCTTGGCCAGCCGGCCGGACAGCATGGCCATCTTGATGGGCGCGAGATGGATGCCGGTCAGGCGTTCCACCAGTGCCTGATAGAGCGGAAATTCGTCCTCCGCCATCTGCACCAGGCCAAAATCATACGCTGGGATCAGTGCCGGTGCGGCCTCCATCTCGCGTTCATTTCTCCGGTCGGGTCGCGTCATCGCCCACCAACAGGGCCATCTCATCGATGGACAGCACATGCTCCAAAGCCAGCACGATCACAAAGCGGCCGTCCAACTTACCCATGCCGCGAATAAATTCGGCCCGCAGCTGGGCGCCGAATGCCGGTGCGGGTTCGATCGCATCGGCCGGCAGATCCAGTACCTCATCGACCGCATCGACGATCACGCCCAGATCGAGCCAGTCATCGTCGGCCTGCACCTCGACAATGATGATGCAACTGCGCTTGCCGATATCGGTGGCCGGCCGGCCGAACCGGACCGCCAGATCGATCACCGGCACCACCGCTCCGCGCAGATTGATCACGCCGCGCAGAAAGCGCGGCATCATCGGCACCTCGGTCAGCCCGCCGTATTCGATGATTTCCTTGATATGCAGGATATCCAGCGCATAGGTCTCGCCGGCCAACCGAAAGGTCAGGTACTGCGGCTGCTCGACCGGTTCGACGATGGCGGCCTTGGCGCGGCGATGGGCGGAAATCGCGTGACTCATGGGCTGGCTCCGACATTCAGAAGCGAACAAACTGGGTTTCGTCCACCGGCTTGGCCGCTTGCTGCGGCAAGTCCCGGGCCGGGGGCTTCAATACGGGTACGGCCGCCGGCAGGGTTGGCGGCAAAGCCTTGCCTGGACCGGGCACGGCCACCGGACGGACAGCGGCGGCTTGCCCGCGCAGCGTGAATCCGTCGGTCAGCTCCTTCAAACGCCTGGCATGGGCATGCAATTCCTCGGCGGTGGCGGACAGCTCCTGCGCAGCAGCCGAGTTGGACTGGGTAGCCTGGCTGAAATGGTCGATGGCCCCGCTGATCTGGCGTATGCCCACCGCCTGTTCACTACCGGCGCTATTGATTTCTCCCACCAGCTCCGCCGTACGCCGAATCTCGGGCAAGACGCTGTCGAGCAGCGCGCCGGCATGGGCGGCGAGCGTGTCGGACTCTTGTGCCAGGCCACCGATCTCGCGGGCCGCCGCCTGGCTGCGTTCGGCCAGCTTGCGCACCTCCTGCGCCACCACGGCGAAACCCTTGCCGTGCTGGCCGGCGCGCGCCGCCTCGATGGCAGCGTTCAGTGCCAACAGATTGGTCTGGTAGGCGATATCGTCGATCACGCTGATCTTGCGGGCGATCTGCCGCATCGATTGCACCGAGGCCGTCACTGCCTGGCCGCCTTCGCTGGCCACCTTGGCGGCGCGGCCAGCCAGGATGTCCGTCTCGGCGGCATGGTCGGCGCTTTGCGCCAGCGTGGCGCTGATCTGCTCCAGCGAAGCCCCGGTCTGTTCGATCGCCGCCGACTGCTGGGTGGCCGTCTGCGACAGCGATGCGACCGAGGATTCCACCTGGGCGGAAATCCGCAGGTTGGCGGTCGCCACCTCGCTCAGTTCCCCGACCACCATGGCCAGCTGGCGGTTCATGCCCACCAACGCGGCCATCAGACTGTCCTCGTCACCCGGCCGTAAAACCACTTCATGGGTAAGATTGCCGGCGGTGACACAGCGCGCCAGCTGGGCCGCCTGTTCCGGCTCGCCGCCCAGCAGGCGGGTCAGGTAGCGCGCCAGCATCAAGCCCAGCAATACGGCGGCACTGAAACCCAGCAGTACCAAGATCAGCGTGGTCCGGCGCAGCGTGCTCAGGTACTCGGTATTGACCTGGACGCCGTGGGCGATATGCCGGGCATCCAGCTCGCCGGCGCGGCCGAGGCTATCCTCCAGCGCCGCGAAAGCGCGATCCGCCTCACCGCCGGGCAGAAGCGCCACGCCGCCATCCGGCGCACCGTCGCGGCTGGCTTGCACGGCATGTTCGGCCAAGCCGATATAAGCCGGCCAGCGTTGGTCCAGCTCGGCCATCATGGTGTGTTCGTCGGCGTCGTCGGTAGTAGCCCGATAGCGCTCCATGCTTTCCTGGAATTGGCGCTTGGCGACCACCAACCGATCTTGCAAGGCGGCGCGCATACCGGGATCACCCGCTGCGGGATTTCCCGCCACGGGGATGCCCGCCACGGGGACGCCTGCCGCAGGGACGCCTGCCGCCACGACATCCCGCAGCAGGCGGCGGTGCTGCAGGGCAGCCACGTGAGCGTTGGACAGGTCCAGCGCTGCCAGCATATGGTCGCGGTACATCAAGCGCAGCCGGCTATCCGCCTCGCCCAGGCCGCGTACCGCGAGCTGGCCGATCACAGCCAGGATCAATGCCATCAGGCCAAAGGCCAGCAGCAGTTTGCGAAATACCGACAATTGCCTAAGCCATCTCACGATCCGCCGTCCTCCTGCATGCTGGGCCGGCGCGCTTCGCGCGCGGCGATCCGGGCGACCTTGCGGCGCTCGTCCGAAGCCGCACGGCCGATCAGGTCCGGGACATCGAGTATCAATGCCACCGCACCGCTGCCTAGAATGGTCGAGCCGGCCAGTCCTTTCACGCCACGAAACAGCTGGCCCAGCGGCTTGATCACCGCCTGCAATTCGCCTTCCAGGCTATCGACCACCAAACCGGCCCGCTTGCTGCCGTACTGCACCACCACTACGGACCGGCGTGCCGCCGGTGGCGCATCGACTTCGAACAGCTCGCGCAAGGGCAGGTAAGGCAAGACTTCACCGCGTAGATTCAGGTAATGCTGGCGGCTGATCGATTCTGTCGGCAGATCCAGGCATTCCAGCACCATATCAAGCGGAATGACGAAACTCACCGGGCCGACGCTGACGCGGAAACCGTCGATGATGGCCAGGGTCAAGGGCATGCGCAGCCGCACCACGGTACCTTCGCCATCGGTCGAGTCGATCTCGATATTGCCCTTGAGGGCTTCGATATTGCGCTTGACCACATCCATGCCCACGCCCCGGCCGGATAGGTTGGTGACGGTCTCGGCCGTGGAAAAACCCGGTTCGAACACCAGCTGCAGGACCTGCTGGTCGGTCAGCACCTCATCCGCATCGATCAGATGACGCTCCACCGCGCGGGCGCGGATGCGCTCGCGGTTCATGCCGCCGCCGTCGTCCCCCACCTCGATCACCACGCTGCCGGACTCGTGGTAGGCATTGAGCCAGACCGTGCCGTAATCGGCTTTGCCGCGGATGCGCCTGGCGTCGCGGGCTTCGATGCCATGATCGATGGCATTGCGGACCAGATGCAACAAGGGATCGCTCAATCTGTCCACCATGGACTTGTCCAGCTCGGTTTCCTCGCCGGCCAACTCCAGCTGGATATCCTTGCCCAGCTCGCGCGAGGCATCGCGCACCACGCGGGGAAAACGGCTGAAAATCTCGCCTACCGGCACCATGCGCAGCGATAGTGCTTCATCGCGGATGCGCTCGACCAATTCGCCCAGGGTGCTGATGGTCTCGATCAAGACGCTGTTGCCGCTTTGGCCGGCCGACAACTGGGCGGCCGCACCCGAGATCACCAGTTCGCCAACCAGGTCGATCAGTGTATCCAGCCTGCCGGCATCGACCCTGACCACCCGATGCTCGCGGGTCTTTTGTGCAGCGTGTTCGCGCTGCTTGTCCAAGGCCGCCGCCACCGCCTGGGCGGGCACCAGCCCTTCCTCCACCAATAGGCTGCCCAGCGGCCGGTGCTCGCCCGCTTCCAGGCTGTCGCGCTGCATGCCCAATACTTCGTCCAGTTCGAACGGCGTCAAGGCGCCGCCGCGAACCAGGATTTCGCCCAGCCTGGACATGCCCTCGGGGCTCTCCTTGATCAGGCGGATAAACTCGGCGATATGCGCGTGCGGCGGGAGGATGCGGACCGTGCTGTCGTCGCGGATGAACTCGAATACGTTCTCTATCGTCAGCTTGTCGACATTCGGGCCGGCGTGGAACTCGATTTCGAAACCCAGATAGCAGCTTTCCGGGTCCATCTGCTCCGGCTCGGGCAAGGCATCGTACAAGGTGGTCAGATAGACGATACGCCCCAGCGAAGCGAGGTAGCGGATAAAGGAAATGGGCTCCATGCCGTTGCGCAGGACATCCGGACTGAACCGCAAGGAGATATGCCAATGGTCGGACGACACGACGTGGTCACCATCACCCGCCACCTCCCACTGCGGCGTGGGCGGCACGCCCAGCGCAATCGCGACCGGTTTGGCCATATAGCCGCGCAGTCCATCTTCCAGGACGGCTGCGGCGGGCGCCGGCACTCGGTCCCGCACGGCATCCACCAAGGCTTCCACATGGTCGCGGCAGGCGAACAGCAACTCGATCAGGCCGGAATTGATCGCCAGTTCGCCATCGCGCAAACGGTCCAATACGCTTTCGCACAGGTGGGTAAAGGCGACGATCTCGCTCAAACCGAACAGCCCGGCCGATCCTTTGATGGTATGTGCGGCACGGAACATCGCATTGATATGCTCGGCACGCTCCGCATCGGCCGAATTCTCCACCGCCAGCAGGGCCGTTTCCATGGCCGCCAGGAGTTCGTTGCACTCCTCGAAGAAAACCTGTCTGGCGGCATCGAGATCCATTTATGTCCCGCCGCTGGAAATCAGTACCGGATCGCCGAATACGCCGGCCATATTGTAGAGATCGATAACGGCCAGCACCGCCTTGCTATGGCCATTGAAGCGCAATGGCTTGCCCTGGCGGGTGGCTTCGCGCTTGAGCAAGAGCAAGAGCTGAATACCGGCGGTGTCGAATTCCACCACCCCTGACAAGTCCACTTCCAGCTCTTGCGCCTGTGTCAGCTCCTGAAGCAGGCGCGCCTTGGCCTCGACGGCAGCGTAGATCGTAAACGGCCCGACGATGCACAGCGTGCAACAATCCTGCTGGTAGCTTGCGGAGATGGCCATGGCATTAGGGCAGTATCAACTTGGCCACCGCCTTCAGCATCTGTTCGGGCTGAAATGGCTTGACCACCCAGGCCTTGGCACCCGCCATCTGGCCTTCGATCTTCTTGTCCTCCTGCGCCTCGCTGGTCAGCATGATGATGGGCGTGAAGCGGTAGTCCGCCAATTGCTTGACCGCGCGGACAAAGGCGATGCCATCCATGTTCGGCATATTGACATCGGAAATGATCAGATGGATGCGGCGGCCATCGAGCCTGGCCAGCCCTTCTCGGCCATCGGCCGCTTCGATGACGTCATAGCCCGCGCTGACCAGTGCGATATGCACCACCTGGCGCAGGCTCGGCGAGTCGTCGACGATAAGCACGGTTTTCCTGGAATCGGTGGCAGTCATGGAGAGCAGGCCAGGTTAAGCGATCAATCCATTGTAGTGCAGTGATGCCGCCGCCTGCCAAGGCCGAAAAAAACGCTCAACTGGCCGGGGTCTGGACCATGCGTGGCGGTAGCGCCGGCGGAGCAACTACCGGCGGCGGGACAGTGGCCCCTTCTTCTTCCCGCGACCGCTCCAGGCGCTGGCGCCAATACTCCACACGCTGCCGGTGCATTTCCAGCCGTTGCCGCAGCAAGGCCGCCTCGGCCGGTGTCAGGTCGCCGCGCTCCACCGCCTCCCGGATACGGGCCTCGCGATGCAGGAATCGCTGCTGCATACGCTCGGCTGCCCGCTCGTGCATCTCGGCCGGCGGCACGTTAGGCATCGGCGGCGGCGGCCCGGCCAGTGCGGCGGACAGCGCGAATGTCAGCAGGAGCGTGGGGACGGCGCGGAACATGGCTGGCTTGGAGAACATGACGGTATGGATGGAAGCTTACGCCCGCGCGAAGGCGTTGATGGCCGCAATTGTAAACGGGCGCGACAAACGCGCCTCGCCGCAAAGCTTATTTACATCTGTCGCTGGCGGGCTGTCTGACAATCGCTACACTGGCGCTCATGCATACCGCCGCACCGAAAAAAATCCTGCTGATCGACGATGATCCACGCCTGCGCGACCTGGTCCAGCGCTATCTGCACGAACAGGGTTTCCTGGTCGATGCCTTCGAGGATGCCAGCCGCCTGGAAGCCAGGCTGCAACGCAACCGGCCGCAATTGGTACTGCTGGATCTGATGCTGCCCGGCGAGGACGGCCTGGCGGTATGCCGCAAGCTGCGCGCCACCGGCGACAATATTCCCATCATCATGCTGACCGCCCGTGGCGACGATATCGATCGCATCATCGGCCTCGAAATGGGTGCGGACGACTATCTGCCCAAACCCTTCAATCCACGTGAACTGCTGGCCCGCATCAACGCCGTGCTACGCCGGCACAAGGAGCCTTCGGCGCTGGCCGCGCCCTTGACCGAAGGCGAGGTCTTCGAGTTCGGGCCTTTCACGCTGGAAATCGCCAACCGCAAGCTGATGCGCAATGGCGAAAGCATTCCCCTGACCAATGCCGAATTCGCCCTGCTACGGGTATTCGCCGCCCACCCGCGCTCGCCGCTATCGCGTGAACGCCTGATGGAGCTGGCGCGTGGGCGCGAGCATGAGGCCTTCGACCGCAGCATCGATGTGCAGGTGTCGCGGCTGCGAAAGCTGATCGAAGATAATTCGGCCGAGCCGCGCTACCTGCAGACGGTATGGGGATTCGGCTATGTCTTCGTACCGGACGGCAGTGAGCGCTAGCGAAATCCCATGCGGCTGCAGCGACTGTTTCCACAAACCATTTTTTGGCGGCTCACCTGGCTGACCGCGCTGGCGCTCGGTTTCAGCGTCGCCTTCGCCGTCACCCTGTATGGCTACAACCGGCAGCAGATGATCGCTTCGCAGGTGACCGAGCAGGTCGGCGAAGTATTGGCCGATCTGGAAGACCGGCTGGATGGCCTGAGCCCGGCCGAGCAAGCCGAGTGGCTGGCGCTCAATCGCCGCCCCTATGCGCCGCATCTGCTCCCGCTGGATAGTCCGCAAGCTCCCCCCGCCGCCGCTCCCCGGGGCCGATTGGCCAGCGCCATTGCCGTGGCGCTGGCGCAGCGGCAGATCGGCCGGGGCGACGTGCGCGAGTCGCGACGGCCGAAGCGGCAGCTCTGGGTCAAGGTCGAGATGCTGGGTCAGCCGAAGTGGCTGGTGATTCCGCTGGGACGATTCAAATCCGATTCGCACTGGCCGCTGGCGGCCAGTGCCGCCGTCTTCACGCTGGCCGCGCTGGCCGTCGCCGCGCTTTTCGCCTGGCGCATCAACCGGCCCTTGCGCGAACTGCAGGCCGCTGCCGGCCAGCTGGGGCGGGGCGAGTTGCCACAGGCCCTGCCCGAGGTGGGTCCTTCGGAGCTGAAGGCGCTGTCCGCCAGTTTCAACCGCATGCTGGCCGACCTGGCGGCCAATGAACGCGAGCGCAGCGTCATGCTGGCCGGTATCTCGCACGATGTGCGCACCCCCTTGGCGCGCTTGCGCCTGGGCGTGGAGATGATGCACGACGAATCCTTGCGCGCCGGCATGATAGAAGATGTCGGGGATATCGAACGTATCCTCGGTCAATTCATCGACTTCACCCGTGGGGCCGGTAGCGAGGAATTGCAGGCATGCGATCCGGCCGAACTGGCGCGTAGCCTGGTCGCCCGCTATGCCCGCAGCGGTTGTGAAGTGGAACTGGACCTGGCCGATGAGCTGCCCTTGGCATGGCTACGGCCGCTGGCGCTCAGCAGGGCCTTGGGCAATCTGATCGACAACGCCCGCCGCTATGGCGCCGAGCCGATACGTCTCGAAGTCCAGCTCGAGGCCCGGCAACTCTGTTTCGTCGTCATCGACCATGGCCCTGGCATCCCCGCCGAGCAGCTGGATACCGTGCTGCAACCCTTCCAGCGCCTGGATAGCGCCCGCCGCGCCGACGGCGGCAGCGGGCTGGGCCTGGCCATCGTCGAACGGGTGGCCCAGCAGCACGGCGGCAAGCTGCACTTGGCCAACCGGGACGCTGGCGGACTGCGGGTAACGCTATCCCTACCGTTGCGGCAAGGCCCCGCCATCCTGCTCTAGGGAAACACTTATTAAAAGCGCCAACGAGCGAAGCGAGGCTCCCTCGCGGCGGGTGCGTGGTTGTAGGTGCCGAAGGCGCCTTACAACCACGGCCTACTCCTTGCGGGTGCGAGGGCGGGGGGAGTCGGGCTAAATCAAGCGAGGGGACCGTTAATATGTCACGAATCGTTAACGCACGGCTGTGCCGGGCGGTGAGCTGCGGCTCGAGTACGCGCAATATTTCAGTGCATCCCTAACGCGATCAGATCGGGCCGCCCAGCCAATTCACCACCGACAGATAGTCCGCCGGCTTGGCGGTGACCAGCTCCACCAGGCTGGCGTCTTGCAAGGCTTTCTTGCCGGTAGGGCTCTGCGACAGCGTCAGCAAGGTTTCCTGCAAGGTCTTGGCTTCGCCTGCGCTCAGGCGCGGACCGGCCAGGAAGGACCAGTTGGGCAGTACCCGGCTCTTCACCGCCATGACCACGCCGCCCTTCTTGGCCCAGTCCTTGGCCGCCTTGGAGTTGGAAGTCAGCACGCCGACATCGCTGAGCTGGCTTTCCACGCCGAACAGAATGGCTTCCTGCTGGCTGGTGGGCTGCGCCACCACATCTTCCGGTTTCATGCCGGCATCGCGCAGCATGGCATAAGCCACCCTGGTCAGATCGCTCTGGGCATCGGGCATGGCCACGCGCTTGCCGCGCAGATCGCGCAGGGAGGCGTATTGGCTGCCGGCCGGTGCGATAAATACCACCTGCTTGCTGCCTTCGTTGGCGGCCAGCAATTTGTATTGTTCGTCACGGATCGCCCAGCCGGCGATATAGCTGGTGCGGGTGTAGACCAGTTCGCAATCGCCTTGCTTGACCGTTTGGAGCAGGGCGTTAAAGCTCAGTACGCGGATCTTGACCGGCCGCTCCAGCGCCTTGCCGATTTCATCGCCCAGTGCGCGATAGCGGTCGCGTACCTGGGCCAGGTCTGCCTGGCCCGAGCTACCTTCAGCCACGGCCATGCACAGTGGTGCCTTTTCGGCAGCTTGAACCGGCGCGGCCATGACCACGCCACCGAGTAGGACGGCGACCAGATTGCGCGCCTGCTTGCTCCATTCCATTGGGATATTCCTAAGCAAAGGGCGCGATTCTGCGGCAATGTCAGCTTCGTGTAATCTGTGGGTATCCCTTATTAATTAGTAAGATAGCAGCGCCAGGCCGCACCACTTCCATTTACGTCAACGTAAATGAAGCCGGATGCTCTATATTGCCGAAATTCGAGAAACCGGCCGAAAAGCAGGGCCAAGGCCTTGCCCATTGCAAATTCAAACCATTCCAACAAGGAGACAAGCAAGATGCAAATCAAGGAAAGTGTATTTCTCGTCAGCGGCGGCGCCTCTGGACTGGGCGCGGCCGTAGCACGCATGGCGGTGGCCAGCGGCGCCAAGGTGGTCATGGTCGATCGCAATGCCGAAGCCGGGAACGCCCTGGCTGCGGAACTAGGCGAGCGGGCCGCGTTCGCCGCCGCCGATGTCGGTGACGAAGCAGCCTGCCGCGCCGCCATCGCCTTGGCCAAGTCGCGCTTTGGCCGCCTCGACGTGCTGGTGAACTGCGCCGGTATCGTACATGGCGAAAAAGTGGTCGGCCGCGAAGGCGCCCACGCCCTGGATGCGTTCCGCCGGGTGATCGACGTCAACCTGGTCGGTAGCTTCAATCTGCTGCGCCTGGCCGCCGAGTTGATGAGCACGCAAACGCCCAATGCCGGCGGAGAACGTGGCGTCATCATCAACACCGCCTCAGTCGCCGCCTTTGACGGCCAGATCGGCCAATGCGCCTATGCCGCCTCCAAGGCCGCCATCGCCGGCATGACCTTGCCCGCGGCGCGTGAATTGGCTCGCTTCGGCATCCGCGTCATGACCATCGCGCCCGGCATCTTCAAGACGCCCATGATGGCCAGCCTGCCTGAGGAAGTACAACATAGCCTCGGTGCCAACGTGCCCTTCCCCTCCCGCATGGGCGAGCCGGATGAATATGCCCAGCTGGTCGCCGCCATTGTCGGCAATGCCATGCTCAATGGCGAGGTGATCCGCCTGGACGGCGCGCTACGTATGCAGCCGAAATAAAAAATCCCGTCCGTTTCGGCAAGGGCCGGGAGGGACGGGATTTCTGTACGCCCACCACCGTCGCGAGACGGTGGTGCATCCGATTACACCGAGAAGGACGACCCGCAGCCGCAGGTGGAGCTGGCGTTGGGGTTCTTGATGGTGAATTGCGATCCTTCGATGCTTTCCACGTAATCGATCTCAGCGCCGACCAGGTACTGGTAGCTCATCGGATCGACCAGCAAGGTGACGCCGTTCTTGGTGAACGGGGTGTCGTCCTCGTTGGTGATTTCGTCGAAGGTAAAACCGTACTGGAAGCCGGAACAGCCACCGCCCGTGACGAAAACGCGCAGCTTGAGATCCGGGTTCCCCTCTTCCGCGATCAGATCGGCCACCTTGGCGGCGGCGTTATCGGTAAAAACAAAGGGGGTTTCGACTTCTACGGCTGCGTTCATGGCGGGTACTCCAACAGATTCAATGAATTAACCAGCAATTATCCGCGCTATTTCTTGCTTTGTTAAGGCGCTTCGGAAAAAGCCGGAATCAGGCGGTCAATCATCTAGATGGGGTCACTCGGCAATACTTTCAACCGCCGGCTGGTTTGGCTTGGCAATCTTGGGCACTTGCTGCTCCTTGCCGGCCAGATGGATAAGCTGGCCCGACACCACTGCACCGGGATGCATTTCCAGGGTCTGGTAGTGCACATCGCCCAGCACGTGGCATTTGGCCTGCAGCTCCAGGTAATGGGCGGCGTAGATCGGCCCTTCCACGGTGCCGTTCAATACCAGGTGTCCTACCCTGACCGTGCCATTGATACGAGCCTTCTCGCTGACCACCAGGGTGCTTTGCTTATCGTCCGCATCGGCGGTGACATTGCCCACCACCTCGCCATCCACCCGCAAGCCGCCGGTAAAGGTCAGGTTGCCGGTGATGCGGGTTTCCAGTCCGATCAGGCTGTCTATGCGGTTGGTTGCTTTTTGTTTATTGTTCCCGAACACGGATTATCCTTTCACATCATAGATGCGTGACAGCCGGACACGGCTGTCGCCGGCCGCATACACGCGCAATTCCACCTGTTTGAGCTTCGCGTCTACGGGTAGCTCGGTTTCCTTCTCCAACTGCGTAAAGCGCGAAACTGCCAACTGCAACCTCGGGGATGGCCAGTTTACCGTCTCTCTACGGCCTGCTCTTTCGAAAACCAGGCGGAAATCGGCTTCGCCGCGGAACGGCTCCTGGCTGGACTGGCCCTGCACCAGGGTGGCGCGCAGGCGGTAGTGGCCCGGCGTCAGCGCCTCGACCCGCAGCTGATCGATGGCCAGCGCCGGGGCACGGTCGGTCTTGGTCAGCAGCGACTCATAGAAAGCGATCTGCTCGCGCAGTGCACCATTGTCGGTCTGCAATTGGGATATTTGTTTGGATAGCGTATCGCGGGTGGCCATTTCCAGACGCAATTGCTGTTCCAGGTTCATGGCGCGCTGGCGGGACTCCGCCAATTCAGCCACGGCGCGCCCTGCCTGCAATGAGGCACCCCGCACTGCCAGCAGGGTCTCCCGGCTCTGCCTTCCTTCGTTTTCGCCATAGCGGTAGACCGCCAGCCCACCACCCAGCAACACCGCCAGCAGGAGCACCGCCAGCCCAAGCTGGGCATACCAGGAAAGATGCCGCTTGACCGCCAGCTTGGCGGTGGCTAGATGGTTACCGCGTCGCTTCCAGCGCCCTATCATCGCGGCGCGCTTACGGCAGCAAGGGGACGATATCCAGGCCTTGCCCCTCGGGCAGGCCGAACATCAGGTTCATATTCTGGATGGCTTGGCCGGCGGCGCCCTTGACCAGGTTGTCGATCACCGACAGCACCACCACGGTATCGCCGCCTTGCGGCCGGTGCACCGCGATCCGACAGGTGTTGCCACCCCGTACGGAACGGGTCTCGGGCAAGCTGCCGGCCGGCATGACATCGACGAATCGCTCTTGCGCGTAACGCTGCTCGAACAGGGCTTGCACATCGACATCCCGGTTCAGGCGAGCGTACAAGGTCGCATGAATGCCGCGGATCATGGGGGTCAGATGCGGCACGAAGGTCAGCCCTATCGGAGCGCCGCCGGCACTCGCCAAACCCTGCCTGATTTCCGGCAGATGGCGGTGTCCCGCTACCCCGTAAGCCTTGAAATTATCGCCGGCCTCGCAAAGTAAGGCATGCACCTCCGCCTTGCGCCCCGCGCCCGACACGCCCGATTTGCAATCGGCGATCAAGCTCTCGGCATTCACCACGCCCGCCTCGATCAAAGGCAGGAAGCCCAACTGCACCGCCGTGGGGTAGCAACCGGGATTGGCGATCAAGCGCGCCTGCCGGATCGCCTCGCGGTTGACTTCCGGCAGGCCATAGACCGCCTCGGCCACCAGGGCCGGGCTGGCGTGGCTCATGCCATACCATTTCTCCCATTCGGCAACGTCCCGGATACGGAAATCGGCTGCCAGGTCGATGACCCGCACGCCGGCATCCAGGAGGGCGGTCGCCTCGCTCATGGCAATGCCGTTCGGGGTGGCGAAGAACACCACGTCGCACTGCTGCAGCTGTGCGTCCTGCGGCGTGGAAAAAGCCAGGTCGACATGGCCGCGCAGGCTGGGATACATCTCGGCTACCGGCATGCCGGCTTCCTTGCGCGAAGTGATCGCGTGCAAGCTGACGCCATCGTGACGCGCCAGCAAGCGCATCAACTCCACGCCGGTGTAACCGGTACCGCCGACTATGCCTACCTTGACCATGATCGTACCCCTCCTACCCGAGCCTGGGCTCGGGGCAATTGTTTGTTGCGCGACACCCGGCGCGCTCGGGGCGATGATACATCGATTCGCCAATATGCCGGATAGATAGACCCAATGGAAAAAGCCGCCAGGGATAAGCTGACGGCTTTTTTCCGGCTTGCGCCGACGTACTCGAACGAATCTTCGTGCGAATTCCGTTGCGAAACGCTTGCGCGCTTAACGCTTCGAGAATTGCTTTGCGCGGCGGGCCTTGCGCAGACCGACCTTCTTACGTTCGACTTCACGCGCATCGCGGGTCACCAGACCGGCCTTCGACAGCGCCGACTTCAGCGTGGCGTCGAATTCGATCAGGGCGCGGGTGATGCCGTGGCGCAGCGCGCCGGCTTGACCGGTTTCACCGCCGCCTTCGACATTAACCATAATGTCGAAGGATTCGAGGCTTTGGGTCAACGCCAGGGGCTGACGAACAACCATGCGACCGGTTTCACGCGAGAAATATTCGTCCAGCGGCTTGCCGTTGACGACGATCTTGCCCGAACCCTTGGCCATAAACACGCGAGCGACAGCGCTCTTGCGACGACCGGTACCGTAGTAATACTTGCCAACCATTTTTTCAGTCCTTGTATCTGGTCGTAATTAGACTTCAAGGACTTTGGGCTGTTGCGCGGCGTGCGGATGCTCTGCGCTAGCGTAGACCTTGAGTTTCTTGATCATGGCGTAACCGAGCGGGCCCTTGGGCAGCATGCCCTTGACAGCCTTTTCGAGCACGCGCTCGGGGAAACGTTCCTGCATTTCGGTGAAGGAACGCTCGTAGATACCGCCGGGGTAGCCCGAGTGGCGATAGTACGTCTTCTGCTGTGCCTTGTCGCCGGTCACGCGCAGTTTGCCGGCGTTGACGACGACGATAAAGTCACCGGTGTCAACGTGCGGGGTGTAGAT
Organism: Chitinimonas arctica; assembly: GCF_007431345.1. Lineage (NCBI taxonomy): Bacteria > Pseudomonadati > Pseudomonadota > Betaproteobacteria > Neisseriales > Chitinibacteraceae > Chitinimonas > Chitinimonas arctica. The sequence continues at coordinate 3,634,095 of NZ_CP041730.1, read as the reverse complement.
AGCTTTATGCTTGCCACGAAGGCGACGAGCGATTTCAGCGGCGAGGCGACCGAGCACTTTGTCGGCGGCGTCAACCACGAACCATTCGTGCTCTACCTCGTGCGGCTTGGCGGAGAAGGTTTTCATACGGCTCTTCCAGATTCGTTCGATTTACGGAAAGTCGCGCATTCTATTTGAGAAAACAAGGCGCTGTCAAACCGAACGAGAGATGATAGCAAAGTCGCGCCACCCAGGGGCGCGCACGGGGGTTATTACATATAGAGGCCTTGCAAAGGGTACAAAATACCGCGGCGCTGGTGTTGTCTGCCATCGGGTCCCTAGCGATGTTCGCCGGAGTTTACCCGAAAGATCCTCAAGCAGCTGGACAAAAAAAAGCGCAAGCCATCTGGGCTTGCGCGTAATTCCACCAAAAAAGGAGGATGGAGGAGACAACATCAAAGCACACACATTGCGTGTACCGCCTCAATGCAGTTCGAATAGTACGTGAAGCTTACGGACCGCGCAAGCCGTTTTTTGTGCAGTGCGCCATAAAATGGTCCTATAGAAATAAAATTACACGTCAATTACGCTGTTTTCCGTTGATACATCAACATTTGCTACAGTTACGTACCATGATGTGCCGGTTTTATCTTGGTAATCTTGCGCACCGCCGCAATTACCATCCCTTCCCACCCCAGTAAGGAGACGCGATGCGCGCTCGCATCAAATGGATAGAGAACGTCAGTTTTCTGGCACAAAGTGAATCGGGACATGCCGTACTGATGGATGGCGCCCCGCCGCGGGCGGACAAAATCTCGGCCCCCGGCCGATGGAAATGCTGCTGATGGGTACCGGCGGCTGCACCGCCTTCGATGTGATCGCCATCCTCAAGAAAAGCCGTGCCGACGTGATCGACTGCGAAGTGCAACTGGACGCCGAGCGGGCCGACACCGACCCCAAGGTGTTCACCCGTATCCATATGCATTTCGTGGTGACCGGACGCAATCTGAAACACGACCAGGTCAAGCGCGCCATCGACCTGTCGGCGGACAAGTACTGTTCAGCCTCGATCATGCTGGGCAAGAGCGCGGCCATCACCCACGACTTCGAGGTGGTCGAGGTTGGCGAGGCCACGCAAGCCGCCGATTAACTTTCCACCACGGTGCGCTTGGGCAAAGTCATCAGCAATCTGGCCGGCGAGCGCTTCAGCGCATGCCAGGCCAGCAGCGCGCCCAGGCCGCCGATCACGTAGAGCGCCGCGCGCAGGCCAAGTCCGCTGGCCAGGGCGCCGCCGGCCAACGCCCCCAGCGGCGCCGGGGCGACGGTCAGGAAGCGCATGGTGGCGATCATGCGGCCCAGCAGCGCATCCGGCGTGACCGCCGCGCGGGCGGCCAGGTAGTTGATGGAGAACTGCGTGGCGCCGAATGCGAACAGGCCTTGGCAAAGACTGAACCACAGCATGGCCAAGCCGCCTGCGGTCGGGATCAGGCTGAAGCCTATCCATGCCAGAGCCGTGGCGACGAAGCCCCAGCCGATGGCGGGCCCGATACCCAGGCGCCGGCCGATGGTTTCCGCACTGAGCGCGGCCGCCAGGCTACCCAAGCCACCCAGCATATAGCCGACACCGAGCTGCCCGGCATCCAGGCCCAGCTCGCGGTTGGCGAACAGGACCAGCACGGCCGCCAACATATAGTTGAGCAACTGCCACAGCGAGGTCTGTATGGCGAAGGCCCGCAGGAGCGGCATGTCCCATACCAGCCGCAGGCCCGCCTTGATCTCGCTCCAGGCCGACACATCGGCCGCACGCGGCTCCGGCGCCGGCTCCGTCGCACGGATGGTGCGCAGGATCAAGGCCGAAACGATAAACGAAGTGGCATTGAAGAGAATCGCCAAGGGCGCGCTGAACCACTGGATCAGTAAGCCTGCCAGGCCGGGCGCGGTAACCTGCGCCGTCGACGAGGTCGCCATGAACTTGCTGTGCGCCTCGACCAGCCTATCCTTGCCGATCAGGCCCGCCACATAGCTCTGATGGGCCGAACCGCCTACCACCTCGCCGCTCATGCAGATAAAACCGACCACCCACAGTACCGGCATGGTGAGCCAGCCGCCCCAGGCGGCCAGGGGGACGACCAGCAAGGCCAGCCCGCATACCAGATCGCGCAGCAGCATAAGCGGCATGCGCCGCACGCGGTCTATCAATACCCCCGCGTGCAAGCTGAACAGGGCAAAGGGCAACACTTCGATGGCGGACAACACGCCCATCTGCATGGGCGTGGCATGCAGCAGCACGGCCGCGGTCAGCGGCAAGGCAAGGTGCGAAATATAGGAACCGAAATCGGAAATGCCCTGGGCAAGCCATAGACGCACGAAATCGGGATTCCGCCATAAACCGGTCAGGCGATTACGGAACATGTTTTTCTTGGCAAAAGAAGACATCCACCCCGGCCATCAAGGCCAGACGACGGACGGATGACGCAACAAAAAAGTCAGACGCGATAAGACAGTGTAGTCATCACGCGGGAGACGGCCCGCATCGCCGCCCGAGCCGGCAGCGGCATATCGGCAGCGCCCAGCTCGGTCGCCATCCTGGCATGTTCGGTCTCATCGGCATGCATCTGGCTGACGATGGCGCGGCTGCGCGCATCCTCGACCGGCAAGCTACCCAAATGATGCTGCAGATGTTCGGCCACCTGCCGTTCGGTTTCCGCCAGGAAACCCAGGTTGTAGCGGTCGCCCACCAAGCCGGCGGCCACACCCATGGCCAGCGAGCCGGCATACCACAGCGGGTTCAGCAGACTTTGCCGGCCACCCAGTTCGGCAATGCGCCGTTCGGTCCAGGCCAGATGTTCGACCTCCTCGTCGGCCGCTTGCTGCAAGGCTTGCCTGGTGGCCGGATCATGGGCGGTCAGAGCCTGGCCTTGATAAAGCGCCTGGGCACAGACCTCGCCGCAATGATTCACCCGCATCAGGCCGGCGGCATGGCGCTTCTGGGCGCTATCCAGGGCCGCTTCGGGCACGTCCGCATCCGGATGGGGGCGCTGGCTGGCGGCTGGGGCGAACACGGTACGCAGGGCGCGGTCGAATTCGGTGATCAGCTTGTCCATACGTCGCTCCCGGCGGATTGAAGAGCCGCAATCATAGCGTGGAAGCCGCCCAGCGGTGGCCGTATTCATTCCGGGTAGCCATTTAGGCAAGCGGGGCCGGTGTAAAGCGCCGGCTAGCGCTGTGATAATATCCAAGCCTTCATAAACCACATATGCCCGGCCAACATGAAAAAATTCCTGTTCAGTCTCGCACTCACCCTGCTGGCCCCCTTGGCCCTGGCCGCCAATCCCATGGTTCGCTTCAGCACCAACCAGGGCGAGATCGATGTGGAGCTTTACCCCGAAAAAGCACCGTTATCGGTCGAGAATTTCCTCAAGTACGTCAAGAAGGGCCATTACAACGGCACCATCTTTCATCGCGTCATCCCCGGCTTCGTCGCCCAGGCCGGCGGCTTCACCGCGGATATGCAGGAAAAACCCACCGACAAGACCATCCAGAATGAAGCCAAGAACGGCCTTTCCAATCTGACCGGCACCTTGGCCATGGCCCGGATGGGAGCACCGCACAGCGCCAGCGCACAGTTCTATTTCAATCTGAACGACAACGCCGCGCTGGATTTCCGTAGCGAAAGCAATGGCCGCGAATGGGGCTACGCCGTGTTCGGCAAGGTCGTGAAGGGCATGGACGTGGTGCAGAAGATCGGCACCGTCCCCACCAGCACCCTCAATGGCATGCGCGATGTCCCCAGCCAGCCGGTGGTGATCAAGTCCGCCAAGCAGATCCCGGAAATGAAGATCGCAGCCCCGGCGGCGGCCACCACCCCTGCCGTCGAACCAGCCAAACAATAACCCTTTAGAAAGCAAGCTCCCATGCGCGCCAAACTGCACACCAACTTCGGCCTGATCGTTCTCGAACTGGACGAAGCCAAGGCCCCCAAGACCGTCGCCAATTTTGCCGAGTACGTAAAGTCCGGCCATTACGACGGCACCATCTTCCATCGCGTCATCAACGATTTCATGATCCAGGGCGGCGGTTTCAGCGCCGATATGAAGCAGAAGGCAACCCGCGACCAGATCGAGAACGAAGCCGCCAACGGCCTGAAGAACGAGCTGTACACCGTTGCCATGGCCCGCACCCCGGATCCGCATTCGGCCAGCGCGCAGTTCTTCATCAATGTCGGCAACAACAACTTCCTCAATTACACCGCTGCAACCACCCAGGGCTTCGGCTACTGCGTGTTCGGCAAGGTGGTGGAAGGCCAGGACGTGGTCGACGCCATCAAGGCCGTCAAGACCGGCAACAAGGCCATGCACCAGGATGTACCGGTGGAAAGCGTGATCATCGAAAAGGCCGAGCTGGCTTAACGAAATTGGCGCGGGCGACCGCGCCTTTTTTTACCCCCTTATGTCAAAACCGCTCCTATTCGCCTCCGACCTCCATTTGTCCGAAAGCGACCCGGCTACCGTGCAAGCCTTCGTGGATTTCCTGAAGGGGCCGGCCCGCGAGGCGCAAGCGCTCTACCTGCTGGGCGATATCTTCGAATACTGGGCCGGCGACGATGATGACGACCCGCTCAACGCCTACATCGCGGCTGAGTTGAACGCACTGGCGGCCCAAGGTGTGCAGCTCTACCTGATGCACGGCAATCGCGATTTTCTGCTGGGCGCGGATTTCGCCGCCTCCGCCGGCCTTACCCTGCTGGCCGACCCCACCATGATCAGCGCCATGGGACAAACCTTGCTGCTGAGCCATGGCGATGCCCTTTGCATCGACGATTCGGCCTATCAGCAGTTCCGCCGGATGGTCCGCGAACCGCAATGGCAGGCAGCCTTCCTGGCGCGGCCCTTGCAGGCCCGCAAGGACGATATCGCCCGTATCCGCGCCGCCAGCGAAATGGCCAAGCAAAGCAAGGCGAGCGAGATCATGGATGTCAATCCGGGCGCCGTTGCCACTTTGCTGGCCCGCTACCCGGACGCCCAACTGGTGCACGGCCATACCCACCGTCCCGCCTGCCATCGCGACGAAAAACAACGCGCGCAACGCTGGGTGTTGCCAGATTGGTACGGTGGCAAAGGAGGCTATTTACGGGCCGACGCGACCGGCCTGACCTTCGTGGGCATTAACCAGGACGCTGTTTGGCACTGATGTGGCCGTCTACGACATCGTCATTATCATGATGCACTAATTGACTTCCGTATAAACCGGCCTAGACTCCGCCCCCTATTGCAGCGCAACATAGGCAAATAGATAGCGTCCACAAGACCGTATTATCAGGAAGTTACCCAATCATGAATGCTCCCCATGCTGCCTGGCCACTACCCCGCCTGGAGCAACAAATCGATTTCCTCAGCGAAGGCGCCGACCTCGCCAATCGCAACTTCGAGCGATTGATCGCCACCCAGTTCGACGGTTGCCGCGACTGGATGAAGGCGGTCAACGAACAGACCGAGCCGGTCGACCGGCTGGAACACCATCTCGACCAAGGCCTGCATCTGGGTTGCGCGCTGTTCGTGGCGCAGATCTCGGCCATGACCGACGCCATGCAACTGCTGGAACGGACCCTGGCCGAGCAACAGCGCGGCCTGTTGAGCACCCTGGACAAGCAACCCGACGGCTTGGGCGAACCGATGAAGAAAGCAGTCTGCATCAGCAGCTGCGCCTTCGACTCGATGTCCAAGGCCACCCGCCAGGTAGCCAATTTCGCCAGCAATCGCTTCGCCGCCGCCGCGGTCAGCGCGTTCCAGCAAGCCAAGGACAAGATGGCCGAACAGGCCTGATGCGCTCCCGCGCCCCGGGCGCCGGAATCCGATAGATGTTGCGCCAGTGTCCTTGGCACGTCCTAGAATAAAGCGAATCCCTTTCGATTTGCCGCCATGCTTATCTTTTCCCATGTCAGCCTGATCCGCGATGGCCGCACCGTACTGAGCGGCATCGACGCGACGGCTTTGCCGCATGGCCTGATCGCCCTGCTCGGTCCCAATGGCGCGGGCAAATCCAGCCTTTTGGCCGTGGCGGCCGGTGAGTTGGCGCCGGCCGGCGGCGAATGCGAATTCGACCAATTGCCATTGGCCCGTACCCATGCGAACACCCTGGCGCGGCGTCGCGCGCTGTTGCCGCAACAAAGCAGCCTGGAGTTCGATTTCAGCGTGCGCGAGGTGGTGCGCCTGGGCGGGACACCTTTCCCCGATATTCCCGGCCACGAGCTGGAGGGTTTGATCGACAGCGTGCTGCAGCTGACCGATGCCGAATCGCTGACCGAGCGCCGCTATCTCAATCTATCGGGTGGCGAGCGGCAGCGGGTGCAATTGGCCCGCGTGCTGGTACAGGCTTGCGCCGCGGCCGCACAGGGGCCGGCACTGCTCTTGCTGGACGAACCCACCGCCAGCCTGGATCCCCGCCATCAGCATATGTTGCTGGCCGGCCTGCGCGAGCTGGCGCGCAAGTTACCCATCACCGTGCTGGCGAGCTTGCATGACGTCAATCTTGCGCTGACCTATGCCGAACAGAGCTGGCTGTTATATGAAGGGCGCCTGGTCGCAGCGGGAAAATCGGTGGATGTACTTACCCCCGAGCGGCTAGCCGCGGTGTTCCAGCTGCCTGTGCGGCGGGTGGAGGATCAGCTGGTTTTCGGACTGGCGCGCGGTCCCCTGGCGTAGCAGCGTCACTGGCTGAGCCGGATACCACAGTATGGGAAGCATCTTGCCTTGGAGATTGCGCAACGCAGCATATGCGGTAAGAATCGTAGCGCCCCCGGCTGCGAATAACGCGCAGATGGGAGCATGCAACGTGATCCGCCTTCCACTTGCCGAGTTGAGATACCATCCGACATGCATCCGGCAAGATGGGATGCGTAAATCCAGCCCCTGTTCCGCCCACCGGTTCCCCGCTCATGAAGCTGATCGCCTCACTCACCAGCCCCTATGCCCGCAAGGTACGCATCGTCCTGCAGGAAAAGCGTATCGAATGCCCCCTGACGGTGGATATTCCGTGGAATGTCGACACCCAGGTACCGACGGTCAATCCCCTGGGCAAAGTACCGGTGTTGATCCTGGACGACGGCAGCACCTTGTTCGATTCGCGCGTGATCGTCGAATACCTCGACCATATCTCGCCGGTCGCCAAACTGATCCCGAACGACCATCGCCAAGCCGTCCAGGTGAAGCGCTGGGAAGCACTGGCGGACGGCATCAGCGACGCCGCCGCCACGATATTCGTCGAGCGCAAGCGCCCGAGCGCGCAGCAGAGCCCGGAGTGGATCGACCGCCAGATGGCCAAGATCGAGCGGGGCCTGCAGACCCTGTCGGACGACCTGGGCGAACGCGCCTGGTGCGTCGAAAGCTACACCTTGGCCGATATTGCCGTCGGCAGTTGCCTGGGCTACCTGGACCTGCGCTTTGCCGAGATCGACTGGCGCGTGCAATACCCCAATCTCGCCAAATTGGCGGACAAGCTGGCGCAACGCCCGGCCTTCGCCGAGACCATGCCGCAGCCGTAACAGCCGACCCTTACCCTTTACAGCGGGGCCGCGCCTAAGGGCGCGGCCCCGCGCTATTTTACCGACGGCGTGAATCGCGCCGTGCTTGCCCTAGAAAATGCGACCGAGCCCGGTCGCCGGAGACTATCCCATGAAATTCCGCTTTCCCGTCGTCGTTATCGACGAAGACTTTCGCGCCGAAAACTCCAGCGGCCTCGGTATTCGCGCGCTTGCCAAGGCGATCGAAGACGAAGGCTTCGAAGTTTTGGGTGTCACCAGTTACGGCGACCTGACTGGCTTTGCCCAGCAGCAAAGCCGGGCCTCGGTCTTTATCCTGTCCATCGACGACGAGGAATTCATTGGCGAACCGGGCGTGGAGACCGCCGCCATCGCCAATCTGCGCGCCTTCGTCCAGGAAATCCGTTACAAGAACGCCAATATCCCCATCTTCCTGTACGGTGAAACCCGCACCAGCCGGCATATCCCCAACGATGTGCTGCGCGAACTGCATGGCTTTATCCATATGTTCGAGGACACGCCGGAATTCGTCGCCCGTTCCATCGTGCGCGAAGCCCGCCATTACCTGGACTCGCTGGCCCCGCCGTTTTTCCGCGCCCTGCTGCACTACGCCCAGGATGGTTCCTACAGTTGGCATTGCCCCGGCCACTCGGGCGGCGTGGCTTTCCTGAAGAGCCCGGTCGGCCAGATGTTCCACCAGTTCTTCGGCGAGAACATGCTGCGCGCGGACGTCTGCAACTCGGTCGACGAGTTGGGACAGCTGCTTGACCACACCGGCCCGGTGGCCGCCAGCGAACGCAATGCCGCCCGTATCTTCGGCGCCGACCATCTGTTCTTCGTCACCAACGGCACTTCGACCAGCAACAAGATGGTCTGGCACGCCACGGTCGCCCCGGGCGATATCGTGGTGGTCGATCGCAACTGCCACAAGTCCATCCTGCATTCCATCATGATGTGCGGGGCGATTCCGGTGTTCCTGATGCCGACCCGCAACCACTTCGGCATCATCGGCCCCATTCCGCTGTCCGAGTTCACGCCGGCCGCCATCGAGAGAAAGATACAGGCCAATCCCTTCGCGCGCGAAGCCCTGGCCAAGCGCCCCGGCAATAAGCCGCGCATTCTCACCATCACCCAATCGACCTATGACGGCGTGCTCTACAACGTCGAAATGATCAAGGATGTGCTGGGCGAGACAATCGATACGCTGCACTTTGACGAAGCCTGGCTGCCGCATGCCTCCTTCCACGATTTTTACCAGAATATGCACGCCATCGGCCGCGACCGCCCGCGCAGCAAGGATGCCATGGTGTTTGCCACCCAATCGACGCATAAGCTGCTGGCGGGCCTGAGCCAGGCCTCGCAGATCCTGGTACAGGAATCGCAAACCCGCCAGCTGGACCGGCATCGTTTCAACGAAGCCTATCTGATGCACACTTCCACCTCGCCGCAATACTCCATCATCGCCAGCTGCGATGTGGCGGCGGCCATGATGGAAGCGCCCGGCGGCACCGCCCTGGTGGAAGAATCCATCGCCGAAGCGCTCGATTTCCGCCGCGCCATGCGCAAGGTCGATGCCGAATACGGCGACGGCGCGGGCGGCTGGTGGTTCAAGGTGTGGGGCCCCGAGTACCTGGCGGACGAAGGCGTAGGCGAGCGCGAGGACTGGGTATTGCGCGCCGACGATCACTGGCACGGCTTCGGCGCCTTGGCCGATGGCTTCAATATGCTGGATCCGATCAAGGCCACCCTGATCACGCCGGGCCTGAACATGGAAGGGGAGTTCGACCTGAGCGGCATCCCCGCCGGCATTGTCACCAAGTACCTGGCCGAACACGGCGTCATCGTCGAAAAGACCGGTCTCTACAGCTTCTTCATCATGTTTACCATCGGCATCACCAAGGGCCGCTGGAATACCCTGGTCACCGCCTTGCAGCAGTTCAAGGATGACTATGACAAGAACCAGCCGGCCTGGCGTGCGCTGCCGGAATTCGCCGCCAAGCATCCTTGCTACGAACGTGTCGGCCTGCGCGACCTCTGCCAGCAAATCCACGAGGTCTACCGCGACAATGATGTGGCCCGCCTGACCACCGAGATGTACCTGAGCGATATGGTGCCGGCCCTCAAGCCGTCCAAGGCTTTCAGCAAGATGGCCCACCGCGAGATCGAACGGGTGCCGCTGGATGCGCTGGAAGGCCGCATCACGGCCATCCTGCTGACCCCCTACCCGCCGGGCATTCCCTTGCTGATTCCGGGTGAGCGTTTCAACAAGACCATCGTGGACTACCTGCGCTTCGCCCGCGCCTTCAACGAACGCTTCCCCGGTTTCGAAACCGATATCCACGGGCTGGTCAAGGATGAGGTCAGCGGCGAGTACTATGTCGATTGCGTGATGGCCGAATAGCCGCCGGCACCGTCGTAGTGTTCCTTGGCCGGGAGCCCGGCCAAGGAACACGGTTTACTTCAACAAAGCACGCTCGTTCGCCAGCAATTCATCCAGCGTTTCACGTTTGCGTATCAGCCGAACACCGTCCCCGCCGACCATGACTTCCGCCGCGCGCGGCCGGGTGTTGTAGTTGGAACTCATCGTCATGCCATAGGCGCCGGCCGACAATACCGCCAGCAGATCTCCCGCCTCCACCGCGAGCCGGCGCGACTTGCCGAGAAAGTCGCTGCTCTCGCAGACCGGTCCGACCACGTCGTACTCTTGTGCCGCCGCCGTCCCTTGCCGCACCGCGACAATGTCGTGGTAGGCCTGGTACAGCGCGGGGCGCATCAAATCGTTCATGCCGGCATCGACAATGGCGAAATGCTTGCTTTCGCCCGGCTTCAGATATTCGATCCGCGTCAGCAGCAGCCCGGCATTCCCCACCAGCGAGCGGCCCGGTTCCAGCACCAGGCGTAGCGAACGGCCAGCCAGGCGGGCCAGGATCGCCGCGGCATAATCGGCCACCGCCGGCGGTACTTCATCGGTGTAGCGGATGCCCAAGCCCCCACCCATATCGATATGCTCCAGCACGATGCCGCCGGCGCCCAGTTGGTCCACCAGTTCCAGCAGGCGGTCGAGCGCATCGACAAAGGGGCTCAGGCCGGTCAGTTGCGAACCGATATGGCAATCGATGCCGATCACACGCAGATGCGGCAGTCCGGCCGCCACGCCAAAGATGCGCGGCGCGTCCTGGTGGTCGATGCCGAACTTATTGTCTTTGAGCCCCGTGGAAATATAGGGATGGGTGTTCGCATCCACATCCGGATTGACGCGCAGGCTGATCGGGGCGCGCAGATCCAATTCCGCCGCTACCGCGTTCAGGCGGTGCAATTCCGCCTCGGACTCGACATTAAAGCAATGGATGCCTGCCTGGAGGGCCATACGCATCTCATCGGCCGTCTTGGCCACACCGGAGAAAACGATGCGTTCCGCCGGCACGCCGGCGGCCAGCGCCCTGGCCAGCTCACCCGCCGAGACGATATCGCAGCCCGCGCCCAGCTTGGCGAAGGTCTGCAGCACGCTCAGGTTGGAGTTGGCTTTCACGGCATAGCAGATCAGTGGATCGTGCCCGGCGAAGGCGTCGCGATAGCCTTCATAGGTCGAAACCAGCTCCGCCTCGGAGTAGACATAGCAGGGCGTGCCGAACCGTGCCGCGATATCGGCCAGCGGCACGCCTTCCACGGCGAGGCCTTGCGGTGTAGGCGTCAGCTTCATGGCGTGCTCCCACCCTGGCTGGCCGATGCAGGCGCTTTACCCTGGCCGGGCAGGAACAGGGGCCCTTTGTAGCCGCAAGCAGAAAGAAGACAGGCCGAAATTAGGCAAAAGACAAGGAGGCGCATGGCGGCTTCGGAGCGGTAAAATAGCCATACTAACAACGCATACCCGAGCCAGCCAATGACCGAAAGCGAATTTCTAAATGCAAGCGATGCGGCCTTTGACCATATCGAAGCCGTACTCGACGCCGCGGCGTTCGACCTCGACCTGAACCGCAACGGCAATGTGCTGGAAATCGAGTTCGACGACGGCGCCAAGATCGTGGCGAACCGGCACGTGGCCAGCCAGGAACTGTGGCTGGCGGCACGCTCCGGCGGCTACCACTACCGCCTGCAGGACAATGCCTGGCGCAGCACGCGCGACGAGAGCGAATTCTTCACGCAACTGGCCGAGTTGATCGCCCGGCATGCCGGCCAGCGGCCGAGCTTTTAAAGCGTGCTGGATGGGCTGACCGCGGCGCCCGCGGGTCTGGCTGGACTATTTATATCCGCCTTCCTCTCCGCCACGCTCTTGCCGGGCAACTCGGAAGTCGCGATGCTGTTGTGGCTACGCGCACGCCCCGATACCTTGTGGCTGGCGGTACTGGTCGCGTCCCTGGGCAATACCCTGGGCAGCCTCAGCACCTTTGCACTGGCCTGGCGCCTCAGCCGCAATGCCTCGGCCGATGCGGGCGGCCGTTTGTCGCCGCGCGCGCTGGCATGGCTGCGGCGGCATGGCAGCTTGGCACTCCTGCTGGCCTGGCTGCCCATCGTCGGCGACGGCCTGTGCTTCGCTGCCGGCTGGCTGCGCCTGCCCGCCTGGTCGGCCGGCCTGGCCATACTGGCGGGAAAAACATTTCGCTATATTCTGATCGGCGCACCATGGTGGGCAGGCTGAACCAGCCGATTCAATCGGTCAGAAGCATTTTACCCACGGCCCGCTTGTTGCATTACAGCAACCCTCAACTACCTCGAATTTCTTTAATAATTCAAATAAAAACAATAACTTACATAATATCCATGCGGTTTTTCCCGTAAATACCCAATACCGCCGAATAGCCGCTTACATTGCTTGTAAGCCACGCCACCGCCTATCATTCGCCCGTAATGTATCGCCCATCTATCGGGGCAGCTCTCTGCTATACCGTTTTCAACTTGATGAAGGAACACTCTAATGAACAAGAAGCTAATCGCATTGGCCGTTGCTGCCGCTGCCATTGCACCCACCGCCTTTGCCGCCGGCAATGAAGTGGTGCTGTATGGCCAGGTAAACGTTGGTGTGGAAATCTCCGCTCGCCCTGGTGCCGAGCCTGATCAAACCAAGATCTCCAACCTGTCCTCGCGCATCGGCTTCAAGGGTCAGGAAGATCTGGGCGATGGCTTGTCCGCCTTCTTCAAGATTGAAAGCGCCGTGGCGCCGGATGATGCCTCCCGTTCCGGTTTCGGTACGCGCGAAGCCTGGGTCGGCCTGAAGGGTGATTGGGGTTCGGTGGCGGCGGGTCGCGGCAAGAGCCCCTACACCCAGGCTACCGAAGAATTCGATCCGTTCTACCTGGACGATTCGCTGGGCCTGACCAACCACGGCAGCAACGACAACTACCGCATCAACAACGCCATCCGCTTCGACGGCGCCTACGGCCCCGTGACTTATAGCTACGCCAATTCCTTCGGCGAGAACAAGGGCGCGCCGGCCGGCACCCGCTCGACCAACGACTTCAGCATGCAAGCGAAGTACGCCGCCGAAAACTTCTCCCTGGTCGGTGCTTACGGCGTGTTCAAGCCCAAGGCCGGCAAGGCTGTCAAGCGCCTGCTGCTGGGCGGTACCTTCACGATGGGCGACCTGTCGCTGAGCCTGGCCGGCCAACACCGCAATGACGGCAACGACAAGTTCACCGACCCACTGTTGCTGGTTGGCTACTCCATGGGTGATCTGAGCCTGCAAGCCGGCGCGATCTTCTGGGACAAGGACACCATGGCCAACACCAAGACCCAAGGCACCGCTGGTCTGTTCTACAACCTGTCCAAGCGTACCGTGGTGACCGGCGAGTACACCAACAGCTACGCCGGCGTAAAGGGTCACAACACCTTTACCCTGGGTCTGAACCACTCGTTCTAAGCCTGTTTGGCTCGACGAGCGTCAGCACAAAAACAGGCAGCCTCGGCTGCCTGTTTTTTTTATTGCCGGCGCAAATGCAAATCCATCATTCGAGAGGTAGCCATGTTTAAGGAGTTCAAGGAATTTGCCATGCGTGGCAATGTGGTCGACCTGGCGGTCGGGGTCATCATCGGCGGCGCCTTCGGCAAGATCGTGGATTCGCTGGTCAAAGACATCATCATGCCGCCCATCGGCTACCTGCTGGGCAATGTCGATTTCTCCAATCTGTTCCTCGTGATCAAGGAAGGCGGCAAGGCTGCCGCTCCCTATGAAACCTTGAAAGCGGCGCAGGACGCCGGTGCGGTCACCGTCAATTTCGGTGTGTTCGCCAACGTCATGATCAGCTTCCTGATCGTCGCCTTCGCGGTCTTTCTGCTGGTACGCACGCTGAACCGGCTCAAGCGCTCGGAAGCGCCGGCCGAAGCCGAAGTACCCAGCAAGGATTGCCGCTATTGTTTCCGCAGCATCCCTGCGCAAGCCAGCCGCTGCCCTTGCTGCACTTCGCAACTAGCGGAAGCCGGCGCAGGCGGAGTGGACTGATGAGCAAGCAATTGATCGTGCAAGGCGGCGGTGGCTTCTCGATGGAAACCACGCCCCTGCTGGACCAGCACTTCCTTGCCGCCACCCGCAAGGCCAAGCCGCGTATCTGCTTCCTGCCCACGGCCAGCGGCGACCCCGACGGCTATCTGTTCAAGTTCTACAGCGCGCACGCGCGCTACGACTGCCACGCCAGCCATCTGTCCTTGTTCCGCCCCCATACCGCCGACCTGGCCGGCTTCCTGCTTGAACAGGACGCCATCTACGTAGGCGGCGGCAATACCAAGTCCATGCTGGCGCTATGGCGTGACTGGGGCGTCGACCGCATCCTGGCGGATGCCTACGCCGCCGGCATCGTGATGGGCGGCGTCAGTGCCGGAATGATTTGCTGGTTCGAACAGGGGCTGACCGATTCCATCCCCGGTCCGCTCTCGGCCCTACCCTGCCTGGGCTGGCTAGCCGGCGGCGCCTGCCCCCATTACGATGGCGAAGCACAACGGCGGCCGCGTCTACGGCAGGTGGTGGGCGATGGCGCCATGCTGGATAGCTGGGCCGCCGACGACGGCGCCGCGCTGCATTTTGTCGATGGCCAGCTGAACGAGGCGGTTTGTTCGCGCCCCGGCGCGCAAGCTTGGCGGGTGCAGCGCCAGGCCGACGGCAGCGTGCTGGAAACGCCCTTGCCCACCCGCTACCTGGGCGAAGCCTGAAAGCAGCCTTTGCGCAGCTCGGCCTGGTCGCCCGTCCAACGGGCGCGCCAGCCGGCGCTGCGCGACACCGCGCCGCACACAAAACGCCCCGCTTGCGCGCGCCCCTGGGCAGCCCGCAGCAGTGCTGCCGTATCGGTATAGAAAGGGGGATCGGCCAGCGGCAAGGACAAGGCGGTGGCTTCTTCCACCAGAATGTGCAAGTACTCGCGCATATGGTCGGCGGTATAGGGGTTGGTATCGTGGAAGGTCATCACCACCGGGGTCACTCCTTCCCACACCGGCAGCAAGCCGGCTTGGTAGGCCTGCGCGGCATCCGCCAGCTCCCGCCGCAGATGCGCGCGGCGCCGCAGGCTAAGATTCCAACCGTAGATCTTGCCGTCATTGGCGCTCAAGTCGCTTAACAGCATGCCCAGGCCGGCGGCCTGGTAGGCCGCCAGGGTGCGGCCGTCGTATTCCCAATCCGGCGGCCTGACCAGACCGGCATCCTCGCCGCATTGCGCCGCGATCGCTTCCCTACCGTCCCGCATGGAGGCGGCCAACTCGCCGTCGTCCAGGCGCGGATGCGGAATATGGCCGCGCGCACTGGCGGAGTGCACGCCCAGCAAATGCCCGGCCCCGCAGGCCCGCCGCATGATCGCCCGGCCGGCTTCGCTGCCACCGTGCTCGATATGGGCGCTCTGGACAAAGAACAGGGCCTTGATGGAGGGAGTCACGGGATTTTCCGCCAACTGTTCCAGGATACGCGTCGTCGGCGTGCTATCCCACAGGCTGGGACCGTCGTCGAAACTGAGCAGGAAACGGATAGGCGCCGGCGCGGACAGCACGGCCAGATGGACCGATAAACAGAACAAGGCACGTAGAAGGGGCATACTTAGACTGGGCATGCCCGCTATTTTATACGGTTGCCCACGCCCCTTTTGCCGTCCATTGCAAGGCACTGTGATTTTTACCCACTCACAATTTTTTAAAATAGCGGCAGTTCCATGATTCATGCCACCCGACTAGAATCGCCGCCTGGCGCCGGGGCCATGCCTCGCAGCAAGCATGCAATCGATCACCTAGCGCACTAAAAATGACAATTCGTTTTTCAATTGCACAATGGGCCGCCTGGGCCCCTGGCTTACCCGATCAAGCCGCCTGGTCAGCCTGGTTGCGGGCGCCTGCCATGCCAGTCCTGGGCAGTGGGCCGGCGACACCCGCGCTGACTGAAATGCCGGCCATGATGCGGCGCCGGGTCGAGCGCTTGGGGCGCATCGCATTGCAAGCAGCTTACGGAGCGCAAGCAGAGGCCGGCAACTGCCCGGTCCTGTTTGCCTCGCGCTATGGCGATCTGGATCGTATCGCCGAGCTACTGCGCCAATTGGCCCGTGGTGAACCTACTTCGCCCACCGCCTTCAGTATGTCGGTGCACAATGCCATCGGCGCGCTGTTCTCCATCGCCCGCGCCGACCCTGGCAATTACAGCGCCATCGCGGCCGGCGAGGAAACGATCGAGGCGGCCTTTACCGAAGCCAGCGCCCTGTTGGCCGATGGTGCGCCCGCCGTGTTATTGGTTTATTACGAAGAGCCCCTGCCCGCTCCCTACCAGGGCTTTGCCGAACCCGGCGGCTTGCCGGATTTCCCGCGCGCCTGGGCCTGCCGCCTGATTCCCACCGAACAGGGCGGTTACAGCTTGTGTTCCCGGCAAGCCGAAGCCGGCGGGGCCGAGCCCGCGGTCGCCGATCTGCCGGCCGATCTGGCGGTATTGCGCTTCCTGCTGTCCGGCACGGCGCCCACACTCACTCGCCGGCTGGCCGGCAAGACCTGGCACTGGCGGCAAGATGCTTGAGCGCCTGGAGCGTGCCTGGCGCGTATTGGCCACCGCCATCGCCTTCGGGACCTTCGGCCTGGCGGGGCTGGTCTTGCGCCTGGTCGCCCTCCCCTTGCTGCATTTGGCGTTTCGCCCGCCCCGCGAAGAGGCCAGGCTGGCGCGCCTGCTGGTTCACCATACCTGCCGCGCATTTATCGGCTGGATGCGGCTGCTGGGCATTCTGCGCTACCAGATCCGCGGCGCGGAGAAATTGCGGCGGCCCGGCCTGCTGATCATCGCCAACCACCCAACCCTGATCGACGTGATCTTTCTGCTCTCGCTGGTCCGCGACGCCGACTGCGTGGTCAAGGCCGCCTTGGCCGGCAATCCCTTCACCCGTGGGCCGATCCGGGCAGCCGCCTACCTATGCAACGACTCCGGCCCGGGGTTGATCTATGATTGCATCGCCTCCATCCGTAAGGGCAGCAGCCTGATCATTTTCCCCGAAGGCACCCGCACATCGCCCGAGGGTGGGCTGAAGTTGCAGCGGGGCGCCGCTAATATCGCTGTTCGCGGCCCGTGCGACCTCACCCCGGTTATCATTCGCTGCGTCCCGCTCAGCCTGACCAAGGGCCAGCCCTGGTGGCGCGTCCCGCCCCGGCGCATGTATTTCCACATCGAAGTCGGCGACGACATCGCCGTTGCGCCCTTCCTGGCCCTGAGCAACGGCGAAGCGGCACTGGGCGCCCGCCGGCTGACCCAGCATCTACACGACTATTTTTCGCCGGAGAATGCCATCCATGCAGCAACTTGAAGACGAAATCAAGACGCTCATTATCGAAGCGCTCAATCTGGAAGATATCCAGCCAGCCGATATCGACCCAACCGCCCCCCTATTCGTGGAAGGCTTGGGCCTGGACTCCATCGATGCCCTTGAACTGGGTCTGGTACTACAGAAGCGTTACGGCCTCGCCTTGACCGCCGATTCGGCCGAGACCCGTCGCCACTTCGCCAGTGTCCGCGCCCTGGCCGAATTCGTCGCCCAAGGCAGAACCCTATAAGCCCCCAATCCGTACCAGGATGCCCGCGCATGACCAAGCAGGAAATATTCGATCACCTAAGCGCCTTGCTCAGCGAAAGTTTCGCGGTCGATCCCGCCCTGATCCAGCCCGCCGCACGCCTGTATGAAGATCTCGATATCGACAGCATCGATGCCGTCGATCTGATCGGCAAGCTCAAGCCCATGCTGGGCCGCCGCCTGCAGGCCGACGCCTTCAAGTCGGCCCATACCCTGGCCGACGTGGTCGATGCGCTGCACGCCCTCATGAACGAGACCGCCGGACCCTGAAGTGCGCACCGCCTTGCTGACCTTGCTGACCCTGGCCTACCCGCCGCTGGTTTATTTCTGCCTGGACCAGGTCGAACCGCGCTGGCTGGCCCTCTTGCTGGCCGGCCTGGCGCTGGCCCGCGCGCTGGCCACGCGGGAACGGCTGTGGCTGGCCGCCGCCGCCGGCACCTTGCTGCTGGCCGCCGCGAGCGCGCTGGGTAATGCGCTGCTGCCCTTGAAGCTCTATCCGGTGCTGGTCAATGCAGCGCTCCTGGTGCTGTTCGGTCTTAGCCTGTACTACCCGCCCAGCGTGATCGAACGGCTGGCGCGGCGCCAGACGCCCGAGCTTCCACCGGCCGGCGTGCGCTATACCCGCCGCGTCACCCAGGTATGGTGCGGCTTCTTTGTGCTCAATGGCGGCATCGCCCTGGCGACGGCGGTATGGGCCAGCGACGCCGCCTGGGCGCTGTACAACGGCCTGATTGCCTATGTGCTGATGGCCGTCCTGTTCGGCGCCGAATGGCTATGGCGGCAAAGGGTAAAGGCGGCGCATGGCTGAATGGCGGGAACTGGCCCATTTGCTTGCGGAGGGCCGGCCGGCGGACCATCCGGTCGCCCTGCGCGACGGCGCGATCCACGATTTCGCGGCCTTCACCAGCTCGGCACTGGCCTGGCGGCGCTGCTTCGCCGCCCAGGCGGGCCGGCGCTTCGCCCTCTATTGCGAAGATAGCGCCGATTTCGCCGCCGCCTTGTTCGGCGCCTGGCATGCCGGCAAGGTCGTCTACCTGCCCGGCGATACCGTGGCGGCAACCTTGCGGCAGCTGGCGGAGCGGGTCGATGGCTTCGCCGGCGATCTACCGGCGCATTGCCAACCGTTGCGACCCGCCGCACCGGCCCGGGACGACAGCGCGATGGACTGGCAGGTGCTGGATGTCCAGTCCGAGGCGCTGGTGGTCTTCACCTCCGGCTCGACTGGCCTGCCCAGCGCCATCCCCAAACGGCTGTGCCAACTCTTCGAGGAAGTGGCCACGCTTTCGGCCTGCTTCGGCGCGCGGCTGGAAGGCGCCAACGTGCTCGCCACCGTTTCGCACCAGCATATCTACGGCTTGCTGTTCCGGGTGTTGCTGCCCTTGGCCGCCGGCCAGCCATTCGCTGCCAAGCGCCTCGCCTTTTCGGAAGATATCGCCACCGCCCTGGCGCGTTCCGGACCGAGCGTACTGGTGGCCAGCCCCGCCCATCTGAAACGCCTGCCGCCCGCCCAGGATTGGGCTGCCGGGCGGCTGGGCCTGCGTGCCCTGTTCTGTTCCGGGGGGCCACTACCGGTCGAAGCGCTGCCCGACTGTCGCGCCTTGCTGGGCCAAGCGCCCATCGAAGTTTTCGGCAGCTCGGAGACCGGCGGTATTGCCTGGCGCCGGCGCGACCGCGACGAGGATACGCACTGGCAGGCGCTGCCCGGCGTACGGTTGCGGATCGAGAATCAATGTCTCTGGGTGCGCTCGCCGCATCTATCGGACGACAACTGGCAGGCAACCGCCGACCAGGCGGAAATGGACGCGGCGGGCTTGCGCTTGCTGGGACGCGCCGACCGTATCGTCAAGGTCGAGGAAAAGCGCGTCTCGCTCGATGCCCTCGAACATGCCCTGCTGGCCGGCGGCTTGCTGCTGGAGGCCAAGGCCCTGCTGCTACCCGGCACGCGCGCCGCGCTGGCCGTGGTGGCGGTGCCGAATGAAGCCGGCTGGGCCTTGCATGACGACAGCGGCAAACGCGCCCTGAACGAAGCTTTGCGCGGCGCCCTTGCCGGAGTATTGGAACATGCGATCCTGCCGCGCCGCTGGCGCTATCACTGGGACCTGCCCACCAATAGCCAGGGCAAGAGCAAGCTGGCGGCCTTGGCCGCCCTGTTCGATCCGCGCCGCCCCGCCGCGCGCCTGTTGGCCCGCCGGCCGGATGCGGCCCGCCTGCG
Source organism: Chitinimonas arctica (assembly GCF_007431345.1). NCBI lineage: Bacteria > Pseudomonadati > Pseudomonadota > Betaproteobacteria > Neisseriales > Chitinibacteraceae > Chitinimonas > Chitinimonas arctica. Next base: position 3,614,363 of record NZ_CP041730.1, on the reverse strand, counting down.
CTTCGAAGTCGCGGCCAATTCGCCCTACTTCGCCGGGCATTTCCCCGGCGCGCCGGTGCTACCCGGGGTGGCCCAATTGCAATGGGTACAGTTGTTCGCCGGCGAACTGCTGGACGTCCCCCTCGGCTTCCAACGCATGGAAGCCGTCAAGTTTCCTCGCCTGCTGCCACCCGGCAGCACGGTCACGCTGGAATTAAGCCTGCGGCAAGCCCAGGCGGGCGAGGAGGGCGTATTGGCCTTCAAACTCAGTTCGGCCGCGGGTATCCATGCCAGCGGCCGCATGGTATTCGGAGCATTGTCGTGAGTTGCTGTGTCGTTATCCCGGTCTATAACCATGGCGCGGCAATCGGCGCCGTCGTGGCGGCCGTGCGGGCGCATGCCCTGCCCTGCCTCCTGGTGGACGATGGCAGCCATGCCGATTGCGCCGCCGTGCTCGATGCCCTGGCGGCGGCCGACCCGGCCGGCGTCAGTCTCTTGCGGCTGGCGCAAAACCAGGGGAAGGGCGGCGCCATGCTGGCCGGGCTGCGCGCGGCCCACGCGGCCGGTTACAGCCATGCCCTGCAGATCGATGCGGACGGCCAGCATAATTGCGCAGATATACCGCTGTTCCTGCAATGTTCCGACCATTTTCCCGCCGCCATCGTCTGCGGTTGTCCGCTATTCGACGACAGCGTGCCGCGCAGCCGCTTCTACGGCCGCTATCTGACCCACGCCTGTGTCTGGCTGCAGACCCTGTCCTTCGCCATCCGCGACTCCATGTGCGGCTTTCGGCTCTATCCGCTGGCGGCCACCGTCGCCTTGCTCGACTCGGTCCGCATCGGTCGGCGCATGGACTTCGATACCGATATCATCGTGCGGCTGTTCTGGCGCGACGTCCCGGTGATCAATCTGCTGACCCGCGTCACCTACCCCAGCGACGGCGTCTCGCACTTCCGTATGTGGCGCGACAATCTACTGATGATACGGCTGCATATCCGGCTGCTGGCCGGCATGCTGCCACGGGCGCCCCGCTTGATCTGGCGTAGCATACGGCGCCAGGCCTTGCGCCCGGCGGGCCGCTGATGGCAACGGTCCGCCACTGGGCGGAGATGCGCGAAAGCGGCTTTGTCGGCGGTATCTTGCTGCTGTACTGGCTGCACCGGCTATTTGGACGCTGGCCCTTCCGGTTCCTTATCCACGCCGTGGTCATGTTCTACTGGCTGGGCAAGCCCACCCTGCGGGCGTCTTCCCGCCAATACCTGCAACGCCTGCATGCGGCCACCGGCGTGCCGGGCCACCCGCCCGGCCTGCGCGACAGCCTGCGCCATATCGCCTTGTTTGCCGAAACCATCCTGGACAAGCTGCTGGCGGTAGCCGGCCGCTACCCCTTCGAACGGGTCCGGCTGGAGGGCCGCGAGCAATTGCAGGCCGCCGCCGAAGCAGGTTTGGGCGGCTTGATCGTCACCGCCCATATCGGCTGCCTGGAACTCTGCCGCGCCATGGCCGAGCGGAATCGCCGGCTGGTGCTCAATATCCTGGTGCACACCCGCCATGCGGCCGAATTCAATCGCCTGCTCAAGCGCCTCAACCCCGCCAATGACCTGCGCTTGATCGAGGTCAGCGAAGTCGGTCCTGCCACCGCGGTCCTGCTGGCCGAAAAGGTGGCCGCCGGCGAGTTCGTGGTGATCGCCGGCGATCGTGTGCCGGTCTTCGCCAGCAAGACCGTACGGGTCGATTTCCTGGGCCACCCGGCCCCTTTTCCGGTCGGCCCCTACGTCCTGGCCAGCCTGCTGAAATGCCCGCTCTATCTGCTTGGCTGCATCCACCAGGACCAAGGCTATACCATCCATTTCCGCCGCCTGGCGCAACGGGTGGAGTTGCCGCGCGGCCGGCGCGACGCCGCCATGGCCGAGTACGCCACCCTTTATGCCCAGGCCCTGTGCGAGCTGTTGCAGCGCTCACCCTATGACTGGTTCAATTTCTTCCCCTTCTGGGATCAAGACCATGCCTATCCCCGCTGAATCCGTCCGCTTCGACGGTAGCCGCCTGACTATCGAAGATGTCTGCGAACTGGCCGCCCGGCGCCGCCCTGCCGAGTTATCGGCCGAGCCGGCTTTCCGTGCCCGTATCGCCCGCGGCGCCGATTTCCTCGACCGGCTGCTGGCCGAGGACGGCGTGATCTACGGCGTCACCACCGGCTATGGCGACTCCTGCACCGTCACCATCCCCCCGGCGCTGGTGGCCGAATTGCCGCACCATCTCTACACCTACCATGGCTGCGGCAGCGGCCGCATGCTGACGGCGGAGGAGACCCGCGCGGTCCTGGCCACCCGGCTGGCCTCCCTGGCGCAAGGCATGTCCGGCGTCAGCGTTGCCTTGCTGGCGCAATTGGAAGCCCTGCTGCGGCACGATGTCCTGCCGCTTATCCCGGCGGAGGGCTCGGTCGGCGCCAGCGGCGACCTTACGCCGCTGTCCTACCTGGCGGCGGTGCTGTGCGGCGAGCGCGAGGTCTTGTACCAGGGCCGGCAGCGGCCGGCGGCGGAAGTATTGGCGGAATTGGATATCGCCCCCCTGCGGCTGCGTCCAAAGGAGGGCCTGGCCATCATGAACGGCACGGCGGTGATGACCGGGCTGGCTTGCCTGGCCTGGCGGCGCGCCGAGTATCTCTGCCGGCTGGCCACCCGGCTGACCGCGCTCAATGTGCTGGCCAGCGCCGGCAATGCCCATCATTTCGATACGGCGCTGTTCGCCGTCAAGCCACATCCCGGCCAACAGGCCGTGGCCGCGCGGATTCATGCCGACCTGGCCGCCGACGGCCCCAGCCGCAACGAGCAACGCCTGCAGGACCGTTATTCGCTACGCTGCGCGCCCCATGTGATCGGCGTGCTGGCAGACAGCCTGCCATTCTTCCGCGGCCTGATCGAAAACGAGCTGAATAGCGCCAACGACAATCCCATCGTCGATGCCGACAATGAACGCATCCTCCACGGTGGCCATTTCTATGGCGGCCATATCGCTTTCGCCATGGACGGTCTCAAGCAAGCCGTCGCCAATGTCGCCGATCTATTGGACCGGCAACTGGCCCTGCTGGTGGACAGCCGCTACAACCACGGCCTGCCGGCCAACCTGTCGGCCGCGGAAGGACCGCGCGCAGCCATCAACCACGGCCTGAAAGCGGTGCAGATCAGCGTGTCGGCCTGGACCGCCGAAGCGCTCAAACAAACCATGCCGGCCTCGGTCTTCTCCCGCTCCACCGAATGCCACAACCAGGACAAGGTCAGCATGGGCACCATCGCCGCGCGCGACTGCCTACGGGTATTGGAGCTGAGCGAACAGGTGCTGGCAGCCATGCTGATCGCCGCAAGGCAGGGTCTGGCCCTGCGGCAGCGCCGCGATGGCGAATTGGCCTTGTCGCCGGCCGTCGCGGCCATGCAGGCCGACCTGGCAGCCCGGATTCCGCTCCTGCAAGAGGACCGCGCACTGGACCGTGAACTGCTCGGCTTGCTCGACGACATCCGCAACCAGGCCTGGAGCCTGTATGACAGCTGATCTGAGCCATGAAATCGAAGTGGTGCCGGCCTTCCACGATCTCGACCCGCTGGGCATCGTCTGGCACGGCCATTACGTCAAATACCTGGAATTGGCCCGCAGTGCCCTGATGGCGCGGTTCGACTACGACTATCCACAGATGCGCGACTCCGGCTTTGCCTGGCCCATCGTTGATATGCACCTCAAATATGTGCGGCCGGCCCGCTACGGCCAGCGCCTGAAAGTCCTCGCCCGCATCACCGAATGGGAGAACCGCCTCCGCGTCGACTACCGCATCAGCGACGCGCTGGACGGACATTGCCTGACCAAGGCCCACACCATCCAGGTGGCGGTCGCGCTGGCCGACGGCGAAATGCAGTACCTCTGCCCCGCCGTACTGGGACAAAAGCTGGGAGTAACACCATGTTGAACATGCCCTGGTACCGCTGGCTGCCTGTCTTGCTGATCGGTTTATCCAGCCTGCTTGTCACGGCCGCCGACCTGGCGACCGAGGTAACGAAGCGACTGGACCCGGCACCCGTGCTACGGGGCGATTTCGAACAGCGAAAAACCGTCGGCGGCTTTAAGCAGCCCTTGCTGTCACGCGGCGACTTCCTGCTCTGGCGCGACCATGGCGTGCTATGGCAGACCCGCAAGCCATTTGCCGCCAGCCTGGTCCTGACCCGCAAGACCCTGCTGGCCCGCCAGGCCGACGGCAGCGCCGCCTACCGGCTGGACAGTCGTGCCCAGCCCGCCCTGGCCGCCGTCAACGAACTGCTGTTCGCCCTGCTGGGAGGCGATATCGCCACCTTGGCCAAGCGCTTCCGCATCGAAGGGGAGCTGCAGGGCAAGGAAGGCTGGCAACTGCAACTGACGCCGCTGGACGACGGTTTGGCGCGGGTATTCCAGCGGGTGCGGCTGCGCGGCGACCGCTATGTCCGCCAGGTTGATCTGGAGGAAGCCAATGGCGACAGCAGCCAGATCCGTTTCGAGCAATTACGCCAAGCCCCCCGCCCACCGACACCGAGGTAGCCCAGCTTGCTCAACCCTGAGGAAGGCGCGGCCAGGTCCGTGCGGTCCCGGCGCTGGCTTGCCCTGGCCTGGGCCGTGGTGGTGCTCGGCATCCTGGCGCACCAGTTCCAGTTCTGGCGCGCCAGCCGGCTCGATACCGACGTGCTGGCGCTGCTGCCGGAAGATGAGCAAAACCCGGCGGTAAGCGCCGCCGGCCGGCAATTGGCCGACCAGGCCGGCCGCCAATTGGCGATGCTGGTCGGCGCCGACGACTGGCCGGCTGCCAAGCAAGCCGCCGCCGCCGCCCGCACCGCCCTGGCTGGCCATACCGACCTGCTGCAAATACAGGCCGGCGATGCCCAGGCTTTCGATAGCACGCTGGCCTTCTACCGTCCCTGGCGCGATCGGCTGCTGACGCCGGCCCAGCGCGACTGGCTAAGGCAGGCAGGACCGGAGGAGGTGGGCGGCAGGGCATTGATGCAGCTGTACCAGCCGGCCGGTCCCAAACTGGGCGAATGGCGCGATGATCCCCTGGGCCTGTGGCCGCAATGGTGGGAAGCGCGCGGCCAGGAAACCCGCGCGCGGCCGCGCGATGGCCAGCTATGGCTGCGAGCCGAAGGGCGCGACTGGATACTGCTGAACTATCGCAGCCGCAGCGCCGGCTTCGCCGCCAGCGGCGAGACGCCGGTGACCGAGGCATTGGCGCAAGCCCGTGCCGCCGCCGCAGCCGTGGTACCCGGCGCCAGGCTGGTCGCCATCGGCGTGCCCCTGTACGCCGAAGCGGCCGCCGCGCAAGCCAGCCGCGAAATGAGCACCATAGGTTATGGCTCCTTGGCGGCGGTGCTGCTGCTGGTCTGGCTGACCTTCCGCTCGCTGCGTCCGATTGCCCTGGTCGCCCTCTCCTTGCTGATCGGCTGCGCGGCAGCCTTGAGCGTGACCGCCCTGCTGTTCGAGCGGGTGCATCTGATTACCTTGGTCTTCGGCGCCAGCCTGGTCGGCGTGGCGGAAGATTACGGCTTCCACTATTTCGCCGCCCGCCAGGGCCAGCCGCCCGAGCAGCGCTGGCGCTTGATGCGCGCATTGCTGCCCGGCCTGGCGCTGGCCCTGCTGACCAGCGTGCTGGCCTACCTGGCCTTGGGCCTGGCGCCCTTCCCCGGCCTGCGGCAGATGGCGGTCTTCTCGGCGGTGGGACTGCTGGCCGCCTTCCTGACCGTGGTGTGCTGGTTCCCCGCGCTGGATGGCGGGCAATTGCCCCGCACGGTGCTGGCCGACCGGCTGGGCCGCAGCCTGATGCGCTGGCCGCGCTGGCGGCCAAACCGCCGTGGCTGGCTGGGCTTGCTCGGGCTGGCCTGCTTTATCGGCCTGGGCCTGAGCCAATTGCGCAGCCAGGACGATATCCGCCAGCTGCAAAGCGCGCCGCCCCAGCTGATTGCCGCCCAGCGCGAACTGGGCCGCCTGCTCGGCTTGCCCAGTCCGGTGCAGTTCTACCTGATCGAAGGCGCCGACGCCGAACAGGTGCTGCAGCGCGAAACCACCTTGAAGCAAAGGCTGGACCGGCTGCAGGCGGCCGGTGTGCTGGAAGGCTACCGCGCCGTTTCCGATTGGCTGCCGGCACAGTCGCAACAACGGACCGATGCGGCCTTGACCGCCGCCGCCGAAGCCATTGCCTTGCAAGCCGTCACCCGCGCCAGCGGCGAAACCGCCAGCCGTGCCGACTTCGCCGAACCGCCGCTGCTGCCGGAACAATGGCTGGCCAGCCCCGCTGCCGCGACGCTGCGGGCGCAGTGGCTGGGCCGGCAAGGCGACCGCTACTACAGCGTCCTGCTGCTGCGGGGGCTGGACGACAACCGCGTGCTACCCAAACTGGCGGCCGCCGCGCAGGGGCTGGGCGGCGTCAGCTGGATTGACCGCACCGCGCAGATATCCAGCCTGATGCAGCGCTATCGCCTGATGATGGGTGGGCTGCTGGTGGCTGGTTACGCTGCCGTATTGCTGGTACTGCTGTGGCGCTTCCGCCGCGCCGCCTGGCGCGCCTTGCTGCCCACCGCGCTGGGCAGCCTGTTGACCCTGGCGCTGTTCGGCTATCTGGGCGAACCGCTGCAACTTTTCAACGCCCTGGCCCTGCTGCTGTTGCTGGGCATGGGCGTCGATTACGGCATCTTCCTGCTGGAACATCCCGGCGACGGCTCCGCCTGGCTGGCGGTGGCGCTGGCCGGCGTGAGCACCCTGCTGTCCTTCGGTCTGCTGGCGCTATCCGCCACGCCGGCACTGCGGGCCTTCGGCCTGACCATGTTGCTGGGCGAAGTGCTGATCTGGCTGCTGACGCCTTTCTTCCGCCCGGCCCATCCGGCTGCCACCCTATCGAGAAGCCATGCTCCCTAGCCTGAACCGATTTGTCCTGCAAAATATCCGCGCCATCGAGATGGTCGGCGTATTGATGCGCATCTTCAGCTTCAGCCTGGTGAGCTGGCTGGGACCGCAGAGCCCCTTTATGTTCGTCTGGGCGTTCAACACCCTGGACGCGCTGATGCTGTCCTGGTGCTCGGCGCTCAAGCGCGACCCGGCCTACACCTTGCTCAACACTTTCTGGATACTGGTCGGCGTGGTAGGGATGCTGCGAGCCGGGAACCTACTACATTGATGGACTTCGCATCTTTAACCTTTAAGGAACAACGGCATGCGGCTCGAGCAAACTGAAATCCTGATCATCGGCGCCGGTCCGGCCGGTTCGGTGGCGGCGGGCCTGTTGCGCAAGCAAGGCCGGCAGGTGCTGGTGATCGAAAAGGAGCAGTTCCCACGATTTTCCATCGGCGAAAGCCTGCTGCCGCAAAGCATGGCCTATATCGAAGCGGCCGGCTTTTTGCAGGACGTGGTGGAAGCCGGTTTCCAATACAAGAACGGTGCGGCCTTCCAACGGGGCGAGCGGCGCACCGAATTCGATTTTCGCGATAAGTTCTCCGCCGGCTGGGGCACCACTTACCAGGTGCAGCGGGCCGATTTCGACCACGTCTTGGCCAAGGCGGCGGAACGGGCCGGCGCCATCGTGCGCTACCGGCACCAGGTCAAGGCGGTGGACGTGAGCGGCGAACGGCCCTGGGTGACGGTGGCCGATGCCGATGGGGAAAGCTATCGGATCGAAGCCCGCTTCCTGCTCGACGCCAGCGGCTTTGGCCGGGTGCTGCCGCGCCTGCTCGACCTGGAAAGCCCGTCCGGCTTCCCGCTGCGCGGCGCCTTCTTTACCCATGTGCAGGACAATATTCCGGCGGGTAGTTTCGACCGCAACAAGATACTGGTCAGTGTCCATCCCGAGCATGTGCATGTCTGGTTCTGGACCATTCCGTTCTCCAACGGCCGTTGTTCGCTGGGCGTGGTGGCGAAGAGCGAGTTTCTCGCCCAGTACGGCGGCAGCGAAACGGAGCGCCTGCAGGCCATCGTGGCGGAAACGCCCTCCCTGGCCAAGCTGCTGCAACACGCCGTCTGGGATACCCCCGCCCGGCAGCTGCAGGGCTATGCCGCCAACGTCAAATCGCTGTGGGGCAAGCATTACGCCTTGCTGGGCAATGCCGGCGAGTTTCTCGACCCGGTATTCTCCAGCGGTGTCACCATCGCGGTGAAGTCCGCCAGCCTGGCCGCCGCCGCCATTGCCCGTGAATTCGCCGGCGAGCAGGTGGATTGGCAGGCCGACTATGCCGAGCCGCTCAAGGCGGGCGTGGATACGTTCCGCGCCTTTGTGGAGAGTTGGTATGCCGGCGGCTTCCAGGATGTAATCTTCCACGAGGGGGGCGCTCCCGAAATCCGCCGCATGATCTCCGCCATCCTGGCCGGTTATGCTTGGGACCGGGACAATCCCTACGTGGCCGAGCCGCGTCGGCTCAAGACCCTGGAGCAGCTGTGCGGCGCTTGATCCTCGCCGGCCTCTGCCTATGGCTGGCCGCCTGCGCCCATCGGCCGGCGGAAACAGCCTTGCGGCTGCCCGACCTGCGGCTGCCCGACCTGCGGCTGCCGCCGGCCGCCTTCGGCCATAGCGTGGGCCTGGCACAGCGCTTGACGCTGACACGCCCCGGCAAGGACAACGACGCCCAGCAAAGCCTGGATGTGTTGCTGGAAATCGACCCCGCCAAGGTCAAGTTGGCCGCCTTCGCCTTGAACCAGCGCATTCTCACGCTGGACTGGGATGGCACGCGGCTCCATAGCGAACGCCATCCGCGCCTCCCCGCCGAAGTGGATGCCGAACGGGTGCTGCGCGATCTGCAGTGGGCACTGTGGCCGGCCGAGGCCATCCGTGCCGGACTGCCAGCCGGCTGGACGCTGGAGGACTCGGCCGGGCAGCGCGTACTGCGCCATGCCGGCCAGGTCCAACTGCGGATCGGCTACAGCGGCACGCCGCGCTGGCAAGGAAAGTTGGAGCTGCACAATCTGCTGCAAGGCTATCGCCTCGGCATTGAATCGACGGAACAGTAGCCATGACCCAGCCGGTCTATCTCAATCAACTCGGCATCGTCTGCGCCCTGGGCGCCGGCCAGCAGGCGGTCCGCCAGGCCTTGTTCGCCGACCGCCCGGCGGCCTGGCCGCCGATCGCGACCTGCTACCGGGGCGCGAAGTGCAGCTGGGACATGTCACCGCAGCGCTGGCCGACGTGGCGGTGCTGCCCGCCCGCCTACGCAGCCGCAACAATGCCATGCTGCTGACCGCCCTGGCGCAGATCCGGCCCGCCGTCGATGCCGCCATCGCCCGCTTCGGACCGGCCCGGGTCGGGCTGATCCTGGGTACCAGCACCTCCGGCATAGACGAGGGCCAACAAGCCATGCGCCATTTCCAGGAAGCAGGCTGCCTGCCGACCGGCTTCGACCTGGCGCAGCAGGAAATGGGCTCGATGAGCATGGCCCTGAGCGGCTTGCTGGGACTGGCCGGCCCGGCCATGGTGATCTCGACCGCTTGCTCGTCCAGCGCCAAGGCCCTGGCCAGCGCCGCCCGGCTGCTGCGGGCGGATATGTGCGACGCCGTGATCGCCGGCGGCATGGATGCCCTGTGCAATTTGACGGTGGGCGGCTTTGCCGCGCTGGAATCGGTCAGCGCCGAACGCTGCAACCCGCTCAGCGTTACCCGCAAAGGTATCAATATCGGTGAAGGCGGCGCGCTGTTCCTGATGTCGCGCCAGGCCGGGCCGGTACGGTTGGCCGGCTGGGGAGAGTCTTCCGACGCTCACCATATCTCGGCCCCGGCACCGGACGGCCGCGGCGCCCTGGCCGCCATGCGCGAGGCCTTGGCGCGTGCAGGGTTGTCGCCCGCCGACATCGACTATATCAATCTGCATGGAACCGCCACGCTGCAGAACGATGCGATGGAAAGCCTGGCCGTCAGCCAGTTGTTTGGCCATGCCGTCCCGGTCAGCTCAACCAAGCCTTTGACCGGCCACACCCTTGGCGGTGCCGGCGCCCTGGAGGCCGCCTTGTGCTACCTGGCCTTGACCGACAATCCGGCAGGCCAGCTTCCGCCGCATTGGTGGGATGGCCAGCGCGACCCTGCCTTGCCGGCCTTGCGGCTGGCCGCCGTCGGCGAGCGCTTGCATCGCCCGCTGGATCGCGTCCTGAGCAACTCCTTTGCCTTTGGCGGCAGCAATGCCACGCTGGTATTGGAGCGCGTCGCCACGCCCAACCCCTTACATTCCGCCGAATAGCCCATGCGCCTTGCCGTAACCGTCCCCATCCACGCCCTCATACCGCATCGCGGCCCCATGTGCCTGCTCGATCGCGCGCTTGAAGCCGACCAGGACAGCCTGGTTGCCGAACTGGAGATCCGCCCGGACAGCCTTTTCCATGACGGCAATGGCGTCGGCGCCTGGGTCGGCATCGAGTATATGGCGCAAGCCGCCGCCGCCCACGCCGGCTGGCTGGCCCACCGCCAAGCGGAAAAGGGATTGGCGGATGGCCGCAAGATCGGCTTTCTGCTGGGTAGCCGCCACTACGCCTGCCGGCGCCCGCTATTCTGCAACGGAGAGGTGCTGCGTATCACGGTGCGGCGCGAGTTTGCCGCGGACAACGGCCTGGCACAGTTCGAATGCCATATTGATATCGCCGGCCAACAAGTCGCCGAAGCGATACTGACGGTACTGGTGCCTGACGATGCGAATGCACTATTGAGTGACGCCAACCATGTCTGACAACACTATCCTGGTAACCGGCTCCAGCCGCGGCATCGGCAAGGCCATCGCCTTGCGGCTGGCGCGCGATGGCTACGATATCGTGCTGCATTGCCGTAGCGGCCGGGATGCCGCCGCCGCGGTGGCGAGCGAGATCGAAAGCCTGGGCCGGCAAGCACGTATCCTGCAATTCGACGTTGCCGATCGGCACGCCGCCGGCGAGGCCCTGCTGGCCGACGTGGAAGCGCACGGTTGCTACTATGGCGTGGTCTGCAATGCCGGCATCGCCCGCGACAACGCCTTCCCGGCCATGCCGCCGGCCGACTGGGACGCGGTCATCCATACCAATCTGGATAGTTTCTACAACGTCCTGCATCCCCTGACCATGCCGCTGGTGCGCCGGCGCAAACCCGGCCGCATCGTGACCCTCGCATCGGTATCCGGCCTGATCGGCAATCGCGGCCAAGTCAATTACAGCGCCGCCAAGGCCGGCATCATCGGCGCCAGCAAGGCATTGGCCATGGAACTGGCCAGCCGCGCCATAACCGTGAACTGCGTCGCGCCCGGCCTCATCGATACCGACATGGTCGAACCGGCGGTGCTGGACGAAGCGCTCAAGCTGATCCCGGCCCGCCGCATGGGCAAGCCTGAAGAAGTGGCGGCGGTAGTCAGCTTCCTGATGAGCGAGGATGCCGCCTATATCACCCGCCAGGTGATTTCGGTCAATGGCGGTATGCCGGGATGAAGCGGGTCGTCATCAGCGGCTGCGGCGCCATCAGCCCCTGGGCCATGATTGGGCAACCGTCTCGAACAGCCTGAGATCCGGTCGCAACGCCGTCCGTACCATGCCGGAATGGTCCCGCTACGAGGGCCTGGCGGTCCGCGTCGCGGCGCCGGCCGCCCCGTTCGAACTGGACCCTCAGCGCTACCACCGCAAGAGTCTGCGCAGCATGGGACGGGTCGCCATCATGGCCACCCGTGCCAGCGAGCTGGCCTTGGCCGATGCAGGCCTGCTCGGCCACCCGTTGCTGCAAAGCGGCCAACTGGGCATCGCCTACGGATCGTCGTCCGGTACGCCGCAGTCGGCGGGCGATTTCGGCCGCATGGTGCTCGAGAACAATACCGACGGCATCAATGCCACCACCTATATCAAGATGATGTCGCACACCGCGGCGGTGAATATCGGGGTGTTCTTCGGCATCACCGGCCGCATTGTCGGCACCAGCAGTGCCTGTACCTCCGGCAGCCAAGGCATAGGCTATGCCTACGAGATGATCCAGTCCGGCAAACAGATCGCCATGCTGGCAGGCGGCGCCGAAGAGCTGGACGCCACCCAGGCGGCCGTCTTCGATACCTTGTTCGCCGCCAGTACCCGCCAGGAACCGGATCTGACACCCCGGCCATTCGACCGCGACCGCGACGGGCTGGTCCTCGGTGAAGGCGCCTGCACCCTGATTCTGGAAGAGCGCGAACACGCCTTGGCACGCGGCGCCACCATCCATGCCGAGGTATGCGGATTCGGCACCAATAGCGATGGGCGCCATGTCACCCAACCTCACGCCGACACCATGGCGTTGGCCATGCGCCTGGCCTTGGCCGATGCGGCGCTACCCCCTACCGCTATCGGCTATGTCAATGCCCACGGCACCGCCACCGATCACGGCGACACGGCCGAAAGCCACGCCACCCGCCTAGTGTTCGGCGAAGCCATCGCCATCGCCTCGCTGAAGAGCCAGATGGGCCACACCCTGGGCGCCTGCGGCGCGCTGGAAGCCTGGATAAGCATCATGATGATGCACGATGGCTGGTTCGCCCCCACCCTCAACCTGCTCGCACCGGACCCTGCCTGCGCCAGCCTGGACTATTTGACCGGGGGTGGGCGGCATATCGATACCGAATATGTCATGAGCAATAATTTTGCTTTTGGCGGGATCAATACCTCTTTGATTTTCAGTCGGTAAGAAAACCCCACAAAGTCCCCTTACGCGCGCGGGATGTGTGGAAATACCCAGCAGAATGCTTGTCGCCAAAGCGAACCTTGCCTCGCCCTGCAGGCCTTGCTACGCTTGTCGGTTCGCCGTTTCAAAGATCAAAGAGACTCACTTCCCATCCATTGGCGGCTATCCGTTCCCTTACCCTTCGGATTGCCGTGGTCGATCAGCTCGTCCCGCACGCGGGCGCGACGCCGGCATTCCGGCTAAAACCGTTTAAACGCGGCCTTTCCTATTCATCAAAGAGTGTCATGTTACTCACTGCGCCATTGTCCCTTGCTCGCATATTGTCTTGTTTCATCCTGTTGGCCTTGCTCTCCGGTTGCGCAAGTATCTCCATCGCCCTGGATCCATTGAAACTACCGCCGAAGTCGGAATTGAGTCCGGTAGTGCTCAGCATCAGCAGTAACTCCGGAGAGATCTACGGTGTCAGTACGGTCGTCGTGCGTCGCCTGCCAGGGGCAGGCGCTACCGACTCGCATGAGGAGCAATTTGAATTACGCCGGACCGCGCGTGCGATATCGCGCGATACCTCCCTGTTCGTCGCTGCGTTGCCGCCCGGAAGATACGAATTCCTGAATTTGGAAGATTACGCCTCGCGAAAGATGCTTTCTCTGCAGGGCATGAGTGAGTTAATCGGTAAATTCAGCGTAAAGGCCGGCAAACCCGTCGATCTAGGTCGCCTGATACTGACGCCCATCAACAGCAATGTCGTCGTCGCCCGCAGCGAGCGGGTCGTGACGAACATCGCGCTGCTGCGAAATGCCTCGCCTGAGCATGCCCAGTTGTTCGACAAGGTGGCGGATCCAGGCTGGGAAGCGCCCCGTTCGCCCCGGGACCGTGTCGAGGAATACGCGATGCATCGTCCGATTGGCGCCCTTTGCCCCACCGAAATGGCTGACGGCAGAGTCGTGGCGGCAAGCCGCCTGGGTACGGTGTTGGTACGCAATACCAGCGGCCGCTGGCAATTGCTACGCTCGGCCGGCATCGAGTCGCTGAGATGTGTCACCCCAGTCAACTTGCCGGATGCGGAATTGTTGGTGGTGGGCGAACTCGGGACCTTGCTGCGTAAGCCGCCCGGTGAGCAAAAACTGCTGCCGGTTGCCACCGGCGACCTGCCTCCCGGCAACCTGGTGCGTATCATCGGCAACGTCGATGCGGGGTGGTACGTGGCGGTGCAAAACAATACCGAAATTACGCTTTACCACTCCGCGGTACTCGAATCGGGTAAATGGAAGGCCCTACGCAAGGATGATATCGCCTACAGTATATGGAGCGGTGCCAACGGTTTCTGGATATGGGAAACCGCAAACGGCCTGGCTTACACCACGGCAACCGGTCCCATCCACTTCCTCGATTTTGCCAGCGGCCAGTGGACCGACCGCGACACGCCAAACAAAGACAGGCTGATTGACATCAATATCGATCCGGCCGGCAGCATAAGCACGCTTACTTCGCCGGGCGGCGGCATGAAGGGTGTGTTTGCCGGCGTGCATGTCTCGGCCGACCAAGCGCAAAGCTGGCAGCCGATGAACGTACCCATCACGGTCAAGCTTTCGCCGATCCAGCAGAGCTACGATGGAACCATGTATATGGCCGGGGGCTTCGCGACGGTGAGCTGCAGGTCAGTCGGGACAAAGGCCAGAGCTGGTCCTCGCTAGGAGAATACGAACTGGGCCGGACGCTCGTGCCGCTAAGGTCCGGCACGCTGCTCGACATCAATTGGGGGAGGTTCGGATTATTCTCGATTCGTCGCTCGAATGACGCCGGCAAGAGTTGGGAAAGCGAGTACGATAATTTCGACCCCCAGGCTTACGCTTACCAGCACCCACCCAGGAAGCCGGTAACCCGGTCCAACTAGCGCTTGCCGCTGATATATCCGCATGGTTTCGCCTCGACTTAGGTCGGGGCTTTTTTCCTGCCGAGCGGGTATTACCAACAAATTTGTGAAAACATGCGCAGATTTACGTAAGCGAAACGCCTACCCGCTCCTTTACGTTGACTTCATCAAATAGGGCTTGGCCACACAATCAGGAGAAAGGAAAGCCTGCGGGGAGACCCATAGGGATAACACCCCCGTTCCAGAAGTAGCTTAAATAAACAATACTTCACAAGGAGTGCGGAAATGAAGGCTAAACGTGCCATTTTTGCCGTCGCAACTTTTGTAGGATTGTGCTGTACCGCTTATGCCGCCACTTGCCAGGAATGCATCTGTAAAAAGACGAATGGCGGCTATATTTGCGTATGCAATGTCTGCAGCGACCCTGTGCCCCCTACCCCACCCAACCCGCCAACGCCTCCCACACCGCCCGACCCTCCGAAGCCATAAATTCTTTCGGTGCTATCTAACTTAGGTATGACGGCTTGCGCCGCCACCCGCATATGCAAATCACATCCAAATTGTCTTTATGCATTGCACTGCTTTCAATCGTGCTGGCATGGTGGTTTTTGGAGAGCGGCCAAAATGGGGAGTCCATCGCCGCCACTGGATTTTCTCAAGCGGTCGCGCATAGGGGTGGCTGGTTCGAATCGCCAGACGCTAAGCATGGGTCGGATACCGCGATAATAAGCAATCGTCACGACCGGTCCGAAACATCCTCACCGGCTCGTGCCGATTTCTCGCGTATATTGCGGCAATTCAATCAAATGCAGAGTTTCCGTGCCTTCTTTTTCGATGCCATAAAGCATCCCGAACAAGGCGGTTATGCCTATGGTTTCGCCGCGCTGGAGCAGCTGGACCATTGCTTGCGGGCCATCAAACCAGCACCGGGACCACCGCCACTCCTCGATGCGGAGCAGCAAGCCGCGAAATCGACACTAATGGTGCGTTGCGACCTATCGGAAGACGAACTCAATGCCGCCCGGGGACAGCTGGCACACGATATAGACTTCACGCGCGACCCCCTGCTCACGCTGGTCGAGAGATCGTTACGCGCGACCGGGCCCGCTGCAAAAAGCGCTATCGCACACGAGACCCTGGCCCTGGCCGATCCCGCCATACTCAGATCCCTTCAAGCCAGCAATATGGAATTCCCGGCGCCCAATGCGCAAGGACCGCGCTATTACCTCGCCGGCCGCTGGTACGAAGGCAAGGAGAGCGCGCTGGATATGGAGCAGGCATGGGCGCTCGCCAATTGCGAACTGGGCATGGACTGCGGACCGGATACCACGGCGACCTTGGTGCAATGCGTCCAGCACGGCTGGTGCGCCGACAATCTGCAGGACGCCGTCCGGATTGGCCTTGGCGCCGATCGGTACGATAGGGTGAGCATGCTTCGCCAGCAGATCATATCCGCCGTCAAACGGCGGGATGCGGCCGTGTTTTCGCCACCTCCCTAAGTAAACCCCGGTTCTCGCGCGAGGATTTTTTCAGCAATGAAACTGAAGCAATGGCTTTGCCACCAGTCCCCTTTGTTTTTATCTCATCATCAAGCGGGCAATCCCTCGCGCCAGCAACAATCGCGCGCATACGCCATAGTGTTATACCATTGGAAATAGGCATGTATTCACCTTATAAAATCAATAAATATCGCCAATAAGTAAATTATATATAGCCACAGCAGCATATCTTTCGGCAATACGTGCGAGCTGTCGCTTTTTTGTTCGCAGAGCAAGCGCATGTTATTGAGCGCTACTGCCCACTCCCTCCCCAATCAATGGCCGCAAAAAAGCGATCAACGCCCTTACCTTGGCCGGCAGATAGCGGCCGGCAGGGTAGACGGCATAGATCCCGCCTTCCGGCAGCATCCAGTCCGGCAACAGCAATTGCAGGCGACCGGATGCCAGTTCCGCATGGATCATATAGTCGGGCAGCACGGTGCAGCCCACCCCCGCGCCGGCGCATTCGCGCGCCACGGTGGCGCTGTTTACCCGCATGGCGGCACGTGCCGTAATGGTTTCACGCTGGCCATCCGCCGCTTGAAACTGCCAGGTCAAGGGCGCCGGCAAGGCGGTCAAGGCGACCCAGGGTTGGCCGTTGAGGTCGGCGGGCTGCTGGGGCTGGCCGATCCTGGCCAATAGGGCCGGGGCGGCGACCGGAAGCTGGCGAAAGGTGCCCAGCTTGAGCGCACGCAGGCGCGAATCGGTCAGGAAACCATGGCGTATGGCCAGGTCTATGCCCTCGCCGACCAGGTCCAATACTCGGTCGGCACCGATCAGTTCGATTTCCAGCGCGGGATGGGCCAAGGCAAAGCGCGCCAGCAAGGGGCCCAGCACGCCGGCGGTGTAGTCCGCCGGCGCGGTCAAGCGCAGGCGACCTTCGATACGGGTGCCGTCGCCCACCTGCTCCAGCACCCGCTGCAGCTCCGCCAATAAAGGCGTGCTTGCCTTATGCAAGGCATCCCCCGCCTCGGTCGTCATCACCCGCCGGGTGGTACGGCTGAACAAGGCCACGCCCAGCTCGGCTTCCAACTTGGCCACCTGCTGGCTGACTTGCGATTTGGCCAGGCCCAAGCGTTCGGCGGCGGCGGTAAATCCGCCGGCTTCCACGACTGCGGCAAAGATACCCAGGCGATTGAGATCGGTTTGTTTCATCAGGAAGCCCCGGCAATGCCTCGCATACGTAATCAGGCATGATGGTTCTTGGAACAAGAACAATCAATTCTGGTTTATCGCGTTTATCCGATCAATAGTTTCACGCATCATGCCCTTATCGCCACCAGCCAAACACGGCGGTACGGCGCACTACTTCAACGTGATGCGGTTCCAAGCGACCGCTACTCCAAGGAAATCGACTATGAAAATCGCCCTGATCGGCGCCACCGGCTTTGTCGGCAGTGCCTTGCTGACCGAAACCCTCTCCCGTGGCCATGAAGTGATTGCCCTGAGCCGCTCGCCGGCCAAGCTGGCCAGCCAGCCCAACTTACGCGTCGTGGTGGCCGATGTGTACGACAGTGCCCAGGTAGCCAAAGCGGTACAAGGGGTGGATATCGTGTTGAGCGCGTTCAATCCCGGCTGGGACAAGGCCGATATCCATGATCTGTTCCTGCAGGGTCAGGACGCCATCGTCGCGGGTGTCAAGGCCGCAGGCGTCAAACGTTTTATCAGCATCGGCGGGGCCGGCAGCCTGTTCGTGGCGCCGGGCGTGCAGCTGGTCGATACGCCCGACTTCCCACCGCAATATCGCCAGGGCGCGCTGGCGGCCCGTGAGGCATTGAACCGTATCCAGGGGGAAGCCGAACTGTCGTGGAGCTTTGTCTCGCCGCCGGTCTTCCTGGCGCCGGGCGAACGCACCGGTCAATATCGGCTGGGACAGGACGAAGTATTGTTCGACGGCGGACAACCGGCCGGCATTTCCACCGCCGACCTGGCAGTCGCCGTACTGGATGAAGTACAGACCCCTCGCCATATCCGCCGCCGTTTTACCGCCGCGAATTAATGCTTCATCCTGCTGGAACCGGCATCCCCAAGCGGCAGGGGATGCCGTCCTCGGAAACTACAGCTCGACCCACTGCCGCAGCAGGTTATGGTAAACACCCGTCACCCGCACGATTTCGGCGGTGTCGCCATACTTTGCGCGCAGGGTCTGGATGGATTGGTCGAGATCGAACAGCATGGCGCGGCGCTCGGCCGAGCGCACCATGCTTTGTATCCAGAAGAACGAGGCCAAGCGGGTACCTCGGCTCACCGGCTCGACCCGGTGCAGACTGGTGGCGGGATAGAGAATCATATCGCCAGCGGCCAATTTGACGGCATGCAGGCCATAGCTGTCCTCGATCACCAGATCGCCGCCGTCGTACTCCTCCGGCTCGCTCAGGAACAGGGTGGCCGAGAGGTCGGTACGGACGCGTATCTCGGTGCCCGGCACGCCACGGACCGCATTATCGACATGGTTGCCGAAATCCTGCCCGCCTTCATAGCGGTTGAACAGCGGCCGGATGATCTCCTTCGGCAAGGCAGCGGAAAAAAACAGCCCGTTGCCCTGCAAGGCGCGCCGAATGATCTGACCGATCTCCTCGGTGGCCGGATCGTCATGCGGCAGCTGCTGATTGCGCTTGACCAGGGAGGACTGCGACCCGGCCGTCACCCGTCCATCGCCCCAGCCGGCAGCATCCAACAGGCGCCGGCAGTGGCGCACCGTCGGGGCATCCAGCACGGCGGGAATATGCATCAGCATAAGAAAAGCTCCATCCAGATAAAACCGACCACCTGACAAAGCAGAACCGCCGCGGCCAAAAGCCGGGCGGTTCTGTTACGACACGGACTGATTATCGCACAGGCGCTTTACCAGAACTTGTAGCTCACCGTCAGGCGGGCGCTACGGTCGGTACCGGGTGTCACGAAGCCGGGGTAGAAACCTTCGTAGTAGCGCTTGTTGCTCAGATTGTAGACATTGAGCTGGGCGCTCAGGTCGCGGTGGGTGTATTCCACCATGCCGTCCCAGCGGGTAAAGGCCGGCAGCGACATATTGTTGGCCAGCAGGCTGCCGTTGCTATAGCGGTCGGCGAAGCGCTTGCCCATGCTGTTGGCGCCGAAACCCACCTTCCAGCTGTCGTTGAAGCGATAGCTCGTCCAGACATTGGCGGTATGGCTAGGCGCGTTCGGCGGGCGCTTGCCGACATTGGCCGCGACATCGGACTTGTCGATACGCGGATTCATATAGGCGTAGCCGGCGAACACGGACCAGTGCTCATTGATCTGGCCGGCCGCTTCCAACTCGATACCCTTGGTGGAACGTTGACCGGACAGCAGATAGTCCTCGCTCGGCGTGGTGTTGGTCACGTCGGTCTGGCGCTCATTGGTCTTGATGGTATTGAAGATGGCGGTACGCAAGGACAATTGCTTGTTCAGCAGATCCCACTTGGCGCCGATCTCGTAGTTCTTGTTCTTTTCCGGTGGCGTGTTCATCCCCAGTCTATCCAGCGCATAAGCTTCAGCGGAAGGATTGAACGAAGTACCGTAGGCGGCGTAGTAGCTCTGCGTGCTGTCGGGCTGCCAGATCAGGCCGGCGCGGGTGCTCCAGACGCTTTCCTTGCGCTGGCGTGCATCGATCACCTTACCGGCGTTGGGGCCGACTTGCGGACGGGTGTCCACCTCGGTCTTGAAGCGGTCGTAACGGGCGCCCAACAGGACCTTGAATTGCGGGTTGAGCGCAATCAGGTCTTGTATGAACAGGCCGGTGGTCTGCGCGGACACCTTGCCGATCGCGGTAGTCACCAGCGGAGCGCACGCTACCGGCGTATTCGCGCCGGGGTTGCCTACGGTGCCTTCCGGCAGGGTACAGGTGAGATTGCCGCCCTGCGCGTTCACGCCATGGGCGCGGCTGGTCAGGTCCAGCTTCTCGCGGGTCAATTCCAGGCCGGTCACCAGCTCGTGGCGCAAGGCGCCGGTATCGAGCTTGAAAGTCAGATCGGTCAGGTTGGAAGCGATATCCTGCTCGCGCAGGCGCAGCGGCCGGCCACGGGTGATCTTGCTGGCGTCGGTCAACTCGCCGCCCGTCACGGTGGTATTGAGGCGGGGGGCCGAAGCGCGCATATCGGTTTCGTACTTGCCCAGGCGGGTCGCGTTGTGCAGGGTCACGCCCGGCGCAAAGCGGTGCTGGATATCGAGGGTACCGGCATTGACCTTGTTGCGCTCGCGGTCGATGGCGGTCAAGCCGAAGAACTTGTCGGCGATGGGCAAGGGCTCGCCACGGAAATAAGGCACGCCGTAGTCGGGGATATTGTCTTCTTCGTAATGCAGGAAGCCGACGGTGATTTCGGTCGGCGTGCCGATACCGAACTTCACCGAAGGCGCCACGCCCCAACGGTTCTGCTCGGCGCCTTCGCGGAAGCTGTCGGCCTTCTGCTTCATCATATTGACGCGCAGACCGGAAGTCTCGCTCAAACCCTTGTTGAAGTCGCCTTCGAAACGCAGGAAGTTATGGCTGCCGATGGTGCCCGACACGCTATACAGATCGCTCTGGAACGGCGTCTTGCTGACCTGGTTGATCACGCCGCCGGTGGAACCCTTGCCGTACAGCATGGAAGCCGGGCCGCGCAGGATTTCGACCCGGTCGATAAAGAAGGTGTCGCGGTTGTACTGCGCTGCATCGCGGAAGTTGTCGAGGAAGATGTCGTTGGTGGCGGCGAAACCGCGCATCACGATACCGTCGCCGGAATTACCCCCTTCGGAGGCATTGAACGTAATACCGGGCGCATTGTAGAGCGCTTCCTTGAGGGTATTGGCGTCACGGTCGCGCATCAGCATCTGGGTCACGCTGGTGGTGGCCTGCGGGATATCCCGCACCGCTGCGGGCGTCCGGCCGACGGTGGTGAATTCAGCCTTGTAGGTGGAACCGGTCCCGTTCGGATCGGTCTGACGGTCCGCTTCCACCTTGATGGGTGCCAGCACTTTTTCGGTCTTGGGTGCAGGCTTCACCTCTTCGGCATGGACAGCCACGGAACCGATCGCACTGGCGACCAATACGGCGGCAGGCAGCTTGGCAAAATGACGCACCGCGCTGGATTTTTTTTCGATTTCCCTCATGACTTGCAAACTCCCGACAAATAAAGCTGTAAAGAACCCGCGCGCGTGCGCGCGAAGTTCGCGCGATGCCGTGCATCCGCGCAGAAAAAAAGCCGGCCCCCGCAAAGGGGCCGGTGAGTCCGTACTGGAGATGACGCGAGGCCGCCGGTGTGGAGAGCGAGCCGGCCCCGCTTGCAAACGACCACAGCCGGGGAGCCAGTGGTCATTCGCAGCTATTCATTGCTAACCCTGCGAGTGATTTCCCGATCGCAACCGCCGAGCCGTGTGCAACGAATGAGTGCATATTAACGAGAAACATTCCTATTTGCAAACACAATTGAGAAACATTTTCATTTGAACTCCATTTCATCGCCCCTTTACTCAACGTGCCGCCGCTGCGGCCCGGCCGCACAGCGCGTGGCATAATTCACCGCATGGTTGCTCCCACACGTCCCCTGGCCCTTTCCGTGGCCGAAGCCGCCGACCCGCAGGCCTGGCTGTCCCGTCTCGCCGATCGCTATAGCAGCGAGGAGATGGCGCGGCTGGACACCGCCATGGATTGGGTGCAAGCGCTCTACGCCGGCCAGCGCTACACGCCGATAGATGCACCGGTCTTCCCACACGCGGTCGCCGCGGCCAGCATCGTGGCGGATTTGCGTCTTTCGGCCGATACCGTCATCGCCGCCCTGCTGTTTTGCGCACCGGATTATCTGCCAGACGCCCATGCCCAGATCGCCGCCCGCTTCGGCGAGACGGTGGCGCACCTGGTCGATGGCATCAGCAAGGTACGCAAGATGTCGGCCCTGGCCAAGGTGGAGCCCGGGCGCAAGGAGGATGCCGCACAGCAGATCGAAACCCTGCGCAAGATGCTGCTGGCCATGGTGGAAGATATCCGGGTCGTGCTGGTCAAACTGGCCTGGCGCACCCAGACCATGCATTACCTGGCCCGTTGCGATGAATCCGTCCGGGTACCCATCGCCCGGGAGACCCTGGATATTTTCGCGCCATTGGCCAACCGCCTGGGCGTATGGCAGATCAAATGGGAACTGGAAGACCTCGGCTTTCGTTTTTTGCAGCCCACTATCTACAAAAAGATCGCCGGACTGCTGGACGAGAAGCGGGCCGATCGAGAGTCCTTTATCAGCGCAGCCATCGACAATCTGCGCGAGGCCTTGCAGAAGCAAGGCATCAAGGGCGACCTGATGGGCCGGCCCAAGCATATCTACAGCATCTACAAGAAGATGAAGCAAAAGCGGCTGGACTTCAGCGAGATGCACGACATCCGCGCGGTCCGCATCCTGGTGGAGAACATTGCCGACTGCTACACCGCCCTGGGTGTGGTGCACCATATCTGGCAACCGATTCCGGGCGAGTTCGACGACTATATCAGCCACCCCAAGGGCAATTTCTACCGCTCGCTGCACACGGTGGTGGTAGGCCCGCAGGACAAGGCGCTGGAGGTGCAGATTCGCACCTTCGAAATGCATGAACACGCCGAATATGGCGTTGCCGCCCATTGGCGCTACAAGGAAGGCGGCTCGGGCGACGCCCGCTACGAGGAAAAGATCGCCTGGCTACGTCAGCTGCTCGATTGGCGCGAGGACATGAGCCAGCAGACCTCGGTGGCGGAAGCCTTCCAGGCCGAGCTGTTCGACGACAGTGTCTATGCGCTGACCCCGGCCGGCCGCGTCATCGCGATGCCCAAAGGCAGCACTCCGGTGGATTTCGCCTATCACCTGCATACCGATCTGGGCCACCGCTGCCGCGGCGCCAAGGTGGACGGCCATATCGTGCCGCTGGATACGCCGCTGCAAACCGGCCAGCGGGTCGAGATCCTGGCCGCCAAGGAAGGCGGCCCCAGCATAGACTGGTTGCACCAAGGCTATCTGAAGAGCCACCGTGCCCTGACCAAGGTACGCCATTGGCTACGTCAGCAGAACCTCGACATCGCCATCGAAACCGGCCGGGGCATTCTGGATAGGGAGCTGGCGCGCGCCGGCAGCCATCCCAATCTGGAGGAGCTGGCCGACAAGCTGGGTTTCAAGCAGTTGAACGATCTGCTGGCCGCACTGGGGCAGAACGAAGTCACCTCGCGCGACCTGGCCATGGCGATGGCGCCTGCCGCCGCCGTCGCGCCGGTGGAAGCCGGCGATATCGTCAAACGGGCCCGGGCCGATACGCAAGGCGAAGGCATCCTGATCGAGGGCGTGGACAAGCTGATGACCATGCTGGCACGCTGCTGCAAACCGGTCCCGCCCGACGCCGTCATCGGCTTTGTAACCAAGGGCCGCGGCATCAGCATCCACCGCGGCGATTGCGCCACGCTCAAACGGCTGTCGGCCAAGGCGCCGGAGCGCATGATCGCCGCCGACTGGGGCGAGCAGCTGGCAGGCAGCGGCCATGGCCATGTCTTCGCCGCCGATGTCGAAATCGAGGCGCATGATCGGCCCAATCTGCTGCGTGATATTTCCGAGCTGTTCTCGCGCGACAAGATCAATGTCACGGCGGCGCAGACGCTGGCCAAGAACCAGATCGCGCGCATGCGTTTCACCCTGGAGATCCGCGATGCGCTGGGGCTTCGGCGGGTGATGGAGCATGTCCGTCAGGTGAATGGGGTAATTACGGTAGTGAGACGCTAGGACGGTATGGGAGGTACTGTCTGGATGCCCTCATGCCGGCTTTCATCGGCATGAGGGCTTGCCGCTTAACGGCGATTGCGACGACGAGCGATAGTCGCCATCAGCCCTAGGCCGGCCAGCAACATGGCATAGCTTTCCGGTTCCGGCACGGCGGCAACCGCCACGCCGTCAATCAGTCCACCGTAACCATCGGAAGTACCGACCGCACGGAATTCCAGGCGGGTAAAACCAGCCTTGCCCTTCAAATCATCCAGGTTCACTTCCAGCCAGGGACCAGGCTTGGACTTGCCGCTGAAGGTCGCCAGCTTGGTGCCGCCCCAATACACTTCAATCGGGTTGCTGGCGCTACCGCCGATATTGTCCGGCCGGGCCATATAGGCAAAGCTCAGGCTATAGATACCATTCAGGGTCGTAGCGATATCCTGGTACATAAAGCTGTTGCGGGTGGTGTCCAATTCGACGTACTGGTTACCGTCGTAGGCGCTGACGCCGCCAAGGGTACCGGTAGGCTGGATCTCGATGCCGGCCGAGCCGGTGGACCAGCCATCGATACCTGCGGAGAAGATGGTCCAGTGTGAAACCTGGTTGGCTTCGAAGCTACCATTGGTAACCAGGGAAGCGTTTGCGCCAACGGCGGCACAAGCCCAAAGTGCGGCGCAAAGGCCGCTCTGTACAAATTTCATTGTTGACACCCTGAAAATTTAAAGAATTATTCTTTGATAATGCAGCGATATTGGACGATCGTCCCGGCCAAGTCTATGGTCCATTCGGACTAGTCCCCCGAAACCGTTATCATGTCGCTTTCGCGCCCCGCCAGCCCGGCTGGCGGCACTGCCAAGCGCCAGGTCCAGGCCGCACCAGCGGGCAGCAGCCTCGCTCGCCCTTGAGTACCTGGAAATCGCCGGCGGGAACGGTACGATGGCAGGGAAGCAAATGGTTTCCCTGTGCACTATTTACCCAGCAACCGCTTAGACGTGGTTTCACCCAAGCTACAGATTTGCAGCAAATGACAACGGGAGTCGCAATGATCCACAACGACGTACTGCGCAGCGTGCGCTACATGCTCAATATCACCGACGGCAAGATCGCCGAGATCGCCAAGCTGCCGGAAGGCTTCGAATTGAGCAAGACCGATGTGATCGCCTACATGAAGATCGAGGGCGAAGAGGGCTACCTGCAATGCAGCGACGAGGTGATGGCGCATTTCCTGGATGGTTTGGTGATCCACAAGCGCGGCCGCGACAAGACGCGGCCACCGCAGCAGGTCACCTGGCCGATCACCAACAATATCGTGCTGAAAAAACTGCGGGTGGCATTCGAGCTGAAGGAGGACGACATCCATGAAATCCTCAACCTCGCCGGATTCAAGGTATCCAATCCGGAAGTAAGCGCCCTGTTCCGCAAGGAAGGTCATAAGCATTACCGTCACTGCGGCGATCAGTTCCTGCGTAACTTCCTCAAGGGCCTGACGCAAAGAATCCGGCCTACCAAGTAAGCTCGTCTCCGCTAGTGCGCACTGGTGGCTTCCGGCCGCGACGTGGATCGCGGCTGAATGGCGATCCAATCCATTCGATATATTCATTCAGCACAATCGTGCAATATTCCACATGAATGTGGATGGTGCGCGCGCACCCTCTCATTTGTAACAAAGCGTAAAAATGGGCGATGAAGGGGGTCTTTACTGTCGAAAAACAGAAACTAGTGCATTTTTTCAAAAGCTCTGAGTTTTTGAAAAAACTAGGTTCCGATTCCTGTTATGGATAGAACAATATCTTTTAAGGAACTTTCGATGCTTATGACACCCCCGCCGTCCTCGTCCGGCGCACGCCTAAATACCAATTGGAATACATCAGCCGCGCCGGCATCGGGTACGCAAACACTTGCCGGTCACATCATCGAGAGGGCAGACAGCGCTGACTGGCTGGGCGGGGCGAATAGCGAGCAGGCCTTGAACCTGCATCGCGCCGTTACCGCCCTGGCTTTCCCGCTGTGCGGCATATTGAGCGTCGACAGCAGTGACGAAGCCCTTCAGCCATACCTGTGCGCCCTTCGGGAAATCACACCCATGTTGGACCGCGCAAGACAGAAGCCCGCCGATAAAACCGTCAACACAAAAATCAGCCTGCCGCTACCTAACCCATTGAAAGAGATAGCAAGCCGCGATGACTATATGGGCTTCAGCAGCGTAGAGCTCCTCAGTGAATTGGGCGCCATCGAAAAATATATCCGGCACGCCAGCTTTACTCAGGAAATTTATACCTGTGGCAAGCGCGAGGTGCTATTGCATTTGCAGGCGCGCTTTACCGATCTGAACAGCATTCCGCCCAATAGCCGTGTTAGCGTAAGCACTGCCTTTGAGCGATGTGGCGGTAATCTGGATAGCATCCTGGATCATTTTCCGGAGTTGGCCGGACACCAAGCACTCGCGCATTTGAAAAATCGCCAATATGCTTCGCGGCTGGATGCCTCCGGGGCACTGGCGCAGTGGGCCGATGCCCTCGCCGAGCGTGTCGCCGATGCCCGGAAGAACGGTGCGCAGATTCACCACAAGCTGGTCAAATCGATACCGCCATCCCCTCTCGACACCGGGTCCATGCTCGAGCAGGCCATACGGCAGCCCCAGGAGCCGGGCAAACCGGCGGGAGATGCTGTCAGCATCGAAAAACAGGTCAGCGAGATGCTTTCGGCCCAATACGCAAACTGGGCCAAACTGGGCAGGGGCAGAATCAAATGCGACCTCTCCGGAATCAATACGCTCGGAAGTAACGATAAGTGGCACTTCAATATCACCCATTTACCGCACAGCACCCTACTCGAGATGGAAGCGACGCTTAAGTACGAGCTGGAGCTGGCGGTAGGCGGCATCGCCGCGCTCGATGCGCGCCAAGGCCAAATCAACGAGCAGCTTGCGAGTCTGCCGGGCAGGCTGCGGGAGCTGCAATTCTCGGAGCAATATATCGCTGCCATCATGAACGGCCGATTGCACGTACTCTTCTCCGTATGCGAATTCGATCTAAGCCGCATTGCCGATGCCTATCCCACCGTGATGGATAGCCCTCCTATCAAGGAAGCCGTAAAAACGGGTTTTATCCACTCCATGCTCGTACCCTTCCAGGAGCTGGCCAACATCAGGAAAACAAAGGCAAGCCTGTGTAGCAGCGGGGCCGAAAAGCTCCTGCAGCTGCTGGATATCCAGGAGCGGCTACACAATGGCACGGGCAAATTCATTGTAACGCCCGCCGCAGACGAAGTGGCCGATCCAGAATCCGCGATCAGGCAGTTGATACTCGCCGGCACATTTACCAATGCCTTGAATCACGCACATCGAAATATACAGACGAATCGCGACCAGATTGTCGTTTCCCGGCACGCCCTAATGGAATTCCAACAAGCGATCCCTGCCCAGACTTCGAGCGGGGTTAGGTGACGAAGCAATCAGCCGGGCAAGCAGCCGGCGCGGCTAAACCGGCTGCCTTGCCTCCACCTGCCTATCGATCTCGCCCACCGCCCAACCCAGCAGCAGCACGGCCGGCACGCCGGCCAGCAGCACCGCGTACCACAGCGAATTGCCGCCCAGCCGCGAATAGATCTGGCTACCTACCAGCGGCGCCAACAGGGTGCTGGTACTCCACAGGGTGGAATACATGCCGAAATAATGGCCGCTGCGGCGGCCTTCCGCCCTTTGCATCACGATCACCCCCAGCGTGGGCATCCACAGCATCTCCCCCACTGTCCATACCAGCGTGGAAAAGAGCACGCCCGGCAATCCATGCACCCAGGGCAGCATACCCAGCCCGACCACCATCAGCGCACTACCCCAAACCACTTGGCGGCGTACGCCGAAGCGCTGGATCCAGGCCGTCAGCGGCAGCTGGCACAAGCCCACCAGCAGGCCATTGAGGCCATGCTGCCACCCCACCCAGGCCGGGCTGAGATGGTGATATTCGCGCAGATAGGTGCCGAACAGGCCATTGACCTGGTCATACATCATCCCCAGCGGCAAAGCGGCCAACAGCAGAAACAGGAATGGCCGGTCGCGGTAAGGCGAAGCGCCGGGCTGCCCGGATGCGCTATGGCGGGCCGCGACAACCACCATATCGCGCGGCGGCGCAATCCGCCGCAAGGCGTAAGCCAGCCAAGCGGCCGCGACAAAGGAAGTCGCGGCGTCGCTCCACAGCACATAGCGGTAATCGAACCCAGCCAACATACCGCCGAAAAAGCCACCGACCGAAAAGCCCAGATTGATGGCGACACGGTGCAAGGATTGCGCGCGCGCCCTATCCTCAGGCTCGCAGGCTTCCATGATCAGGCGCTGCACCACCGGCCGGTAGCCGGAATCGGCGGCGCCACCGACAAACAGCAGCAAGGCCAGCAGCGGGGTCGCCTCGGCCCCGCTCAGCAGTACCAGCCCGCAACCGGAAGTGAGCAGACAGCCCACCGCCAGGCGGCGCGGAGAAACATGGTCGCTCAATACGCCCATGCCGTAGGCGCCCAGCAAGGTGCCGGCACCATAGGTGGCCAGCAACAAACCAATCGTATGAAGGGGCAGATGCAGGGTTTCGCGCAGGTAGATGGCCATGAACAACTTGGCCATGGCGCCCATGCGGTTGATAAAGGCGGTACACGCCAATATCCAGGCCATGGAGGGCAAGGTGAAGAGTCTCGCCAACACGGGCTGGCGTAAAAGCATTGCAACCGTGGCCATCAGGAACCTTGCCTAAGGGAAATAGCATGCTACTTTGCCAGTAAGGCACCGGCAGCGACAGACACAGTAGTCGTGCCGGCGAGCAGAACAGCAGGCACCCGCTGCGAGGGGCGTCCCGCGCACCGGGGAAAGCATCATGCCGTATGCGATTCGCGCCAGCCTGGCGGCCTTGCTGCTGGCGACCGGCTCCCACTGTCTGGCCGCGCAAACGGTCAAGGTCGGGGTCTCGCTGTTCCCTCCCTATATCGCCAAGCAGGCGCATACCGAAAAATTGCGGGTGGACCTGCTTGATCTGATGAATGCCTTCCAGTCCACCTATCGCTTCGAAAGCGTCATCACCGGTCCGGTACGACGCTTTCACGATTTTGACCAGGGCAAATACGATCTATCCCTCTACGATAATCTGGCCTGGGGCTGGCAGAACCGCTCGGTGGATGCCTCCCAGGTCTATTTGGGTGGCAGCGAAGTGTATGTGGCGCTGGCCGGCCCAGGCCGGGATGAAAGCTTTTTCAGCGAACTAAGCGAAAAACGCATGATAGGGATGCGTGGCTACCACTACGGCTTTGCCGGTTTCAATAACGATGCCGAATTTCTGCGCAGCAAATTCCAGATGGTCTTCAGTGAAGACAACGAGGCCACCCTGACCTTGCTGCAACTGGGCCGGGGCGATGTGGCCGTGGTCACGGAGGCGTTTCTGGCCGTCTATCTTGCCGATAAGCCGCAGTTGCGTACAACGCTGCTGGTATCGCAGCGGCGCGACCAGATCTACGCCCACACGATTATCGTGCGTCGAGGAATACGCCCAAGCGTGACCGAAATCAATGCCCTGCTGGACCGTATGCGCGAAGCCGGTGCGCTGCAAGCGCTCTGGAAGAAATACAAAGTGCCTTAGCCGTTTGGGCACTTCAGCCGGCTGGTTCAATCGGCAAAGGCGAAACGCATCGAAAGATCGATGGCGCGGACATCCTTGGTCAACTTGCCGACGGAAATGCGGTCCACCCCGGTTTCGGCAATGGCGCGCACGGTTTGCAGTTCCACCCCGCCACTGGCCTCCAGCACGGCACGGCCTGCACTGCGCCGCACCGCTTCGCCCATATCCGCCAGGCTCATATTGTCGAGCAGTACCGATTTCGCGCCGGCCGCCAAGGCTTCGTCCAGTTGGCCCAGGTCTTCCACCTCGATCTGGATACCGACCTCGGCCGATGCCAACTTGAAGGCGGCCGCGAGCACCGGCGCAATCCCGCCGGCGGCGGCGATATGGTTCTCCTTGATCAGGATGCCGTCGTACAGGCCGATCCGCTGATTTTCGCCCCCTCCTATCCTGACCGCGTATTTCTGTGCCAAGCGTAAACCGGGCAAGGTTTTGCGGGTGTCGTGGATGCGGGCGCGGGTACCGGCCACCGCAGCAACATAGTGCCGGGTCTCGCTGGCTACCGCAGAGAGTGTCTGCAGAAAGTTGAGTCCGCTGCGCTCCGCGGTCAGCAGCGCCTGCGCCGGGCCGTCGATTTCGCACAGCAGGGTACCGGCAGCCACTTCCTCGCCTTCCGCAACCCGCCAAACAATGCGTACCGCGGCGTCCACCTGGCGGAAACATTCGGTGAACCAAGCCTGGCCACAGATGACCGCCGCCTCGCGGGCAATCACCGTGGCGCGTCCAGGGCGTTCGGCGGGGATCAGCATGGCGGTCCAGTCGGCACGGCCGATGTCCTCGGCCAAGGCGTTGGCGACTTGCTGGGCGATCAGATGGGCGGGGGGCGGCGTGATGGACATGGCGGCTCTGGCGGCGATACGAAATGGCCGCGATTGTAACCCGCCGGCGAGTGAAAAGCGCCGGCACAAGGCCGCCGAATTGAATGGAAAAGCGCCGGCACAAGGCCGGCGCAAAGTGGGGCAGACGCGGAACTGAAGGGATTTCAAAGTTGCCTGCACATCCTAGGCAGGCGCTGGGGGAGTGTCGCGCCATTTGCGACGAATCGACGTCGCGATGGCATGGGTAACGCCCCGGACCGACGAGTCACATACCGGCCTTGTAGTTGTACTGGCGGCTCCAGGCCTTGCGTACGCCTATCTTCATGGTGTCGGTCAAAGGCACATAGCCAAGCTCGCGGCTGACGCCATCGCCGTTCTTGTAGCCCCAGTAAAGGAAGTCCAGCAGCTTTTGGGGATCCCTGGCGTTCTTGGGCACCAGCACGAATGTGGCGGTAGCGAGCGGCCAGCCGGCATAGGTGTCGTTATTGGCCAGGACCAGGTAGAAGTCCGGATCGCCGGTGTACAACACCCGCTCCGCGTCGAACTTCGCCGCGGCCTGGATGGCCTCGGTACTGACCTTGAGAAATACGCCCAGGCGGTTCGGCAGCTGGCTGATGGCAAGCTTGTCATGGCTGGCGCGGCCGAAGTCCAGGTAGCCGATGGCGCCGGCCGTCTGCTTGACCGCCTCCGCCATGCCGCCACTGCCCTTTACGCCACTGCCGGCAACGCCCTTCAATTCCTTGCTCGCACCCGGCCCCTCGCCCATTCCGGCGAAAACGCCGACAGGTAATAGTTGAAGACAAAGGTGGAGCCCGAGCCATCGTTGCGGAACATCGGTTTGATCGGCAAGTCGGGGATCTTGGCGGCGGCGATATCGTTCACATCAAGAATCTCGCTATCGCGCCAGCGCTTGATCTTGCCGGAATAGATCTTGGCCAGCAGCACGGCGGTCAATTTCAGCTCGCCATTCGGCACGCCGGGCAGATTGACCACCGGCACGATAGCGCCCAACGCTATCGGGTATTGGCGCAGACCTTTGGTATCGAGGTCGCTACGTTTGAGCGGCTCATCCGAACCGGCGAAGTCGATGCGCTTATCCAGCACACGGGCCAAGCCTTCACTGGATCCCACCCCTTCGTAGGAGATTGCCTCGCCCTGCGCCTGTTTCTGGTACAGCTCGGCCCACTTCTTGTAAAGCGGCTCGGCGAAGGTGGAACCGGCCCCGTTAAGGCTGGCGGCAGCGCCGACGGTATGCAGCAGGATGGCGAACAGCGAAAGGCATAAGCGTGGTTTCATGGGTATGGCTCCAGATGGCAGGCCGGGCGGCAGACCGTGGCATATTGCGCGGCAGCATCCGACGGACGACCCTGCGGCGAGACGGTGGAGCCGTCTCGGCATGTCGAGATATGGTGTTGATTTACTGTAGAAAAATCGAACGACGAACGGTGCTACCGTCCATCGGATTTAAGCGAAAGCTAAGAGAACAAAACGGCGGCCAAAACCCGCCGGTCTTCCGCCACCAGGATATTGAAGGTGCGGCATAGTGCCGAGACGTCCATGGCCTCCACCCCGACCTGGGCCTGCAGCAGCGCCCTGCTCAACCGGGGATGGGGAAACTGGAGACGGCTGCCCGTACCCAACAGCACCACTTCCGGCTGCAAGGCCAGCAAGGTGGTGAAATCTTCTTCCTGCAGATCGGCGAAGCTGATCGGTCGCCATGGCGCTACCGTGGTGGGACCGACCAGGACGCTGCCGCCGTGGCGCTGCTGGTTGACACTGACGAAATCCGCACCGTAACCGGTGAAGATATTGAGATGGGTGGGCTTGTCGGCGTGAAGTTTCATGGTCAAGACAATGCGGGACAGATGTACATTTTACCCGGTCCAGCAAGAATAAGCGGTAGGCCTAAAGCGAATATTGCAGTGCAAGAAACTTTGCTACTATCGAACGCTCCTTTTGCCCCTGCCATTACTACACGATGCGTGCCGTCAAAAAATCCCGAAAGCTCGACAAGGTCTGTTACGAAATCCGCGGCCCTGCCCTCGCGCGCGCCAGGCAGATGGAGGATGACGGCCAGCGCATCATCAAACTGAATATCGGCAATCTGGCGGTGTTCGGCTTCGACCCGCCCGAAGAGCTGGTCCACGACGTCATCCACAACCTGCCCCAGGCGGCCGGCTATATCGACTCCAAGGGCTTGTTCTCGGCCCGTAAAGCGGTGATGCACTACTCGCAGCAAAAGGGCATCAAGGGAGTGGGCGTCGAGGATATCTATATCGGCAACGGTGTCTCCGAACTGATCCTGCTGAGCATGAACGCGCTGCTGGACAACGGCGACGAGGTCCTGGTGCCGGCACCGGACTACCCGCTATGGACGGCGGCCGTGTCGCTGTCGGGCGGTACCGCCCGCCACTACCTGTGCGACGAGGCCAATGGCTGGCTGCCGGATCTGGACGATATCCGCGCCAAGATCACCGACACCACCCGCGCCATCGTCGTGATCAACCCGAACAATCCCACCGGCGCGCTCTATCCAGACGAGACCCTGCTGGGCATTCTGCAGATTGCCCGTGAACACCAGCTGATCGTGTACGCCGACGAGATCTACGACAAGATGCTGTACGATGGCCATCGCCACACCAGCCTGGCCTCGCTGGCGGACGATGTGTTCTGCATCACCTTCAATGGCTTGTCCAAGAACTACCGCGCTTGCGGCTACCGCTCCGGCTGGATGATATTGAGCGGCGACCGTCGCCACGCGCAGGACTATATCGACGGACTCAATATCGTCGCTTCGATGCGGCTGTGCGCCAATGTCCCCAGCCAGCATGCCATCCAGACGGCACTGGGCGGCTACCAGAGCATAGACGAGCTGATCGCACCGAACGGACGGCTCACCCGCCAGCGCGACCTGGCCTGGGAAAGGCTGACTGCCATCCCCGGGGTCAGCTGCGTCAAGCCGCAGGGCACGCTTTATCTGTTTCCACGCCTGGACCCGAAGTTGTATCCGATCGCCGACGACCAGGTCTTTATCACCGAGCTGCTGGAAGAAGAGCGGGTGCTCTTGGTACAGGGCACCGGCTTCAACTGGCATACGCCCGACCATCTGCGGGTTGTCTTTCTGCCCCATCTGGATGAGCTGGAAGAAGCCCTGGATCGTATCGAGCGCTTTTTTGCCGGCTACCGCAAACGCCACGCAAGCTGAGCCGATATGCATATCCTCCACCTCAACGCCCATCGCGAAATCGTCGAACCGGTCTGGTTGGCGCGGGCCGAAACCATCCACCGGCAGTTGCGCCCGCAAATGGGCGACTATGCCTCGACCATGGCCGGCATCGTCGCCGACGGCGGCGAGATGATGGTGGCCGTCGAGGGTGAGGCTGTATTGGGCCTGGCTGTTTTCCGCACCCACCGCAATACCTTCGCCGGTCGTACGTTTTATGTGGACGACCTCGTTACCGATGCGACCCGACGCTCACAAGGTGTCGGTCGCCTGATGCTCAACTGGCTTCAAGAGGAAGCCCGCCAACGGGGCGCGACCAGGTTTATGCTGGACTCCGGCACCCAGCGGACGGAAGCCCATCGCTTCTATTTCCGCGAGGGCATGGTCATCGGTTGTTTCAACTTCGAAAAATCTCTTGATCCACGTTAGGCATTCCGTATGAAACCTATTCAAGTTGGTCTGCTCGGCTTCGGCACGGTCGGTGCCGGTGTCGCCAAGGTACTGGTCCGCAACGCCGAGGAAATCGGCCGCCGCGCGGGACGCGCCATCGAAGTCAAACGTGTCGGCGTGCGCAATATCGACAAGGCCCGCACAGCGGCGCCGAGCGGTACCGAGCTGAGCTTTGGCGACGATATGCGCGCCGTGGTGGACGACCCCGAAGTCGACATCGTCTGCGAACTGATAGGCGGTACCGAGCTGGCCAAGGAACTGGTGCTGCGCGCCATCGCCAACCGCAAGCACGTAGTGACCGCCAACAAGGCCCTTCTGGCCATCCACGGCAACGAAATCTTCGCGGCGGCGCAAAAAGCCGGCGTGATGGTGAACTTCGAAGCGGCCGTGGCCGGCGGCATTCCCATCATCAAGGCCTTGCGCGAAGGACTGACCGCCAACCGCATCGAGTGGATTGCCGGCATCATCAACGGCACCTCCAATTTTATCCTCAGCGATATGCGCGATACCGGCGCCTCCTTTGCCGATGCGCTGGCCCAGGCGCAGAAGCTGGGTTATGCCGAAGCCGACCCGACCTTCGATATCGAAGGCCATGATGCCGCCCACAAGCTGACCATCCTGGCCGCCATCGCCTTCGGCATTCCCATGCAATTCGAGAAGGCCTACCTGGAAGGCATCTCCACCCTCAGCCGCGACGATATCCGCTACGCCGAGGAACTGGGCTACCGCATCAAACTGCTGGGCATCACCAAACGCAAACCCAACGGCATCGAGTTGCGCGTGCATCCGACCCTGGTCCCGGCCAAGCGTATCATCGCCAATGTGGAAGGCGTGATGAACGCGGTGGTGGTACAAGGCGACGCCGTCGGCCAGACGCTCTACTCCGGCCGCGGCGCCGGCGCCGAACCAACCGCCTCGGCGGTGGTGGCCGACCTGGTCGATGTCACCCGCCTGCTGACCGCCGACCCTGAGCATCGGGTGCCTCATCTGGCCTTCCAGCCCGATAGGCTGGTCGATCTGCCCATCCTGCCGATCAGCGAAGTGGAAACTTCCTACTACCTGCGCCTGAAGGCGCACGACCAGACCGGCGTGATGGCCGATGTGACCCGTATCCTGGCCGACCTGAGCATTTCCATCGATGCGATGATGCAAAAGGAACCGGCCGAGGGGGAAAAGATCGTCGATATCATTATCCTCACCCATGTGGCCAAGGAGCACCGCGTGGATAGCGCGATCGCCCGCATCGAAAGCCTGCCCACCATTGCCGGCCGCCTGACCAAGCTACGCCTGGAAAACCTGGATAAATAGCGTCAACCGGCGGCCGGCCCGCTGGGCTGTCCGCCGTCCGAGGAAACGCAAGCATGCAATACATCAGCACCCGCGGCGGCATGGCCCCGCAATCGTTCAGCGATATCCTGCTCGGCGGCCTGGCTCCCGATGGCGGCCTGGTCGTGCCGGACAATTATCCCCACGTCGATCACGCCACCCTGCAGCAATGGCGGGCACTCAGCTACCCGCAGCTGGCTTTCGAAATCGTGTCGCGCTTCGCCACCGATATTCCCGCCGAAGATGTGCGCCGGCTGGTCGAAGCCGCCTATACCCCCGCAGCATTCGGCAGCGAAGCCATCACCCCGCTGACCGAACTGGACGAAGGCCTCCATCTGCTGCACCTTTCCAATGGCCCTACCCTGGCCTTCAAGGACATAGCCATGCAGTTGCTGGGGCAATTGTTCGAATATGTGCTGACCCGGCGTGGCGAGGCGGTCAATATCGTCGGCGCGACCTCGGGCGATACCGGCTCGGCGGCCGAATACGCGATGCGCGGCAAGCAGGGCGTCAATGTCTTCATGCTCTCGCCGCACGGCCGCATGAGCCCGTTCCAGCGGGCGCAGATGTTCAGCCTGCAAGACCCCAATATCCACAACCTGGCCATAGACGGCACCTTCGACGACTGCCAGGACATCGTCAAAGCCATCAATAACGATGCCGCCTACAAGGCCAGGTACAAGGTCAGCGCCGTCAATTCGATCAACTGGGGCCGCATCGTCGCCCAGGTGGTCTACTATTTCCGCGCCTATCTGCAGGTTGCCCCGCAGATCGGCGACCCGGTCGATTTCGTGGTGCCCTCCGGCAATTTCGGCAATATCTGCGCCGGCCATATCGCCCGCCGCATGGGGCTGCCGGTAGGTCGCCTGGTGGTGGCCACCAATGAAAACGATGTGCTGGACGAGTTTTTCAAGACCGGCAAATACACCGTGCGCGCGTCGGTCGATACCCATGCGACCTCCAGTCCGTCCATGGATATCTCCAAGGCCTCGAACCTGGAACGCTTCGTGTTCGACTTGATCGACCGCGATGGCAGCGAGTTGGCCAGGCTGTGGCAAGAAGTCGATCGCACCGGCGGCTTCGACCTGGGCAAGACGCCTTATTTCGCCCGCATGGTAGGCGAATTCGGCTTCAGCTCGGGCAAGAGCACCCATGCCGACCGTATCGCCACCATCCGGGCGGCCAAGGCCCGTTGGAACGTGGTACTGGACCCGCACACCGCCGACGGCGTGAAGGTGGCACTGGAAAACCGCCGACCCGGCATCCCCATGGTGACCTTGGAAACCGCCTTGCCCGCCAAGTTCGAAGCAACCCTGCTGGAAGCACTGGGCGAAACCCCGCCGCGTCCCGCGCATCTGGCCGAATTGGAGCAGTTGCCGCAGCGCAGTGTGAGGCTGGCCAATGATGCGGAAGCGGTTAAGGCGTGGGTGGCGGCGGCGTTGGGGTAGATATGGCCGGCACTTAACCATCGTCCCGGTGGAAGCCGGGACTTTGTCGCCATTACAGCGGTTAATTTGAATCCTCTACGCCGAATGCCCACCTGCATCAGCCATCGCGCAATGCAGCGATGTCACCAATATCCAGTCCAGTCTGCCGGGCGATGGTAGCATCGTCCGTCGACGGCAGCAGCGAACGCGCCCAACGCAGCCGCTCTTCCCAAATCCCTTCTGCCTTACCTTCTGCCTTACCTTCTGCCTTACCTTCCACCCGCCCTTTCGCCCAGCCTATCGCCATATTTGATTTCGCGACTTTAACCACAACGTTGCGCTGATCAAAAATATAGAATTGGTGCCTTTGCTGCTCCTCTTCTTCCGCCACTGTCAGGCCGGCATAGTTGGCGATATCGAGGGCATGCCGAATCGGGACTTCCTCCGCCAGCGGTG
This sequence comes from Chitinimonas arctica, assembly GCF_007431345.1. Lineage (NCBI taxonomy): Bacteria > Pseudomonadati > Pseudomonadota > Betaproteobacteria > Neisseriales > Chitinibacteraceae > Chitinimonas > Chitinimonas arctica. Next base: position 3,577,295 of record NZ_CP041730.1, on the reverse strand, counting down.
TGGGAACACACTCCAGACTGCCGGCACATTTGAGGAAGTAGAACCATTTATCTTGCACATCGACCAATTGCGTCTCGTCCTTGCCGAATTTCGGTAGTTCGACAAAGACCAATTCGAGGTCGTCGCTATAAAGCTTGCCATCATCGGCACGCAGTTTGAACTGACTGACAACCTCACTTCGCTCTGGAAACATGATGAAGTCGGTGATGGTCAATGCAACCACATCGGTCAACGTGCTGTAGTTGGCAGCCGGGGCAAGCTGGCCTGAATAGGCTTTGCAGGCGTTGTAGAGCACCCGTTGCTCAAAGCCTTCGACATTGAGGACCTGCATCTCGATTATGTAATGCTTACCGGTCTCATCCCGGGCCTTCACGTCAACGAAAGTGGTTTTCATACCGGTGATGCGGGGCGCCTGATAAGGGTCGAGGATGGTGACCTCGGCGATGCGGTAAGGGGATTGCAGACTCAATGCCGCGTTGAGGAAAGACAGCAAGATATCGTGGCTCTGTTGCGAGCCAAAGATTTTCTTGAAGGCAAAGTCGGTCTTGGGGTCAAGGAAGCGCATGAAGTTTCGCTCTCCAGGGGATCGGTTGGCATTACCGTCGAGTGGATAATCTCGTGACGAGATAGACCAGCCCACGACCAGGGAGTTCGCCCGCGCAATACCGAAAGCGCCGGGAAGCTCCAGCGACTCCCCGGTTACCCTGTTAATTTTTCAATGCCTTTTGGGCTCCTAGTCCGCTTACCCCACTCGAGCCGCTTCGCCAACCGCCATTCTTCGCGCAATGCGGCGATGTCGCCGATGGTCAGCTTTGTGATACCGGCGATGGTCGCATCGTCCAACGTGGACAGCAGTCCACGCGCCTCATGCAGGCGCTCTGCCTGGGCGCAATCCTCGGTGAACTGCTGAATTGCCAGTTCATGGCCTTTCTTCAAGCCCGCCAAGCCGGCCCTGAGCACGGTGTAGCGCTGGTCTTGAATAAAAAATAGACACCGGTCCTGTATATCGTCTTCCGCCCTCGTCAGCCCGGCATAGTTGGCGATATCGAGCGCTTGCCGGATCGGGGCTTCCGACGCCAGCGGTGTTGGAATACACCCCAACATGCCAGCATTTTTGAGGAAGTAGAACCACTTGTCTTGCACATCGACCAATTGCGTCTCGTCCTTGTCGAACTTCGGCAGCTCGACGAAAACCAGCTCCAGGTCCTCACCATACAGCCGGCAGTCATTGGCACGCAGTTGGAACCTGCTGACGACCTCGCTTCTGTCCGGAAACATGAAAAAAGTGGTGAAGGTCAGGGCAATGACGTCGGTCAGCACACGGTGCCCGCCCTCCCGCTCGACTGGGGTGGAATGGGCCATGCAGGCATCATAAAGCACCCCTTGCTCGAAGCCTTCGGCATTGAGCACTTGCATCTTAATAAGGTAGGACTTGCCGGCTTCGTCGCATGCCCTGACATGAGGGCAGTAGCTCAACATACCGACGATACGCGGCGCCTGGCAAGGGTCGAGCAGAGTGACCTCGACGATGCGGTAAGGCGAGTGCAGATTCAATACTGCATTGAGAAAAGACAACAGGAATTCATGGCTCTGTTCCGAGCCGAAGATCTTCATGAAGGCGAACTCGGTCTTGGGATCAAGGAAGCGCATGGGTTTTCATCCTCCAGGGTATCTGGCGGCATCCTCGCCGCGTGGATTGCCTCGCGGTCAGGTAGACCGGCAGATGTCCCAAGAGTTCTGTGGCGCGTACTCATCCATACCCAAATGCAGCACTTGCGATCAGGAGAGCGCCCGACAGCTCACGCTCCCCCCGACCCTACTCAGGCAGTCTTCCCGCCAGACGAAAACGCCGCCTGCATGGCCCGGTCGCGCTTGGCCTGGGCCGATAGCATCAGGCGATTGGACACCACCACGAAAACCGTCACCACCACGATGACGATGGTAGCAAGCGCATTGATCTCGGGTGTCAGACCCAGGCGGATCGAAGAAAAGATCCACTGCGGCATGGTGGTGGAGCCTGGCCCGGACAGGAAGGCCGTCAGCACGTAGTCATCCAGCGACAGCGTGAAGCTCAACAGCCAGCCCGATACCAAGGCCTGCGAGATGACCGGGATGGTGATCACGAAGAAGACCTTGAACGGATGGCAGCCCAGATCCATGGCGGCGTCTTCGAGCGAGCGGTCCAGCTCCCGCAAGCGCGATTGCACCAGCACCGCCACATAGGCCATGCACAAGGTCGTGTGGCCTATCCAGATGGTGACCATGCCGCGCTCGCCGAAGGCCCAGCAGCCGAGTCGGCTGAGCAGGCCGCTGGACTCGTCCGCGCTGCAGCCCAGCCCGGTCTGCAGGGCGACGAAGAGCAGCAGCATGGAGAGACCGACGATCACCTCGGGCATCACCATCGGTGCGGTGGTCAGGCCGGCAAACAGCGAGTGCCCCTTGAAACGCCCGAACCGCGCCAGCACGAAACCGGCGATGGTCCCCAGCACCACGGCCAGGGAGGCGGACAGGAAGGCGATCTTGAAGCTGAGGCCGGCCGCTTGCAGCAAGTCGGCATCGTTCATCAGCACCTGGTACCACTTGAGCGAAAACCCGCCCCAGACCGTCACCAGGCGCGACTCGTTGAAGGAATAGATGATCAGGCTGAGGATAGGGGCATAGAGGAAGAAAAACCCCACGCCCATGAACAGCCGGTTACCGATCGGCATCTTATTCATTATTCGGGCTCCTGCATTTTTTGCTCGAAGCGGTGGAACCAGATAATGGGTCCGCTCAACAGGATCAGCATGATCACCGCCACGGCGGAAGCCTGCGGCCAATCGAGGTTGGCGCCAAAATCGTCCATCAGCTTGTTGCCGATAAATACCACGTCGCCGCCACCCAGCAAGGCGGGTATGACGTACTCACCCACGGCCGGGATGAAAACCATCATGCAGCCGGCGATGATGCCGGCCTTCGACAGCGGCAAGGTGATCTGGAAGAAGGTTGTCCAGGGCTTGGCGCCCAGGTCGGCGGCCGCTTCGAACAGGCGGCCATCCAGCTTCACCAGATGCGCGTACAGCGGCAGGATCATGAATGGCAGGTAGTTGTAGACCATGCCCAGCAAGACCGAGAACGGCGAATACAGCATGGGAATGGGCTCGCTGATCAGGCCCATGCCCAGCAACAGGTTATTGATCACCCCGTTGTCCTTCAGGATACCTATCCAGGCATAGACCCGAAGCAAAAAGGAGGTCCAGAACGGGATCATCACCAGCATCAGCAAGGTATTGCGGGTGGCCTCGCTGGAACGGGCAATGTTATAGGCCAGCGGATAGCCGATCAGCAGCGTGAACAGCATGGTGAAGAAGGCCAGCTTGAGGGCGTTCCAATAGGCCACCACATACTGGCTGGCTTCCTTGGCTTCGTTCCACGGCAGTTCGAAAAACGCCTCCACCTCGCCCGATATGGTCTTGTACTTGGTGGTATCGAGCGTGACGACGGTCTTGTTCTCCTCCTGCTTGAGCAGGGGCGAATAAGGCGGCTGGGCGATATCGGGCTCGGCGAAGCTGATCTTGAGCACGAAGAAGAACGGCAGCACAAAGAAGAACAGCAGCCAGACATAGGGGATGGCGATCACCCCGGAGCGGCCGCCGGGTAGCCAACGACGGAGCAGGGCTTTCATGATGTCAGCACCACGCCGGCATTGTCGTTCCACTTGACGATCACATCGTCACCCCAGGTGGCGGGCTTGTCGCCGCCCCAATGGCTGGTCGGTACATTGGCCATCACGATGCGGCCGGACGCCAGTTTGACGTGATAGACCGAGTGCGATCCGAGGTAGGCGATATCGTGCACCTTGCCTTCCACCCAGTTGTATTGCTTGTCGGGCGTCTGGCGGCACAAGGTGACTTCTTCCGGCCGGATCGAATACCAGACCGTCATGTTCTTGGGTCCGGTAATGCCATGGTCCACGTACACGCCGCGAGCCAGCTCGGGGCAGTCGATCACGATATGGTCCGGCTCGTCCACCGACAGCTTGCCCTCGAAGGTATTGGTCGAACCGATGAATTCGGCGGTGAAGCGGCAGTTCGGGAACTCGTAGATCTCGCGCGGCCCGCCCACCTGCTTGAGCTTGCCCTCACTCATGATGGCGATGCGGCTGGCCATGGTCATGGCTTCTTCCTGGTCGTGCGTCACCATGATGCAAGTCACGCCCACCGCCTCGATGACATTGACCAGCTCGAATTGGGTTTCCATCCGCAGCTTCTTGTCCAGGGCGCCCAGCGGTTCGTCCAGCAGCAATAGCTTGGGACGTTTGGCCAGGCTGCGCGCCAGCGCCACCCGCTGTTGCTGGCCGCCGGACAGCTGGTGCGGCTTGCGCCTGGCGTATTTACGCATCTGCACCAGGTCGAGCAGCTTGCCGACCCGCTCGACGATTTCATCCTTGGGGACCTTGTCCTGCTTGAGACCGAAAGCAATATTCTGCTCAACCGTCATATGCGGAAAAAGCGCATAGGACTGGAACATCATATTGGTGGGGCGGCGGTAGGTCTCGATATCGGTGATATCTTGGCCATCCAGGATAATGCGGCCTTCGGTCGGCGTTTCCATACCGGCCAGCATGCGCAGCAGGGTCGATTTACCGGAACCCGAGCTACCCAGCAGGGCAAAGATTTCGTTTTTGGGAATCGTTAGATTGACGTCGTCGACGGCATAGAAATCGCCGAACTTCTTGGTCACACCCTTGATTTGGAGATAATTCTGCTTGCTGTCGCCATTCGCTGCATCGGCTTGATTTGCTGCAACCACCACGATAGGGAGCTCCGTACTAAATGAGTTTTCGTCGGGAAGCCCTGAGTAAAGCTGCGGCGGCGCAGCTTTACTCAGAATCTCCTGATGGGCCGGCCCTTTCAAAGGGCACGGCCCGCGAGAGGGGCCTACTTGGCCGTCTTGAATAGATTGAAATACTTGGTGATCGCTTTCTGCGCAGCCGGATCGATCGGCTTCTTGGCCTGCAACTTGGCCATCGCATCGGCGGTCAGGTAAATTTTCGGGTCGGCCGCGATCGTCTTGTTCACGAAAGGCGTGGCCTTCAGATTGGGATTGGCGTAATTGACCTTGTTGGAAATATCCGCCGCCACCTTGGGATCAAGGATATTGTTGATCCACTTGTAAGCGTTGTCGACGTTTTTGGCGTCTTTGGGGATGGCCATATTGTCCACCCACAGAATCGTGCCCTTGCTGGGTACGATGTATTCGAGCTTCAGGCCTTTCTTGGCCTGCTCGGCACGGTCCTTGGCGATATAGGTATCGCCATTGAAGGACATGGCCACGCAGACATCGCCATTGGCCAACAGATCGATGGGCGATGAGTTGAACAGGCGGACATCCTTGCGCACCGCTTTGAGCGTGTCGGTCGCGGCCTTCAGGGCGGCTTCGCTATGGTCGTTGGCATCCTTGCCCAGGTAGATATTGACCATGGAGTAGACATCGCTGCCGGTATCCATAAAGGAAATGCCGCAGGATTTCAGCTTGCTGGTGTACTTGGGATTGAAGATCAGTTCCCACTCGTCGGCCGGCATGGGTTCGCTGCCCAAAGCCTTTTTCACCTTGTCGACATTGATGCCGAACGCGGTGGTACCCCACATATAGGGGACCAGGAATTTATTGCCCGGATCGGCCGCTTCGGCCTTCTTGAGGATTTCCGGATTCAGATTGGCGTAATTGGGGAGTTTGGACTTGTCCAGGGGCAGGTAGACACCGGACTGTATCTGCTTGGCCGCGAATTCCAGCGAGGGCACAACCAGGTCGTAACCCGATTTGCCGGTCATCAGCTTGGCTTGCAGGGTCTCGTTGCTGTCATACACATCGTACTTGACCTTGATGTCCTGGGCTTTCTCGAAATCCGGCACGGTCTTGTCGCCGATATAGTCGTTCCAGTTGTAGACATTCAGCTTTCCGGCCGCGTGCGCCGGAGCCAAGCTTGCGACCAGGGCCGCCAGCACGGTAAGAACAAACTGCTTTTTCGCCATCGCTTCTAATCTCCACGGAGTTTTTGGTAACCAGGCAGAACCAAACAGACGGCACACGCTCCCCTTGCCCGACAAAAACAGGGCAAGAAAGCGTATTCCGACTCGAAACAAGCAGTAATTATTCCATTGTCCGGCGATTCGGGTGAACTGCATGTATGCGGTCCACCCGAAATAGTTCCGTTTACGCCATACCCAGATCGATTGCGGTCAGGCCGATACACTTCACGGCCTTCTCAACCAGCAGGTCGATTTCGGGACGGCTGATCACCAGCGGCGGCGACAACAGCATGCGATCGCCGGTGGCGCGCATGATCAGGTTATTGCCGAAGCAGTGGTCACGGCACTTCAGGCCGATTTCGTAGCCGTTGGCGAAGCGCTTGCGGCTGGCCTTGTCTTCGGTCAACTGGATACCCGCCACCAGGCCGGTGCCGTCGATGGCACCCACCAGCGGCGAGGCGGCCAAGCCTTCGCGCAGGGCTTTCTGGAAGTACGGCCCCGTTTCGGTGCGCACGCGGTCGATAATGCCCTCGTCGCGCAGCGCACGGATATTGGCCACCGCGACAGCTGCCGCAACCGGATGACCGGAATAGGTCAGGCCATGGTTGAAATCGCCGCCGGCGATCAGCGGTTCGGCGATGCGCTTGTGGATGGCGACCGCGCCCATGGGCACATAGCCCGAGGTCAGGCCCTTGGCCAGGGTCATGGTATCCGGCTCGAAACCGAAATGCTGGTGGGCAAACCATTCACCGGTGCGGCCGAAACCACCAATCACCTCGTCGGCGCATAGCAGCACATCGTACTTGCGGCAGATGCGCTGGATTTCCGGCCAGTAGCTTTCCGGCGGGAAGATCACGCCGCCGGCGCCCTGGAACGGTTCGCCGATAAAGGCGGCGACATTGTCGGCGCCCAGCTCGAGGATCTTTTCTTCCAGTTGGCGGGCGCACTTGAGACCGAACTCGGCCGGGCTCATCTCACCGGCGTCGCCATACCAGTACGGCTGGTCGATATGGACGATGCCAGGCACTTGCAAGGGCATCTGCTCGTGCATATAACCCATGCCGCCCAGCGAGCCGCCGGCGATGGTGGAACCGTGGTAGCCGTTCTTGCGCGATACGATGTGCTTCTTGGCCGGCTTGCCCATCACGGCCCAATATTGGTGCACCACGCGCAGCACCGTATCATTGCCTTCGGAGCCCGAATTGCAATAGAAGAAGTGTTCGAAACCGGCCGGCGTCACTTCGGCCAGCAGCTTGGACAATTCGATCACCGGCGGATGGGTGGTCTTGAAGAAGGTGTTGTAGAACGGCAGCTCGCAGATCTGCTTGTAGGCGGCATCGGCCAGGTCCTTGCGGCCATAGCCGACATTGACGCACCACAGGCCGGCCATGCCGTCGATGATCTTGTTGCCTTCGGAGTCCCACAGAAATACCCCGTCCGCCCGGGTAATCACCCGGCTACCCTGCTTGTTGAGCGAGCCCATATCGCTGAACGGATGCAAGTGGTGGGCGGCGTCCAGCTGCTGCCACTCGCTGGTGGAACGGGCCGCGAACATGCCGCCGGGCTTATGCGCTTCGGCGTGGACGGCCGGACGGTTGTCGAAAATATTGCTCATGTGCTTCTCCATTTCTGCGGCAGCGGGGACGACCCGCTGCCGGTACTGATCAAGGTGTGGGTAATGCTTGCCGGCGCGCTTTATGGACACACCGAAATATTGCGCGTACTCAAACTGCGGCTCATCACCCGGCGGAGCCGGGTGTTCACGGACCGAGAGTTATCAACGATTCCCCGCTGTATACATCCCACTCCCCCCGCCCTCGCCGCCGCGAGGGAGCCTCGCTAGCGCTCGTTTGCGCATTAAATCAGCGCGTCCTTATACATTAAGCAGCAGGTGACTGCGCTCCCAGGAGCTGATTACCCGGAAGAAAGTGTCGTATTCCTTTTCCTTCACAGCGCAGAACGCCTTGACGAAATCGGCGCCCAGGGTTTCGGCGATATCGGCCGAGTCGCGCATCGCTTCGATGGCGTCTTCCAGGTGGCGCGGCAGGTCGTAGTCGAGGTCGTAGCCGCTGGTACTCATCGGGTCGGTCGGCTTGAGGCCCTTGACCATGCCCAGGTAGCCGCAGGCCAGGGTGGCCGCCATGGCCAGGTAGGGGTTCACGTCCACGCCCGGCACCCGGTTCTCGACCCGGCGGCCTTCCGGTCCGGAATTGGGGATGCGGATACCGACGGTGCGGTTGTCGAAGCCCCAGGCCAGGTTGATCGGCGCGGCGGAAAAACGGCTCAAGCGGCGATAGCTGTTCACGAACGGCGCCATGATGGGCATCACCGCCGGCATATAGCGCTGCAGCCCGGCGATATAGCCCAGGAACAGGTCGGAAGGACCGCCATCCGCCTGGGAAAAGACGTTATTTCCCTGCTTGTCCACCACGCTCTGGTGGATATGCATGGCGCTGCCCGGTTCGTCCTGCATGGGCTTGGCCATAAAGGTGGCATAGATGCCATGGCGCAGGGCGGTTTCGCGCACTACGCGCTTGAATAGGAACACCCGGTCGGCCAGGTCCAGCGCATCGCCGTGGACAAAGTTGATTTCCATCTGGGCCGCGCCCACTTCATGGATCAAGGTGTCCACATCCAGGCGCATCGCCTCGCTGTAGGCGTAGACGTCCTCGAAATAGGGGTCGAATTCGTTCACCGCGTCGATGCTGTAGCTATTGCGGCCGATCTCCGGTCGGCCGGTACGGCCGATCGGCGGCTTGAGCGGCAGGTCGGGATCGACGTTGCGCTCCACCAGGTAGAATTCCAGCTCCGGCGCCACCACCGGCTTCCAGCCGCGGTCCTCATACAGTTTCAGCACTTTGCGCAGCACATAGCGCGGCGAGATATCGACCGGGCTGCCGTCGAAGTTGACGCAATCGTGGATCACCAGCGCGGTCGGATCCGGGGCCCAGGGCACCAGGCGGGCGGTATTGAAATCGGGGACGCACACCACGTCCGGATCGGTCGGCCCGGTAATGCTGTCGTCGTCCGGCCAATCGCCGGTCACGGTCTGGATGATGACGGCCTTGGGCAGTCGCATATTGGCCGAATTGAACTGGCTCTTGGGCAGAATCTTGCCGCGGGCGACCCCGGTCATGTCGGGAATGACGCACTCGACTTCGGTAATGCCGTGCTCACGGAAAAAGTCATGGAACTGGTTCATTGCTGTTTTTTCGCCGCCAGGCGGCGAACCTCCGGTTGTTGGCAGGCTGGCAAACGTGGGAAAGCGCGGCGAGGCGGATTCCTCGTCGCTTTCCGACGTTTCCCCAGGGTGGTTCAAACCCTCAACGGCCCGCTTGATAGCGCCGGCAATCCGCGCCGAAAGCCTTGAACAGGCTGACCGACAGCGGATTGCCGGCGTATTTCCACTCGGGGTGCCATTGCACCGCGAGCGCAAATGCGCTGGCATCCTTCACGGAGAAGGCTTCCACCAGGCCGTCCGGCGCCACGGCTTCGGCCAGCAGGCCGGCGCCGAGGCGTTCCACGCCCTGGTTATGAATCGAATTGACGCTGTACTCGCTCAGGCCACTGGTCCGCTGGATCAAGCCACCTTCGGTGAAGCGCACCGGATGGGCGGGGCCGTACTGCAGGTCCAGCGCGGCGCTATCGTCCTCGCGATGGTCGAGCATGCCCGGCACTTCATGGACTTTCTGCAACAGGCTGCCGCCATGGACGACGTTCATTTCCTGGAAGCCACGGCAGATGGCGAATACCGGCATGCCGCGGGCGATGGCACGCTGCATCAGCGGCATGGCGGTCTGGTCGCGGGCGGTATCGAGATACTGCCCCTCCGGCAGGCCGGGTCCCTGGTAGAGGGCTGGATCGACCATGGAGGCGCTACCGGTGAACAGCAGCCCGTCCACCATATCGAGCAGGCTGTCGAAATCCTGGCGATCACCAAGGGCCGGGATAACGATGGCCAGGCAGTCGGCGCCGCCGACCACGGCATCGATATACTTTTCGCCCACGCAATGGAAGGGATGCGGGCCGAGTTGCTTGCGGTCGGCCACCAAGGCCACCAGCGGTTTGCGTTGCATAGCTTGTTGCTACCCATTCAATTACCCGCGCCGGTCCGGCGCGGGCGAGGTCAGTCAAAAACCGATTCAGTTCAGCAGCGAATCCGCCGCTGTATATTCATAGCCCAGCACCTGCGCCACGGCGGCATAGCTGACCTTGCCCTGACAGACGTTGAGTCCGTTCTTCAGGTGGACGTCGTCGCGCAGCGCCTTTTTCCAACCCTTGTTGGCGATCGCTACCGCGTGGACCAGGGTGGCATTCGTCAGGGCGATGGTCGAAGTGCGCGCCACGCCGCCCGGCATATTGGCCACGCAATAGTGGATGACGCCGTCCACCACGTAGGTCGGCTCCTGGTGGGTGGTTGCATGCGAGGTTTCGAAGCAACCACCTTGGTCGATGGCGACGTCCACCAGCACCGAACCCGGTTTCATCAAGCCCAGCATCTCGCGGCTGACCAGCTTGGGCGCCGCCGCGCCGGGGATCAGTACCGCGCCGATCACGGCATCGGCCTGGCGCAGTTCGTTCTCGATGGCATCCTGGGTGGAATACAAGGTCTTGATACGTCCGCCGAAAGCCTCGTCGATCTCCTTGAGGCGCGGCAGGGAACGGTCCAGGATGGTCACGTCGGCACCCAGGCCGGCCGCCATGCGGGCCGCATGGGTGCCCACCACGCCGCCACCGATCACCAGCACGCGGCCCGGCGCCACGCCAGGCACACCGCCCAGCAGCACGCCGGAACCACCGGCCGATTTTTCCAGGGCGCGCGCCGCGGCCTGGATCGCCATCCGCCCGGCCACTTCCGACATGGGGGCCAGCAAAGGCAGGCCGCCACGGGCATCGGTCACCGTCTCGTAGGCAATCGCCACGCAACCCGATTTCACCAGGGCGGCGGTCTGTTCAGGATCGGGTGCGAGATGCAGATAGGTATAGAGAATCTGGCCCGGGCGCAGCATGGCGCATTCAACCGGTTGCGGCTCCTTGACCTTGATGATCATCTCGGCACGCTTGAAGATCTCCTCGGCGGCCTGCACGATCTGGGCGCCGGCGGCAATATACTGATCATCCGGGAAACCAATGGCCGTACCCGCCTGGGTCTGCACCAAGACCTCGTGGCCGTTGCGCTTCAATTCCTTGACGCCGGCCGGCGTCAGACCTACGCGGTATTCATGGTTTTTGATTTCTTTCGGTACACCGATCAGCATGCTTGTCTCCATGGTTTTAGTCGATACGGCGAGCGGCTCGTGGCCCCACCTGCCTTACTGCTTCGCGTCAAACATTCTCAACGCCAGCTACGAACGCGATGTCAAACATATTAAACACCAGCCGCTAAAGCGGAGACAAGCACGATCGGTTGTGCATCGCAATAAAACGTAATATCAACGACTTTGCCGCAAAACGCCCGTTACAAAGGCCGGCAAGCCCGTATAATTCCGCCTGGAAGCGTGTTCACTATATTGGACACCACGACCCTCCGCCACTACCGACCAGCAAGGAACACCGTATGTCACTGGAAGTCAGCACCCGCCTCAAGCTGATACGCGAAAAGCACGCTTTGTCACAGCGCGAGCTGGCCAAGCGTGCCGGCGTGACCAACAGTACCATCTCGCTGATCGAGCAGAACCGCGTGAGCCCCTCCATCTCCTCGCTCAAGAAGGTGCTGGATGGCGTACCGATGAGCCTCGCGGAATTCTTCACCTTCGATATCGCCGAACCCGCCCGCCCCTCCCCCTTCTTCGATCGCGAACAGATGCCGAATATCGGCGGTGAAGGGGTGGACCTGTTCCTGGTGGGCCATGGCGTACAGAACCGCCATATCACCATGCTGCATGAACGTTACGCAGCAGGTGCCGACACCGGCGCCGAAATGCTCAGCCATACCGGCCAGGAGGTCGGCATGGTGGTGAAGGGCGAGATCGAGCTGACCGTGGCCGAGCAATGCCGCGTACTGAAACCGGGCGAAGGCTATTACTTCGATTCCACCCTGCCGCACCGCTTCCGCAACCTGGGCAGCGAAACAGCCGAGATCGTCAGCGCCAGCCTGGTCAGCCCCAATTCAACGCCGAGTTTTTAGGACCGGCGCCGTTACCTTCATGGCGGCTCACCGTGCCGCCCATTTTCTTCCGTATCCACGACGAGGAATCTTGCAATGAAATGCTACGACAAACTGTTCATCAACGGCGAATGGCGCGCACCGCATGGCAGTGGCTTCACCGCCATCCATAACCCTGCCACCGAAGAAGCCTTCGCCCAGACCTGCAATGCCGACCTGGACGATCTGAACAGCGCCTTTGCCGCCGCCCGCGCCGCCTTCCCGGCCTGGTCGCGCACCAGCGCCGCCGAGCGGGCCGATTACATCCGCAAGCTGCATGCCGCGCTGGAAAAGCGCAAGGACGAGCTGGCCCTGGCCATCACCCAATCCATGGGCTGCCCGCTGGAAATCGCCAAGGTGATCCAGGTCAATTGCGTATCGGCGCTGAAGAACTTCGCCGAACGGGCCTTTGAAATGGAAGTGGAGAAGCAGGTCAACAACTCGCTGATCGTGCGCGAGCCGGTCGGCGTCTGCGCCTTCATCACACCCTGGAACTACCCGCTATACCAATTGATCGGCAAGGTTGCCCCCGCCCTCGCCACCGGCTGCACCATGGTGCTAAAACCCTCCTCGGTCACGCCGCTGCAAGACCTGATCTTCGCCGAGGCGGTGGCCGAGATCGGCCTGCCGGCCGGCGTATTCAATCTGATCACCGGCAAGGGCGGCGAGCTGGGCGATGCCATGGTGACCCACCCCGAAGTGGACATGGTGTCGTTCACCGGCTCGACCAGCACCGGCCGCCGCATCCAGCGGCTCGCCGCCGAGACCATCAAGCGCGTGTGCCTGGAATTGGGCGGCAAATCGCCCTTTATCATCACCGAGGACGCCCCGCTGGAACAGGCCGTCGGCTCCGGCGTGCGCGATGTGATGATCAATACCGGCCAGACCTGCATCGCCCTGACCCGCATGCTGGTCCCGGCGTCCCGCTACGAAGAAGCGGTGCAGATCGCCAAGCGTGTGGCCGAGGGCCTGAAGGTCGGCGACCCGATGGACAAGGATACCTATGTCGGTCCGATGAGCTCGATGGGCCAGCGCGAGACCGTGCTCAAGTACATTCAGAAGGGCCTGGATGAAGGCGCCAAGCTGGTGACCGGCGGGGTCGAACGGCCGGAAGGGCTGTCGCGCGGCGCCTATGTCAAACCGACGATCTTCCGCGATGTACACAACAAGATGACCATTGCCCAGGAAGAAATCTTCGGGCCGGTCATCTGCATGATCCCCTACAGCACCCTGGACGAAGCCATCGATATCGCCAACGACAGCGTCTATGGCCTATCGTCCGGCGTATGGGCCGCCACCAAGGAAGAAGGCATCCGTATCGCCCGGCTGATCCGCGCGGGCGGTTGCTACGTCAACGGCGGCGATTTCAACTATGACGCCCCGCTGGGTGGTTACAAGCAATCGGGCAATGGCCGCGAATGGGGTGATTTCGGTATCCACGAATTCTACGAAATCAAGTCCATGCAGTTGTAGCCTGCCCTCCCCTTTGGCTGACGGCACCGCGCACCACGCTGCGCCCGTCACCTGCCAATCAGCACCAAACCAGTGCATCGCCATGGCGACGGTCGTGTTTTTCGACCGTCGCTACGCACCCGGCTTGTTCGGCACGACATTTGCGTATTGCCCTTCTTTCGACAGGGCCCGGCTTATGTACGATCGCGCGACACTCCATATCGAACCATTCACCGGCGCGGACGATACGGCGACGGCAAAAGACATGGCCGCCACGGCAAAGGGCTTGGCCGCCCTGCTGTGCGACGCGGTGCAAGGCGGCGCCAGTCTGGGCTTTATGCCTCCCCTATCCACCGACACGGCCTACGGCTATTGGCAGTCGATACTGGCGACACCGCCCGCCGAGCTGCGCTTGTGGATCGCACGCGCGGAAGGCCGCATCGTCGGCACCGTGCAATTGTCCCTTTGCGGCCGGGCCAACGGCGACAATCGCGCCGAAGTCCAAAAATTGATGGTGCACAGCGACTGGCGCGGCCAGGGCATCGCCGCCCGCCTGATGGCCGCGGTGGAAAATCAGGCGCGCCGACTTGGCCGTGGCTTGCTGTATCTCGATACCGAAGCAGGGTCCGGCGCGGAAGGCTTCTACAGCGCGCTTGGCTATAGCCGGGTGGGTGAAATCCCCGACTTTGCCCGCAATCCGGACGGCCAGTTGCGCCCTACCGCCATCTACTTCAAACGCTTGGGAGACGCCGGCACGCCGCGGCCTGCCGACTCGGCCGAGACCGCCCCATTCACGATACGGTCGGCTTGCGCGGCGGATGCTGCCGCCATCGCCGCGATCTACAACCCCTATGTGCTCGACAGCGTCATCACCTTCGAGGAAACGCCCGTCAGCGTCGCCGCGATGGCGGATCGCATAAGCGACACCTTGGCCGCCGGTTTGCCCTGGCTGGTGGCGGAACGCGATGGCCAGTTGCAGGGCTATGCCTATGCCGCCAAGTGGCGGGCCCGCTCAGCCTATCGCTATGCGCTGGAAAGTTCGGTCTACCTGGCCCCTACCGCCAAGCGGCTGGGGCTGGGCAGCGAACTATATCGCTGCCTGCTGGCCCGCTTGCGCGAGATCGGCTGCCATACCGTGATCGGCGGCATCGCCCTGCCCAATACCGCCAGCGTGGCCCTGCACGAAAAATTGGGATACCGCCGAGTCGCGCGGTTTGAACAGGTCGGCTACAAGTTCGAGCGCTGGATCGATGTGGGATATTGGCAGCTGCACCTGGACGTGGGTCCGCAGGATTAGGCTACACTGGCACTATCCCACTGCAAAAATGACTACCGCCATGACCTACTGCGTCGCTATGCGACTGGAGGCCGGTTTGTTATTTGCCTCCGATTCGCGCACCAACGCCGGCATCGATCACATTGCCAGCTTCCGCAAGATGCACCTGTTCGAACAGCCGGACGAACGCCTGATCGTGTTGCTCAGCGCCGGCAATCTGGCCACCACGCAAAGCGTGGTCAGCTTGCTGCGGCAGCGCGTGGACCAGGACCGCCCCAATCTGCGCAACGTCACCAGCATGTACGATGCGGCCGTGCTGGTCGGCACCACCAGCAAGGAAGTCTACGCCCGCGATGGCTGCTACCAGGGTGCCGGCCAAAGTGTGGATTTCGGCGGCGACTTTCTGCTGGGCGGCCAGATCCGGGGCGAGGCGCCGCGCCTGTTCCAGATCTATTCGCCGGGCAATTTCATCGAAGCCACCTTCGACACGCCCTACTTCCAGATCGGCGAGTCCAAATACGGCAAACCCATCATCGACCGGGTGGTGCGCCATCACACCTCCTTGATCGAAGCCGCCAAGTGCACCTTGATCTCCTTCGATTCCACCCTGCGCAGCAATCTGTCGGTGGGCCTGCCGATCGATATGCTGCTCTACCAGGCCAATTCCTTCTGCCAGGCCAAGCCGCAGCGGATCGACCAGGATGATCCCTATTTCCACCTCCTGCAAAAAGGCTGGGGCGAAGGGTTGAAGCGGGTTTTCGCGCGGCTGCCGAATGCCAGCTGGTTCGAGCCCGAAGCCAAGAAAGAGTAGTCGCGACGCGTCCTCGCCGGTTTGTGTATGGGCCATGCTTGTCTACAGTGCCTAGGAATGCTCGAACGCCAGGAGGCGGCAATGACAAGATGGAAGACCATGGCCATCGTTGCGGCGGCGGTTTTCCCGGGCGCCGCCCGGGCGGACGTAGGCGACCTGACCATGTCCGGCTTCGGCACCCTGGGCGCAGTCAGGATCAACACCGATTCCGCCCAGTTCGTACGCGACCTGCGGCAAAACAGCGGTGCGGGGAAAACGCTGGATTTCAGTGTGGATTCTCGCCTGGCGCTACAGCTGGACTACCGATTCGACGATGCCTTCAGCCTGACCATCCAGGCCCTGGCGCAAAAGAATCGCGACGGTAATTTCAAACCCGAACTGGAGTGGGCCAATATCAAGTACCGGCTCGATCAAGCCTGGTCCTTCCGCGCCGGGCGGATGGGCACGCCCCTGTTCCTGATTTCCGATTCCCGCAATGTCGGCTATGCCTCGCCCTGGGTGCGCCCCCCGGTCGATGTCTATTCGCAGGCTGCGTCCTCTTATTTCGACGGTATCGATGCCAATTGGAGCGGGAAGCTGGGCGGCGGTACCGCGCGCTTGCAACCCTATTTCGGACTGGCGCCATCCAGGCTGCGGCCAGACTTCGACGTCAAACTGCGCAAAATGGCTGGGCTCAACTCTACTTACGAATACGGCGCCTGGCTGTTCCGCGCCGGCTATATGTACTCCCGCCTGGATGGCGAGAGTCCGTCGCTGGACAGCCTATTCGAAGCGATGCGCGATGTCGGCCGGATTCCCGGACTGGCACAGTGGCGCGACGCCGCCGCCGCCTTGGAAACACGCGCCAAGAAAACCTCCTTTGCCGGCGTAGGACTGGCCTTCGACGACGATACCTGGCTGGTGCAGGCCGAATACACCCAGCGCCGGGTGGAGAGCTTTATCGGCGATACCGACGGCTGGTATGCCACGCTCGGCTATCGCCTGGGCACCGTCATGCCTTATCTCACCCACGCCGCGGTGCAAGGCCATCGCAACACCGCGGCCGACTCTCTGCTTGCCCCTTCGCCGGAGCTGGCGGGGCTGAAGTCCATCGTCAGGGGCGTATCCGGCGCGGGCACCCAAAAAACCACCGGTGTGGGCGTGCGCTGGGATGTGTATCGAAATATCGCCCTGAAAGCCCAGTTCGACCGCATCCGAACGGAAAGGGGTCGCGACAGTTGGATGCTGAAGCCGGCCGACGGGAAATCCGTCAATGTCTACAGCCTCGCCGCTGACTTCGTCTTCTAATGAGGGGCAATATGAAACTCCGTCATTGTGCCCTGCTTGCATTGCTGGCCGGCGCTGCCCAGGCGACCGAGATCGCGGTGATCGTCCACCCCCAGGCCGGTGTGGAGACCTTGTCCGCCGATGAAATCGCCCAGCTGTTCCTGGGCAAAAGCAATAGTTTTGCCAATGGCCAGGTGGTCATCCCCGTGGAGCAAAGCGCGGGTCCCCTTCGGGACGAATTCAGCACCCGGGCATTGAACAAGAGCGCGACCGCCGTGCGGGCATTCCGCGCCAAGCTGCAGTTCACCGGCAAGGCCGTCGCGCCGAAGGAAATCGGTAGCAGTGCCGACGTCAAAAAATTCGTGGCGAGCAATCCCAATAGCATCGGTTATATCGACAAGGCCGCCGTGGACGGCAGCGTCAAGGCGATTGCGCACTATTAGCCGGCCATCGTGGCTGTGACCACGAATCCGATTGAAATTACCTTTTGTTATATAGAGACCTAGGCGAACACCCGTTACGATAGCGGGATTCCCTAATCCTCCCCCCGAGCCTGCCCATGCGCACCCTGCCCCTTGTCCTGCTCCTGCTCGTCGGTTCAACCGCCATGGCGGCCAAGCCTTTGGTGATCTGCGCCGATGCCGACCCGGATGGCTTCGATCCGGCGCAAAGCGCCAACAACACCACCCAGGCAGCCTCGGCTTACAAGATCTACAACAATCTGATCGAGTATGAACCGGGTCCATTCAAGTTCAGCCCCGGTCTGGCGGAGAAATGGGATATCTCGGCGGATGGCCTGGTCTACACATTCCAGTTGCGGCGCGGCGTGAAGTGGCAGCGCACCGACTGGTTCAAAGCCAGCCGCGACTTCAACGCCGATGATGTGCTGTGGAGTATCCAACGGCAGATCGACGCTAAGCACCCCGGCGCCAAGGCGGCGCCCGGCGGCTTTCCCTACGCACTGTCGGGCGACTGGAACAATCTGTTCAAGGCGGTGGAAAAACTCGACGAACATACCGTCCGGCTGACCCTCACCAAGCCCTATGCGCCGCTGCTGGAACGATTCGCCCACCCGGCCCTGTCCATCGTTTCGGCCGAGTATGCCCTGCAACTGGACAAGGCCGGCACGCCGACCCAGCTGGCCAGCCTGCCGGTAGGTACGGGCCCCTACGTCTTCCGCAAATTCGACAAGGGCGCGCAGATTCGCTATGACGCCAATACCGATTACTGGCGCGGCAAACCGGCCATCGCCAAGCTATTGATCAGCACCGTCCCCGATCCGGTCGTACGGGCGCAGAAGCTCTTGGCCGGCGAGTGCCAGTTGGCCGACAACATCAAGCCGCAGGACCTGCCGAAACTGCTGGCCAGCAGCAAACTGACCGGCAAGCCGCTGCGTATCCAGACCAGCAGCCAGCTGTTCTTCAATGTCGGCAAAAAACCCTTCGACGATAAGCGGGTGCGCCAAGCGCTGGCCATGTCGATCGACCGTGCCGCCATCGTGAAGAGTGTCTTCGACGAACGTGCCGAGATTGCTGCCACCCCGTATTCGCCCCGCAGCTTGTGGGGCGTGGAAACGCAAAAACCGGCCACGCCGGACCTGGCCACCGCGCGCAAATTGCTGGCCGATGCCGGTTACCCGCAAGGCTTCGAAGCACAAATGTGGGTACGCCCAGGCGGCTCCGGCACCAATCCCAATTTTCGGCTGACCGCCGAACTGATCCAGGCCGACTGGGCCAAGCTGGGCGTCAAACTGACCCTGCAGAGCATGGAGTGGGTGGAACTGGTCAAACGCGCCCGCGCCGGCGATGCGCCGACCATGCTCAGCGGTTGGAGCGGCGCCCTGGATCCGGACGGCTTTTACAGCAACCTGGCCGGTTGCGATGCAACCAGGAACGGCTACAACTTCGCCCAGTGGTGCAATGCCAAGGCCGATGCCGCACTGGACGGCGCCCGCAACGCCACCACCCAGGCCGCCCGTGCCAAGCTGTATATCGAAATACAAAAGCTGCTGGCGGATGAAGTCCCGTTCACCACCCTAGCCTACGCGATGCCCATGGTGGTGTACGACAAGACGCTCCTGGGCGTGGAGCCTACCCCGAACGACAGTTACAAGGTGGAGCGGTTGCATTGGAAGTAAGCGCGCGCCCGGCGGTCGCCGTCGATGCGGACAGCCTGGCCGCGCTGGCAACCCAAGTCTGGTTGCACACCTACGCAACCGATGGGGTGACGCCCTCGCTGGCCCGGTATGTCCTGCAGGAATTTACGCCGGCCAACTTCCTGTCCCTACTCGCGCGCACCGATGCCCAGGTGCTGGTGGCCGAATCCGGCAATGCCTTGCTGGCCTACGCGACGCTGGCATTTCAAGCCGCCAGGCCAGACGGGAGACAGGGCACCGAGCTGGCCACGCTCTATGTGCAAGAACATTTCACGGGAGCGGGCCTGGGTTCCATGCTGTTGGGGCAATGTCGCCAGATTGCGCAGTCGCGTAGTGGCGATGCCGAGATCTGGCTCACGGTAAATGCGCGCAATAGGCGTGCAATGGACTTCTACCGGAAGCATGGATTTGTGCGGAATGGGACAAGCTACTTCGAACTGGACGGTGAAAAGCATGAAAACCATGTACTGATCGGGTAATGCTGATCAAGCCCATGCCCGTTCAAGGCCTTCCGGCCAGCAATACCTTCAGCGACCCATCCAGCGCCGATTTTTCGATGTAACCGATCATGCTGGGGTTGCCGCGCAGCAGCTTGATCACCTCTTGGCTATTCGACAATTGGCGCGGTGGTTCGCCCTTGCCGTTGAACAACATCTTCGACCAGTAGGCCAAGCGTTGAGCCGGCGTCTTCCTGGTTACCGTGGCATGGAATTGCAGGTAAAGCATGGAGGTCTCGGCCTGGTCGAGGGGAATGACTCTACCCGCCCCGGGAATTTCGGCCAGGGCGCCCAGGTAAAGACTGGCGGCCTGTTCGGGACTGAGTTTACCCAACTTGCTTTTACCATCGGCCACCAACAGCCAGTCTTCGGCCAATACCGGCAAACCCCAAAAGGCCAGGGACAAGGGCAAGGCCCACCAGCGGTGGCGGGAAAGCGGCGAGGTCGAGCGTGCGTTTTGCATGGCCATCTCCGCTCAGAACATGAAATCCAGCGATACGGTCATGACCCGTATGGCGCCATATTCCGACAGGAACTTCCCGGTAGGCGGCGGCACATTGGGAAACAAGTTGCCGTTGCCGAACGTCCCCCCGTAGCGGCCCGGCTCCGGCTTGAGCCAATCGATCTGTCCCTTTATGGCGAGATTGCGGCCCAGCTCACGCCGCAGGCCGATGGAGATGCTGGACTGATCCGTGGATGAGTTACGCACCACCCGATCCGGCCTCCCTGCATACGCGGCCGCCGGCTTGAGCACATATTGCTGCGTATCCGCCCAATGCCGTGCCAGCACCGCATAAGGCATCCACTCTCCTATCCGCCGCCCCGCGCCCACATACCAGGACTGCCCGGAAGCAACCACCGACCCGGCCATGCGGCGAACGAACTCGCCCTGCACCACCCAGTCACCGTCGTCATAGCTGCCACCCACGGCCAGCACATTGGAACGCTTGTGCTCCACGTCGAGCGCCTGGGCCACGGCCGCGTAGCCGGGATAGACGGTTTCGCAGCCGGGGCCGGGCCTTCCCGCCAGCCCGCAGGCGGGGGCCGCGATCTGGGAACGGAGCACCCGGTAAGGTATGCCGAACTCATCGACCAGGGAATGATCGCTCTTCATATAGGCCAACCGGAACATCCAATCCTCCGCCTGCAGGCTGGAGTTGATCCCGCGCATGCGGTGGTAGTGGATGGAGCGGCCGGCGCCCAGCGGCAATTTGAACTGTCCCAGAAAGGGTTGCAGCGCATAGGTCAGCTTGCCCAGGCTGCCGCGATAGATGGCATCGATCCCATCCACATTGTTCAGGGTCAACAGGCCATAGACCTCCAATGGCGGACGTATCCACGGGTTGCTGTAGTTGACGTTGCGGTAGTCCGACGCCATCAGCACCGGCGCGATAAAACGGCCTGCCCGCAGGTTCAGCGACGGGGTGACGTGCCAGGCCATATAAGCCCAGTCCACCTGCGGATCGAAATTATTGCGGGGTCCATGGCGGGACAGTAGCTGCAGGGTGAAATCCACGGTGTCGGAAGCTTGATAGCGCGTCTGTACGCCCAGCACCGTATCGTTCTTAAGCGACCACTCGTTCGCTATCCCGTTGGCCTGCTGGGCATTGCTGCGATAGCTGGCATGATCGGAATTGTGCTGGGTGAGCCCCAGCGTGCCAAAGCCGCTGAACTTCCAGGCAGTAGTCGGTTCATCGGCATGGGCCAGGCCATGCAATGCCAAAACAAGCAGCCACAAGCACTTCGCCATCACCGTTCCCCAGGCAGCCGCAGCCAACCTCTCCTTAGCGCAAGTAGCGCGCCATCATCTTGGCAATTTCACCACGCTGTGTCATTTCGATAATGCCCACGTCAAGCTGCTTGCGCAGTGCTTCACCGCCCGGACTGCGCCGGCCCACGGCGAAATGGAACTGCATGGGCGAATCCTCCGGCAGGGGCTGGCTGACCAGTACGGTATCGATGATTTGCGCCTGCAACTTGGGATCGAGCAGATACATGCCCGCCACGATTTCTCGCTTGTCGATGAATAGGTCGCAACGTCCCGCATGCAGTTTGCGGATCAAGGATGCATAGTCTTTCGAACCGGTATCGACCGTATTGCTGTCTATGCCGTAGCCCTCGAAGCTATAGCCGAACAGCCCGCATACCTGGTAGCGCTTCAGGTCTTCCAGATTGCCAAGGCGAATACCGGTCGGGTGCAGCTTGCTTGAATAGAAGTAGATGCTGTGCACCGCGTAATACGGCTCGGTAATGAAATAGGGCTTGGGATTGATCTGGGCGGTCGGCACATTGAGGACGATATCCAGGGCGCCGGCTTCCACCAGGCGCAGACAGCGCCGCCATGGCAGTACCGAAATCTCGGCCGGCGGCTGGCCCTCGCGCCGCAATATCGCCTGCAGCACATCCACGCCCAGGCCGACGACTTCCTGCTTGACGCTACCTTGCTCGAAAAAGCCGAAAGGCGGCAACAGGACATCGGAGATGCAGCCCTTGATCGCCGCCTGGGCCGGCAGACCCAAAGCCAGATAAAGCAATACGGCAAAACAGCGGTGCATTGTGCGCTCACCCACCGGTTGGTCATCCGCAACCCATGCAAACAAGATTAGACGATGGCGACCCCGCCCGCGCAGCGAAAATTGGACAAACGCGCCATAGGGCAGGCACGCCATCTGCTCATATGTTCCTAGCCGTCGTGGCTGCACGCCAAGGCAATGAAACGCTTGCAAACAAGGAGATAGACCATGTTGAGAATGATCTTGCTATGGCTTCTAGGGGTACCCATCGGCATCCTGATTCTATTGCGGCTCTTCGGCATCCTCTGACAAACGCCACCCGGCTTGGCGATGCCTGGCCAGCGGGTGTGAAGATATGGAAAGGAACGACGATGCGATCAATCCATGCAATTTTTGCGGCAACGGCAGTGTTCGCGATGGCCGAAGCCCCAACCTGGCAGTCCGACAATGGCGTCCAATACCTCTGTGGCGGCGTGGGCGACGACAATATGCAAGTGATCAAGGCGGAACGGCAAAACGCCAACGTGGACCTGAAGTTTATCGAGGGCGCCCGTGGTGCCTATGTCGCCGACGTGGATCTCACCGTCAGCGGCGATGCACTGCCGCAACCACTGCGTATCCATGCCGACGGTCCCAGTTGCCTACTGCAATTGCCGACCGGCAGGTACCAAGTCGTGGCCGACTACCAAGGCGTACAACATGCGCAGGGACTGCGGGTAGGTGAAGGGTCCCGGCAACTTACCTTCCGTTGGTAGCAAGAATAGGGCGGCGGTTGGAGATTTACAGTCTTGGCACTATCGTGAAGAAACACGAATAGTGATTCGCTGCGCAGTCGGCATGTGCAAGGGGACGGATTTCCAGCCTCCTAGCAAGCCAACAGGGCGTGCCGCCTGTGCAGACCGGATACCAAGCCTGCGGAGGAAACCGTGGCCAATACCGCATACACGCCGACCGGGTCGAGCAACGGCCTTTCGCGCCGATCTGTTTCGACCCTCGCTATCTTCCGGTATGGCGTCCGCTCGATCCACCGAGCGTTGCTTCCGCTCACGGTGAGTATCGGCCTATGTGTCGGCGTGCAGGCCCGCCCCCTGGTCTTGGCCGATCTTTCCCTGGAGCAGCTGGCCAACTTCGAGATCACCTCGGTATCCAAACGGCGCGAACGCTTGGCGGATGCAGCCGCCTCCGTCTTCGCGATCTCCCAAGACGATATCCGCCGATCCGGCGCCAATAGCTTGCCGGAAGCCTTGCGGCTGGCGCCCAATCTCCAGGTCGCCGCGATCGACGCTTATCAATACGCGATTAGCGCCCGCGGCTTCAACACCAGCACCTCCAACAAGCTGCAGGTACTGATCGATGGCCGCATCGTCTACACACCTCTGTACTCCGGCGTGTTCTGGGATGCGCAGGATGTGATGATGCGGGATATCGACCGCATCGAAGTCATCAGCGGGCCGGGCGCCATCATGTGGGGCGCCAATGCCGTCAATGGCGTGATCAATATCATTACCCGCCGCGCCGAGGATAGCGTGGGCGAATTGGGCTATTTCGCCCTCGGCGGCAAAGACCGCCATATCGCGGCCAGGCATGGCGGTCGCCTGGACAGTGGCGCCCCTTACCGTATCTATGCCAAATATCGGCAGCGCACGGCTAGCCGCAGCCCCAGCGGCCGTGACCACACCGATGACTGGGAGGACGGCCGCTTCGGTTTTCGCACCGACTGGGGCAACGCGGAAGACGGCTTCACCCTGCAAGGCGATTCTTATCGTGCCAGTTTGGCGCAAGCCCTACCCGGGCGTCGGCATACCGAGGGCAGCAATCTGCAGGGGCAATGGAACCGACAGCTGAACAATGGCTCGGCACTGCGCCTGCAAGGCTACTATGACCATAGTTATCGCGACTACCCCGGCCTTTTTAAGGAAAAGCTGGATATCATCGATCTGGAATGGCAGCACACCGTGCCATTGGACGATGAAAGACAAGTCAGTTGGGGCGGCTCTTATCGGCAGGCCTGGGACAAGGTGGAAAATAGCAAGGTTCTGGCCTTTCTGCCCGCCCATCGGCGGTTGCGCTGGTTCGATCTGTTCGTCCAGGGAGAAACCAAGTTGGCCGAACGCCTGCGCCTGACAGCCGGCGCCAGGCTGGCCAGCAACAGCTACACCCATTTCGATTTCATGCCCAGCGTGCGCCTGGCCTGGAAGCGGGAAAACGATGCCTTGGTATGGGGCGGGATTTCACGCACGGCAAGGGCGCCGTCGCGCATAGACCGCGATTTTTTTGCGCCGTCCACCCCCCCTTTTCAATATGCGGGTGGTCCAGAATTCCAGTCCGAAATCGCGAACACCGTCGAATTGGGGTACCGCGAACAGCCGAGTACCGCGCTTTCCTATTCGCTGACCGCCCACTACAGCCGCTATCGCGGCTTACGCAGCCAGGAGATGCAAACCGACCGTAGCGTGCAGCTTGGCAACGGAATCGACGGCAGTAGCCGTGGACTGGAAGCCTGGGGCAGTTACCAGGCCACGCCCAGCTGGCGGCTCAGCGCGGGCGCCAGCACGCAGCGGCAGCATTTCCGCCACCGCCGTGGACTGGTGCTTGCGCCAAATGCCGTCGGCATCGATCCTCGCTGGCAGTGGAAGCTACGCTCCAGCCTCAACCTCGGCAGCGCGCATGAACTCGACCTGTTCGTACGCCATATCGGTGCGCTCCATGCGGTATCGATACCCGCTTATACCGCAGTGGACCTAAGGCTGGCCTACCAACCCAATCGCCATGTCGAGTTGTCGTTGAAAGCACAGAATCTGTTCGATCGCGGCCATGCGGAATTTCGCACCTCGATTACCCAGCAGGCGATCGAAGCCGAGCGAACCATCACTGCCGCGTTGACGATCAACTACTGACTGCGCAACAGATACTGCTCCCTAGCTGCGCGGCAGGTTTTCCTAAGTTCAGTTGCCGGATCTTGTGTGATATTCAGGCAAAAGCCGTATTCCCCGCCCCGCACGACCTAGGCAATCTCGTGCAATGTTCGATCATGACGCTGCCTACAAGTCCATGTTCTCCATTCCGCGCGCGGTAGAGGATCTGCTTCGCGAGTTTATCGACGAGGAATGGGTAGAAAAGCTGGATTTCTCCACCCTGGAGCAAATCAATGGCAGCTTTGTCACCGACCGCTGGCGTCGGAAGATGACCGATACGGTATGGAAGGTGCGGCTAGCGGACCAGGAGCTCTACATCTGCCTGCTGGTGGAATTTCAATCCACGATCGATTCCACCATGGCGCTGCGGGTGGCCAGCTATGTGACGCAATTGTATCTCGACCTCTGCAAGGACCCGAAGCGCCAGCTTTTGACGGAGAGCGGCAAGCTGCCCCCTGTCCTTCCTATCGTGCTGTACAACGGCGCGCCGCGTTGGAGTGCGCCGCTGGAACTGGATGAACTGATCGAAGCCGGCCCTGGCAAGCTACCTGATTTCCGCCCGCACATGCGTTATATGCTATTGGACCAAGGTGCCTTTCAGGAGCAAGATTTGCATGGCTTGGAGAATGTGGTGGCGGATATCTTCCGGCTGGAAAATGCCGACAACCCGGAAGCCGGGCGCAGGGTTATACGCGGTTTGAAGCGATATTTGGCGGCGCCGGAGCATGAAGGGCTGAGGCAAGTCTTGAAAGACTGGATTACCCGGGTATTGATACCCTCCAAGTTCCCGCAATTGGACTGGCCGGCGGCTCAGTTGGACGAGATAAGCGATTTGCAAGGAGTCGAAGCGATGATGACGAACAAGATGGACCTCTGGGCTGAGGAGTTTGTAAAAAAGGGCGAAGCAAGGGGCGAAGCAAGGGGCGAAGCCAAAATGCTGCGCAGCTTGCTCCAGCACAGGTATGGCCAGCTGCCGGACTGGGTTGAGAATCGACTCGCTTGTGCCACCTCCGAGCAATTGGACGGCTGGGCCAAGCAGGTATTTTCGGCCAGCAGTGTCGAGGAAGTGTTCTCGCATTAGCGCTGGATTGAGCGCGGCACTCGCCCCAAGCAGGCGCCTACTTCCGTCGTTCGACTCCGCCGATATGCCGGTTTCGAGAGCCGCAAAAAAGCCGGGCAATCCCTTGCCCGGCTTTCTGGTGACAACTGGTTCGATCAGGCGGCGCGGCGTTCCAGCGTATGCACATTATCCGCAGCATCTATCAGTATCTTGCGCGGCTTCAGCGCCTCGGGAATTTCACGCTTCAGTTCGATGGTCAGCAGGCCATTATTCAGCCCGGCGACTTCTACCTTCACATGATCG
This sequence comes from Chitinimonas arctica, assembly GCF_007431345.1. Lineage (NCBI taxonomy): Bacteria > Pseudomonadati > Pseudomonadota > Betaproteobacteria > Neisseriales > Chitinibacteraceae > Chitinimonas > Chitinimonas arctica. The sequence continues at coordinate 3,550,891 of NZ_CP041730.1, read as the reverse complement.
TCCAAGTGGAAAATCTGTTCGAAATTGCGCGCGGCAATCCCTCGATGCAGATAATTGGGCTCGGTATCCCGATGCGCTTTCCGACCCACCACCTTCAATGTATTCTGTTCAACTTCAATATCCAATTCGGCGCGATCGAACCCGGCCACGGCCATGGTGATCTTGTACTTATCATCGGCCAGTACTTCGATATTGTAGGGAGGGTAACTGGATTGCGTATCGCGACGCATGGCATCGTCGATCATTTGCACCAGGCGGTCATAGCCAATGGCGGTACGGTACACGGGGGTAAAATCGTAGGCAGTCATGGTGATATCCTTTGAAGTTCAAGCGATACGGTTTATGCAGGCCTCGGTTGAGCACCTGCTGTAAAACAAGATGGGAACGCTCCCAAAAGGTTTCAAGTATTCCGTCGCATATTTTTTTACACCATGTTGCCGCCCTGGCCAGCCCCCCCCAGGCTGGCCATGAAGTGCTCAACCGGCCGCTTCGGCCCTGCCCCGGCGGCGGGCCAACAGGCCGATACCCGCCAGGCCTGTCAATAGCATGGCGTAGCTTTCAGGCTCCGGCACCGGCTGGGTGACCGCCTCGATCGTGAAGTTTTCTATGCTGCCGCTGGCCAGTCCGAACACCGAGGCGGTGCCGTCATCATTGGCGACATAGGGCGCCGACAGCGACAAAATGGCATAGCTGCTGTTTTCCAATGCGTCCACGCCGATCAGGCTGGAATAAGTATAGTTGCTGCCCGAAAAGCTGACAGACCCGATACCGCCCCCCTGGTGATTGAAACTGCCGGCACTGTATTTATCCGCCTGCCCGGAAAATGAAAGCCGGTATCCGGTTATTGCATATCCAGCTTGTGCGGAAAAACTGATATCGCGAAAGGAAATCCGTAACAAGCCCTCCTCCCAAAAACCCGAACCACCGATCGAGTTATACAATGCCGGCGTCAACCTCAAGCCATTGCCTACGCCCGCGAATACCGGCAGATCGGTCTGAATGATATTGCCGAAGCCGTTCATTACTTCGCTTTCATAGCTGGAGGCATCGTCAAATGTAATCTGCACATTCCCGGTGGCCAGCGTAATCGGGGAAGCGTGGGCAAGGCTAAAAGACAGGCACAGGCCTATCGCGATTTTTTTCATTTCCTTCTCCTGATATTGAATTATTGGGCACTGCCAGCAGCAGGCTACACCAAGGTGTATTCATTCGCCCATATCGATTGACTGGTGTTATTTCACAATGAAGTTATTGGTAATATTATTCATTACTGGAAATATGCATATGCACCGAATTATTTATACACCGCTTCAGGTGATCACCGGGTGGACCACCCTCCGGCAAGTTGCGAACATCTCCGACCATTCAGGTATTTCGCCGTCCCGGCCCCGGAGAACAGGATAGACATGCTAAACACCATGAATAGCGCGGCATTGCTGATGCCGACCCGGCACCTGACCCGTCGCGACAGCAAGACGCTGGCCTTGTCCGCCTTGGGTGGGGCGCTGGAATTCTATGACTTCATCGTCTTTGTGTTCTTCGCCGCCATCATCGCGCAACTGTTTTTCCCGCCCGAGATGCCGGCATGGATGCGCCAGCTGCAGACATTCGGCATCTTCGCCGCCGGCCACCTGACCCGGCCGCTGGGCGGCATTGTGATGGCGCACTTCGGTGACCTGCTCGGCCGCAAACGGATGTTTTCGCTCAGTATCTTTCTGATGGCGGCACCTACCCTGCTGATCGGCTTGCTGCCGACCTACGCCAGCATTGGGGCCATGGCGCCGCTGCTGCTGCTGGCCCTGCGGCTCCTGCAAGGCGCCGCCATTGGCGGCGAGGTCCCTGGCGCATGGGTATTCGTAGCCGAGCATGTCCCCCGGCAGTATATGGGCCTGGCCTGCGGCTTCCTTACCTGCAGCCTTACGCTGGGCATCCTGCTGGGCTCCCTGGTGGCCACCTGGATCCACAGCGTCTACAGCACGGCAGTCATCCTCGACCTGGCCTGGCGCATTCCTTTCCTGCTGGGTGGCGTGTTCGGCATGTTGGCGGTGTACCTGCGCCGCTGGTTGCACGAAACACCGGTTTTCCTGCAGATGCAGCAGCACAAAACCCTGGCGCAAGAAATCCCCTTGCGCAAGGTCCTGCGCGCCCATCGCGGCAGCGTGGTGCGCTGCTTCCTGCTCACCGGGCTGTTTTCGGCCGCCATCCTGGTACTTATCCTGATGACGCCCGGCATGTTGCAGAAGCTATACGCCGTGCCGCCCGCCGTAGCCTTGCAGGCCAATAATCTAGCCATCGTTTGCCTGACCGCAGGCTGCATATTGGCCGGCGCCGGGGCTGACCGCCTGGGTGGCGGCAGGACGCTACTGATCTTCTGCCTGGGCCTGCTGCTCAGCCAGTACTGGTTCTACTCGCAATTGGCCGCCGGCGTGCGCGACTTCCAACTCAATTACGCCGTCACCGCTTTTTTTGCCGGCGTGGTAGGCGTGGTGCCTTACCTGATGGTCAAAGCCTTCCCGCCCGACATTCGCTTCAGCGGGCTCTCGCTTTCCTACAACCTGGCCTGCGCCGTATTCGGCGGACTCACGCCGCTGTTTTTCACCGTCATGCTCGATTGGAGCCCCATGGCACCCGCCTGGTACGTCGGCACGATAAGTCTACTGGGCGCGATTGCCGGCTTGGTGTTGATGCGGCGGCATATCTAACGCAAAAGCGCCACCGGGAATCACCGCAAAATATTCCAAGGAGATTGAAATGAAATTCGACCAGGCCAAGTGCGAAGAACTGCTGCTGGCATTGCTCGGCATATGGCAGTTCGATAACGGCCGAATCTGGAAGCGTATCGACTTCGATGCAATGGACAGCCTTTTCAGCCAGGGACTCATTACCAATCCCAAAGGCCGGCAAGAGTCGGTCAGGTTAACCGAAGCCGGCTTGCAGCGCGCCAGGGAGCTGGCTGCCAAGCTTCTCCTGGCGGAGTAGCTTCCCGTCCCTGGCCGCGCACCGCTATCGGATTATTCGCTGAGCTGCAGCACCAGCTTGCCGTGATTCTCGCCGCTGAAGAGCATCCCGAATGCATCGGGGAAGGATTCCAGCCCGGTGACCACGTCTTCGCGGTGCTTGATCCGGCCCGCCATGACCCAGCCAGCCAGCGCTTGCACCGCCTCGCCCCAGCGAGGGAGGTAATCGCCCACCAGCATCCCGCTCATACTGGCCCGATTGACCAGCAAGGACAGATAATTGGCGGGGCCTTGTACCGGCGTGGTGTTGTTGTACTGCGAGATGGCGCCGCAGATAACGACTCGCGCGCCATGGGCCAGATTGGCCAGGGCCGCATCCAGGATATCGCCGCCGACATTGTCGAAGTACACATTGATGCCCTGCGGACAATGCCGCGCCAGGGCTGCCGTGACATTCTCGGCCTTGTAATCGATGGCTGCTTCGAAACCCAGTTCGTCCAACAGGTATCGGCACTTATCGGCACCGCCGGCGATACCGACGACGCGGGCGCCCTTCAACTTGGCGATCTGCCCAACGACACTGCCCACGGCGCCCGCCGCACCGGATACCACCGCGGTATCGCCGGCTTGCAGCTTGCCGACATCGAGCAAGCCGAAGTAAGCCGTCACACCTGGCATACCCAGCACGCCCAGATAGACCGGCAAGGGCACCAGGGCAGGGTCGACCTTGTTGAGCATCTGCCCCTGAACCAAGGCATGGGATTGCACACCCAGCATGCCGCTCACATGGTCGCCAACGGCAAAACCGGCGTGGCGCGAAGCCAGCACCTGACCCACCGCCAAGGCGCGCATCACTTCGCCGATGCCGACCGGCGGCATATAAGACTTCACTTCGCTCATCCAACCGCGCATGGCGGGGTCGAGTGAGATATACATGATCTTGACCAGTACTTCGCCATCGGCCGGCTCCCCCAGCGGGGTTTCGCCAAAGGTCCAATCGCTTTGCTTCGGTGCGCCGATCGGACGGGCCGCAAGGCGGAACTGCTTGTTGATCAGTTGCATGATGTGCTCCAGGGAGGATGGGAATCAGCGGTTCAGCCAAGCGGCACTACCGCGATGAAGGCCAGTATGCACCGTGAACTATTGCTTGATTAGCCCTCAATTACCCATTAGCTTGTTGCTAATTAAACAACAATTGACTAGCCATGCTGGACCCACAAGGCCTTGCCATCTTTGCCGCCATCATCGACGCCGGTAGCATCAGCGGTGCCGCCGCACGGCTGAATATCGACAAATCGGTGGTGTCCCGCCAATTGGGGCGGCTGGAAGCCGAGCTCGGCGCGCGCCTGGTACAGCGCTCCACCCGGCGCCTGGCCCTGACCGAAATCGGTGAACAGGTACTGGGTGAAGCACGCCGGATTGCCACCTCGCTGGGCAATATCGCCCTGCTGACCGAAACCTACCGACAGGAAGTCAGGGGAAAGCTGCGCGTGACCTGCCCCTTTGCCGCCAGACGGCTGATGGTGGAGCTGGTAGCCGCCTTCACCACCCGCTATCCGCAGGTGGACGTGGCGCTCCAACTGGAAAACCGCCTGGTGGACCTGATCGAGGAACAGATCGATGTGGCGATCCGCGTGTCCCATCTGGCCGACTCCAGCCTGATCGCCCGCAAACTGGCCGACAGCCCCCGCGTACTGGTTGCGGCACCGAGCTACCTGGCGCGCTGCGGCGAACCGACCAGCCCGGCCGATCTAGCCGGACATGCCTGCCTGGTCTACAGCGACGGCAACCGGGCCTATCGGGAATGGCATTTCGACAGCCCGGCCGGCCCGATACAGATCCAGGTCCAAGGCCGCATTCAGCTCAATGACGGCAGCGCCTTGGTCGATGCCGCCTGCGCCGGGGCCGGCATCCTGCTGATAGACCGGCTACTGGCCAAACGGGAGCTGGCCGACGGCAGGCTGCGCAGCCTGCTGCCGGACTACCCGCCGCCTACCGGCTACCCGATCTATGCGGTCTACCCGGCGCGCGACTGGCTGGCCCCCAAGACGGCCGCTTTTCTCGCCTTCCTGGAGGAAAGCAAGCAAGCGGATACCTGGTCTTAAAGCAAGCCCCGCTTATCACGCTGCCGCTCCTTCCCGGCCTTGCTGATCTTCTTCCATTTGGCCAGGTTGGCCTGACGGTCCAACGGCGTCTGCTGGCTGCGACGGACCTCGCGCAGCAATTTGCGGTAGTTGAGCAGCCGGTCGGCGGAGATGATGCTACGTACCGCACAGCCCGGCTCCTCCTCGTGCCGGCAGTCGCGGAACTGGCATTGTCCGGCCAGCGACTCGATATCCTCGAAGGTCGCCGCCAGGCTTTGCTCGTCGGCATCCGGCCGCCAGGTGCGCAGGCCCGGTGTATCGATGATGCAGGCTCCGCCCTCGCAACGGTGCAGGGAACGCGCCGTGGTGGTATGGCGGCCACGGCCATCGCCCGAGCGTACACCACCGGTCAGCTGGGCATCGCTGCCGGTAAGGGTATTGGTCAAGGTGGATTTGCCGGCGCCGGACGAGCCCAGCATCACCAAGGTCTGGCCTTCGCCCAGCCACGGCGCCAGTTCGTCCCGCGTATCGGCCGATAGCGCATTGACGGCATGTACCGGCACATTGCGCGGCAAGCGCGCATGCAATTCCGCCATGCGCTCTTCCACGTCCTGGCCGATGTCGGCCTTGGTCAACACCACCACCGCCAGGACCCCGCTCGCCTGCACCAGAGCCAGATAGCGCTCCATCCGGCGCGGGTTGTAATCATGGTCCAAACCCATCACCAGCAAGGCCGTGTCGATATTGCTGGCCAGGGGTTGGCGGCGCCCGTCATTGGCGCGGCGCGCCAGATGGGTGAGGGGCGGCAGCCGTTCGCTAAGCCATAGTTCCTCATGGGCGCGCTGCTGCACCATCACCCAGTCGCCCACGGCCAGGCCTGTCCCCTCCTGTTGCAATGAGGCGGTCAAGCCGGGCAGGCTGCGCGCCTGATGGTCACGTTCGCCGTCATGAACCTGCAGGCAATCGCGTTGTACCTCGGTCACCCGCATCAGGCGGGCATCGTGGGCAAGCGTGTGGTCGTGGTTAAAAAATTGCTGAACAATCTGCTGCGTCAGCCCAATGCCGCGCAGTGCCGCGAAATCGAAATCGATCATGATGTCGTTGTAATCCAGGTCTGTTCGCTTGCGCCAAGCGCAAGCAGGACCACGACGCAGCCAGTGGGCGCGTGTGGAGGAAAACACAGTTGGAAGTCGGCCGCGCGAGGGCGGGCGTGACACCTGGCTTACAAGGAAACTACCGTGCTACGGCAAACGGTAAAGTGAAACGGCTCAGGCAGCGACCGACAGGAGGGCAAGGTCAAATTTCTTCATGGCTACGCTCCTGTGGTGGTGGAAGGGAAGTACACAGTCTAGTCAGGCTGGGGCGCGACGGTCAAATATAACATTTATCCACGTCGCGAAAACCCGTCAAGCCGGCGGAAAGCGCAAGCTGATCTGCGCCAAGGTCTCGCCCAGGCAGCGGTCGAAGTCGGCTAGCAGATCCGGTTCCTCGGTACCGCGGCGGATTGCCAATTCCAGCCGGCCCGCCAGCTCGGCCAGCACCACGGCGCCCACGTTGGCCGCCACCCCCAGGGTGGTATGGGCCAGCCGCTCGGCGGTGGCACGGTCCTTGGCCGCCAGCGCGGTGTGTAGCTGGGGCGTGGTATCGCCCAGGGCATTGGGCATTTTCGCCAGCATGCGGTGATAGAACTCCACTCGGCCGCCCATGCGGCCCAAGGCGGCAGCGGTATCGAAACCGTCGAGTACGGCGACCGCCTCCTCGTCCACTTGCGGCAAAGCCGCGAATGCGCCAGCCGGCAAGGTAGCGACGGGCGCCAATTCGGTAACCGTGGCGGCGGCTTGCGGCGGTAGCCAATGCGCCAGGGTACGGAACATCTGATCAGGATCAACCGGCTTGGTGATGCTGTCCTGCATGCCCTCGCGCAAGCAACGCTCGCGCTCCTCAACCAGGGCGTGCGCCGTCATGGCCAGGATAGGCAAGCCCTGGAACTGGCTCAGTTGGCGGATGCGGATGGTGGCTTCATGGCCATCCATATCGGGCATCTGTACGTCCATCAGGACCAGCCGGTAATAATCGGCCGGATGGGCATGCAGCATGGCCAGCGCTTCGCGGCCGGTGGTCGCCACATCCACTTCGAAACCCTCGCTTTCCAACAGTTCGATGGCGATCTGCTGGTTGATATCGTTGTCCTCGGCCAGCAATACCCGGCAGCCAGCCCAACGCGCGGGACCGCTCTGCGGCGCCAGGCGGTAGGGCTTCTCCTCGGTATCGACAAACATCGGCAGCAGGGTGTCGACCAGGCTGGAGAGATTGATGGGCTTGAGCAGGAAGCCATCCACATCGGCCTCGGCGACTTGGCGGCGAACTTCCTCATGGCCGAAGGCGGTGACCAGTACGAAACGGGGCGGCTTGCGCAAATTGGCCTCGCGCAGGGCCTGCGCCACCTCGATGCCGTCCAGGCGCGGCATCTTCCAGTCGCAGAACACCACGTCGTAAGGCTGGTCGCCATCCGCCTCCTGGATGGCCAGGAGAGCCTCGGCGCCATCACGGGCGGTATCGGCGCCAATGGAAAGATTCAGCAGGGCATCGGCCAATATTTCGCACGCCACCGGATTGTCGTCGGCCACCAGCGCACGCAGGCCCTGCAAGGCGGGCGGGCGGCTGGCCAACAACTGGCGGGTTTCACCGCTCAGCCCGAAGCTGCTGGTAAAGCGGAAAGTGGAACCGAGACCCACTTCGCTTTCCAGCCAGATCTCGCCGCCCATCATCGCCACCAGCCGCCGGCAGATGGTCAGCCCCAGACCCGTCCCGCCATATTTGCGCGTGGTCGAACCATCGGCCTGGGTAAAGGGCTGGAACAGCAAATTGGCCTGTGCGGGCGTCATGCCGATACCCGTGTCGCGCACGGAAAACTCCAGGCGGACCTTGTCGGTACCGTGTTCCACCAGACGGCAAGCCAGATGGATTTCGCCGGACTCGGTGAACTTGATGGCATTGTTCGCCAGATTGATCAGCACCTGTCCCAGCCGCAATGGATCGCCGATCAGGCGGCGGGGAATATTGGGCGGCACCTGGAACAGGTATTCCAACTGCTTATCCTGGGCTTTCTGGCCGGTAACGCTGGCGACATTGCTCAGCACCTCGTCCAGGGAAAACTCGATCTGCTCGATCTCCAGCTTGCCTGCTTCGATCTTGCTAAAGTCCAGCACATCGTTGAGCACCGTCAGCAAGGACACGCCGGCCTTGTGGATCTTGCTGACATAGTCGTGCTGTTTGGCGCTCAACTCCGTCTTGAGCGCCAGATAGGCCATGCCGATCACCGCGTTCATGGGCGTGCGGATTTCGTGGCTCATATTGGCCAGGAATTCCGACTTCAGCTTGGAGGCGTTCTCGGCCAGGTGCATGGCCCGCCGTAGCGCGCCTTCCTGTTCCAGCAGCCGCTCGTTGGCCTCGCTCAACTGATAGGTGCGTTGCGTCACCCGCTCTTCCAGAAGCTTCTCGGACGACTGCAGCGTCTCCACCAGCTCGCGGTTCACCGCCAGTGCCTCGGCCTGGGCCTTCTCCTTGTCCAGCCGGATAGCGTTGAAACGGTCGGCCAGGGCAAAAGCCAATAGCAGCATTTCCAGCGCCGAGCCGAATTGCATGCCATTGACGGTAATAAAGTTGGTCGGCAGCAGGCCAAAGCTGCGCAGGCCGGTCATGGTCGCCGCCAACAGCAGGCAACTGAAGGCCAGCACGAAATAAGCCGCACTGCGTTGCCTCAGCCACAGACAGCGGACCCCGGCCGCCAACACCACCAGCATGGTGAGGGAATCGAGCACGATGGCCGGCTTGATGGTGGCGCGGAAGGAGAACAGGAAGCTGACGATCTGCAGCACCTCCAGTGCCGCGAACAGCAGCAGTACCTTGTCCATCCACGGCAGGTGCCGAGGCGTTTCCAGCAGCCGGCGCATAAACAGCAGCAGCATCAGGCAGCTGAGGGCAAAACCCGTCATGGTGGAAATCTTGGCCCAGCCCGGCGAACCGGGCCAGAGGAACTCATAGGCGATACCGTTGTAGGAGGCCAGCGACAGGGCCGTCGTCGCGATAAATCCCACATACAGGAGATAGGACGCATCACGCAGTGCCAGGAACAGCAGCAGATTGAACAAGGCCATGGCCATCACCATGCCGAAATACCAGGCCTGGCCCATATAATCGGCACGCTGGTGCATCTCGAAGGCCGCCGGCGTCCACAGCTTGGCCGGGATATCCATCGAACTTTCCGAAATCACCCGCAGAAAAACCTGCTGCTCGCTATGCGGCTGCAACACCAGCGGAAATACAAAATAGCGATTTTGATAGGGCCGCGCCGAAAAAGGCAGGGCCATGCCACTGACGATCTTTTCATAAGCGCCATTGGCCGCCGGCCGATAGAACTCGATCCGGTCATGGTGGGCGTAGGCGATTTCAATCAGGCGTTCGGCGGCCTGCTCGCCGCGATTGCGCAAATCCAGCCGTAGCCAATAGGCCGAGTGGGTAATACCGAAATTCAAGGCATCGCCATGCGCCACCGACGGGCGGAAACGCGCGGCCATATCCGCCGTGCGCACCTCGTCCAGCCGCAAACCATGGTCGGCATCTTCCAGCACCTGCAGGTATTCGGTCAGCTGCAGCGGTTTATCGGGTGGACCGGACGCGATATCCAGCACGTCCGCATTGGCACCCGCGCATAGGCACAGCACCGCCAACAAGCGGAGCAAACGGGCATACACGGCTTGTAGCGAAACGCGCAGGGGCATGGAAATGGAGGGCGGCAACTCGGTCGTCATCGCGCCAATCGGGTGAAAAAGCCCTTCATGCTAGCAGAAGAGAATCAGATTTCTATTATGGTTTGTTTTAGCCGCTGCACTACACTCCAGCCCAGTATAAATTCCAATACAAAACGGGCGGAAAATGGCTTGTACAACCGATTACGAGGCACTTGTCATCGGCAGTGGCTTCGGCGGCGCCGTCATGTGCGCGCGCCTGGGCAAACAGTGGCCGGGCAAGGTCTTATTGCTGGAACGGGGCAAGGCTTACCCGCTCGGCAGCTTTCCCCGCAGCCCGGCCGACCTGGCCAATAATTTCTGGAGCCCGGCCGACGATACACGTGCCCGGCCCGAGCTGGTACGCCGCCGTAAGCGCAGCCACGGCGGCCTGCTCGGCATGTTCGACATCCGTCGCTTCGCCCGCATGGATACCGTCACCTGCGCCGGCCTGGGCGGCGGTTCGCTGATCTACGCAAATGTATTCCTGCGGCCGCCGGCGCGGGTTTTCCAACAGAACTGGCCGGCCCAGCTCGATCTGTCGGTCTTGGCGCCCTACTATGACGTGGCCCAGTCGGTGCTGGGTGCCCGTACCATCCCGCCCCATGCCGACGAAAATGACCGCCGCTTTGTCCGCCGAACCCAGGCCTTCCAGCGCTTTGCCAAGGAACAGAAACTGCCCAGCAAGCTGGCGGATATCGCGGTGTTCTTCGGTAATGGCTACAACTACCGGGGCGAGGCCGTCCCGACCGCGATCGGCGTGCAGGAGCACAACCGCTACGGCGCCCGGCAAACCTCCTGCACCTACTGCGGGGAATGCGATCTCGGCTGCAATCTGCACGCCAAGAACAGCACCGACCTGAACTATCTGCATGCCGCCAGGGAGCTGCATGGCGCCGAACTGCGTACCGGCTGCCGGGTCAATCGCATCGTGCCCTTGAACGCAGAGGGCGAAGACGATGCGCAAGCCCATGGCGAATATGGCTACCGGGTCTATTTCGACGATTTCGCGTGGGATCAGGCCACTTCGGTGACCAGCCGGCGGGTGGTGGTAGCGGCCGGCACCATGGGCAGCAACGAGTTGTTGCTGCGTTGCCGCGATATCCACCGCAGCCTGCCCGATATCAGCCCGGCGCTAGGGCAACGCTTCTCCGGCAATGGCGACTTCCTCTGTTTTGCGCTGGACGGCAAGCGTCGGCTGGATGCCACCTATGGACCGGTGATCACCCAATTCACCGATCACCACCTGTTCGACAACCACGATCCCAAGCGCGCCTTTCTGCTGCAGGATGCCAGCATCCCCAGCCATGCCGCCTGGGCGATGGCCACGGTGCGGCCCATCATCAGCCCCTGGGACAGCATCCGCCGGATATGCCGGCTGGGGCTCGATCTGCTGCGCGGCAAGCCCTACACCGGCAAGGCCAGCCAGCGCATGGGGCATATCCTCAACCAGCTGCTGAGCCACGATATCACCCAACGCAGCGCGGTCCTGCTGTGCATGGGCCTGGACCAGTCCGACGGGCGCTGCCGCCTCAACCGGGCCGGCTTCCTCGACCTCGACTGGCCGCAAGCCGGCAGCCAGCCGCTGTACCAGGCCATCCTGACACTTTGCCGGCGTTTCTGCCGCTATATGCAGGCCAATGTCTTCCTGCCCATGCCGACCTGGCTGTGGCCCTCCAATCGCAATGTCAGCGTGCATCCCTTGGGTGGCTGCACCCTGGCCGACAGCCCACGGCAGGGCGTGGTCAGCGCCGCTGCCGCGGACCGTGGCCAGGTATTCGGCTACCAGGGGCTCTATGTGGCCGACGGCTCGATCGTGCCGGCCGCCCTCGGCGCCAACCCGGCTGCCACGATCGCGGCCCTGGCGGAATGGATCGCCCACGGCATCACCGGCCGGATGCCCGACGACACCTTGCAGTAAGGGAAAACCGAATCATGATGAATCAGCCAATGCCGACCGACCTGAGCGGTATCAAGATCCATTTCGCCGAAACCATGAGCGGTTTTGCCAGCCTGGGCGGCAACAGCTTCAGCGAGGGCTTCGAGGCCGGCCGTGCCGCCGGCCTGAGCCTGGCCTTGCACGTAGATGTGGACATCGACGATCTGCAAGCCTTCCTGGCCAACCGGCAACACGAGGGCCGCCTCAGCGGTTACATCGAAGGGCCGCTGGTCGGCGGACGGGCCCAGGTGGAATCGGGTGTCTTCATGCTGCTGCCCGACACCGCCGACCGCGAACACAAGCTGATGATCTACCGGGTCTACTGCCGCAATATCGGCGGCGAGCTGTTCACCCTGGCCGGGCAGAAGGAAGTCCAGCACCATGCCGGCTTTGATCTGTGGCACGACACCACCACCCTGCACACCAACCTGTTCCACGGCCATATCACGCCGGAAGCGGCCCCTCAAGCCGAACTCCTGGCCAGTGGCCTGCTGAGCCTGGGCGTAGGCGATTTCATTGGCGTATTGCGCACCATTCGCGCCACCGACGCGGAGGGTACCGGCAGCCTGGCCGGCCTGGCGGCCTTCGGCGAATTCTTTGCCGGCTCCCTGTGGCAGGTCTATGGCCCGGCTTTGCCGCCTCGGCCGCGAGAAGCGCCGCGACCATATCCACGCGGCACGCTGCAAGGCGTCACGGGCGCCAGCGTCAGCCATCACCCCTTCAGCACGGGCGACGGCCTGGGCCTTGCCCTTACCCGTTTCCAGCGCGGCGGCAGCGATGACGTGGTGCTGATCATCCACGGCCTGACCACCTCGTCCGATATGTTCATCATGCCGGAGCACACCAATCTGGTTCAGTACCTGCTGGACGCCGGCTACCCCGACGTTTTCACACTGGATCATCGCGGCAGCAATCGCTTCCCCTACAACCTGCTGCGCGATGCCGCCAACCTGGACGACCTGGCCTTGTACGACCACCCGGCCGCCATCGCCACCCTGCGCAAGCTGATCGGACCCGGCAAGCGCATCCATGTCATTGCCCATTGCGTCGGCGCGCTTACCTTTGGCATGAGCTTGTTCGCCGGCCAGGTCGGCGGTATCCGCAGCGCCATCCTCAACAGCATCGCCCTGACCGCGCGGGTGCCGGCCTATTCCAGGTTCAAGCTGGGTGTCGGCCCCTTTCTTTGCGATTGGGTGCTGGGGGTGGAATACCTCAATCCGCGCTGGCGCCACCAGCCGGCGTGGTCGGCCGGCAAGCTGCTGGCCATGGGGGTGGACCTGTTCCACCACGAGTGCGATTCCTCCGCCTGCCATATGCTCAGCTTTATGTGGGGCGCCGGCAAACCTGCCCTGTTCAAGCACGAGAATATGGCGCCCGAGACACATGCACGGCTGGGCGACCTGTTCGGCGGCATCAACGTCAATTACTACCGACATGTGCTGAAGATGGTAAAGGCCAATCACGACGCGGTGAAGTTCACCGCCGGGCATCCACGCTACGCCGCGCTGCCGGACAATTATTTCGCCCAGGCGGCGAACATGACGACGCCCCTGCTGCTGACCACCGGCCAGGAAAATGGCGTCTTCGCCGACTCCAATATCATTTGCCACCAAAGACTGGAGCGCATCGTGCCCGGCCGCCACCAGCTGCATGTATTCCCCAGCTATGGCCACCAGGATATTTTCATGGGCAAGCAAGTCGCGGCCGATATCTTTCCGCGCCTGCTGCAATTCCTGCAGTCGCATAGCCATGACTAGCGCCAATCAACCGCTGCTGCAGAAACTGTTCACGCCCGAGTACAGCGGCGCCGGCAGCCTGCCGCATATGGCTTTTCCGCCCCCTTCCGACGCCGTAAACCGGATTTGCGTGGTGATCAGCGATATCCACTGCACCGATGGCACGGTGGGCAACCAAAGCGGCGAAGGCGATGATTGGCAGCGCTTCTTCCAGGATTTGCGGCTGGCCTGCCGCGACCACGACGAACTGGTGCTGGTACTCAATGGCGACATTATCGACCTGGTTCGCAGCGCGGCCTGGACCGAGGCGGGCGTCTATCCCTGGGATCGCGACCACGCCCGCTTCGCCGAGCTGGTCAACGCCATCCTGGACGGCATCATCCGCCTGCATGCCACCCCGTTCGGCCTGTTTGGCCAGCACGGCTTCTTCGAACAGCTCAAACGCCTGCGGCCACTGCTGCAAGCCGATGGCACCGCCGTACGCATCATTCCCATCGTCGGCAACCACGACAAGGAACTGCTGCTGGTGGCCAGCGCCCGGCAGCGTTTCTACCGCGACTGCCTGGGTTGGACGGACAGCGAGCAGGAAACCGGTTACCGCGACTGGATCGCCGCCATGTACGGCGCGGGCAAGGCCGACGAGCCGCCCTGGCTACCCTTTTATTTCGGCGACCGCGGCTTCAAGCTGTTCGCCACCCATGGCCAATGGCGCGACAACAGCAACAGCCGCGCGCAGCCCGGCTGGCGGGCCGGCCAAGGCTGGCATCCCGGCACCTGGCAAGGTTTGGGTTTCTCACCCTTCACCGCCGCCTGCTTCGGCGATACCGTCGCCGCCGGCCTGCTATCCGGCTTTATCCACGATACCAAGCGGCAACTACGGCAATTGGACGTCACCCGCCACCCCGTCAACGCCCGCGCCATCACCCGGCTGAACCACATCCTGGACGAAATGGATCTGTACCGACCCGCCGTGGCCGGCATCGTCCGCATCCTCCAGGAAGCCCGCCTGCAACGCGGCAAGGGCGTGGACGAAGCCCTGTTGCAACTTATCTCGGGCAATTTCCGCGCCAGCCTGCGCCGTTGGCTGGCGCAGCCGGTCAGTTGGCGAAGCGCGCCGGCCAAGCTGAAGCTGTTCCTGCCGGTGCTGGCCCTGCTGGGTCGGATCAAGGCCGATCGGATCACCCTCGGCATCATGAAACTGATGGCCAAGGTGCAGGAACCCCAGACCGGCATCGGCACATTGCAGTTGCTGGCTTTGCCGGGCTTCCAGAAAGCCTATCGCGAAGAGGGTTTTCGCATCCATACCGAAGGGCATACCCACGTCCCGCTGGAAGCCGACCTGCAATTCGAACAACCGGCCGACCAGCCCAACTACAGCTATATCAACACCGGCGCCTGGCGCAGCCAGATCATGCCCAAGCAGAACTACGGCTATCGCCGCCGTGGCGTCGGCCGGGCGCTGTATGTGTACGACCGGCTCGACCCGGCCACGGCAAGCCGGCGGTTCGGCTACTACCTGCGCGATGCGATCAGTTGGTGCGAACGTTCGGACTGGGGCGGTGGAGCAGCTTAGGCAGCCTGGAAAAGTGCAAATTTCGCGGCCCGGTCCAGCCGCTTGATGGCCGCCTCCCGCTTAAGGGCACCGGAGCGGTCCAGGCAGGCTTCCGCATACGCCAGGGAAACCGGCAGATGGGCACGGGTATAGCGTCCGCCCTTGCCTGCCTGATGCGATTTCAAGCGCTTGGCAAGGTCGTTGGTGGACCCGCAATACAGGCTATCGTCGCCGCACCGCAGCAGGTAGACACACCATCCTTGCAGCACCATCTCAAAATATCCCCAGCAGCAGGCCCGAAGCCAAGGCCTCGCCCAACTCCCTGGCCTGGGCCAACTCGACCGGGGTGGGTGCGCCGCGCACCAGCAAAGGCTCGGCGACCGGCTTGAACGGATAGCCGCGGGCGATGCGCTCCACCGCGCCGATCGCCCCCAAGCCGTCGTTGCCGGCCACCACGATCAAGGCATAGGGCAGGCCCGCCACCTTGCCCTGGGCGGGATAGAAGGTCCGGTCGAAGAAGTCTTTCAGCGCGCCGGCCATATAGCCGAATTTCTCGGGCGTCACGAACAGCAGTGCATCGGCCGCCAGCAGTTCGTCCACACCCGCCTGCAGTGCGGGCCACAAGCACACCTGCACGCCGCCGGCTTCGGCCTGCGCGCCTTCAGCGGCAGCCTGTGCCAGGGCGAAGGCATGGCCGGCCCCGCTTTCACCGGCATGTAGAATAAGCAGACATTTCATGATTGGCTTGGTCCTACAGTCAGCGCATGGCTTCCAATGGTGACGACGATGTATTACCCGGTATCCCGACTCCGACAAATCGAACAAGCCGCCCTGGCTCGCGGCTTTCCTTTGATGCCGGTCGCCGGCGCGGCGACAGCCGACTTCGTCTCGGCCCGTTTCGGCGGCGCGGCCGCTATTCTGGCCCTGGTCGGCCCGGGCAACAATGGCGGCGATGCGCTGGTGGCCGCCACCTTGCTGCGGCAACGCGGCTATCCGGTCCAGGTGGCAATGCCGTTCGGCACCGACCGCCTGCCGCCAGCCGCGGCTAAGGCCTACCGCGCCTGGCGCGCGGCCGGTGGCGTGGAAATGGATCATCTGCCGGACCTACCCTACCAGCTTATTCTGGACGGCCTGTTCGGTATCGGCCTGAATCGCGAGCTGAACGAATTCGGCAGGCATCTGGTCGCTAACGTCAATGCCATGGCCAGGCCGGTACTGGCCGTGGATGTGCCCAGCGGTGTCCTGGCCGACAGCGGCGGGCTGGCGGGGGCGGCCATCCGCGCCCGTTGGACGCTCAGTTTTATCGGGCGGGCACGTGGCCTGGCCACCGGCGCCGCCTTGAACTATGTGGGCGAATCGCATTGCCACCAACTGGCCCTGCCATGCGAGCTGCTGGGCACCGGCCCGCTTACCACCACCGAGACGGTGGCGGAGCCGCTACACTTGCATCGCCTGGCCGATACGCACAAGGGCAGCTTTGGCAGCGTGGCCGTGGTCGGCGGCGCGGCGGGCATGGCGGGCGCCTGCCTGCTGGCCGGCCGGGCGGCCTTGCAGGCGGGTAGCGGCAAAGTGTTGGTGGGGATGCTGGATGCGGATGGTCCCAAGGTGGACTTCGGCCGGCCGGAACTGATGCTGCAAGATGCCAGCCTGTCCCTGCTGGACAAAGCCAGCGTGCTGCTGGTCGGCCCAGGCCTGGGACAAAGCCCGCAAGCCAGGCAACTGCTGCAGGCGGCACTGCGCCGGACCCGGCCGCTGGTCCTGGACGCCGATGCGCTGAATCTGCTGGCAGAGCACCCGGACCTGCAATCCTTGCTCGACCAGCGCACGGCTTGCACCGTATTGACGCCGCACCCGAGCGAAGCGGCGCGCTTGCTGGGGTGCGAAACGGCGGTGGTCCAAGCGCAGCGATTCGATGCCGCCAAGACATTGGCCACACGCTTCAAAGCGGTCATTGTCCTTAAGGGCGCTGGCAGCCTGGTATGCGAGGAAGGCCGCTGCGCCGTCAACCGCAGCGGCAGCGCGGCTTTGGCCAATGCCGGCCAGGGCGATGTACTGGGTGGCTTGCTGGCGGCACTGCTGGCGCAGGGCCTGGAAGGCTGGCCGGCTGCCAATCTGGCGGTATGGGTGCATGGCGCGGCCAGCGATGCACTGCGGGCCCGCGACGGCCGTTTGCTGACCCTGGCCGACGATGTCGCCGTCGAAGCGGGCCGGATACTGGGCCGGCGTTGCCATCCATCCTGAAAAGAGACGAAAACGCTCAACCCGCCAGGACTGGAGGCCCAAATCAGCGGAACCAAGCTGTCCACATCCCCTGTGGACAAGCACGGGTATAAGCCAGGAACAAGTGGGCTAAAGTCTTGGTGGAAAGCGATTTGTGCGGTATGGCTTATTTTTTAAGCAAGGGTAGTCACGTTGATTAACAAGCTACCCACGCTCATGCGCCCTAACCGGGTTCAACCCGGTCGCGACCCGCATGCTTGGCGCGATACAAAGCCGCATCGGTCCGCGCCAGCCAGGCCGACACGGTCTCGCCCGGGCTCAGCTCGGTCACGCCGATACTGATGGTGACGGCCAGGTCGACCGCGATGGACGACCAGTTGTAAGCGGCTACCATCGCCCGCAGCTTGCCCGCCACCAGCAAGGCATCCGACATGGCTGTTTCGGGCAGGACGATCACGAATTCCTCGCCGCCGAAACGACCGATCACATCGCATTGCCGCAATTGCTCGTTCAGCACCAGGGCGGTGGTACGCAATACCGCGTCGCCGGTCAGATGGGAAAAACCGTCGTTGATATGCTTGAAATGGTCCAGGTCGAGAAACAGCAGCGACAGCGGCCGCACGTAGCGGCTGGCGCGCTGGTGTTCCTCGAACAGGCGTTCGTCCAGGCGGCGCCGGTTGGCCAGACCGGTCAGGGGGTCGCTTTGCGCTTCGCGGCGGAGATTTTCCACCAGGCGATTCTGTGAACGGGATGCTTCCGCCAGCGCATCCGCCATGATGCGCAACTGGTCATTGGTCGCTTCGGTAGCGCGGCGCTTGCTGCGCTCCTCATCGACTTCGTCCAGCGCGGTTTCCAGCTGGATCAGCGTTTGCCCCCGGTCCAGCCGCTCGCTGGCCTCCCGGCTGGACATCTCGCCCTTGAGCGCAACCGCGGCCTCGAAATGCGCCAATGCCGCCGCAAAATCCTTGCCCGCCTTGTAGTAAGCCGCCAAGGCTTCGTGGATTTCGACCCGGATGGGGGTGAAACCGCTTTCGGCCGCCAGCTCCAGCGCCCGCAACAACAGGGGCTCGCCGGCTTCGTAGTCGCCGCGCGCGATATAGAGCTTGCCCAATTTGGTGCGGGCATCCACCTCGCTGCTGCGATGGCCGGCCGCCATCAATACCGGCAGGGCCTCCTGCAAGGCAAGCAGGGCTTCGGGCTCCCGTCCCAGCGCCCACAGCGGGGTGGCGCGGTTGGTTTGCAGCACGGCCAGCAACAAGGGCCAATCGCCATGCGTGCGCAACAAGGCCTCGGCCTGGGCGTAGTAATCGAGCGCTTGTTGATAGTCCAACATGCGCGAACAGTTATTGCCGGCATTGTTGATGCAGTAGACGGCGTCGCGGACCAGGCCCAGCGCCATGTAGCGCTCGGCCAGCAGCTTGAATTCCTGGATGGCTGCGACGAAATGGCCCAGTTGCGATTTGATGATGCAATAGCCGCGCTGGATGTCGAGCAAGGTCGGATGCTCGGGCGGCAACGCCGACTCCCCCAGCCCGGCGGCCCGGTACAGAAACTGCAGGCCGGCATCGTACAAGCCGGTGACGGTGGAGATCCGGGCATAGCCGAGCAGGATCAGCACCAGGCACTCCTGGTCGCGCGTGGCCTTGGCCAGTGCATGGGCCCGGTGCAGGGTCTCGATTGCACCGGCGCAATCGCCCAAATGGCGCATGGCCAGCGCCCGCCAGTAATAAGCCTGGATTTCACCGGGCTGGTTAGCGGTGGTGCGCGAGATTTCCAGCACTTCGTCGGCCAGCGCCAGCAAGCCGGCGGGCTGAGTATCGAGCAGGGACGAGCCTTCGAGCAGCAAACGCTGCAGCGGCTTGGAAGGCATGACGCGGTTTGACGGCATGGCGATCAATCTGAATAGTAAGGCTGCCTACGGACGCAGCAGCCAAATTATGCCATGCGAAGTTGCCGTCATACCGGCAAAAGCCGGGTTAACCCGCCCCTATGGCGAATTTACTGCGTGGGTACGCGCGTCGGCACCGCAAGGTTGCAGACATCGACATGTTCCGGGCTGTGCACATACCAGTCGCCGCTGGTATGCCGGCGTGCTTCCACCCAGGCGGCCCAGGTAGGCGTATCGGTACGCATCACTTCCAGCGCGGGCCGTTCGCCGGCGGGAATATCGGCCAGCAGGCGGACGCGGCGGATAGGCACGTACTGTTCCGGCTTCTCGTAGAAACCCATGGGCCCCATGCCGCGCGGCAAGCCGGACAGCGCTTCCATGCCCTTCAGCACCCGGCCCACCACGGTGATATTCAGATCCAGCGCGCGCGGCGCCTGGCCGATGATGACGTAGAGGCCGCTGCCATTGCTGCTGTCCACCTCGTTGCCGCGCGCCGCGCCGACCACGCCATAGCAATGGGGTATCCACGCCTTGTTGAGCTTGGGGTCGGCGGCGACCGGCACCCCATCGACAAAGCCGGTAACGGCGGCAAATCCATCGCTATCGCGCAGGCGAGTCAAGGGCATGCCGGCAAGGGGCACCGAAAATTCGGCCGGCAGATGGGCATCGGCACCGCCCAGGGGTTTGAGTTTGGCCTTTTCTTTTTCTTCTTCGGATGGATCGCCCCATTGCGTCACGAAGTTATCCTGGACCCGCAGTACCACCAAGCCATCGTAATAGCGCTCGCGCGTCAAGGTGCGGATATTGGCCGCATGGCGCGGTGCGAAGCGCGGCGCCAGCTCCATGATGACCTGGCTGCCGTTCAGCTCCATCAACAAGGTGTTTTGCGGGTCCAGCGGTCGCCAATCGGTCGCCGCCGATTGCTTGACGATATCCGCTGCGCTGGGCGCCGGCGTATCGGCCGCATGGGCGGGCAGCGTGAAGGTGGACAGCAGGGCGGCAAAGGGCAGTACGAATCGCGGATGACGAACAGGCACGGTGTTTCCTCCGATAGTTGGGTTCACACCGCTGGCGCCGATCTGGGTCGGCGGGGGCAATGCGGCGGCGCGCCGCACAGCATGCCATACAGCCGCGATGGCCAAGCACCTATGCGCTCATGGCCGGCATGCGTGTAGGCCACCAGCCACAGCCCAAAAGCAAAGCGCCACCCCGGCGTGAACCGGGATGGCGCTTTGCCGGAACTTGGCCTGCTTACTTGGCCTTGCTCTTGCTCTTGGGCTTGGACTTGGTACTACCGCCCAATGGAATCGGAATTACCTTACCGTTGAGGATAAACTTGCCCTGCTTGAATTCGAACGTGGAGCGGATCTGGCCGTCTTCGAGGCGGAACCATTTTTCTTTCAATGGCTTCTCCATCAGCTGCTCGATCATCATCTTGGTGCCTTCCTTGACCTCGGCATCGGTCACCTTCTTGTCGGACTGACGCTTTTCCAACTCGGCACGCATAAGCGTCTCACCCACCTCGGTCGCCAGGGCCATGGGCACCTGCGCATCGAAACGCGCCTGCACCTTCTTGGCTGCGCGCTCAAACGAATTGAAGTCGGCGTCTTTCAGGCCGGCAACCTTGACGAAGCCCTTCAGTTCAGCCTTGTGACCATGGTACTTGGCGGAAATATCCTGTACTTCCAGCATCATGCCGTGCTTGAGCAGCGCCTTGCCGTGCGTGAGGATCACGCCCATGCCTTCGTTCATCTGCGCTTCCGGCGTCAGCTTGCGGGCCTGCAGTTTGCGCGATTCGGCCACGATGGTTTCCAGCGTGGCGCGGTCGATGCCGCTGAGACGGATAGCGAAACGGGCATCGTCTACGCTTTCCTTGCCCCAGTTGATGCGCTTTACCAGGAATCCGTACTTCACATCCACATTCTTGCCATCCGGCTGCATGGACATATCGTAGGAGAAATCGTCGAGCGTGAGCTTGAACTCCTTGCTCTTTTCCTCGATGGCGATACTCGCCACCTTGGCGTTTGCCGTCATCCACCAGATCAGTTCGCTGGCCTTGTCCTGCGTGATATCCATGCGCATATCGGTCACCGCGACATGCATGGCTTTGCTATCGAACACCATCGAGTCGGATTTCAAGGCAGTGACGGCATGATCCAGGGTCTTGTTGAAAACCGAGTTGCCGTTGATACCCGACCACTCCAGGAGGCTTTCGTCAGCGGAGTCGCGGTATTTCAGCGGATCGAGCTTGATGCGGACATCCATGCTGCCGTCGGCCAGCAACTTCTTTTCCAGATGCAAGGGCTTGGGGTTGCCGAACAGCTTGACCAGCTTCTGTTGCGTGGCCGGGCTGAATTCGAACTGGTTCAGCCGTTCCACCAAGCGCGCCATATCGGTTTCGCTGCTTACCGCCGGCACCAGCTCGCCAACCACCGCCAAATAGGTCTGAAACAATTCGGATTGCTTCAGTTCCTTGAGGGCTTGTTCCCGGGGCGTCGCGGCGGCATCGGCCACCTTTGCTTCGGCGGGCGGCTGCGGCTGCGTTTCCGCATGGGCGGCAAAACTGAGCGACAGCATGGTGGCAAGCGTTGCTGCCTTGAATATTTTTTTCACAATGGTCCCTGAAGGTCTTCGAGCACGCCAGGGCGATGGCAGCCCGTTTCGATTCGAATAGAAGTCCGGGCGTTTCCACTCCGGCGGCGCGAAAGTGCCTGTCCTGAAAAGCATTGTCAAGGTGAGGAATGGCATTGCAACTCGCGCGCAGCTACTCATATCCCGGCGGTGCCGCACTCAGTCCGGCCCGATAGGCAGGGGCCGTGGCGCGAGGCGGGTGGACAGCACCACCGCGGTCTCGGTACGACCGAAGGGTGTAAAACGCGCGATCAGGCTTTCCAGCTCGGCCAGGGAACTCGCCACCACTTTCAGGATAAAGGCCGCGTCCCCGGTCAGGTGATGCGCCTCGCGCACCGCCGGCAGGCCCGCAATCAGCGTCTCTACCTGGCTATAGGTTTCCGGTGCGATAAACAGCTGTACAAAGGCGGTAACCGGATAGCCGATCGCATGGGCATCCAGCTCCGCATGGTAGCCGCGCAGGACACCCTCCTCTTCCAGCCGCTTGAGCCGTTCCGCTACCGCCGGGGTCGAGAGGCCGATGCGGCGTCCCAGCTCGGCCAGCGGCAGGCGGGCGTCCTGCTGGAGCAAGCCCAGCAGATGTCGATTGAGGCGGTCCAGCTTGGGAGCGGTGGGCATGGTGGGCGAGCCAGGGCAAAGAACCTTCGATTGTGAGCCAAACCCGGCCCAAAACCGTAGAACCGGCATGGGCCAGCATCGGCGCGACCAGGACAATGATCGTCATTGCCACTACCCAAGGTCAAGGACGCCATCATGCTGCTCAAAGGAATTCTGTTGGGTTTTTCCATCGCCGCGCCGGTTGGACCGATCGGCTTGCTGTGCATACATCGCGCATTGGAACGGGGCTTCCTCTCCGCCTTCACGGCCGGCTTGGGGGCGGCCCTCGCCGACGCCTGCTATGGCCTGGTCGGCGTGCTGGGCCTGACCACCTTGATGCATTTCCTCACCACCCAAGCGGCCGGCTTACGGGTCGGCGGCGCCCTGTTCCTGCTTTACCTGGCATGGCGGAGCTGGTGGCAAGCGCCGGCCCGACAGGCGGCAACCGTGGCGGCCAGCGGCTGGTTGCGCGGCTTGTTGGCTACTTGCTTGCTGACTTTATCCAATCCCATGACCATCTTGTCCTTCCTGGCCGTATTCGCGGGCATGGGCATACCGGCCGACAGCGGCCTGGGCGGTCTGCAATTGGTGCTGGGGGTACTGCTTGGCTCGGCAGCCTGGTGGGCGCTGCTGGCGGGCATCGCCAGTCGATGCGCCCGGTATCTCTCGCCGGCACGGCTGGTCTGGCTGAACCGCGCTTCGGCCATCCTGCTGGCGGGATTCGCCGTAGCCGCGCTGATGGGCGCCTGGGAGGCATGGCGTTGACAAAACGTCATCCGGCCTCCCGGCCACACGCTTTATTTCATCGTCGGCATCACGAACTCCGCACCGGCCCGAATCGATTGCGGCCAACGGGCGGTAACCGTCTTGAGCCGGGTGTAGAAACGCAAACCTTCGGCGCCGTAAGCATGGTGATCACCGTAGAGCGATTGCTTCCAGCCCCCGAAACTCATAAAGGCCATGGGCACCGGGATAGGCACGTTCACCCCCACCATGCCAACCTGGATGCGGGCGACGAAGTCGCGGGCCGCATCGCCGTCGCGGGTAAAAATGGCCGTTCCATTGCCATAGGCATGCTCGTTGGTGATGCGCACGGCTTCGTCGTAGCTGGCGACCCGTACCACGCACAATACCGGGCCGAAGATTTCTTCCTGGTAGATCCGCATCGCGGTGCCGACCTTGTCGAACAAGCAGCCACCCAGGAAAAAACCACCCTCGCAGCCGGCGACCACGTGATCGCGGCCATCCACCACCAATTCGGCGCCTTCGGCGACGCCGATATCGACGTAGCCGCGCACTTTTTCCCGGTGCTCGCGGGTGACCAGCGGACCCATCTCGACATCGGCCGACGAATCCCAGCTGCCTATCTTCAGTTGCAGGACCTTGGGCGCCAGCTTGGCGACCAGGGCATCGGCCACTTCATCCCCCACGGCCACCGCCACCGAAATGGCCATGCAGCGCTCGCCGGCCGAACCATAGGCGGCCCCCATCAGCGCATCCACGGCCTGATCCAGGTCAGCGTCCGGCATGACCACCATATGGTTCTTCGCGCCGCCCAAAGCCTGCACCCGCTTGCCCTTGGCCGTGCCGATGGAATAGATGTACTGGGCAATGGGCGTGGAGCCGACAAAGCTGACCGCCTGTATGGCGGGATGGGCCAGGATGGCATCGACCGCCACCTTGTCGCCCTGCACGACATTGAAGACCCCGTCCGGCAGGCCGGCTTCCTGTAACAGCCTGGCCAAGAGCAGCGCGGTGCTGGGGTCGCGCTCGCTGGGCTTGAGGATAAAGCAGTTGCCGGCCACCAAGGCCAGCGGGAACATCCACATCGGCACCATGGCGGGGAAATTGAACGGCGTGATGCCGGCCACCACGCCCAGCGGTTGCCGCAAGCTGTAGCTATCGACCGCCGTACCGACGTTTTCGCAGAATTCACCCTTGAGCAGATGCGGTGCGCCACAGGCAAACTCGACCACTTCCAGCCCCCGTACCAGCTCGCCATGGGCATCGGCGCGGACCTTGCCGTGCTCGCTGGCGATGGTAGCCACGATTTCGTCGGCATGCCGCTCCAGCAATTCCTTGAACTTGAACATCACGCGGGCGCGGCGCAAGGGCGGGGTGGCGGCCCAGGCCGGAAATGCGGCTTCGGCCGCCTGCACGGCCTGGTTGAGTTCGTCGGCATCGGCCAAGGCGACCTTGCCGATTACCTCGCCCAAGGCAGGGTTATAGACCGGGCTGAAACGGTTGGCGCCGCCCGGCACTTCGCGGCCGGCGATCCAGTGAGGGATGATGCGAGTCATAAACGATGATCCTGTCTGATAAGAGGCGTGGGGCCTAGCCCGCTGCATGGATGGACTGACGCAGCACATCGGTCATCTGGGCCAGTTCGTCCGGCGACGAGATAAAGGTCGGCCCCATGGCGATGATGTCGCCGGTGAAGCGGAACAAGACTCCCCGCTTGAGTGCTTCCTCGAATACCCGCAGGGCGCGCAGGCCGGGCTTGCCATCCAGCGGCGCCAGTTCGACCGCGGCGGCCAGCTGGCAGTTGCGGATATCGACAATATTGGCCTCGCCTTTCAGGCTATGCACACATTCCTCCAGCACCCCGGCCAGGCTCTCGACCCGTGGGTAGATCTGTTCGTCGGCCAGCACATCCAGGGTGGCATGGGCGGCCGCCACCGCCAGGGCGTGGCCGGAGTAGGTGTAGCCGTGGAAGAACTCCACCAGGTGCGCCGGGCCCGCCATAAAGGTGTCGTACATATTCCTGGTGGCCAGTACCCCGCCCATCGGCACCAGGCCATTGTTGACGCCCTTGGCGAAGGTGATCAGGTCCGGGCTCACGCCATAGTGCTGGGCGGCGAAGGGTTTGCCCATGCGGCCAAACGCGGTGATGACCTCGTCGAAGATCAGCAGGATGCCGTGCTTGCTGCAGATCTCGCGCAAGCGCTTGAGGTAGCCGGCCGGCGGCACGATCACCCCGGCCGAGCCTTGCATGGGCTCGACGATCACGGCGGCGATGGTGGACGCATCGTGCAAGGCCACCAAGCGCTCCAACTCTTCCACCAAGTGCAGGCCCCATTGCGGCTCGCCGCGGGAAAATGCCATTTCCTTCAGGTTATGGGTATGCGGCAAATGATCGACGCCCTGCAGCATGCCGGCGGCGAACATCTTGCGGTTGGCCACCATGCCACCCACCGAAATCCCGCCGAATCCCACCCCGTGATAGCCCTTCTCGCGACCGATAAAACGGGTGCGGTGGGCTTCGCCGCGCGCCCGGTGATAGGCCAGCGCCATTTTCAGCGCCGTATCGACCGCTTCGGAGCCGGAATTGCAGAAGAACACATGCTCAAAACCCGCCGGCGCCTGCTCGGCAATGCGCTCGGCCAAGTGGAACACCGCCGGCGTACCCATCTGGAAGGCGGTCGCATAGTCCAACACATCCAATTGCCGTTTGACCGCCTCCACCAGCCGCGGGTGGCGATGGCCAAGTCCGCAGCACCACAATCCCGACAGCGCGTCATACAGGCGGTTGCCTTCGGTGGTCCAGTAGTAGCTGCCCTCCGCCTTGGCCAGCATGCGGTTGCTGCGATGGGCGGCATCCTGCTTGAAGTAGCGGTTGTGGCTGAACGGCATCCAATATGCGTCCAGCGACTGGTTGGGATCGAGTTCGCTCACGGCCATGGTCGGCTCCTGCCGGTAGAATGTGTTGGTCTGTATTGGTCAATACCGTGGCGCGATCGGCCACCCTTGCGTAACAGGGCCAGTATCGGCCACTATTCAGTGACTTATCCATATACATCACACCCCTGCCGACAAGCTGCTGTACTGTAAATTAATACAGTACAGTTTAAAGAGCACACTTTTCACCTTTACGGTATTCAGCTCAACCATGCTCCAACTCGACCCCGACTCACGCCAATCGCTGACCGAACAATTGGTCGATGGCGTCATCGCCAAGATCGAGCGGGGTGTCCTGGGCGAGGGTGCGCGGCTTCCCTCGGTGCGCGGCCTGGCCCAGTCCGCCGGGGTCAGCCCCTTCACCGTGGCGGAGGCGTACAACCGGCTGGTGGCCGCCGGCTGGATCGCCTCGCAACGGGCCCGCGGCTATTTCGTGGCGGCCCATCGGAGCAAGCCCGCGGCCACGCCCGAGCGGGCGCCGGTAGACGATGCCTGGTTGCTGCAGCGGGTATACGAGGATGGCGGCTTGGACCTGCCGGCCGGTTGCGGCTGGCTACCGCACGACTGGCTCTATGAGGACGGCGTACGGGCGGCGCTGCGCGCGCTGGCCCGCGCCCCAGCCGCCATGCTGACCCGCTATGGTCATCCGCAGGGACTACCCACCTTGCGCGAGCATCTGCAGTGGCGGCTGGCCCTGCGCGGCATCGAAGCACCGGCCGAGCGTATCGTCTTGACCCACGGCGCCAGCCAGGGACTGGACCTGGCCATGCGCCTGCTGGTCAAGCCGGGCGATACCGTGCTGGTAGAAGCCCCCGGCTATTCCACCCTGCTGGCGGCCCTGACCGCTCATGGCGCCCGGCTGGCCGCCGTACCGCGCGGCGCCAAGGGGCCGGATGTGGCAACGCTGGCCAAGCTGGCCGCCACACACAAGCCGGTCGCCTTCTTTACCAATAGCGCCTTGCACAATCCCACCGGCACCACCACCAGTGCGATGGTCGCCCACCAGGTACTCAAGCTGGCCGAGCAATTCGATTTCCGGGTCATCGAAGACGACCCTTTCGCCGACCTGCTACCCGGCGCCAGCCCCACCCTGGCCAGCCTGGACGGGTTGCAGCGCGTCATCTACCTGGGCAGCTTTTCGAAAACCATGTCGCCGGCCTTGCGCGTGGGCTATCTGGCCGCCGACACCGCCACCGCGGCCCGCGCGGCCCAACTGAAGATGACCGGCGGCCTGACCAGCTCCGAACTGATGGAAGCGGCAGCCTTGACCATGCTCAGCGACGGCCACCATCGCAGCCATCTGGAGCGTCTGCGCGAGCGCTTGGCCGATGCCCAGACCAGGGTATGCGACAAGCTGGGCGCGCTGGGCTGGTCCATTCCCCACCGTCCCGGCGGCGGCTTGTTCCTATGGGCAGAAGCGCCCGCCGGCCTGGATGCGGGGCAACTGACCGACGCGGCCGCCCATGCCGGCATCGCGCTGGCGCCGGGCCGCTTCTATCTTCCCGCCGGGGAGGGCAGCCGCTATTTCCGCTTCAATGCCGCCTGGGCGGATAATAGCCGGCTGTACGACTGGCTGGCATCGCAAGGCAGGCCTTAGCCTTACCGCAGCCCCTTCACCCACTCGCCATAAATGGTATCTGCGACGCGTTGGCTGGCGACGATCGCTTCAGCCAGGCCCGGCAGCAGCGCAGCCTCCTGCTGCACGGCCGGCGAGGCGCATTGCGATAACTCCTCCTGACCCAATTCCAGCCAGCGCTTGACCTTGAACTCGTCCACTTCGCTATGGAATTGCAGACCGAGATGCAGGC
Source organism: Chitinimonas arctica (assembly GCF_007431345.1). NCBI lineage: Bacteria > Pseudomonadati > Pseudomonadota > Betaproteobacteria > Neisseriales > Chitinibacteraceae > Chitinimonas > Chitinimonas arctica. The sequence goes on along the minus strand of NZ_CP041730.1, from coordinate 3,523,014 downwards.
CGTTCACCACGAAAGCCTGGTTGGCGCAGTAGTCGCCGCTGGCGATACGGATAGCGCCGGCGGGAATCGAAAAGCTTTCGCCATGCCATTGGAACTGACGCACCGTTTCCACCGCGCCGAACCAGCGTGCGGCCGAGTCTTCCAGGCGCAGGTCGCACCAGCCGATTTCCACGTGCTCGGCTGCCTGCACCGTACCGCCCAGCGCCAAGGACATCAGCTGCGCCCCCAGGCAATGTCCCAGCACCGGGATATCGGCGGCGATGGCGGCACGGATCAGGGCCAACAGGGGCGGGAAATAGCCGATATCGTCGTTCGCGCTCATGGGCCCGCCCAGCACCACCAGGCCGGCATAGCCATCGATGGCGTGCGGCAAGCGGGCGCCCTCGAACATCTTGAAGACCTGGCAGGGACGGCCGATACGGTTCAGATAAGGTAGAAGATAGCCAGGACCGTCATCGGCGACGTGCTGGATTAGGGCGATAGGAAACATGCTGACTCACAGATACAAATTAGGATGGGTTTGCGGCAAGGTCGGCATCGTAACGGAAGATAGGCACCTCCCCCAGCCGTTCTGTGAATGTCCGCATCGCGGCATGGCCGGGCAGCTGGTTGCTGGCGTGCAAGCCGACGATGCGCTGGACGCTCGGTCGATCCAGCAATTGGAATTCCATTTGCTCGTTACCCGGCGGACAGGCCTCGCACTTCATTAATTAGAAATTAATAATACTATTGATATCCGATCAACAGGCCAAATACGCACTCATTCCTGGTAAATATTAACTTTGGAAAGAGTCTGATCAAAAAACCTTTTTGTCATGGGAACAGTAGAATGCATTCGCATTAATAAAAACACTTAAATCAGGGAACTAAAAATGAAGAAGACAGTTGTACTCGCGCTGGCCCTAGCCTTCGCCTCGCAATCGGCATTTGCCGATAATATCCTCAGCACACGCGTTGGCTACAACCAGAACGGTGTCCAGAACGACACCGTGGACAATAAATGGGACGTCACCGCCCCGGCCAATGTGCAATCAACGGTCAGCGCGCAGGGTACCGATATCCAGCGCAGCGCTACGGCCACCGGTTATTTCGATCCGACCACCGGCACCTTCAAGGGCAGCACCCAGTCGTCGCTCAGCGGCGCCACCGGGGACCGTCGCTTCATCTTCGCCGAGTCCGGTGTCAACGTCGCCGACAAGTTGCGCGTGAACTCCACTGCCGACAATGCCCAGCTGAAATTCACCGTGAAGTACGATGCCAAGTTCGGCAACCCCTTCGTTTCCGCCCCCCGCAACATCTTTAGCTCATCCCAGCCCATCCGCTCGAACCTGGCCGACTTCGACGTCAGCTTGAGCCAGATGGTCGATCATCCGGGCGAAGGCGAAGGCAGCGGCAGCTGGGCCGAGATGATTGGTGGTCAAAGCGGCCGCTCCTGGCACTTTGCCGAATTCACCCAGCCAGCACACCAGGGTGGCTCCAATATCGCGTATACCCATCACGAATCCTATTCCGGCGACGGCCGTAACGCGGACCTGGGCAACGCCGCTTCCGCCACCGACTGGAGCGGCATGGTCAGTTTCACCCTGGACGTGCCGACCAACAAGGATCTGGACCTGAGCGTGAAGTTCGCCCTGAATTCGTTCTGTGCCCAGGCTTACCTGTGCAACTCCAGCATCGATGCCACCAACTCCTTCTACCTGGGCGTAACCGCCATCGGTGGCCAACTGGTGTCGAACAGCGGCTACAACTACACCCTGGGCGCACCGGTTCCGGAACCGGAATCCTATGCCATGCTGCTGGCTGGCCTGGGACTGATGGGCTTCGTCGCCCGCCGCAAGGCCCGCAAGACCGTTTAAGCGGCCTCGCTCCAAACCATAAGGCCTGGAAAAGTCGCCAGCCGCGAGGCATGGCGGCTTTTTTTACGCTCGGCGAAAGCCAGGACACAGGCCTAGCGGTCAGCCGCGACGGTAAACCAGAAACAGGCCCCGCGGCCCGGTTCGGCCTCCGCCCAGATATTGCCGCCGTGCCGGCTGATGGCCCGCCTGGCCGTCGCCAGCCCGATGCCGGTCCCGTCGAATTCGGCCTGCCCATGCAAGCGATGGAAGGGCGTGAACAACATGCCGGCATGGACCATATCGAAACCCGCGCCGTTGTCGCGCACGAAAAACCGCTGCTCGCCCTCCTCCAGCACGCCGCCTACCTCCACCACCGCCGCCTGGGTTTTGGCGCTGAACTTGATGGCATTGCCCAGCAGCTGTTCCAGCACCAGGCGCAGCAAGCGCACATCGGCCACGACCGGCAGGGAGGGTTGGCACCGGAATTCCAGCGTCAAGCCGGTACGCAAACCGGCAAAGTCGTGCCAGACCGATTGCGCCAATACCGCCAGATCCAAGGGTTCCCGCTGCAACTCGAGGCGCGAGGTCTGCGCCAGCATCAAGAGGTCGTCTATCAGCTGGTTCATGCGCAGCGTGCCGGCCTGTACCCGCTCCAGTATGCCGACCTCGTCTTCCTTCAATCGGCCGGTGGCCTCCTCCGCCAGGATCTGGCTGAAGCCCATGATGGCGCGCAAGGGCGCGCGCAGGTCGTGCGAGACGGAATAGGAAAAGGATTCCAGTTCGCGATTGGCTTCTTCCAGCTCGCAAGTACGCTCTGCCACCCTTCGTTCCAACTCCTCGTTCAAGCTCTGCATATGCCGCTCGACCGCATACTGGTCGGAGATGTCATGCATCACCGTCAGTACGGCCAATTCGGCGCTCAAGCTGCACGGCAACTTCACGGCATCGTAGTGGCGCATCTCGCCGTCCAGCCCAAGCAAGGGCATTTCCGGCAATTTCATACTGGTACCCGCCGCGCGCACGGCTTTGTCGATTTGCGCCGATTGCGCCAGCCATTGCGCCGGCAGATGCAGGCTGGCCTCGGGCCGGCCCAATAATGCGGCCGCCGACTCGACGCGCTGGGCCCGCACAAAGGCGGCATTGGCCAACAGCAGCAGGCCATCGGGATCGGTGGCATAGATGGGTTGGGGCAACAGGTCGAGAATGGCTCTAAGCTCCGCCTCGCCCCTCTGCTGTTCGGTCTGGGTATCGGCCATATGGCGCAACTGTCTTTGCAGCTTGCCGGTCACCCTGACGTAGTCGCTGCGGGTGGTATCGAGATCGTCGCGCAGCCGGTCCAGCGTGCAGGCCAGCGTTTGCGTCTGCTCGCTTTGCACCATGGCGGCAGCGATGGCCAGCAACAGTGGCTCCACCAGCACGCGCAGTACCGATTGCAAGCGCACCGGCAGCGTCATCCGCCACAGCAGCGCGCCCAGCTGTTCCTGCCGAAAGCCGTCGCCCGGCACCACGATCACCCCAGCCACCCGCCGTTTGAAATCGTCCACGATGGGCAATAGCTCATCCAGGGAGCGGCAGTAGACCGCCACCGGACCCGCCAGCAGATCGCGCTTCTTTGGCTGCACGCATTGGAAACCCGGCGGTGGCGGGGCCAGCATGCTGATCAAGCGCAACTTCATGGCGATATCAGGCCCCGATCAGCAGCAGTACATAGGTCATATTGTGGAATAGATTGCGGGTATAGCCCTGCCCCTCACGCAACGGTCCGATCTCACCGAAGGAGGGATAGCCGGCCAGGGCCAGGCCGTCGGGGAAAGCTTCGCTCAACAACTCGGTTTCGCGGCGGATATCGCTTCCCAGCATCTGCTTGCGCCCGGTACAACTGACGATCAGGCCGGCCACCGGCTGGAATGCCAACAGACTGGCGCGCTGCGCCAAGGTGCTGATCTCGACCAGCAACTCGTCCGGGCTGGCCAGACAAACCTGTACCGATTTGCCGGCTTCGATGCCGCCGTATAGTCCTATCGCGCCTTCCGCGCGGCTGAAATCCGGCACGATGGCGCGTAAGCGCTTCTGCGCGACGCGATCCGGATCGATGATACTCAAGGCCACCACGCCACGATCGGTCTGCAATACCGGCTTGCCGGTCTCGCGCTCGATAAAATCCATCGCACCGATGCCATCGATCCGGTAGAGCTGGGTCCCGGCGGCCGATTCGATGGTGCCGGGACGCCCAATGGGGCTGATGGCATTGCCGATGGCGATATCGAAGCGCAGATTGCCGCGCGCGCCCAGCAATACGATCGCATCTTGCAGCACCTCGCCGTCGCGATAGAGGTAAGACAATTGCATCCGGTCATCATCGGCGGCCAGGCCGCCCATCACCGGGCAATCGACCTCGTCCCGCAACACCACCTCGATCATGCTGGCATCGGTACGAAAATCCGAAGCGAGATAGACCAGGTCGGGCTCTCCCCCCATGGCCAGGCGCAGATCGGCGAACGCGCGCCGGGTGGTAGCGACGGGATCGGCCGCCACCCCCTGCACCGCCACGGTATGCCAGCTCACTTCGCCGCCGCTGTTCAAGCCCAGCACGCTGGCCCCCATATCGGTCACCCGGCTGGTTTCATACACCCCGTCGCCACTATTGCCGATCAGCAATAGGCCGGGGTAATCCAGCACATCGCGCAGCCCTTCCAGCAATTCCGGGTTGCCGGCGTAGTGCACCGTGCTGAACAGAAACACCACCTCGGGCGCCAGGGCGGATAGCGACTCACCCAAGGCCACCCCGGCGCGATAGGGGTCGGCGATAAGGGTATGGCTGGATTTGGCCTGCATGATTGGCGTACTCCCTGATTCTGGCGCGGCTTTTGTCCTTACAGTGTAGTTCAGCCCGTCATGCAATCGCCAGACGACCATGCTGCCGTGCAGCATGCATTTCGGCGGCAAACCATTGATGAAAAACAAATTACGTGCCAGGCCAGCGGGCATGGATAAAAATAATTTCAAAAAAGCTTTGACGAGATCCCGTTTCACCCCGTATATTGCGCCTCCTTTCCTCGATAGCTCAGTCGGTAGAGCGCCGGACTGTTAATCCGTAGGTCCCTGGTTCGAGCCCAGGTCGAGGAGCCAGATGCAGCAAAAAAGCCCAGCCATGCTGGGCTTTTTTGTTTTCCGGATTGCCAGCCGGCGATAGCCGCCGGAAGGCGACATCAATTGCCCAATGGCTGCCGCCACTGCAGATCAGCCTGCAACAGCCTCTCGACATGGGGGTTCGGCAGTCGCGCCGGCCGGCTGATGGCATAGTAATCCTCGCTCAACTCCGGCAACACGGTCACCAGCTCGGCGCCATATTGGCGCGCCAACATATCCGCCATCACGGTGGCAGCAGGAAAGAAGCCGGCCCCACTCCCGCCGAACGTGGTCAACAAGGCATTGTCGTCGAACTCGCCCACCACGCGTGGCCGCAAGCCCTCGGCTTCCAGCCAGGCATCGATACGCGCGCGCATGGAGCTACGCCGGCTGGGCAACAGCAGCGGCGCCTGCTGCAATATTTCCTTGCCGCTTGCCGCCTCGCTGTTCGCCAGTAAGCTACCCGCCGCGAAAATCCCGATGGGACAAGATGCCAGCCGCTTGGCCGCCAAGCGCCGTTGCTGCCCCTGGCCCAGATCGCGGTCGGACAGCACCACATCCAGCTTGTGCCGCGCCAGCGCCGACACCAGCTCTTCAAAATCGCCCTCCTGGCATACCAGCCGCAGTTGCGGCTCTGCCGCCAGCACAGGTGCGAGCAATTGATAGGCAACCAGCTTGGGCACGGAATCGGCGATACCCACCGTGAGACGGCTGGCCAAACCCAGTTGCGGCGCCGCCAAGGCCTCCCGTAAACGCTCGCCCAGCAGAAAAATCTCGTCGGCGAAATGCAAGGCCTGCCTGCCTGCCTCGGTCAGCACCAGGCGACGCCCTTCCTGTTGGAACAAGGCTCGTCCCATTTCCCGCTCCAGCTTGGCCAATTGCCCGCTGATGGTCTGCGGGCTGATGCCCAGGCGCTCCGCCGCCCTGGCCACCCCGCCTTCCTTGGCCACCGCCCAGAAGTAGTGCAAATGCTTATAGTTGAGTTCCGGCTTGTGCATGACTGATCCATCGAAAAAATCGAGCAATAGCTACGACTATACTCGATTCTTTGGTAGCAACTGATCCAGTAAGCTTCGTTCCTGTCTATCAATGTATGCGACCACCTGGCTCGCCAAGGGAGTCTTACCATGAAGCGCATTCTGCTTTTTCTTGCCACCAATATCGCCGTCATGCTGGTGCTGTCGATCAGCGCCCGCCTGCTGGGCGTGGATCGTTTCCTGACCGCCAATGGCATGAACTTCGGCATGCTGCTGGCCTTTTCCGCCCTGATCGGTTTCGGCGGCTCCTTTATTTCGCTGCTGATGTCCAAAACCATGGCCAAGTGGAGCACGGGCGCACAGGTCATCGAGCAACCGCGCAACGCCGACGAGGCCTGGCTGGTGGAAACCGTCCGCCAACTGAGCACCCGCGCCGGATTGAATATGCCGGAAGTGGCCATCTACGAAGGCGCGCCGAATGCCTTCGCCACCGGCCCCAGCAAATCCAACTCGCTGGTCGCGGTCTCCACCGGCCTGCTTTCGAGCATGCGCCGGCGCGAACTGGAAGCGGTGCTGGCCCACGAGGTAGCCCACATCGCCAACGGCGACATGGTGACGCTGACCTTGATCCAGGGCGTGGTGAATACCTTCGTGGTGTTCCTGTCGCGCGCTGCCGGTTACCTGGTCGATAGCTTCCTGCGCAAGAGCGATGAGGAAAGCAGCGGCCCCGGCATCGGTTACTACATCTCGTCCATCGTGTTCGAAATCATCTTCGGCATCCTGGCCAGCATCATCGTCATGTACTTCTCCCGTCAGCGTGAATACCGCGCCGACGCAGGCGCCGCCCGCTTGCTGGGCAACAAGGCGCCGATGATCGATGCGCTGCAGGTATTGGGTGGCCGCGAACCCGGGGAACTCCCCAAGAACATGGCTGCCTCAGGCATCAGCGGCCGTGGCCTGAGCAGCCTGTTCAGCAGCCACCCGTCGATGGAATCCCGCATCTCGGCACTGCAACAACTGCAGGCCTGACCTACAACACCGCGGGCGGCAAGGCAGCGTCAGCCGCCCGCGTTTCCGGAATCGAATAAATGGATAACTCACTTGCGATGTGGGGCAGCTTTGCCCTGGTCGTCGTCTTTCTGCTCGCGCTCGATCTAGGCGTTCTGAACCGCAAAGACCAGGAAATCAGCATACGCCAGAGCCTCAAGCTGTCGGCCTTCTATATCAGCGCCGGCCTGTTGTTTGGCGGTTGGGTATGGTTTCAGTTGGGCCCGCAGGCCGGCATGGACTACCTGACCGGCTTCCTGGTGGAAAAAAGCCTGTCGATGGACAATGTGTTCGTCATCAGCCTGATCTTCACCTACTTCGCCATCCCTCGCGCCTATCAGCACCGGGTGTTGTTCTGGGGCATCGTCGGCGCCATCCTGATGCGCGGGCTGATGATAGGCCTGGGCGCCAGCCTGCTGCACCAGTTCAGCTGGATCATGTATGTCTTCGGCGCTTTCCTGGCCTTTACCGGCATCCGCATGCTGTGCATGAAGGAGGAGGAGACCGATATTTCCAGGATGCCGCTGCTGAAATGGCTGAAGTCCCGCTTCCGCTTTACCGAAGAGCTGGATGGCCACCACTTCCTGGTCAAGCGTCCCGATCCCAAACAGGCGGGCAAGATGGTCTGGTGGGCAACGCCGCTGTTGCTGGCACTGGTGACGGTTGAATTGACCGACGTGGTGTTCGCAGTGGATAGCGTGCCGGCAATCTTCGCCATCACCACCGATCCCTATATCGTCTTTACCTCCAACATCTTTGCCATCCTGGGTCTGCGCGCGCTCTACTTCGCCCTGGCGGCCATGGTGCACCGCTTCCACTACCTGAAGTTCGCCCTCGCGGTGGTGCTGATCTTTATCGGTATCAAGATCTTCCTGGTCAATTTCGCCATCAAGATCCCGTCGCCGGTTTCGCTGGGCGTGACATTCGGCCTGCTGGCCGCCGGTGTGGCCTATTCGTTGTGGAAAACACGCAAGGACTTATAGCGCTCACAAAACCGCCGAGAACCAAATAACCGAAAGTATTGCCGAATGCGGCCCTAAACACGTGTATCCCCCTCCCCGCCTGGCGGGGAAATCCAGGAGACAAGACATGTTGCCGCTTGGGACTACTTTCTTACCCTCCACTCCAATGACCCACTCCGACCCGATTGTCGTGCAAGGGTGGGAGCCGGGAGGGCCACCAACGTGGTTGCTGAGGCGGCAGTTGCGGGACAACAAACCGAACACGACAGCGCTTGATTTCAGCGAGCACTCCCTCGGTGACTTTAAAATAAAAAAGGTAGCCCGTTCGCTGGCGAAGAATCACTATCTGACCACGCTAAACCTGCGTAGCAACAGAATCAGCGACCATGGCGCGCAGGCGCTGGCCGAGGTGCTGGGGAACAATCACTGCCTGACCTCACTCAACCTGTCCGACAACCGGATCAACCTCTGTGGCACGCAGGCGCTGGCCAATGCGTTGAAGAGCAATTACCACCTGGCCAAGCTCGACCTGCGCTACAACCAGATCGGCGACATCGGTGCGCAACTGCTGGCTGACATGCTGGCGCAGAATCGCTACCTGACCTCGCTCCATCTGGGTTGGAACAAAATCGGCGACATGGGTGCAGGGGTGCTGGCCCAAGTGCTGGAGCGGCGCAACTGCCCGATCTCGCTCAAGCTATCCGGAAACGAAATCAGCGACAGCGGCGCGCAGGCACTGGCTGGTGCGCTTGTATGGAACGGCTGCCTTAGCTCGCTCGATCTGAGCGACAACCCGATCGGCGTCACTGGCAGGCAGGCGCTGGCAGGTGCGCTGACGCTGAATAGCTACCTGAAAACGCTCGCCCTGAAACGCTATCCGCTCGGCGTCTGCGACGAGAAGGCCATACTGGTATGGAACCAAAGGATAGACGCAAACGACGCGAGCATGTTGGCCGATATGCTGGTAGGGAATAACTGCCTAAGCACACTACGACTGGACGGCAACAAAATCGGCAACAAGGGCGCGCAGTCGCTGGCCCAGGCACTGCAGAAGAATCACGGCCTGACCAAGCTCTCGCTGCACTGGAACCAGATCGGTTCTGTCGGCGCGACGGCGCTGGCCGAAGCACTACAACAGAATAACTGCCTGACCAAACTCGACCTGAGCACCAACGATATCAACAACAACGGCGCGCAGGCGCTGGCCAAAGCGCTGGCGAACAATCGTTGCCTGGTCTCGCTCAATCTGTACAAAAACGAAATCGGTGCCGCTGGCAAGCAGGCGCTGACCGAGGCGAAAACTCAGAATGGCCGCCTGACCCATCTTGACCTGAGAGACAACAGCGACAACGTGACCGATATCAGCGGCGACCGGAGCGACTGGGGCTGAAACCCGATCGAGGACAGCGGCGCGTAGGCGCTGGCCAAGTGATCCCCAGGCAATGATGCATCCGGACTACTGCATTTCCCGATGCGTGAGGTACAGGCGCAAATCGAACTCGTACTGGCCATAACCAGGCTGCATATGCTCGCACAGCTGGTAAAAGGCCTTGTTGTGCTCGCGCTCCTTCAGATGCGCCAACTCGTGCACCACGATCATCTGCAGGAACTCCGGCGGCGTGGCCTTGAACAAGGAAGCGATGCGGATCTCCTTCTTGGCCTTCAGCTTGCCGCCCTGAATGCGCGATATCGCGGTATGCAGGCCCAGGGCGTGATGCACCACATCCAGCTTGCCGTCGTACAACACCTTGTCGATGGGCGGCGCATTGCGCAGATAACTTTGTTTCAGTTCCGCGGTATAGGCATACAAGGCTTTGTCGGTCTGTATCGCATGCCGGTCGGGATACTTGCTGGCCAGATGCTGACCCAGCTTGCCCTCGGCGATCAATTGCCGGACCTTGTCCTGCAAGGTCGGCGAATAGGCACTCAGGTATTTTTTCAGTTGGGGCATAAATGGCCTGCTTGATGCGGTCGCGCCGTCGTGATGCCGAGGGTCCGACAGCGTACGGGAAACGGCCAACCCTAGCACGACGGCAGCCGATCCGACCAAAATCGACGCGCTTTTGTGACAATATGCCGCTCCATCCCTGCCATATCCTCGCCATGACACCCCATCTCTATACCGCTTCGATACCGGTCTTCCAGCGCTATCTACGCCAATTGCACGCCCTGATCGATATCGCCGAAGCCCTCCCCGCCGACCTCGGAATATTGCACGCGCGTATCGCACCGGACATGCTGCCCTTCACCGTGCAGATGGAGATTGCCGCCAATTTCGCCTTGCGGGCCTGCTATCCGCTGGCCAATCGGGCGGTGCCGCCCTATGGCGATTTCGAGCCGGGATTCGACGGCCTGCGGGCCCGTTTTAACCATGTAGCGAACTTGCTGGCGGAATTGCCGCCCAGCGACTTTTTCGGCGCGGAGCAGCGGCAGATTGAAGACCAGGCGGGCCAGGCGAAACTGAATCTGCCGGGCGAGATGTTTTTGTTTCAATACGCCCTACCCAACTTCTTTTTCCATGCCACCGCCGCCTATACGCTGCTGCGCCGGGCTGGCGCCGCCATTGGCAAGGGCGACTTCGACGGCTTCCACGTTTATGCCGCGGCAGCATGATGGGTTTCATTAAATTGCCGGGAATATTGGCGGTGATCCAGTCCGATTAATCCGTAGTTAGTAATACCAAGCAAAGCGCATATTGCCTGTGTTAAAAAGACGCGGAATTCCCAAATTGCACGCCCGTTAAATTAGAAAGCATTAAACCAATCACTTCTAATATAAGCGTCCAATAATTAACCTAGGAGCCACCCTTATGTCGCTACTTCGCCCTTTATTCAGTGTTTCTTCGACCATCGCCTTGTTGATGCTGGCCAGCCCAGCCCATGCCACGCCCGAAACCGGCTGGTGGTGGAACGCCGCGGAAGGTGGCCGGGGATTCACCATTGAAGTCCAGAACGGCATGATGTTCATGGCCGGCTATATGTATGACGAAACCGGCAAGCCGGTCTGGTATGCATCGGGCCCTACCGCCATGACCAACGATTCGACCTATAAGGGTGTGTGGCAGCAATACGGCGGCGGCCAGACCTTGAACGGCAACTACCAGTCGCCCACCCTCTGGAATGCCAATGTCGGCAATATCGTCGTCAACTTCACCAGCACCACCACCGGCACCCTGGTCCTGCCTACCGGCCGCAGCATCGCACTGACGCGCTTCAGTTTTGGCGGCAACGGCGTGCCGCCGGCCGGACAAGTGAAGGAAGAATGTACTTTTGATGATTTCACACTGGCCAAATACAACGCCATCGCCCAGGGCATGACCGTCGATCAGGTCAATCAGACCATAGGCTGCAAGCCACGTACCTCTTTGATCCAGCGGACGCCCTCGATGGTGCTGCAATCCTGGACCAGTGCACAACCACGCGCTGGTGCCTCCATCGGTGTCTATTTCGATCCCACCGGAACCGTTGTAACGGATGTCTATCACGGCGCAGCCGGCACCACACCCAATTTCAAGTATTCGCGCGGCTTTTGATTGGCGAGATATAACGCTTCCGTCACAAAAAGGACCTGCAGGGTCCTTTTTCTTTGGGCTGGCTTTGCGGTAGCTAGCGGGCCTGCACTGTTTGCGCCGCTTGTTAACTTGCATTTTAAATGCATGTTTAATACTATGTGCCTATCCCCTGTCCCGATCTGATCCCCCTATGCAGCTAACGCACTTCTCTGACTTTGGATTGCGCGTACTGATGTACCTGAGCCAGCACGAGCGCGCCGCGCCGATCACCATTGCCGAAATCGCGGGCCAATTCGACATTCCCCACAACCACCTGGTTAAGGTCGTCAATCGGCTGGGCAAGCTGGGCTGGATAAGCGCCTTGCGCGGCCGCAACGGCGGTCTGCGCCTGGCGGTGCCGGCCGACACGCTACGACTGGGCGTCGTCTTGCAAGGCCTGGAGAACACCACCGAGCTGATCAACTGCGATACCCCACCCTGCGCCCTGCGCGGCAGCTGTCTGCTGAAGGGGGCCTTGAATGCCGGCTTGCTCGCGTTCTACCGAACCATGGATGAATATACCCTGGCCGATGTCTGCGCCAACCGCACCGGCACCGCCATCATTGAATTGCAGCGGCGTTTCGTGTCGCCCTCACCCCAATAGCCGAAGCAGGGACGACCGCGGTCGTTCAATTGCACCCTAAATGTTGCATTTTATTTACCACAATGGAGTGTTTATGCTATCCCCCGCCTCCCGCCCCTATATCGCTGCCAGCGTGCCGGTCCTGCGCGAACATGGCCTCACCATCAGCCGCTTGTTCTACCAGCAGCTCTTCGAAGCCCATCCGGAACTGACCGAGCTGTTCAATATGGGTAACCAGGCCAATGGCGCGCAGCAACAGTCATTGGCTTCGGCGGTCTTTGCCTATGCCGCCAATATCGACAATGCCGCCGCCCTCGCGCCGGTACTCGAACGCATCGTGCAGAAGCATATGGCGGTCGGGATTGCCCCGGCATGTGTAATCTAACACTAACTTTTCCCCATGTGTTCGAGTTGTAAGAGTGCAGGCCCGAGCCCTAGCCGCGACCGCATTCGGTTCGACTTCATCGTCTACCCAGAATTCCAAAATCACGGTCAACCCTGCGCCCCGTACTTCGACGTCCCGCCGATCATGGGACACCATCCATTGCATGCACAAAGCGCATGAAATCGCATGACTACGGCCTCCTCCTCCTCTGCCTCTTCTACAGGTAGCAACAGGCTGGGAGGGACGCTTGCGGGTGCATAAATTGCGGCCCATGAAGCGGGCGGGCGTGGCGGGGATACGAGCGCGCGCGGAACGGGGCAATCGACCGGAATCGACAAAAAAACGGCCGTCCCGAAGGGCGGCCAGAGGAGGAGGAAGATTGCAGTATCCCCCACATGGGGGATAAATAATCTTTTGCCGATGAACGGTCATTTTGGCTTGCGGGGCTCCTCATCCGATAAGGCGTAGGGCGTGAACGCAATAACCGTCTCCCCCGCCCACGCATTCACCTCCTGCATGCGATCCTGCAAGGGCTGCAATTCATTGCGGGCGAACACCTCCGCCGCCTGGGCGGCATCGCCGAACCCACCCGTGTTGTGCGGGATGATGCCCATCATTTGCGGCGGTACGCGGTGGGCGGCCAACTGGTCGTCGCGGGTCACGTTCTTGATGCCTAAAAACTCATCCTTGGCCGCCACTTCCGACACCGGGATCACCTGTAGCCCGTCCTTCTTGCCGTTCGGCGCATACACCATCAAGTTGCGGAAATTGCCCGGCCCTTTGCTGTTCTTCAGGGCCGTGCGCAGGTTGTTAATATCGTCTTCCTTCTGCGCCGGATCGGTCATATACAAGATAAAACCGGCATGGCTGCCATTCAGGTAGTACTTGCGTCGAAATAGCGTGGCCGACTCGTTCAACCATACCGAATGATTCGCGCTCAGGTAGTCCGGCAAGCCGTAGATTTCCTGATTGATATCGGGCTCCAACAGGTGGAATACCTGGCCGGTTTCAAAGGCATGTTCCTGGCCGTGGGCCGGCACGAACCAATAGGTATCCATATCGACCCCGCGCCGGGTGAACTTTGCTAGGGCCGGCTGTAGCTTGACCAGCTTGCCGCGACTATTCCGTTTGGCTTCGAGGTAGGCATTGCCGAAGATCAAATAATCGAGCACAAAGCGAGTGAAGTCGGCTCGGCTCAATAGCGGGTGCGGCCGGTAACAGCTGATCAGCAGATTGCGCTTAATCTGCATGGCGCTGCTGTGATGCACGGCCGCCCGGTAGGTTCGGGCCAGGCCGTCCCAACTGATGGGCGGTTCGTACCATTTGTCCATGTAAGCGGGACATTCCAAGTAGTCGAATAACTCGCGCTTATCCAGCATGGGGACGGCATCCCCAAAGGTGAAGACTTCAAAGCCGGCCGGGATTGCGGCGTCGGCGGTCGTATCGGCGGCGTATTGCATAGCCTGCATCAGGCGATCTCCATAAAACTGCGATTGGTGGCGGTTCCGCCTTCGAGGGGTTCAGCGGCCAGGGCGTGCATGCATGCCCAAGCGAGGTCGGCATGGCTGACTTCCTCCGAGCGGCTGGCTTCAAACGTGGCCTGTCGGCCGCTGGGGGTAACGGTCTTGCGGATCGCCATAAAGGCGGCGGCCAGGTCGGTCCAGCCGGCATCGAATTCAAGCCGGCCGTGGCTGATGACATCCAGGGCTTTCAGGACAAGGCGGGTTTTGACGTCCACCGAGTAATTGAAGGCGACGGCGGCCGGGTAGAACTGCTTGACCAGCTGATAGACGCCCTGGCCGACCCCGGTCGTATCGATACCGATATGGGTCACGTGATAGCACTCGGTAATGCGCTTGATCTTGTCGGCCTGTTCGGCGAAGTCCAGGCCCTTGAACTGGTGCTTTTCCAGTACCCGGAACTTGCCACCCGCAACCAAGGGCGGCGCCAACACCACCAGGCCGGCGCTGTCGCCCGTGTGGGCCGGGTCATAACCCACCCACACCTCGCGGTAACCGAACGGCCGAATGGCGAACGGTTTGAAATCGGCCCATTCGACCCAGCTATCGACCATGCAACGTTGCAGCATCGCCAGCGGAAAGATGCTCTGTCCGTCGTCGATAAACTGGCACATGAACAGCTGGGCAAACTCTTCGCCCGAGTTTTCCAATTGAAGCTGGTCAAGGTCGAACAGGTTGCAGCCACCGGCCGCCGCATCCTTGACCGTGACGATTTGCCGCCATTGCCCATCCTCACAGCGGCGCCCAGCCGCCAGGGCCGCATGGCTGGTATCAAGGTCGATATGCTCGGCGCGAGGCCTGCCCTTGTTGAACAGCTTGCCGGACCAAAACGGATAGGCCTCATGGCTCAGGCTGGACGGCGTTGAAAAGTAGGTCAGCCGCCACTTGGCGTGCGAGGCCATCCCGGCCGCCACTTTGCGCAGCTGTTGGAACTTGGGAATCCAAAAGTACTCATCCAGGTACAAATTGCCGTGGTAGCTCTGCGCCGTGCGGAAGTTGGTACCGAGAAAGATCAATTCCGCACCACTCGGCAACTTGATCGGGTCGCCACGCAACTCCACCCCGGCCGTCTTGGCGAAGTCGAGAATGTACGATTTGAACTGGTGCGCCTGGGCCTTGCTGGCCGAGAGGAAGATCTGATTGCGACCGGTCGTCAGCGCATCAATCAGTGCCTCGCGCGCGAAATAGAAGGTCGCGCCGATCTGGCGAGACTTCAGCAAATTGCGCACGCGCTGGACCAGGCCGGCCCGGTACCAGTGCCGTTGATACTCGAACAGCGAAGCCATAAACGACTCGGTCAGCTGGGCTTGCTGCTCGTCGCTGATAGCGTTCTTTTCCGGGGGCTTGCGCGGGCCGCTATTGCGGTTGGCGATCTTAGGATTGAGGTCGGTTTCATTGCCGCCACTGCGGTAGCGCTGAACCCGTGCCAGCCGTTCGACCTGACGGCCGAGCAAATCGATTTCCTTGAAATCGCGGCCGTCCTTGTCTTCTTTCGCCAGCAGGAACTGAATGCGCGCTTCGAGCGACATTTCCACCCGGTCTATCGGGTCGGTCGCGTCCCATTGGTCGCGCCGTTTCCAGCTGTGCAGGGTCGTAACTTTGATACCGAGCTGTTCGGCAATGCGGCTGATGCGCATGCCCTTCCAGTACAGGGCGCGCGCTTGCCGGCGCGGATCGAGATCGCTTTCGATGGTGGCAGCATGTGGCTGGGGGCGGGTTGGTGTGGATGGCATGCCGTCATGCTGCCGCCCTCCGCACGCGAAGCCACGCGGGGCGGATTGTCGCGGCGCTCGGCACAACCGGCCCGCGTTGCCGGCTCAAGGAGTGGCCGCGAAGATGGCTGCATTCCTCAAACGGAGCCAGCCATGAACCAAAAAACCAAACTTTTCCGCATCGCCACCGAGGGCAAGTCTATCGACGGCCGGGTCATTCCCCGCGAATGGATTACCCAAATGGCCGCCACTTTCGATCCCAAGACCTACGGCGCACGCATCTGGCTGGAACATATCCGGGGCACCTTGCCCGAGAGCCCCTACAAAGCCTACGGCGACGTGCTGGCACTGGAGGCACGCGATATCGGCGGCGGCAAGCAAGGCCTATATGCCCAACTGGATGCCACCCCCGAGCTAGTGGCGATGAACAAGGCCAGCCAGAAGGTTTATACGTCCATCGAAGTTGAGCCGGATTTCGCCGGTACCGGCCAAGCCTATCTCGTCGGCCTGGGCGTGACTGACAGCCCGGCCAGCCTAGGCACCGAACGGCTGGCTTTCTCGGCTACCCATCTCAGCCGCCAGTTGTCCGAAACCACCCTGTTTAGCCCCGCCATCGCAGCCGATTTCGCGCTGGCCGACGAGGACAGCCCCAGCCTGTTTAGCGCCGCCCTGGACAAGCTCAACAAGCTGCTGAGCAGCAAGCAAGGCAAGACCGACAAGCAATTCGGGGATGTGGCGCAGGTACTGGAATCGGTGGCCGAAGGCATGGGCGATCTGAATGAACAGCTGGGCGACGTGGCGTCCCTCAAGGACAGCGTAAGCCGCTTGGAAACTGAGCTGGGCGAAGCCCGTGAAGAGTTCCGCAAACATAAAGCCGAACTAGACCGCCAGCCGGTCGGCAAACCCCGCCCGGTCGCCGTCGGGGGCAATACCGGCCAATTCACCGTCACCGACTGCTAAGCCCTAGCACCTCCCTACATTCCACCCGGAGACACCATGCGTAATGAAACCCGCGTCCTGTTCGACGCCTATCTCGATGCCGTCGCGCAACTGAACGGCGTCAGCAGCGCCACCCGTAAATTCGCGGTCGCACCGTCGGTCCAGCAAAAACTGGAAAGCAAAATGCAGGAATCCAGCGAGTTCCTGGGCCGTATCAATATCGTCGGCGTGCGCGAGTTGGAAGAGGAAAAGCTCGGCCTGGGCATCAGCGGCCCGATTGCCAGCCGTACCGATACCAGCAATAAGGATCGCCAAACCACCGACGCCAGCACCCTGGATGCACAGCGCTACCGCTGCGAAAAGACCAATAGCGACACCCACCTGCGCTACGGCAAGCTGGACCAGTGGGCCAAGTTTCCCGACTTCCAAACCAGGCTGCGCGACGCCATCGTGCGCCGCCAGGCGCTGGACCGGATCACCATCGGCTTTAACGGCGTGCGGGTGGCGGTCGATACCGACCGGGTCGCCAATCCCTTGCTTCAGGACGTGAACAAGGGCTGGCTGCAACAGTTCCGCGAGTTCGCCAACGGCTCGCACGCCCTGACCGAAGTCAAAGCCGGTACCAAGGCCATCAAGATCGGCGACGCGGTCGTGCAGGCCGATGGCTACAAGAATCTCGACGCCCTGGTGTTCGATCTGGTGTCGAACCTGATCGACCCATGGCACCAAGAGAACCCCGACCTACTGGTGATTTGCGGCCGCAACTTGCTGCATGACAAGTATTTCCCACTGGTGAACAGCAAGCAGCCGCCGACCGAACAGGCCGCCGCCGATTTAATCATTAGCCAGAAACGCATCGGCAATCTGCCGGCCGTGCGAGTGCCTTACTTTCCGCCAAATGCCTTGCTGGTGACCACTTACGAAAACCTGTCCATCTACTGGCAGGAAGGCAGCCGCCGCCGCACCGTGGTGGACAACGCCAAGCGCGACCAAGTGGAAAACTACGAATCCAGCAATGACGCCTACGTGGTGGAAGATTTCGGCGCGGGCGCCTTCGCCGAAAACATCCAGCTGGTGGCCGCATGACGACTAGCCCCGCCCGCGCCCATGCCCTGAGGATGGCGGCGCAAGCCTTGGCCGCGCCCGACGCGACCATGGCGAACGCCACAGGCTACGAACTCATGCTGGCGAAGTTGCACGAAGATCGCCGCCGCCTGAAGCAGATAGAAAGCCTGGCCCGAAAAATCGAGGTCAAGCGCAACCTGCTGCCCGAATACATCCCCTGGGTGGAAGGCGCTTTGCAGGGTAACGGCGCACAGGACGTTGTTTTGATGACGGTCATGGTCTGGCGTATCGATGCCGGCGACTGGCGCGGCGCGCTGCAAATCGCTGAGTACGCCTTGCGCTATCAGCTGCTGCTACCCGACCAGTTCGGCCGCAATCTGCCTTGCCTGCTGGCGGAGGAATTCGCCGACCAAGCGCTGCGCGGCGAGCCGGTCCCGCATGAAATCCTGATCGAAGCCGACCAGCTACTCATCGACCACGATATGCCGGACGAGGTCCGCGCCAAGCTGGCGAAAGCCATTGCCTACGCGCTGCTGGTCGAAGTGCCGAAGTCGGCCAGCGAGCTGGTGCCCATGTTGCGGGCGACCGCCCTGGAGCAGCTGCAAAGGGCGCTCAAGCTGCACGACAAGTGCGGTGTCAAAAAGGACATCGACAAGCTCGAACGCGAGCTAAGGAACTCAGCGCCGACCGGGGCAACGCCCCCGGACGGCAGCTAAACCGGGCGTACCCCGCAACCTAGGCGGCACGGGGCAAGGCCAGGGCTTGCCCATCAGCCGACACCCCGTCCACCGCCTACCCTCTTCCCCTGTTCGGAGTGCCTATGTCTTCCAGTTTCATCGCCATCGCGCCGGCCACCGAGTCGGGCGCGGATAGCGTGCGCAATGCCGCTTTCTTTCCAGCTGTCAGCCTGGCCGCCATCCGCGCCAGCCAGCGCCTGGATGGGACCGTCACGACCGAACGCTTGCGCGCTGCCACGGTGGAAGCCATGGCGAGCGTAAATGCCGAACTGGCGGTGTGGGCCGACGCCCACAAGGGGCTCGGCCGCTTGAATCTGGCCGAGGTACCGGCCGAGCTGATCGACGTGCAAAGCATCCACTTGCAGCGCTACCAGCGCGCCGTCGCCTGCCTGGCCCATGCCAATCTGGTCGAGCGCTACCGCAACTACGACAGCAGCGGCAAAGGCGACCGCGATGCGGACGAACTGGAGCCCACCGCCGACGCCCTGCGCCGCGACGCCCGCTGGGCCATCCGGGATCTGTTGGGGCTCAGTCGTAGCACGGTGGAATTGATCTGATGCGGGTGCATGCCCAGCAGGGCGACACGGTGGATGCGCTCTGTCATCGCTACTACGGTCGCACCGCTGGCGTGGTGGAGGCCGTCCTCAATCACAACCGCGGAGTGGCCGATTTCGGGCCGACCCTGCCGCACGGTACCGCCGTCGAACTGCCCGAACTGACCGCGCCGCCCCCTTCCACACCCTTAATTCAACTTTGGGATTAACCATGGCCGAACCCGTCACCGCCGCCACCAGTAGTTACGCCGGCACCAGTCTGTTTGCCGTCAGCCTGATAAGTCTGTTTCCAGGGCTACAGGCGGAAATCGTCCTGGGCGCCTTTGCCGGCGCGATCGTGTTTGTACTCAGTTCGACCGAGCTGAAGCTTGCCCGCAAGCTGGGCTTCTTCCTCGTCGCCTTCTGCGCCGGCTGCATCGGTGCGCGGATGGCGACCAGTCTGATTGCCTTCGCCCTGCCGGCCAGCATCACCGCCAGCCCTGGTGTCGGTGCGCTGCTGCTGTCCGCCGTGGCGGTCAAGCTGCTGCTGTGGCTGATCGGCCAGGCCGATAAGCCGCTGGCCCTGCTGTCCGCCATCCAAAAGCGCGGGGCAGAAAAATGAATCGCCTGGTCCTGCTGAATGCGCTGGTCTGCGCGCTGATGGCCTGCCGTTTGCTCGTCTTCCAACGCGGGTCCGCCACCCACCACCCCCGCGCCGCCTGGCTGGCCTACGTCCTCGCCGTCGCGGCCGCTTCGGTACCCATTCGCTTGCTTTGTGGACAACCGGTACCGGTCGATGGCGCGAGCTTGGCGCTACACACGGTGCTGGCCGCCGCCCTATTCGCCACGCGTGGCAATCTCGCCCAGCTGTTCCGCACCGATGCGGCACGCCCCGAACATCCCCTATCCCGTTTGCTGAGGAAGACACCATGAAAACCACAACCCTAACCCACGGCGACACCGGCCTGGATGTGGTGGAGCTGCAAGAACTACTGAACCGCGCCGGCATCCCGGTTGCCACCGATGGCTGGTTCGGCGAACGAACCGCCGAAGCGGTGCGCCAGGCGCAACGCCGCTTCGGCCTGGTCGTCGATGGCCTGGCCGGCCGCAAAACCTTGACCGCCCTGCGTACCGGCATCGACGACCCACGCCACCTGCGTGAGGCCGATTTGATCGCCGCCGCCGAACGGCTCGGTGTGTCGCTAGCCAGCATCAAGGCGGTCAACCAAGTCGAAAGCAACGGGACCGGCTTTCTACCCGATGGCCGGCCGGTCTTGCTGCTGGAACGGCACGTCCTCTACCGTCAGTTAAAAGCGGCCGGCCACGATGCCGATGCCCTGGCGCTGCGCTATCCGCAATTGGTCGGCACCCAGCGTGGCGGCTATGCCGGCGGCACCACCGAGTGGCACCGTTACCAGAATGCCCGCCATATCGATGCGGCCTGCGCCATTGAGGCGTGTAGCTGGGGGCTATTCCAGATTATGGGCTTTCATTGGCAGGGGCTGGGCTATGCCTCCGCGCAAGCTTTCGCCGATGCCATGATGACCAGCGAAGCCCAGCAGTTGGCCGCCTTCGTCGGTTTTATCGAAGCGGAGCCGGCTTTGCACAAGGCGCTAAAAGCCAAGAAATGGGCCGAGTTCGCCCGACTCTACAACGGCCCCAGCTACCGGGATAACGATTACGACGTGAAGTTGGCGCGGGCCTTCGAGCGCTTCGACACGGCAGCGGTGCCGGCATGATCCGGCTACTGTCGTTCGCCTTGGCCGCCAGCGTCCTGGGCAACCTGGGCCAGCTATGGCACACCCAAGTGCAGGCCGGCCAGGCGCAAATCGAAGCGACGGCCCTGGAGCAAGCCGCGACCGATGCCGCCCTGGCGCAGCGCACCGCCCAATTGCAAAACCTGGCCGAACTGAAGCGCCGCCACGAAGCCCTGCAGGCAGAAACCCGCGACACCGTCGCCACCCTACATGCGCGTCTCCAACAACGGCAGCGCGCCTATCAAAGACTCGAAGATGAAAACCAATCCTTACGCGCTTGGGGCGATGCTCGTTTGCCTGCTGAGCTTGCCCGGCTGCGCCAGCGCCCCGCCTTCGCCCAAGCTGGCGCTTACCGTGACTGGCTGTCCGACCCTGAGCGCTTGCCGGCTACCGGCCAGCCAGCCGCAAACGAATCGGGATCTGTTGCGGGAAGTTGAAGCACTCGAACAAGCCTGGGCCGAGTGCGCCGCCCAAGTCGATTTAACCCTTGCTTGCCAAGCCGATGCCCATGCGCAAACCACAGCTACTCCGTGACCATCTCGCCCGCTTCGTCCCCAGCCTAGCCGCCGACCCCGACAAGCTGTTGGTGTTCGTGGAAGGCGGCAAGATACGGGCGACCGGCGCCCGCTCGCTGTCCTTCGAGTATCAATATCGCCTGCGATTGGTGTTGCTGGATTTCGCCGGCAATGCCGATATGGTCATCGTGCCGATATTGGCCTGGCTCAAGGACAACCAACCGGACCACTTGTTGAACTACGACAAGCAGGCCGATGGCTTCCAGTTCGAGGCCGAGCTACTGAACCACGATAGCAGCGACCTGGCCATTACCCTGGCGCTGACCGAGCGGGTGCTGGTGAGCGAGCAGCCTGGCGGGCTGGCGGTGCAGCCAGTCGGCGAGCCGCTCTTGAATCCGCATGGCGACGTGATGCATTGGGAACTGTTTATCCAGGGCGCCAAGGTGGGCGAATGGGATGCGCAACCGTGAACGATCTACATGCCCTAACCGAGTGGTGCGACGCCTTGCTGGCGAAGCTAGAGCCCGCCCAGCACCGACAACTGGCGCGCCAGCTCGCCCTGGAACTGCGCCGTGCCAATGCCCAGCGTATCGCGCAGCAAGTCACGCCGGACGGCGAGTCGTTTACCCCGCGCAAGGCCAGCAATAGCCGCGACCAGCGCGGTAAGTTACGGCGGCCGATGTTCGCCAAGTTGCGGACGGCGCGCTTTCTGAAGGCGCAGGCAACGGCGGATGCGGCTACTGTTGGGTTCGCTGGGCGAGTGGGGCGGATCGCTCGCGTTCATCAATTAGGTTTACGGGATCAGGTACAACCGAGCGGGATAGAACACCTATATCCGACACGGCCAATTATTGGAATTTCAAATAGCGACTTTGAGAGGATTCATTGCATCATATCGTCTTGGGCTTGGCCCTGAGAATTGCTAATCCCAAGTTCTCGTGCTGCTTCCAATCTCACCGCCTTAAAAATTTCTAGCGCATCCGTTTCGCATTCTTTCCATGCCTCCGCCGTAAAAGCCGAAGTGTCCGTAATTTTAGAAAATTTATCCGTTAGCTTGGCAAGAGCCTGCATGGACTCTTTAGTTAAAAACACACCAGCCACGCCAGTAATTTCTCCTATTGCAGTCGCTGCATCAGCCATCTTTTTCAATGGCTCGCCAAGGTGTTTGGCCTGTTCATCATTCATTCCGTAGGCACTAATTCTTCTTTCAATATTTCTTGCCCCTCCTACAAAACGACCAAGATTGTTCAAAACAATGGAGTAATAACGCTCTTTCAATTGCCAGCGCTGTTGTTCAACCCAGCTATTCCGACTTACATCCGCTTTAATTTCCTCAGTCGCTCTCATTAACTCCTTTTGCTCGTCCAGCAGCTTCTTAAAATCTTCATGTGTTGCCGCATTCTCTGCGATTTTTTTCAAATACCACCCAGAAAATGCGAGCAATCCACAGAGAACAACAAAGCCTACGGACTCCAACGGATTTGAACTGAGCCCGTGTGCAATTTCGGAGATGACGTTCCCCATCTTCAGCCCTTTTCAATATGTGAGTAGTGCTCGAATGTATAGACGACTGGCACATCGCGCGGAAGATGATTTAAAAATCCGGCTGCGCGATCCTGCATGCATGGATACCGCCCCCGACCTCAACCGCCGTTTAGAAAGCCTGATCCGTTTCGGCACCATCGCAGAAATCGATCACGACCGCGCCCTCTGCCGTGTGCAAACCGGCAAGCTGCTGACCGACTGGCTACCGTGGCTTACTCCACGTGCCGGCCAAACCCGCCAATGGCATCCGCCCACCAAGGGCGAGCAAGTGATGTTGCTTTCGCCGAGTGGCGATCCGGCTACCGGGGCCGTGCTGCCTGGCTTGTTTTCCGATACGCACAAAGCCCCCAGCAAACAACCCTCGCTACACGTCACCGCCTACCCGGACGGCGCGCGCATCAGCTACGACCACACCCTGGGCGTGCTGGCCGCGACGGGTATTCAATCCGCCCTGATCGAAGCCAGCGGCACCATTACCCTGGATGCGCCGAACACCATCATTAAAGGCAACCTGCTGGTAGAGCAATCGCTGACCTACCTGGGCGGCATGGCTGGCTACGGTACCGCGACGGATGCCGGCGGCGCGGTCGCGCGCATTCATGGCGATATCGCTATCGAAGGCAATCTGTCCGCCACCGGTACCGTGATGGATGGCGGCGGCAACTCCAATCACCACTCGCACCATGACTGAGGCCGGCATGCACGGGATGAACGCGCGGACCGGCGCGCCCTTGGGCGACCTGGCCCATATCGAGCAATCGGTAGCCGATATCCTGCTGACGCCCATCGGCAGCCGGGTGATGCGGCGCGACTATGGTTCGCTGTTGCCCGAGTTGATCGACTACCCGGCCACACCGTCCTATCAGCAGAAATTGATTGCCGCGACCGCCATGGCGATCTTGCGCTGGGAACCGCGCATTCGTCCGTCGCGCGTCATCGTGCATACGGGCGGCCTGGATGGCCGAACCAGCATTGAGCTGCAAGCCACCCGGCAAGACGGCGTATTTCGCGGCCAGGCCGTGGCCCTGTCGGTTTCGTTGCGGGGTGGCGCATGATCGACTTTGCCCGCCTGCCACCGCCCAAGGTTGTCGAAACCCTGGACTTTGAAGCGATCTATGCCGCCAAGCTGGCGCGCTTCCAGCAGCTCTATCCCGCCTTTTCCGCCGCGCTGGAATCGGAGCCCGTGGTGAAGCTGCTAGAGCTGGCCGCTTACGACGAAATGACCCTGCGCGCCCGGATCAACGATGCCGCCCGCGCCGTGCTGTTGCCCTATGCCCTGGAGAGTGATTTGGAGCAGCTGGCCGCGCTCCTGGGCGTGTCGCGGCTCTTGCTCGATGCCGGCAACCCGCAGGCCGAGCCGCCACTCCTGCCAAGCTACGAAGACGACGAGCGCCTACGCCTACGCGCGCAAATGGCGCTGGAAGGCGAGACGGTGGCCGGCTCGCGCGACAGCTATATGTTTCATGCCCTGACGGCCGACGCCCATGTGGCCGACGTGGCGGTGGATAGTCCCGCACCCGGAATCGTCCGCGTCACGGTGCTATCGGTCGAAGGCGATGGCACACCCAGCGCCGCGCTACTGGCGACCGTCTCGGCCTACCTGTCCGCCGACGAACGCCGACCGCTCAGCGATACCGTGCAAGTCCGGCCCGCCACCCTGAAGCCCTTCAATGTGCGCGCTGTCTTACATCGCCGCCCCGGTCCCGATGGCGACCCCGCCGAAGCCGCCGCCCGCGCGGCACTGCAAACCTATCTGAGCGACTGCCGCAAGATCGGCCGCGACATCCCGCGCTCGGGCCTGTTCGCTGCCTTGCATGCGCCGGGCGTGACGCGGGTCGATCTGGTCGAACCGGCCGGCGATCTGCTGATGGCGACAGCGGAAGTGGCGTCGTGTGTGGCTATCACGCTGGAGGTCGTCAACAGTGACGAACGCTAGATTGCTGCCACCCAATGCGACCGCGCTGGAACGGGCCGTGGCGGACAGCACCGCTACGCCGCTTGATCCGTCCGTACTGCGCACCTTGTGGTCGGCCGACCATTGCCCGGCCCCGCTGCTGCCCTACCTGGCCTGGGCCATGTCGGTGGACGGCTGGGAATTCGCCCAAACCGATGCTCAGCGCCGGCAATTGGTCCGCGAATCCCTGGCGCTGCATCGCCGCAAGGGCACGCCCTGGGCGGTTAAGCGCGCCCTGGACATCATTGGCTTCGATAACGCACGGCTAGACGAACACCCGGCCGCCGCGCATTGGGCCGAGTTCGACTTGGCCGTCGTGGTTGAGGACCGCCCGCTTGATGACGCCGCCGTGGCCGATGCCCTGCGCATGGTGGCCCTGTTCAAAGCCGAGCGCTCCCACCTGCGCCGCTTCCAGGCAATCCAACGGGTACGCGGCCCGCTCTATGTCGCCGCCGCCAGCTGCCTGGGCGAGACGATACGGGTGATGCCCTACCAGCCGCGCGACCTGCAACTGCCTCGCCTGCCGTTCACCGTCGGCGCAGCCATTACCCTGGTGGAAGTGGTGCATATCCGGCCGCGCACGCGCAGTTACGACGGTACCGCCCACTACAACGGCACGCACGCATTCGGGTAATTCATGGCAAACCTCAGCGAAGACAACCAATTCCCCGCGACGGTCTATCAAATCGAGCCGTCCGATTTAGTCCTGGGCGGCCCGGCCGGCGTAGTCAACCTGCAAGCCGGCCAACTGACGCGCCGCACGCGCTGGCTGTACAACTGGATAGCCGACAACGTGGTCGCCTCCGCCCTGGCCGGCAAGCTGCTGCGGCTGGACAACCTGGGCAGGCTGCCGGCCGATATCACCGGCAATGCCGCCACAGCCGACCGCTGGCAAACCCTGCGCAAGCTGTCCCTGTCTGGCGATGCCATGGGCAGCGCCCTGCTCGATGGCGGCAGCGACCCGACCTTGGTGTTGCAGCTAGCCGCCACCACGGTCGCAGCCGGCAACTACGGCGCGGCCGATAAAACCCTGTCGCTGTCGGTCAATGCACAAGGCCGGCTCACCGCTGCCTCGCATCAGGCTATCCAGTTGGCCCTGGCCCAAGTCTCCGGCCTGGTGGCCGCCCTCAATGGCAAGCAGGCCAGTCTAGGCTTTACCCCGGAAAGCACCGCCAACAAGGGCGCGGCCAATGGCTACGCCGGGCTCGGTGCAGACGGCAAGATTCCGGCCGGACAACTACCTGCCCTGGCGATTACCGATACCTTTGTCGTCGCCAGCGAGGCCGCTTTGCTGGCGCTGATGGCCGAGCCGGGCGACGTGGCGATTCGGACCGACTTGCGGCGCAGCTTCATCCTGCGCGCGGCCCCGGCCGGTACCCTGGCGAATTGGCAGGAGCTGCTGACGCCTGACAATCAAGTCGCCAGCATCAACGGCCAGACAGGCGCGGTCGTGCTGTCGGCCGCCAGTGTCGGCGCGGCAGCGGTCGCGCATAGCCATGCCTTGCCCATTGGCGACGGCGGCATTCAACGGTTGAGCCTGAATAGCGGCCAGCAACTGAACTTCGCGGCCGGTAGCAATGTGGCGCTGGCCTTCAATGATGCGACCAAGACCGTCACCATCAGCACGTCCGGACAAATCAGCGGCAACGTCGAAAGCGCCGGCCGCTGGCAGTTCGCGCGCGCCTTGTCCCTGACCGGCGATATCACGGGCTCGATTGCCCTGGATGGCAGCGCCGATACCTATCTGGCCGCCACCCTGGCGAATACGGGCGTGGTCGCGGGGAGCTACGGCAGCGCGACGCATATCCCGGTCCTGACTTTCGACACCAAGGGCCGCGTCACCGCCGCCAGCCTGCAACCCATCGCGCCAGGCTGGGACGCCATCACCAGCAAGCCGACAACCCTAGCCGGCTACGGCATCACCGATGCCGCCAGTCTGGCCGGCAATACCTTCACCGCCCCGCAAACCATCGCCGGCTCGCTGCCGGCCGGGACCGCCCTGGCGACCATTGGCAGCACCGGGCAAGGCCTGATGCTGCGCGCATCCGGCAATGGCGGGACCGCCAGCGCGGCGGTGCTGACCTTTCTGCGACCGGGCAGCTATGGGGCTTACTTCGGGCTCGACGTGGATAACAAGTGGAAGGTCGGCGGCTGGTCGGCCGGCGCGGTGGCTTACGAGCTTTGGCACGCCGGCAACTCCACCCGTTTCACCGGCTCCTTGCCCTGGGCCAGCCTGACCGGCACGCCGACTACCTTGGCCGCTGCCGGTATCACCGATGCCGCCCCCCTCTCGCATAGCCATGCCGGCCTGTCGCCGGCACGGGTGCTCTTCTTCGCCAATTTCTAGGAACCACCATGGCCGAGCTACAGACCTGGTACACCCTGCCGACCGAAATCGGCCTTGCCCGCATCGCCAATGCCATCGCCCTGGGCCAAACCATCGACCTTAGCCATATGGCGGTCGGCGACGGCAACGGCGCAGCCACCACGCCCAAGGAAAAGCAAACCAGCCTTGTGCGCGAGGTGTGGCGCGGGCCGCTGAATCTGGTGACGGTCGATCCGCAAAACCCCGGCTGGATCACCGCCAACGTGGTGATACCCATCACGGACGGCGGTTTCACCATCCGTGAGCTGGGCCTATACGACAGCGCCGGCAACTTGATTGCGGTCGGCAATTGCGCCGAGCGCTACAAGCCCACCCTACCGCAGGGCATGGGCGTCGATACCGTGATGGAAATGGTTGTCGCCTTCGGCAATGCCGCCGTGGTCAATCTGACTATCGACCCGACCAAGACGCTCGCCAGCCGGCAATGGGTGTTGCAGCTGATAAGCCTGCAAGCCCAGCTGCCACCGGGTGGCTTGCCCGGCCAAGTGCTGGTCAAGAAAAGCCTGGCGACCGGGGATGCCGAGTGGCGCGACGCCCGCACCCTGTTTAGCCGGGCCGAGCGGCTATTCCATTCGCAAATCTAGTCCGGGGCGCTTCGCCCGTTCGCTTTCAACTTCCTTTTCCTACTGGAGAATCCTATGCCGACATTCGGCAAGACCTGCATTGCGCAGGCCGATACCTGGGTACCGCTTTACACCGCTGGTGCAGGCAAGGCCCCGACTTTTAACTTGAACATGGTCAATTGCAGCGCCGGCGTGGTGACCGTCGGCTTTGCTATCGGTACGGCGGGCGTCACCAATGGCGACCGCCTGGAATTCAATACCCCGCTCGATCCGGCTGGGCAAATCTCCAATGTGCTGGAACGCACCGGCATCCAAATGTCGGCCGGGGAATCCATCTATGTGCGGGCCAGCGCGGCCAATGTGGTGGACGCGCGCGCTTACGGCTACGAGGACTGAGCCATGGGTAGACGCATCCTTTCCAGTACCTCCGGCAACCTGGCGGCGCGCTCGATCTTTCCGTGGCCGGCTGCGGTGGCCCGGCCTGCTGCCTTTGGCGATAACGGCAATGCCTCAGCCGGCTACCTGCCCATATCCTGGCTGGCCGATGGCTCGGCCCTACAATGCCCATCGCTCACCGGCTTTGCGCTAATCAATGCGGCGGGCGTGCCGATCTGGACCAAGCTGCTGGCCGACTTCCCCAATGCGACCGTACTGGTACGCGAGTCCATCTATCTGGATGCCGTGGATCAAGCGGCGTGGTTCCTGTCTTACAACGGCAATACCACGCCGGCCACGATGTATCTAAACAAGCTGCTTATCGCGACCGGCGCGCTGACCGTGGTGGGTAGCTTTTCGGCGCAAGCGAACAACGCTTTGGCGAGTAGTCAGCACCTGCTGACCCGCACGGTAGAGGGTGTCGGCAATCTGCAATTGTTCAGCACGTCCACGGTCAACGGCGGGGTGTGCAAGTCCGTCCTGAACTACACGACCGGGGCCATGGTTTCCGGCCCGACCGCCATCGTGGCAAGCAATGGCGTCGCGCTGGCCTTCACCGGTAGTGGCATGGCCTACGTCAGCGCGGATGAGTCCTTGATTGTGGCAGCCGGGGCCGGCGTGCTGATGGGCTCCACCGCGACCGACAAGGTGATGCTCCAGCTGTCCAAGAACGGCCGCCAGGCGACCATCCAAACCAGCCAGGACGGTTTCCCGCTGAGCATGATGACCAATGCGACGACGGCCCTGCTGCGCCATATCGGCGGCGGTCGCTTCACCACCTTTCATCCTATCGGCGGCCAGCGTTTGACGGGCGGTGTCTACACCCGCGCCGCGCTCGATGCCTGGCTATCTCAAGTCGCTACCTTGGCGGGACTGTGAAAATGAATAAAAGAGTACATTTCCCTATCGAAACCGACCCGTCGTCCGGATTAATTGCATACCCCGACGAAATACAGCAGTTCGCGAATGCGGACCTTGCCACCCTGCCGGGCCACCTGATCGTAGACTATGCCGGCGCGCTGGATTTGCCTGCCTACATCGCGCCTACGCCGGCCAGTCTGCCGCTACTGGTGATAACCAAGGTCACCAGCGACCAGCCCGATAAAACGCTGGTGAACTTGGACCGGCACGAAATCACCTGCCCGCAAGGGACGACCCTGACCTTGACCGCAGAGCTACGCGGCGACGACGGCCAGGTGTTGCCCTACGCCGATAGCTTCCGCTTGCCGATCCGCCAGCGCGGAGGCCGGGATGGTCTATTGATCGGGCGGGCGGTGAACGGCAAGGTGACCGTGGTCGCCCCATTCACCGCGCCAGGCGATGACGGGGCGTGGCAGTGCGATGCGGCGGGGATCAATGCCGGCTTGCCGGACGATGCCCAACTAAGGTTCGCGGGCCTGACCGTGAATGTCTATCGCGGCTGATTTTAGGCGCCGGGTGCGAACTCCACCGCCCGTGTCTGTCCAAGCGGAGAGAGGTAAACCCGCGCGCCCACTTCCCTCCGTGCGCTTCACGCGGGCGCCTCTCCGCTCTCCTTGTTCGACCAGAACGAGAATCCGCCGGCTGTTGCTTCCTCTGCTTCTCAGCCGAAAGGATCGCCATCCAACCCTCGCCCGCAAGCTCCTAGCGGGCTTTTTTCGTCCACGTTGCAGGCAACGCAGGACGCAACAGCTGAATCGAGCCAAGGAAAACCCCACTTGCGAACGCCATTTGACCAACTATGCAAAATAGTGGGTTCGCATTAGTATGCCCGGCCAAAACTCCTTCCCGCTCAAGGGAAGGCACAACAACGTATCAACAGGAGTTGGAATTATGAAAGCGAATAGCAATTGGCTTGCCATCATATTAGCGTTAAGCCTGAGTGCTTGTGCAGTGCAAGCGACTGAAGCCGTCCAGACAAGCAACCCAGAGACGCAGAACAATGAAGAAAAAGACCCCGGAACCGATGAAATAGCCATCTACTTCAAAAAATCAGGCACTTCAGACAAAAAAGATCCAGCCTTAACTAAAGGCCCCATGCTGCAATCCATCGCTGCGCGTCATGGGTTAATTATCACATTCTCGCATATTGCTACCCACGGACAGCAAATGTGGAAGCTAGATAGAAAAATCCCCCACCCCGAAGCCGAAAAGCTTTCTAAAGAAATAAAGGCAAGCAGCAGGCTAATCGAGCATGCGGAGCCTAACTATCATTTGCTTCGTTTAGATCCGCTCAAGTCCGTAAACATACCAAATTAGGTTTTTCATACCCCCGCACTCCAATCCACGCAGAAAGATGGGCAGTACATTTTTCCGTGAAAAATTAGGTGCCAATTATTCATTAGCGCACAACACTCACAGGAGCAGGAATGAATCACCGAATGCCACGTATTCTTTTTTATAAAAAAAGCAGCGCTACCGTATTGCTGGCAATTGCCATGCAAACCGCAGTCGGCAATCCGTCCACACCGGCCGATTCCACCTATGCAGGCACAACTGATGAGATTATTGTAAGGTACCGCACTGCAAGTGACATGAATGCATTATTGGGCAATATAAACAAAAAAAACATTACGTCCATTCAATCTGCCGCGATTCGACATGGCCGAAAAGTCGAATTACTGGAAACAAATAATTCCGGCAGAATAATTTGGAAATTAGATCGATTTGTTTTCAATGCAGATGCGGAGATTCTTGCGGCAGAAATCGCAAAAAATGATAGGCGCATTTTATCGGCTGAGCCTAATTATCGGATGCTTGCACCTCAGGCCATAACACCAAACGATCAATATTGGCCCTCCCAATGGAATATGCAAAATTCACTCGTTGGAATTAACGCGCCTGCTGCATGGGAGCTATCCACTGGCGCGGGCATAGTTGTCGCAATACCGGATACGGGCTATCGCCCTCATTCAGACTTCGTCGCAAACATAATCACCGGGATGGATTTTTTACATTACGACACCGAAGGGCGTGATGGCCAAATAGGCTGGCCTAATATAAAGCTCAGCACTGGATACGTTGTCTGGCAAGACCGTGATCGCGATGCGACCGATATGGGTGATTATTTTTTGCAAAGGAATTCTTCGTGGCATGGCACGCGTATAGCAGGAATTATTGGCTCACAAGCCAATAATGGAAATGGAATCGCCGGCGGAGCGTATGACGCAAAGATATTACCTTTGCGAATATCTGGACTCGACAACGCTAGTGATAAACACTTGGAAGACGCCATTACTTGGGCCGTCGGAGGGAACGTAAGCAGCGGCAAATGGATTGCTGGCTATGCGACTAACTACATTTTGGAAAAGAACAGAACTCCTGCCAGAGTAATCAATATTTCCCTGCGCAGGTCAGGCACCTGCTCTGTCGGGGTCCAAAAGGCTATTACAGAAGCAAGAAACGCGGGTGCAGTCGTGGTCGTTTCTGCGGGAAACGATAACCAGGATGCTAGCGGCTTCTCTCCAGCCAATTGCTCCGGCGTTATCACAGTCGCTGCGCTTGACTCATTGGGCGCCCGCGCTTCATACTCAAATTACGGCTCAATTGTTGATATCGCGGCCCCCGGCGGAACTATAACAAACAATAATGTGCGCGATGCAATCGTTACACCCTTTAATGATGGATCAACAACGCCCGGAAATGACAACTATAATTATGCCCAAGGGACATCTTTAGCCGCACCACACGTTGCAGCGGTAGCAGCGCTTATGTTATCCGCCAATCCAAGCTTAAGTCCTGATCAAGTCGAAGCTATACTAAAGGCAACCTCACATCGTTTCGTTGGCAGCTGCGCGGGTTGTGGTGCCGGAATGCTAGATGCGTATTCGGCTGTTTTGGCGGCGAAGGGCATGTTCATTCGTCCGTTTACCGCGACCTCTACAGGCTCCAATCTAGACACCTCCCGGCCGTCACTTAACGTTACAATTAATGTTGAACAATCCGACATTGGCAAGACGGGAAATTTATACGTACAAGCGGTAACAAAAAATGGCAGCAGTTATTTTTTAATGCCGAACGGATGGGTGGCGAGCGAGATCAGCTCTCCGTTGCCCTATCGCATCACAACGTTAGGCACGACTGACATTCCGGCACTTACCGGCGGTCAACTACCCTTTCAAATTCCGGGCTTAAAAATCTATGCGGGCTACGGATTAAACGAATATGACTTCTTGGCTAATAGAAGACATGGCCTCTTATATTCCTTTGCCGAGACTTCACCGACAACCTGCAGTCTAACTGTCGCACCGTCCGTCATTGCAAAAGGTGCTGAATACAGTTACACGGTCGCCGGCACTAACCTGCCTAATAATGCACAAGCATTTTGGTACGGCACAAAGAATGGCATTGCAGACGCAAACGGCGATGCGCAAGGAAATATACAGGCCTTCCCGACTGCTTATCGATTTTCTAATCAGTCAGGTCAAAATGGAAAATACGTCCGTTACCTGCAAATTCGCAATTCGATTGGCGAGCCTGTTTGCACCACAAATGCTGTCTCAACAGAAATGTTGGCTGCTCCTACTTGCACCTTGAGTTCCTCTCCTGCAGTTGTGCCAGCAGGCAGGCCATATTCCTATGCAATTAATGGCGCGAACCTACCGCCAAATTCAGAAGCGTATGTGTTTGGTACGAAGAACGGCATACCCGACGTTTCTGGCGCGTTTTTTGCCACATTGGTGGCGTTGCCGGCTGATTACGCTTATACCAATCAACCAGGCTGGGCTGGCACCTACCATCGATATATGGAAATTCGGCAAGGTGGGGTGACAATCTGTAAGACCAATACTGTCAGTAATACATTGCAGTAAATTCGCAGTGTCGTGCGGGCACGCAAACTCGACCCTTCATTAAGCCAAACAATTGTCCCCGCTTAGGCGGGGATAATTGTTTGTAAAACCGGCACATCCGCCACCGCGTGGCATGTCTACGGGCAAACGGCAATTGCAGCCCGCTGAATGGCGGGCTGGTTTATTTCTTCGGAACAAAGGCGCTGAAATTCTTTTCGCGCAGGGCTTTCACAATCTTATCCGTGTACTGGATAAGCTTTTCTTGGCCGCCTGCGATATTGTTTTCGGCAATCATCGCCTTCAATAGGCCTTCGCGCGTGTCCGCGCAGATACCGCCGAATGCGCAATTCTGGAGTAGCGTTGGGTCGTCTTCTGCGGTGCAGGCGAGGCCCATGCGACAGGCGGCCAGGGTCGTCGCCATTTCCAGTAATTCGCGGTCAGTGTTGGTCAACCAGGCCCCATCGAAATACCGGCTGGGCTCACCGTTCTTGTCGTTGCCCAGCGGCGCGGCAGCCAGCAACAGCGACTCGATCAAATACGGATCGCTCGCAGAACCCAGCAGCTTTATCGCCGATGGGGCATCGGCCCTTGCAGAAAAATAAGGGTCGGCGCTGGTCTTTTTGATATTGGAATAGAAATCGGCTAGCAAAGGGTCTTTGCTGATATCCGCCATGAATCCATCACACCGCTGATAGATTTTGCCTTCGGCGGCTTGCCGCTTAGCGCGAGTCGTCGGGTCGTCCTGGCTTTCCGCTGGCGGGCGGTTTGCCAAGGAACCGAGGTTGTTGCTACAGCTTCGGGCCAGGCTGTAGGCGTAGAACAGGCCGCCCTGTTCCGGGAAGAGTTTGGCCTGGTTGGCGAAGGCATAAAGGTTCTTGGCACTCGCATACGCGCTCGCCAAAGACTGACGGGCGGCCGGCTCGGTCGCTTGCGCCGGGGCCTGAAACTGGGCAGCGCTATACACAGTCGCCGGCTCGGTATCCGCGTTGCGGGCTGCCGCATGGCTGGTGGGCGCGCTGTCAACTTCTGCAGGCCTTGCTTGCCCTTGCGTAAAGGCAAAGGCCGCCACAATGAGGGCGCCGACGCCTGCTGCGTAATAGTAAACGGTGGGTTTCTTTAACATCGCATCATCACTTGTAAATTCATTAAAACGTTCGACTTGCCCCGCGAACTGCCGTAGGCAAGCCGAACGTCCATACCGGCTAGCTTACCCTCGGTTGCAGTTCGCGGCCTCAGCTACGCCCGATCCTTGCACCAAGCTACCAGGCTGCGCGGCAAGCGCAATGCTCCCGGTGATGTTGATCACGTTGTAGGTTTCGCTGCCGTTGTCTGCAAAGGTCACGGTCACCCTTCCGCCCGCACCGCCAAGCCGCCGCTTGACCGAATCCCACAGGAAGCCGATGCGCATGCCCTTTGCGTCAAACGCACCCTGCGCGGCAGCGAGGCGAATATTGGGCTCGGCCTGCGAAGTGGTATCCGGCATGCCGGCCTGGCAACGCACATCGACCTGCCGCATTGTTTCTGCGAGCTGGGCGACGGATGGACCTGACGCCCCATCCCGTGGTGCCGGTTGAGCCGGCGAAGGGTGGCGCTCCCTGGGCATGCCGCCGCCGCAGTTTGGCCTATCGCCGCACGGGTTCGAGGGTCTTGGCGCTTCGATTCTGATTACGTCGTCACCGTCGGCAAGCGCCTGCGCCGACGCCATAAAGACACAAGCGGCCATCAACGAGCGAATGAATAGTTTGTTACTTGCTGCAATCATGTTTCCGTCCTCAATTATTTTGTCTTGATTCATTTTTTAATTACGTTGAAACACCAAGCCGGCAACGACGCATACGTATCGCTGCTTTGGCTTACCCTGCCGTAGCCATACGTGCAGCCACGGTTAAAGCGACAACAGGCTGAAAGCCTTTTAAGCCATCAGCCTGTCACCACCAAATCGCTATGTGTTTGGAATAAATAAGGAGCTATCTTTACTGCGGATGGCTTGTACCATTCTGTCGCGTATTATTAAGGCCAATTTCAATCTATCCGCGCCGATAGCCCATGCTGCGCTAACTTCTAAATTCTCGGGGCAGCGTTTAAATTGCGCACAGTTCAACATTAAGATCGGGTCGGCATCCAATTTACAGCTCGCACCAAACTCGCACGGCACCAGCGATGCCGCAATCAATACATTCTTGGCTTCCTCGCCAGAAAGCCATTGGCGGTCAAAATAAACCGAATCAAATGTATTTCGAATAAGGAAGTACTCAAGCGATCGCAACAATTCAGGGTCTTGGGCGGCGATTTGTAGTTTTAATGTGGCGGCGATATCCACTGACTTGTCTTTTTCGACACCCTTGAAGCCAAGCGCCAAAGGATCACCCAGCGTAATGCCCTTGCTGATCGTAGCAAGTGGGTCGGTGGCAGCGCCGGCAGGGAAGCCCTGACAAAGCGCCCGGATTCGCACCAGGGATGCATTACGCCGCTTGCTTATCTCTGCGTTTTTACTGCTCGCTTCAAACTGCGCGGGGGCTTGTGCCAGCCACTCGTTATTGCATATGACCTGGGTCATTGCGGCATAGAAATAGCCGCCTTGCTCGGGGCGCTGCAAAGCGACCTCTTTAAATTCGCCCAGATTGGCGGCATTGCGATAGGCAAGCGCCAAGTCCGAGCTGGTCTTGACCGCATAGCCCTTGATATCGGTTTGCTGAAGTGTTGCCAGTTTTGCGCCGGCTACGTCGGTGGCGTGAGCTGCGAGCATGGCGAGGCCTAGCAGCCCTGCCAGTAGGGATTTTTGATACATTTTTCCAACCTCAAGATTCTTGTATTTTTAGAAAACTGTCATGTCTCGGCAAGGAATGGCTAGACGGGCTAGCCATTCCTTGCGCTGCATGGTTACTGCTTTGGCGGGATAAAAGCCGCCATATCCTTGTTGCGAATTGCCTTTACAATCCGGTCACGTAATTCAAGTACTTCCTTCATTTCTTCTGGAGTAAGCGGCTCTCCTGATGCTCCGGCTAAACGCACAGTCTCAATTTTCGAGGCATAACATGATCCACCTAAAATGCAATCCCCCATCAAGCGCAAATCACTCTCAATTTTGCAGCTTGCGCCAAATTCGCAGTAAGCCAAGCTTGCGGCATCAAAAAGTTTGGCGTCGTCCGACCACCAGCGGCCATCGAAATATGCCACGCTCGATTGCCCGTCGCTGTTTTCCTTCGATATCATGGCAAGACTTAGGTTTCGCAAGGCTTCGGGATCTTGGCTAGCAATCTTCAGTTTAAGTGCTTCTTCAGCACCTATCTTCCCAAGTTGACGTCCGCCATCTATAAGTGCCAGGGGATCACCCAGCCTCATTCCTTGATCCAGTCTTTCTAAATATTCACGCATCGCGCCGCGCTTGGCTGGAGGGAAATTTTTACATTTCTCTTTATATCGTTGCATAGATGCATTGCGCATGGAATAAATTGCATTCCATTCTGCGCTGCCACGCGCGACATGATTTTGAATGTATTTATCCGGCAAATGCGATGCTTCATTGCTCTCGGCATTAAACTGTGTCGGCAATTTGGCCATATCCTCAGCCTGACAGGCTAGCGCGGCAAGTGACGCATAAAAATACCCGCCTTCCTTTGGGTGTTTCAATGCTTCTTGCTCAAACTCATACAAGTTTTTAGCATTTTTGTAACTTGCTGCCAAATTGTCCGCTGAAAAAGCAGGTTGGTAATCTGCTTCGCTTTCAAAATATGGGAAAGCGTGGTTCTTCATTGTCGTGCTTGGCGTGCTTGCCTCCGCGCCAGCTTGCGCTGTCGGTCGAAGGTCACCTTTTGTAGCGTACCAAGCAACCCACCCTAGAACAGCAAGTGAGATGACGCCGACGGACAAGGCCAATTGCTTTTGCATCTTTGTGTTCCTTTTTTAACCGCAATAGCTGCTATCTGGCGCAGGGCCAGGAGTGACTGTTGAGTTTACGGGATTTGCTGCGGAATCGTTGCCGTTAGGTCCCGTTTGTCCAGCATATTCATAGAGCTGGCGACCGCCGTCGGAAAAGATAATTGTGAGCTTCTTTCTTTCGAGACGTGCCATTGTGGAAGACCGAGAAGTACCGGAGGCGATCAATAAATTAAAAAGGTGAGTAAATGACTGCCCGGCTGCAAGGCTACGTTCAATTTGGCTTGCTGTGCTCGGTGTAGCATTCAGACTTGGATTACAAGCAATACCCATTTTTGTTGGCAGCACAATACCGGGAGCGCCATCTCTCGGCGCCGGCTGAGCGGGTAGCGGATCACGAGTTCCCGGACCACCGCCCATGCCTCCGCCGCAATTCGGCGCGCCGCTACAGCCGGTTGGTGGGGGTCGAGTGCCGCTGATAATGATGACGTCTCCGTCGGCCGACGCCGTGGGCATGCCCAAGCCGCCTAATGCCACCAGTAGTGCGGTAACCAGCCGTGTCTTACCTGTTAATCCTGGCATTGCGTTCCTACTCCTTAAGTTTTTTAGTTTTACTTCCGTGCCTCATGCGCTTTTTGCTAGCGCTATCCCTTATGTACAGATACGAAAATTCGCCCTTGCAATGGTGCTTGCAGGGGTGGGGCGAATTCACCCAATGGCACGCCTTCGTGTGGAGCGCAAAAATACTGCGCTATCGTCACGCAAGCGACACTATTGGCTTTTTATTATCAATAGAATTTAGCTATTTACCGGGCGGGGCAAACGCCAAGATGGAAGCCGAATGGGCTAAGCCTTGAGTGCGCGATACACGCAAATCAATAGAGAAATCTAATGTAGCCGCTGGCGAAACCATGCGGTTATGACGGGACGTAAAAGTGCCCATGGAAATCATTTCCTACTCCTAAAACCCCCGCGTCTTTTCGACCGCGTTTTGCCGTCTATGTCGCGGCATGCTTATTTGTGGCACGGATACTATTCGCGGCCACAAGGGCGTGTCTACTTCGTTCCGCATAAACCTACAAAAATTCATAGGTGTGTCGTTTTCCGTTTCTCTGGCTTGCAATGTCCGGCGCTCCGGCACAACGGCCCTCGCGTGGCAGGCGAATTGGCGTCCGGCATAGTGGTTTGGTACCTCAAAACCAGCCTGGAGAACCGCCAATGGCGACCGATTACCACCATGGCGCGCGAGTCGTTGAAATCAACGAAGGCACGCGCGTTATCCGAACTATCGCTACGGCGATTATCGGCATTGTCTGCACGGGCGCCGATGCCGACGCCGCCTATTTTCCCCTCAACACGCCGAAGCTCGTTACGAACGTTTTTGAAGCCATCGGCAAAGCCGGGACAAAGGGCACGCTGGCCGCCACGCTCGATGCCATCGCCGACCAGGCCAAGCCCATTATCGTTGTCGTGCGGGTGGCCGATGGCGCCAGCGAAGCCGAGACGACTTCCAACGTCATTGGCACGGTCAACGCGGCCGGCCGCTATACCGGCATGAAAGCGCTGTTGACCGCCCAAGCCAGCCTAGGCGTCAAACCGCGCATTCTTGCCTGCCCTGGGCTGGATAGCCTGCCCGTCGCCACCGAGTTGGCCGCTATCGCGCAGAAGCTGCGCGCCTTCGCTTATGTGTCCGCCCACGGTGCCACCACCAAGGAAGCCGCCGTAACCTATCGCGACAACTTCGGCCAGCGCGAGGTCATGGTGATATGGCCCGATTTCGTATCCTGGGACACCGCCAAGAGCGCCCCGGCTGTCTGCCAGGCGACGGCCCGCGCCATTGGCCTACGCGCCAAACTGGACGAGGAGCAGGGCTGGCATAAGACCCTGTCGAACGTCACGGTGAACGGCGTGTCGGGTGTGTCGGTCGACGTGTATTGGGATTTGCAAGACCCAGCCACCGACGCCGGCTACCTCAACAGCCACGAAGTGACCGGCCTGGTCCATCACCGAGGCTTCCGCTTTTGGGGTTCGCGTACCTGCTCCGATGATCCGCTATTCGCCTTTGAAAACTACACCCGTACCGCCCAAGTGCTGGCCGACACCATCGCCGAGGCGCACCTATGGGCCATCGACAAGCCCATGGGGCCGATGCTCGTCAAAGACATTATTGAAGGCATCAATGCCAAATTCCGCGAGCTGAAAGCCTGGGGCTACATCCTGGGCGGGGAAGCCTGGTACGACGAGGAAATCAATACGGTCGAGACGCTCAAGGCCGGCAAGCTGTCCATCGACTACGACTACACCCCGGTTCCCCCGCTGGAAAACCTCATGCTCCGCCAGCGCATCACCGACCGCTACCTGGCCGACTTCGCCGCCCAAATCGCCGCCTAAACGCGCCCAATCCGAAAGGCATTTCCATGGCACTACCGCGCAAGCTGAAACACTTTAATACCTTCGTGGACGGCAACGGCTATGCCGGCGAAACCAAGGAGGTCACCCTGCCCAAGCTCAGCCGCAAAATGGAGGAATACCGGGGCGGCGGCATGGATGGCCCTATCAGCATCGATATGGGCCAAGAAAAGCTCGAACTGGAAGCCACTTACGGCGGCTTGATGCGCGACATTCTCAAAGGCTACGGCGCGCTCAAGCATGACGCGGTGTTGATTCGCTTTGCCGGCGCCTACCAGCGCGAAGATAGCGGGGACGTCGATTCGGTGGAAATCGTGGTGCGTGGCCGCCATCAGGAAATCGACATGGGTACCGCCAAGGCCGGCGACGACAGCGATTTCAAAGTGAAGAGCGCGCTCAGCTATTACAAGCTGATGGTCAACGGCGCGACCGCTATCGAAATCGACCTGGCAAGCATGGTGCTCGTCGTGGATGGCGAAGACCGCCTCGCCAAGCATCGCAAAGCCATCGGCATCTAAACCCCACCCCTGCACCCTATCGAAACGAGTAGCCCATGCAAGCCAATACGACCGCCTCAGAAATGACGCCCCCGCACGCCCAGCCGGAGCAAGCCGCCATTGCCCTGGATACCCCTATCCAGCGAGGCGCACAAACCATTACCGATATCGTCCTGCGTAAACCCCGCTCGGGCGAACTACGCGGCCTGACACTGACTGACCTACTGCAAATGGAGGCGGGAGCGCTGATCAAGCTGATTCCACGCATCAGTACGCCGATGCTGACCGAACCGGATATGAATCGCCTTGATCCGGCCGACCTTACGCAAATGGGAACGGCGGTCGCAGGTTTTTTGCTGCCGAAATCCGCGAAGGTGGCGGACTCCCTACCCGTGTAGAGGATTGCATGGCCGATATCGCCACCGTGTTTCATTGGCCGCTTACTGACCTGGTCGGCCTGACGGTGGCGGAGTTGCTGGCCTGGCGCGAGCGCGCCAGACAGCGAAGCGGGGCCGACGATTAGCCCCGCTTGAAAGACAGAAGCGGCGACCGGGCCAAGTGCGCGAACATCTGGCCCGGCCCCGTCCCCACTGAACAGGCAGTGAGCCCGGCTAGACCGCTCCCCCAGCGCTGAGGGGCTGCGAGACTAGCACAACCGAAGCTCGCGACAATTATGGAAACCATCCGCTGTGGACATTGCAACCGCAAACTAGGCGAAGGCCGCTACACCGTTTTAACAATCAAGTGCCCGCGTTGCGGGACGCTCAATACCTTGAGGGCCATGCGCCCCTAAATCCAAGCGCGCCGCGAGCGCCATGTAGAGAAACCTTCTCATGGCGCCCGTGTCTTCCTCTCGCTTCACCCTCTATCAAGCCAACTGCTTGCCCACCATGGCCGCCATGCCGGCGCAGAGCGTGGACGCCATCATTACCGACCCGCCTTACTTCAAGGTCAAAGCCGAGCAATGGGACCGGCAATGGCAAAGCGCCGATGCTTTCGCCGTCTGGCTGGCCCAGGTGCTGGGCCAGTTCGCCCGCCTGCTCAAGCCGAATGGTTCGCTCTACCTGTTTGCTTCGCCGCAGATGGCGGCCAGGGTGGAGCTACTGGTTGCCGAACGGATGAGGGTACTAAACCATATCGTATGGCTAAAGCCTCAAGGTACGCACCTACGCGCCTGCAGAGCGAAGCAGCGCCAGTTTCATCCACAAACCGAACGCATCATCTTTGCCGAGCAGTACGGCGCGAAGCGGATCGACAGCGGCGCGACCGGCTACGCGGCGCAATGCAGCCAGTCGCGCAGCAGTGTGT
Organism: Chitinimonas arctica; assembly: GCF_007431345.1. Lineage (NCBI taxonomy): Bacteria > Pseudomonadati > Pseudomonadota > Betaproteobacteria > Neisseriales > Chitinibacteraceae > Chitinimonas > Chitinimonas arctica. The sequence goes on along the minus strand of NZ_CP041730.1, from coordinate 3,482,026 downwards.
TCGAGCCCTTACGCGCTTATCTGGATGAAGAGCGCAAGCGGGCCGGTTGGTCGTGCGCTGCCATTGACGCGGCTTGGCGAGACTGGCGCGGCAATACGGCAAAGGGCGGGATGAGTTCGCATTGGTTCGGGCACTCGCAATGGGCTTTGCCGACCGAGACGGCTTACCTATGGTTGCGGCATTTGTTCAATCACAGCCAGCCGGGCGGACGAGACAACGGTCGCCGTCCCCTCTCGCGCGAACACGCCCATTTGCAGGCGGAGTATCAACTACTCCGCCAGGACTACGAGGAATTGAAGCAGGCCCACCAGCAACTACGCCGGCCCTTCCACCTTCAGCACGGTATGCCGTATACCGACGTGTGGCAGTTCCCCACCGTTCCGCCACGCAAGGGCAAGCACCCATGCGAAAAGCCCCTGGACCTCATGCGCCATATCGTCGCCAGCTCCACCCGGCCCGGCCAAGTCGTGTTGGATGCGTTCATGGGCTCGGGTTCGACAGGGGTCGCCGCCCTGGAGGCGGGTTGTCGGTTTATCGGAATCGAGCAGGAAAGCAGCAGCTACCAAATGGCACAAGCGCGTTTAAAACGAAGCGCCCAGCGGGACGACCACTATCCCGATGCCGTTTTTAGCGACGGCCTAGCGGAGTGAACTCCATCCGATGGCGCTCGTTACATGACTGACGTGCAGTCGAGAAAAGTCCCCACCCTCGATTGCCGCCGAGCGCACTTTGCGTAAGCGCTGGTTTCTGTTGGGCGCCGTCAGTTTCTAATTAGCATCAAAAAAGTATTTCGTCGTTAGCTCCGGCCGCACTTCTATCAAATTCAGATAAAAATACATCCAACCATAAATCAGTTGGGGTGCGCTCATAGTTTTCAAGCAGAGCGTATTTTTCGATCAATACCTTCAGTCCGAAGCGATCATTTGCTGCAGTGTGTAGTATCAGAGCAGGGAGTTCTTCTGGAAGGAATTGCGCCTTAACAATTTTTGCAAAAAAAGATTTCTCAGTTGAATTCCAAGCCTCTGAAGAGTTGATATGTTCAAGAATTAATTTCAAGCTACTGAAATATGTTACAAAATGAAGCTTCAATCCTTCCTGAGTGGCAAGCATAAATTTAAACGAGTCAATCAAGCTCTCTTCGAAGTCTTGATTTCTCGCATGAACATCTTTTTTCGCTATGCTAACGTACCTAAAAAATTTCCCTCCCGTCATATTCTCGTTAACGTCGAGTGAAACTTTAATTTCTCTATGTAAACTAAGCAAATGAAAAAATGTTGCTGCTGCATTATCTTTCTGCTGCTGCACCTCGTCGGAATGTCTTTCTTTTACTGCGGTATTTATTTGCTCTCGCTGACTAAAGTAAGCAGCTGCGGCCGCAAACAATGTAAGGCCAGAAAGTAGAGAATTAAAAATACCGTATGAATCTCCAATTTGCCCCAACTCCTCTAAATTACGGCTTCCACTCAAGCGCTGTGAAAATAACCACTCCGCGATCAGAGGGGCCAAAGACCACGCTAGAGAAAACATAAACAAAAAAAATATAAACAATGTGAAGCTAGATATTTCTTTATTGACAAATTTCCAACTCGCACTTATAGCTCTTGCCATTTTTTCGCGCAGTGACATTTACGTTCTACCTAGTGAGGAAAGCTTACGTAAGAGTGGCATGCGGAAAGGTCATCAGCAAGCGCGGGGCTTTTCCGTAAAGGGTATGCAAGGGCATGTGGGAAGCTTCTAAAGGTTTTGTACTTCTGCACAACTTTGGTGCCCGGACAATTGCTCCTACGGTGGGCAATATGGACTCCCGCCATCCAATCCAGTGCTATGAGCCAAGCCAATCTACAACTGCAAGTCATCCTCTCCGCCGTCGAGCGGGTCACGGCACCGCTGCGCCGTGTCCGCACGGAAAGCAACACCACGTCCGCCCAAGTCAAAGCCCTGCGCGAGCGCGTCGGTCAACTTAACCAAACAGCCGGCAAAATCGACGGCTACCGCAAGACCGCCGAGCAATGCGCCAAGACCGGCCAGGCGCTGGGCCAGGCGCAAACGCGCGTCAACGAGCTGGCCCGCGAATTGCAGGCTACGACGATACCCACCAAGGAAATGCAGCAGGCTTTCGCAGAAGCCAAACGCCAGGCCGGCGCACTGACCGGGCAGCATGCCGCCCTGATCGAAAAGCAGCACAAGCTACGCACCGCCCTGGCCGCCAGCGGTATCGAAACCAGACAGTTAGCCCAACATCAGCGCCAGTTGCGGACCGATACCCTGGCCGCCACCCAAGCCCTGGCCGGCGAAGAGGCCAGGCTCCGCCAGCTCAACGCCCGACTACGCGAACAACGCGCCGCGCAAACCCAACGCCAAGCCGGCATGCAAGCGCGGGACCAAGCAGCCGGCGCAGGTGGCGCGATGGTGGGGGCCGGTGCGGTGATGGGCCTGCCCGTATTGAAAATGGTGAAGGACTACGCCTCGTTCGAGGACGCTATGCTCGGCGTAGCACGGCAAGTCGAGGGCGCCCGCGATGCGAATGGCCGGCTGACCCGCACTTACTACGAAATGGCCGACGCCATCAAGGCGCTATCCGAGCGGCCCGGCGCGCTGGCAGCCAATGACATTGCCGCCCAAGTCGAAGCCGCTGCGCGCATGGGCATCCAGGGTAAGGACAACCTGTTGGCCTTCGCCAAGACGGCTGGCATGGGCGCGGTTGCCTTCGATATGGCGGCCGAGGAAATCGGCGACAACATGGGCAAGATCGCCAATATCTACAAGGTACCGATCAAGGATATCGCTGCCCTGGGCGATGCGATCAACTATCTGGACGACAACGCCCAAGCCAAGGGCGCGGACATTATCGACGTGCTGCAACGCCTGGGCGGCGTGGCCGACAAGCTGGACTACAAACAGGCGGCCGCCCTGGGCAGTACCTTCCTGAGCCTGGGCGCCAGTGCCGAAGTGGCGGCCAGTGCCAGCAATGCCATGGTGCGCGAACTGGCGATTGCCAGCATGCAACCGAAGCGCTTTCGCGAGGGCCTGCAAGCCCTAAAGCTCGATGCGAAGCAGGTCCAGGCCGGCATGGCGAAGGACGCGACCGCGACGATTCTGCAAGTCCTGGACGCCATCAAGTTACTGCCGCAGGCCCAGCAAATGACGGTCACCACCCAGCTATTCGGCAAGGAATACGGCGACGACGCGGCGAAGCTCGCCAACAATCTGGCCGAGTACCGGCGCCAGCTTGCCCTGGTCAAAGCGCCCAAGGCGACCGGCTCCATGCAGCGCGAAAGCGAAGCCAAGTCGCAGAATCTGTCCGCCCATTGGCAGACGCTCAAGAACCGCACTTTCAATGCCAGTAGCGGGCTAGGTGCCAGCTTGCGGCCGGCCCTTTTAGATCTGATGGCAACGGCCGGGAGGATCGTCGAGGCGGTCACGGCTTGGGCCAAAGCGAATCCGCAATTGGCCGCGACCCTGGTCAAGGTGGCGGCGGTGCTGGCGGTTGTGTTGACCGTCATGGGCACGCTTACCCTGGCGCTGGCCGCTGCGCTCGGTCCCCTGGTGATGCTGCGCTATGGCATGGCTTTGTTGGGTATCCAGTTCGGCGGCGGGGCCGGCTTGGTCGGCATGCTGGCCGGCGCATTGAACAAGTTCTTGATCGTGGTCGGCTGGCTCGGTCGCGCGGTCTTGCTGGTCGGCAATGTGCTGCGCGTGGTGTTCGCCTTTCTGCTTGCAAACCCCATTGTTGCAGTCGTCGCGTTGATCGCCGCCGCTGCGGTCTACATCTGGGCCAATTGGGACAGCTTGGGGCCAAAGTTCGCCGCGCTGTGGGCCAGTATCCAAGCCTATGCCGGCGCGGCGTGGGACTGGATATGCGGCAAGGCGTCCGCCGTGTCGCAGGCGGTCGTCGGGCTGTTCATGAATTGGAGCCTGCCCGGCCTGCTCATCCAGCATTGGGACGCCATTATGGCGTTTATGACCGGCTTGCCCGCACGCTTCGCTGCCCTGGGTGGGCAGGTCATCGACGGCCTGATATCCGGGATTACGGCCAAGTGGGGCGAACTCAAGGCCAAGGTCGGCGAGCTGGGCGACGGCATGGCCGGCTGGTTCAAAGAAAAGCTAGGCATTCACAGCCCGAGCCGGGTATTTGCCGAGCTGGGCGGCTTTACGATGGCAGGCCTTGCGCAAGGCTTGAGCGAGGGCGCCGCCGCGCCCCTTGCCAGTATGCAGGCCCTGCTAAAACAGCTTACCCAGCCGCTGGCGGCCGGCCTGGCGGTGAGTGCCAGCGTGCTGGCGAGCGCCGGAACGCCTATCGACCACCGCGCACCTTTGCCGGCCCGTCCGGCTGGCGTTGCCCAAGCGGCCGGCCCGGTCAATATCACGATCAACGTCCAAGCCGCGCCCGGCATGAACGAGCAGCAGCTGGCGAAGCTGGTCGCCGCCGAGCTGGAGCGTGTCCAACGCAAGCAGGCCGCCACCACGCGCAGCCGGCTGGCCGATTTCGATTAAGGAGCGCCGCCCATGATGAGCTTAGGCATGTTCGTGTTTGAACTGATAACCCTGCCATTCCAAGAGATGCAACAAGACATCGGCTGGCGATTTCCGACGGCTAGCCGGATCGGCAAACGGCCGGCGCGCCAGTTCCTGGGGCCGGACGATGAAACCATTACCCTATCCGGCGTGCTGTTCCCGGAAGAGCTGACGGGCGGGGAGCGCGAACTCGCCCTGGTGCGGGCCATGGCCGACGAGGGAAAGGCATATCCGCTCATCGCCGGTACCGGCGATATCTATGGCGTCTTCGTGATTGAGGCGCTGAAGGTCACGCGCCAGCTGTTCTACGTGGACGGTAGCGCGCGCCGGCTGGAATTTACCTTGTCGCTGAAGCGCGAGGATGACGAGCAAGTGGACCAGTTGGGGCAAGTCTATGCCGCCTTCTGATCGCATCCCGCCCCAGCCGCAATATCGGCTGACCGTGGACGGGGCCAAGGTTTCCCTTGATGGCCGCTTGGAATCGCTGACCCTGACAGACAACCGCGGATTTGAGGCGGACCAGCTCGATATCGTCCTGTGCGATGCCGACGGCAAGCTGGGCATTCCCACGCGCGGCGCGCTGGCAACCCTTAGCTTGGGCTGGGCCGATGGCGAACTGGTGGATAAGGGCAGCTATATCGTGGACGAGGTGGAACACAGCGGCGCACCCGATAAGCTGACCATCCGCGCCCGCAGCGCCGATCTACGGGCCGGCCTGTCCACCAAGCGCGAGGCCAGCTATCACCAGACGGCGGTGGGCAAGCTGGTGCGCATCGTGGCCGGCCGCAATAGCTTGGGTGCGGTCGTGAGTGGTTCGCTTGAATCGCTGCCCGTGGAGCATATGGACCAGACCAGTGAATCGGATATCAACCTGTTAAGCCGCCTGGCTGAATTGCACGACGCTATCGCCACCGTAAAGAGCGGCAAGCTGCTTTTCGTGCGAGCCGGCCAAGGCTTGAGCGCCAGCGGGCGAGCGTTGCCGGCCGTAACCATTCGCCGCCAGGCTGGCGACAGCCATCGCTACAACCTGGCCGACCGTGACAGCTATACGGGTGTGCGTGCCTACTATCACGACGCAAAAGGAGCAGCGAAAAAGGAAGTGATTCACGGCAAGGGCAGCGAGGCCAAGGGCAAGGCAAAGGGCACCAAGCCCAGCGCCGACAACCTCAAGTCACTGCGCCATACCTATGCCAGCCGGGCCAATGCCGAGCGGGCCGCCGCCGCTGAATGGGCCAAGCTTCAGCGCGGCTATGCGAGCTTTAGCCTGACCCTGGCACGTGGCCGGCCCGAGCTGTTCCCGGAGCTTCCCGCGACCGTGCAAGGATTCAAGGCTGATATCGACGGGGCGGGCTGGATCATCACCAAGGCGGTGCATACGCTCGATGAGAAAGGGTTGATTACTGCGCTGGATTGCGAGCTACACCGCGTTTAAGCCACATGCCGTAGGGAACCCTGAGCCTTCCTCGCTGCTTGCCGCTTTCCGAGGTGGATTGCGACGCCCGCCCACAGGGTGATTCAGGGCGAAAAAAAGCCTAGCTTTTATCGCTAGGCTGGGTACTGCCACCGCCGAAGCGGCTTTTCAACACATGTTCATTGCGGCGAAGCTAGTTGAACTTCGAGTCAGGACCACGCCTTTGCTCGCGACGCCATTCTGCCAAGACGGCAGGCAGCTCCTCATTGACCTGGGTCAACATGGGGCGCAATTTTCGACCGAGCATGTAGGGCACCACCAGATTATGAATCTGCCACACCATCGCGATGGTCGCGCCCACCGCTACCACACCAGCCAAAATCCGAACCGAAGGCAAGAACGCCATAAAGGCAACACAGACCATTGTCAGCAAGCCCCAAGTCATGCCCAGTCCACTGATATGCCTAGGTACCCACTTTGTGCAAGCCAAGTGCAATTGGTCATCGGCAAAAGTTAGCTCGTCGTCCCAGACCTGGGCAAGCTGCTTGCTGCTGATGTTGTGTTGTTCCAGCAGCATTAGCAGCGCGACACGCGCCTGCGCGGATGTTTCCATCGACGTCAATTTTTCAAACTGATGTTCGTCCAGCAGGACTTGCGCGCGGCTGACTGCCGGCTGAATAAAGTTTTGGGTATGGTTCTCATATACAACGTTACCTGCTACGGCTTGCTCAACGTCACCCATTATTTCTACCACGGTACTACACCCTGTTTTTTGTTTATTAGGAGTGTCTTATTCTTCCAGGGAAAGTCCTGATTGCCTAGGGGGCAAGCATACTTTTTTGCGAAATGGAATGGAAACGTTCCCATTCGCATATGATGTTGTCAAAACAATACGTTGCATGCCACGCCGACACGGTCGCCATGCCTCTATCCCGTACCGTCTCCCCTTGGGGGAGGGCAGCCCCGCACAGGGTTAGCTCGCACCAAAGACAAAGCCCAGCCGGTTAAGCTGGGCTTGTTTGCAATGACGGCGTTACCTCCTGAATAGCGCCGCAATTACATCGTGGAGTTCGGACCTTTGCGCAGGGCATTGCGCCATTCCGCCAGCGCTTCCGGCAGGTCCCGATTCACGCGGGGAATGATGGTCCGTAGCCTTCTGCTGATGAAATAGGGGACAGCCGTCGCAGCCATGCGCCAAAACATGACCACGCTTATGGCGAAGATGCTGGCTACCCAGAAAACCCGATAGGCCGGTTCCGACAGAAAAGCCCCAAATATGCAGGCCCCAACCAATGTGCCCCATATCGTCGCCAGGCCACCCACCCACCAAGGTGCCCAGCGAGACAAAGTAAGGCGGAACTGCGATTGCTGAAAGACTAGTTCCTGACCCCATACTTGGGCCAAATCCTGACAGGTGACGTCGTGTTCCATCAAACGCAGCAGCGCAAAACGAGCCGGCGCCGAGGTTTTCATCTTGGTGAGCTTGTTAAAATTCTGCTCATCCAAGACCACTTGCGGACCTGCTGAACGTTCCGTGTTCAAGTGGACTGCATTGCGGACCGTGCCGTTTTCGTGGATCACGTTCCCGGCCACGAATTGGTCCATGTTCCCTTCGATTTCAATCACTTCCATGATTCTTCAGCCCTGGTTTTTAGTATGCGGGAGAGCTGATTCTTTCAGTTCGAGCAAGCGATTGATAAGTAGGGCAAGCGATACTATCGAAAAGCTAAAATCTTTAGCTTAACGCTATTGTCATAATTGGCAAATCTGGCAAGTTGCCTACCCTGGCACGGCTAGGGCTTGTTCCGGTGTATGACGTCCCCGAGTACAAAGCTGCGGACGTTGCCTTGAATTCGTATGCGCTTAGTTTCAGGCTCTGCCGGTGGGGCCGGAGGTGCCGGCGTTTTCCCTGGGATGGCGGTGGCGACCAACACCGCCAGCGCGCCCACCTGTCCTTGTTCCGATGCAACCCGGAAGGCATTAACGAGTTCAATCTCCTTCGGTGCGAATACGTTATCTGACCGCTTCCCCGACAAGATGTAACGGACATCCCCCCCAAGCGCTTCTACCGCCGCCAAAAAGTTGCTGCCGCACTCCCGCCCCGCCAAGTAGTTTTGAAGGGTTCGCACAGAGATGCCCGTGGCCGCAGCGAAATCGCTCTGCCTGGGCATCAACCGGAGGTGTTCCTCTTCAAGGCGCTCAGCTATCGTCATATTCATTCGTCTTTTTTCTTTACACAACGCACAAACGTTCGTATTATCGTTTTCTGTTACGTCAACTGGAAAATTGCCATGCTCAGCAAGCCGACACGCACACGGAATCGCCGCTCCCCAACTGGATGCACGGCTAAAACCATTGCGCTGCGCCTAGACGTTGCCGAGCGCGAGCGGTTCGAGATCATGGCCAGCGCCAGCAATAAGTCGTTGAGCAACTTTGCTCGCGACTGTGTGTTACTGGCCTTCACAGTACTGGCAGCAAACGACTAGGCATCTTTGGGCGCGCTGTCTTGGCCCGTATCTTGGCGAAGGCGCAAAGCGCCGTCCCGGTCAAATTCACAGTTCCCGCCCAGACGGCATTTTCCCCCAAGTGTGTAACACAAGCGAGAGCAAAGCATGATGCGAGCGAGAACGTGCCGTACCACCGCGATTTGTCCGCACTGCAACACGCTTATCGGCGCGCGCACCAGCATTCGCTCCTCGCGGTTCACTACGCGGCGCATTTACATGTGCCTGATACCTGGGTGTGGCTTCCAGGGCGTTGCCATAGAGGAAATGGTTTTTCAGCTTTCGGAAGGTGCCTCGCCTGACCCTACCGTCGATCTGCCCTTTGCGCCGCACGTAATACGCATGCGTGAACGCAATGCTGCTATCGCCGCCCGCAAGCGTAGCCAACTGTCCTTCACATTTGATGACGACCCAAGCGGCGACGTTGCCGCCGTTGCTTAAACCCTAACCCGCCAGCCCTGACAAAAAACGGCCCTTATGGCCGCAAGGGGACCGGCTTGCCTATCGAAACGTTGTTCCTCTCCACCTTTAAAGGATTTGTGTATGCCCTGCCGCATTTTCTACCTGTTTTGTCTGGTCCCGATCTGCGCCTTGGTCTTCATGGCATGGGGCATGACGAACCACAGCGAGGCGAAAACCTGCCCCGCCATCAATCTGGAGGCGTCGGCATGAAGACCACCCGCTCCATCGCCATAATTACAGCCGAGAATGCCAAGCTTATGGGCTGCTTGGCCCAGTCGCTGGAGAACGCCATTGCGCGCGGCGAGGTCGCGCCCATTGATGTGGAACGTGTCTATAACGCCTCCCTCGCGCTGAGCGCGGTATCGGGCCAGATTCGTACCGTGTCGGCCGTACTGGAAGGCTTATAGCCATGGCCCGCCTTTCCCTCGTGGAGCATCAGGCTGTGGCGCGGGCTAGCGCGCCACTCTATTGCTTTACCCGCATCCCGCTCACCCCGCAGCAGTGCGAGTTCGGCGATATGTGTGTGGCTCGCCTGCTTGACCTGCGGGACGACCTGGGGGAAGTCATCGAGCAGCTCGCCCATGCCGAAATCTCGGTGGGGCCGAGCTTCTTCGAGATCAGCAACGCTGGGGCTGCGGCCGAGCGAGCCATTTATTGCATCATTCTGCAAATCCTGGAGCGCTACACGCTGACCCAAGCGGCCAAGGCCGCAAGGCGGGCGCCATGATCGGCAGCCCCTTGATTCGTACGGACGGCCAGTACCGCCACAAAGTCGATACCAGCTGCAGCCAGGAAGCCAAGCAAGCAGCCATGCAAGCCCGGCCCAAGGAAGCGCCGCTGAGCTTGTGGGAGTTCGTTCAAAAGGTGGCGCCCGAAAAGGACTGGCCCAAGCTGGAGGGCCGTTCGGAAGCGGACCTGTTGGACGCTATCAAGGTTTATATCGCCCGGCGGGAAGGGTGCGACGAGAGCGGAGAGCAGGAACTCGCGGCCTGTGGCAATGCGTGGCGCACCTTGCTAGCCGATGACCATGCGAGCGACGGCGACATCAAGTCGCTCGCCAAGCGCTGCGCCGGCGCAATGGCCGTGGTGTTGCTGACCTATAGCCCCTGGGAAATCGTGGAGGCCGTATACGAGGCTCTGCGCATTCCTTTCCTGCACGTGGGCATGCGTGGCGTGACCACGGAAAGCCTGGGGCATCGCCTTCGGGATGAAAAGACCTGGCGCCGCCATTTCCGCAAGGCGCATGCGCAAGCCGTGGAGCATCGTTTGACCGATGCCGGCCGCGTGATGCGGGGCCGTGAACCGGTCGTGTCCGGCCTGTCTCGCGCAAAAGGGCGCGAGCGCTGGCGGCGTAGCCGCGAGGCCATCGAGGCCGCGCAAATCGTCAGCGCCTGCGGCGAAACACTGGACCTAGCCACCGCCGTGGACGCCAGCGTATCCAATCCGCGTAACCGCCTGGCGGAACTGGTGATACGTGGGCGCGGCATGGAAGCCGCCGCCCAAGAGGCCGGCGACGCCGCTGTCTTTCTCACCATTACCAATCCATCCCGCTATCACCCCAGCCGCAGCCGCTTCCTCAAGACGGACCAGGGGCGCAAGTACTACTCGGAGCCGAACCCAAATTGGCTGGCGGGCGGCAAGCCGACGCCACGGGAGGGCAATGCCGCCCTGCTGAAGGTGTTCGGCAAGCTGCGTTGCGTTATCAAGAACCGTAATTGGCCGATCTATGGATTGCGCGTGGTAGAGCCCCACGCCGACGGCTCGCCGCACTGGCATATGTTGGTGTTCGGCCCCCGGCCACTCTTGGAAGCGTTCGTCACCGAGTACGAAACACGGGCCTGCAAAGAGGATGCCGCCGAGCTGGAGGGCATGACCAGCGTACAAGATGAAAACGGCCACTGGAAGCGCGTACCCGTCCGCCAGGCCCGGTTTAAGGCCGTCTGGCTCGATAACGTGGCTGCCGATGGAGAAGGCAATCGCTACGGCGGCCCTTTGGCTTACATCCTCAAGTACCTGGCAAAGAACCTGACCGGTCGAAAGAACGACGGCGGCGAAATCGGCCAGGATTTCGAGATAGGCAAGGGCGCCGTCGAAGGCGCCGAGTTGGTTCGTATCTGGGCCAGCCTTTGGGGCATCCGGCAGTTTCAAGCGTTCGGCGATGCGAGTGTCAGCGTGTGGCGCGAGGCCCGCCGCCTGCGCGACACCCCACCCAAGGATCAAGTACTCATGGCGGTTTGCTGGGCCGCAACCGTAAACGATTGGCACGCCTACCGGGAGCTATCCAAGCAGGTCTATTTCCATCTTGTGCGAGAGGCTGCGCAGGGATGCAACCGCTTTGGAGAGTGGCGCGGCGAAGTGGTCAAGGGCTTCGGCCACGAATTCGCCGATGCCACCACCCGCACCAAGACATGGACCATTGATTGGCGCGCGGGCCAGCGCAAAGCGGCAGAAGCGCAGCGCAGCGCCGCAGCACAAGATTGGCTTCACGGTCACAACCGCCCATCGCGCCAAGAGTTCGTGCGCGGCGTGGAAGAGGAGTGGGCAATGGTCGGGCTGCGCCCTGTAGAGGGCCAAAGGCCCGACCTTGGATTCATATCAATAACTGTGCGCGACGAAATTCAAGCGGACGGCAGGCCGACGATTTTTACCAAGGAATGGCCGTGCGTCACAGATTCGCGCCCGCCCAGCATGCCGCCGCCAATCAGTGTCATCGAGCGCAGTAAGAAGCGGCGCATTCGCGCCCGAGTTTTAGCGGTTCCGCCACCCAGTCGCGCCTACAAGGCGTCTCACGTATGACGGCAAACCCTTTTCCATTGGGGCCGCGCTACGGCACGCCCTCGCCATTCAACTTTGAACCAATCTTTAGACTGTTAAGAGATAGACCATGCAATACGAATTTATCCGCAGGCATATCCGCGTGACCATAGAGCGCCAAAGGGAGCATCTCGGAATCAAGCATTTCACATACTTGGAGATGGATTTACCCGAGGATGTATTCAACCGCCGCTGCGTAGATAGCAGCGCGGCCACCCTGCTGGACGCGATAGGCGAGTGGAGCCGGAAGGAAAGAATTGCTCGCTGCGACCTTCCTCCGAGCGCGTGGGTAATCGCCGCCGTGGAGGCCCTGGAAAGCGATATTTGCCTAGCGTGGATCATGGTGCCGGGTGCTGGCCGGGATCGGCCATCTCCATTCTGACTCCGCAAACCGACGACGATAACAAGGGTGCATAGCCGTGTCTGATGAAATCGACCGCGCAAACGAGATTGCGCAAAACCACTTGGACGAACTCATTGCGACCCAGCGGGCCGCGCTGCACGCGAAAGGTACGCCCGAATGCGTGGATTGTGGCGAGGACATACCCGCCGCCCGGCGCGTGGTCTTTCCTGCGGCAAGGTGCTGCATAGATTGCCAAACCCTACGCGAGCTTCGCAAGCGCCAAGGATTGAGTAGCTAAAAATCCGCGCCCTGCCTTGAACGGCATCAGCGTAAAACCAGCCGTTGCACCTGTGACTACGCCCTTCCATTCATCGGGTCCGTCACATTGATTGCGCAGTACAACAAGAAGCTACGGAGTAAGAAATGATTGGAACGCCAAAAACCAACACCCTACAAACATCAGTCATTAGCGGTGTTGTGCATGAGGGTCTGAGCGTGACATTGCGCGACGGGCGAAAGGGCCGACTGGCCATCGTCGATGAGGATGGCCAGATTGTTGAAGCAGGACCGGCCGTAGCGCGCGAAGCATGGAACGTAACCGTTTCAGCCTACAAGAACTTCATGATCGGGCTTGGCCATATCCGCATTTACTCGTCACCGACAGGCAGAAGCATGCCTTCGGGCAGCGTGGCCAGCACGTCTTGAGGCGGCAAGGCTTCACCCGCAACCCATTCCCCGGTGCGGCGGTCTATGCGAAGAAAACGCGAACCGCCGCCACGGGCAACCAAAAGCAGGTCGATGAACTCAGACGTACTCCTGTCTACCCCTTGGAAGTAGATTACGATTCGCTCGAAGGTCGTCATCATCAGCTCACGAGCCTTAAGGCGTGGCTCATACTCATAATCCAGTACACCGGTATAGAGCGCCTGCCATTCGGCCGCCGCGTCGGAAGAGAGACTTGGCGACATGGCCGCAAGTTCGTATTCGGCGGCGGTGACCTTCGCCCGCGCATCGGATAGGCGCGCTTCAAGCTCCGCCGCCTTCTTCACAATGATTGCCGGCGCGGCTCCCGTACCTTCAGCAAGCGCCTGGACGATGCGTCCCAGTTGCAGCTCGATTTCGGCAACTTCGTGTCGTGCCAAAGACAGCGCATCACGAATTGGCGTTGATCTATCCGCCCCTTTATAAAGCGCGTTGAGATTCATTTGATCAGCGCAATAGCTCATCACCGCACGTTCTATTGGGACTGCCGACAAGCCACCAACCACATCGCAGGGAAGCCGAGTCAACCTTGAACTGCATTGAATACGCCTGCTTCCGTCAGTTAATTTCCCATCCGACTTCCTTCGGCGCGTTGCGATAGTCTGGCTCACAATTGCCATGCCGCAGTAACCACAAAATGTTCGCTTGTAGCCGGTGAGTACGCTTGCAGACGAAACTCCTACCCTTGAGCGAACCCGGCGAGCAAGGGCCGTTTGAAGTTCGGCAAATTGCGCCTCACTCAAGAGCGCGGGGTAATAGTCCTTAAGTTCGTATTCGTCGTCTCCAATCTTCAGCCGCTTTGTTCCACCCAGGGCAGGTAAGCGCATCATTTCATACATCCGGCCGCCCGGCATTGGACGCCCGTTGTACATGAAATGGTTCTCGCCCATTTGATCGACTATTCCATTGGTCCCGTACCCTTTTAGGTACAAATCGATAAGCTTACGGATAGCCGCCGCGTTATCCGGAATTTCTTGCCATGTTTCGGTGGCAGCATCCCACTTCAACCAGCTCGGGTCTGCCCCGCTGCGAATAATCCGCCGGTTCGTACCTGCTATCCAAGCCTCGCATCGTCGTCGGATACTATCGCTTACGCGCTTGCTCTTGGTGTCACTTTCCTCATAGGCCCGGATCATCATTGCAAGTGCTACGAACAGCCGATGAGGTTCACGCTTCAGCAAATCGCGGTTGTATTCCTGCCTGTCCATTGCCGTAATGACGGTAATCCCCGCCATAACGATTCCGATCAATTGCGCCTGCGCCACCATCGGTTCGGCTCGGCTTAGACGGTCCAAACCTTCCACAATCAAAACCGAGCCGGTAGGAATCATGCCATCTTCAACAGCTTTCAAAAACACGCCGAAGGCACCTTGGCTGACGTGCCGTTGATGGTACGCGGACAGCCCCTCGTCTCGCATTGAAAGGGATTCGTCGAGCGGGACGTTATTGTCAGCGGCCCACCGTCGAGCGTAACTAAGTTGCCGGTCAACGCTACCGCCATCTGCTTGCTTTGGGTCGGAAAAACGAAGATAGCTATATACTTTTGCGTACTGTTGCATAGGGACTTCTCAGAAAATTGCCTTCGATGTAGGCGAAGGATGCCAGTGTTAGAGTGCACACGCCAGGGCTTACGCCGGCGCACTACCCCATGGTCGGCCGCCACCTGCTGGCGGCGATTCAGCAGGTATTGGGCGAAGCGGCTACCCCACCCTTGCTGGCCGCCTGGGACGAAGCCTATTGGCTGCTGGCCGGCGCACTGATCGCCGCCGAAGCGCGCCTGAGCGAACGCACGGGTGTGAGCAGCGGCGCTTTGCGTAGCTTGCGCGTCATGGAAGTCCGCCATGAAAGCGAGACCACCACCTCCTATTATCTGCAAACCTTGGCAGGCCAATCGCCCGGCCCTTTCAAGCCGGGCCAATACCTTACCGTCGCGATCGAGCCGGCCGGCAGCGGCACGCGCCAGTTAAGACAGTACAGCCTGTCCGACTCGCCAAACCGGCCTTGGTGGCGTATCACCGTCAAGCGTGAAGCGGCATGCGGGGACGTACCGGCAGGACAAGTATCGAACTGGCTGAACGCACACCTCCAGCAGGGCGACCTTCTGCAGGCCGGGGCGGCGGCTTTCGGCGACTTCGTACCCGATTTGCAGGGCCGGCACCCTATCGTGCTGCTATCGGCCGGCGTGGGCATCACCCCCATGGTGTCGGTGCTCAACAGCTTGCTCGAAACCAATCCGCGCCGTCCCGTGGTCTTCGCCCACGCGGCCCGGAATGGGCGCCACCATGCCCTTAGGGCGGACCTGGCGGCCGCAAGGCAGGTTCACCCCTCGCTTCGGGAAGTGGTGTTCTATGAATCGCCGCTGGAACAGGACCGCCTAGGCATCGACTACCACCAGGTCGGCCGCATGAACCTGGCGCAAGTATTGAAGGAGCCGGATCATGACGCCGAATTCTTCCTGTGCGGCCCCATCGGATTTATGCAGCACCAGTGGCAAAGCCTGATCGCGCGAGGCGTCAGCCCCACCCGCATACACCGCGAAGTATTCGGTCCGGACTTGCTCGATCATTTGATATAAGCGACAACTCCAGTCCGACACGCCGGTTTTTCGTTTTACCAACGGGCTTGCCAGGTGAACGTTCGTTCCCTCAGAATGATTCATCGCCGTCTACGTTTCCGTTCATGCGCCCCGACCATCCCCGTCCGTTCTACTACCTGGACAACTTCCGCTTGGCCCTGGACTGGATCGCCCAGCGGTACGGGGATCTGTTGCTGGACGAAGAACAGCGCTTTCTGGACGACTTCGCCCAGCTGCCTAATCCTGCCCAGGCCATGCTGGTCCGCATGATGATGCGCAAGGGAGAGTTGTTCCGGCACGGCAAACTCCGTTACGAGGAGATCGGCGACACGACTGCCGCCGTGGCGCCGCTGATCGCGCTGGGATGGCTGGACGCGGAACCGCAGCTAAGCCTGGCACAATTGTTTGGCCTGCTTACCAAGCCGGAATTGGCGCTCACCTTTGC
The DNA here is from genome assembly GCF_007431345.1 of Chitinimonas arctica. Taxonomy (NCBI): domain Bacteria; kingdom Pseudomonadati; phylum Pseudomonadota; class Betaproteobacteria; order Neisseriales; family Chitinibacteraceae; genus Chitinimonas; species Chitinimonas arctica. The sequence continues at coordinate 3,466,195 of NZ_CP041730.1, read as the reverse complement.
GGCCGCACGCTCCGCGCAACGCAAGCTCGAGCAACTCGCCAGCCTGGCGCCACTGCACCCTGAGCCCAGGAGCTTGCGCAGCTGGTCTCCGCAATTGGATGACTTGGTCTATCGGCTCACGATTCGCCCGCTGCTCGCCCGCTTGCAATGGATGTTCTTCGGCAATGCCAGACAGGATTGGTCGGAATTCGTGCTGGCCGACCTGGCCATCCTTGTCTACGAGCCGGTCGCCTTTCCGGCTGACGCGCGCGGATTCTCCTCTCGCGCGCAGCTCGACTTTTATGCCGCCCTGCTCGCCTGCCGCCAACGTCTTGACGAGGGCGAATGTCCCGCCATCGTCTTGGCGGATGTACAAACCCTGCAGTGCGAATCCGATTGGTTGCGCTCCCGCCGAGGGAAGCTGCTGTTCACATTGGCACAGGCCTTGGAGCGGACCGGTCAATTCTACTCCGCCATGGCCGCCTATCGCGATTGCAACTATCCCGGCGCGGCCTTCCGGCTGGCGCGGGTGCTGGAGCAATCCAACCGGCATGCGGAAGCCCAAAACTTTATCTCCGCGCACCTGGATGCGGGCTGTAGCGAGCAGGATCGCCAGCAATTGGATCGCCTGCGGCCCAGATTGGCGCGGCGTCTGGGCTTGCCCCACGAGCGCCCCACTGCGCCCACGCTCCCCAAGCAGTCCTTATGCCTACCCCGCCCCACGCAGCAGGTGGAGCTAGCGGTGCGCGACCATCTTCATCAAGCAACAGCACCGGTCCACTACGTCGAAAACCTGCTCCTGAACGGTCTGTTTGGCCTATTGTGCTGGCCTGCCATCTTCGCACCTCTCCCCGGCGCCTTCTTTCATCCCTTTCAAACAGGCCCTGCCGACCTTGGCAGCCCACACTTTCATTCCCGCCGGCAGGGCCTTTTCGACGATTGCCTGGCCGAACTGGATAACGAACGCTACCGCGCCACCATTCCGGCGCGCTTTCGCGCCAAACAGGGCATCCAGAATCCCTTCGTGCACTGGCCAGCACTTAATGAAGATCTACTGGCGCTCGCCCTGCATTGCATCCCCGCCGCCCATCTCGGCCTGATCTTCCGGCGCATGCTGCAGGACCTGCCCGGCAATCGGGCCGGCTTGCCCGATCTGGTGCAATTCTGGCCAGCCGAACAGCGCTACGCCTTGATCGAGGTAAAGGGTCCCGGTGATCGCTTGCAGGACAACCAGACACGTTGGCTCCGCTACTTCCTCGCCCATGGTGTGGAAGTACAGGTCTATTACGTGAGCTGGCTGGAATGAGCTATCGCATCGCCGTCAGGGAGCTATGCGAGTTCTCCGCCAAGCATGGCGACCTGGATCTGCGCTTCACGCCTGCCCCCACGGCGGAGGAAGGCATGGCGGGCCATCTCAGCGTCAGCAAGCAGCGCACGGGCGATTACCGCAGCGAAGTCGCGCTATCCGGCACGCACGGCGCATTGACCGTCCGGGGTCGCTGCGACGGCTACGATGCGGATCGGCAGCGCGTGGAGGAGATCAAGACCTACCGAGGCGAACTGGCTGCCATGCCGGACAACCATCGTCAGTTGCACTGGGCGCAAGCGAGGGTCTATGCCTGCCTGCTATGCCGGCAACTGGGCTTGCCGGCCATCCAGGTGGGGCTGGTCTATTACCATGTCGATCGCCAGCATGAAACCTTATTGCTGGAAGATTGGCAGGCGGACGGGCTGGAACAGTTTTTCGGCTCGCTCTGCGATCGATTCCTGGCCTGGGCCGAGGCGCAATTGCGGCACCGGGCGGAACGTGACACCTATCTGACGGACCTCGCCTTTCCCTTCGGCGCGCTTCATGCGGGACAACGGCAACTGGCCGAATCGGTCTACCGGGGAGCTCGTCTGGGACGCCCCTTGCTGGCGGAGGCGCCGACAGGCGTAGGCAAAACCCTGGGCACCCTGTTTCCCTTGCTCAAGGCCATGCCCGCGAGCGGCCACGACAAGATCTACTTTCTCTCCGCCAAGACGCCTGGCCGTCAATTGGCGCTCGATGCGCTAAGCAAGCTGCGCCAGGAAGGCACCCCGCTCCGTGTGCTGGAGTTGACTGCCCGCGATAAGGCCTGCGTGCATCCCGATCGTGCCTGTCATGGCGAAGCCTGCCCCTTGGCAAGAGGTTTCTATGACCGCCTGCCGGTGGCGCGCGCGGCGGCGGTGGAACACGGCTTACTGGATCGGAGCACGCTGCAGGCGGTGGCGCAAACCCACGCGGTCTGCCCTTATTACCTGAGCCAGGACTTGGTGCGATGGGTGGATGTGGTGGTCGGCGACTACAACTATTACTTCGACTTTACCGCCTTATTGCACGGTTTACGTGTCGCCAACGAATGGCGGGTAGGTGTGCTGGTAGACGAAGCACACAATCTGGTGGACCGTGGCCGTGCCATGTATAGCGCCGAATTGGACAGCAGCCATCTGGTCGCGCTGCGCCAGCGCAAACTGCCGGAGCTGAAGGGGCCATTGCAGAAACTGGCGCGAGCCTGGCGCCAATTCGAAGCAGCCCAGCAAACACCTTACCAAGCCTATGCCGAACCACCCGGTTCGCTGCTTGCCGTGCTGCAGCAGGCGGGCAAGGCCATCATCGACTATCTGAACGCCCAGCCCATGGTGCTGGATGCACCGCTGTTACGCTTCTATTTCGACTTGACGCACTTCCTGCGCCTGGCTGAAAGCTTCGGTCCGCACTCCGTCTTCGACCAGAGCAATCGACCCGGCGGAAAAGGCCGCAAGCACAGTACGATTTGCCTACGGAATTTCGTCCCGGCGCCCTTTCTCGGCCCACGGCTGGCAAGCGCACACAGCTACGTACTGTTCTCCGCCACCCTTAGCCCAGCCGACTATTACTGCGGCATGCTGGGCATGCCGACCGACACACCCCGCCTGACGGTGGAATCTCCTTTCAGGGCGGAACAACTGACGGTGCACTTGATTTCACAGGTCTCCACCCGCTACCGGGACCGCGACGCTTCTCGACAACCCATTGCCACCCTGATCGCCCGGCAATATCGGCAACTGCCGGGCAATTATCTGGCCTTTTTCAGCAGCTTCGATTACCTGAAAGAGATCGCGGACGAGCTTGCCAAACAGGCCGTGGAAATTCCGCAATGGCGGCAGTCGCGCCAAATGGATGAATTGGCCCGGGCCGCTTTTCTGGAAAGATTTCGACTGTCCTCCCAGGGCATAGGATTCGCCGTACTGGGCGGGGCCTTTGCCGAAGGCGTCGATCTACCGGGCGAGCAATTGATCGGCGCCTTTGTCGCCACCCTGGGCTTACCGCAATTCAATCCGGTCAATGAACAGCGGCGCGAATGCCTGCATGCGTTGTTCGGACGAGGCCAGGACTACGCCTATCTATACCCCGGCCTGCAAAAGGTCGTGCAAGCGGCCGGCCGGGTGATCCGCAGTCCAACGGACCGCGGCGTGCTCTATCTGATAGACGACCGTTATGCCGACCCTAAGGTGCGCCGGCTGTTACCCGGCTGGTGGCATGTCGAGACCGACGGCGCCGGCCAAGGCTGATCACGCCGTGCGGGCTTCGATATAACGCAACAGCTGGTCACCCTGGCTCAGGGTCATGCAAATGGCCAGCTCCTTCGGTAATGTCCCGCCACTTAGCGTCAAATGAAGGCGATCGTCACTGCCGATCTCGCTAAAGATATCTTCCACCGCATAGGGCGTGCTCAGCAACATGTCGTCCTCCGGCGCAGGTAAGGGATAGTCCATTTCGAGGATCTCGCCGACATATTCGCGACGCGCATGATCGGCATATTTGCGCAGCACCGGCCGCAAAAAACCAATCTGGCCATGACTCAAACCTAGAGCCCAGGCGCCTTTTTCCAGATCCAGCTTCAGCAACAGGGCGCCTTGCTCGGGCCGATCGGTAGACAATGCCGTGAGCGAACGTACCGGGGCGGTTCCCGCACCTGTCTCCGTATAGAGCACGGCGCCACTGGAGGGTCCGAATGCCTGCGCCGTTCTTGAGAAGTCCTGCTGCGACGAGTTGGTGTGCTTGCTCATGATGGTCACCTTCATTTTTTATCGTTGTGAAGAGTCTGTCTGAACGAGAAAAAGCGAATACCGTGCCAAGACAAAATCTACCTACACGCTCCCTGCTGCCTTACACGACTACATCACGCTGCCCGGGATGCCACGAGAACGATATGAATTAATTGGAAGATGGTAGAGCTGTACACGCTTACCCTCTTCCAGCCCCACTTGCTGTGCTGACTTCAACAACCATGTCGAAATTACTACTGAGGGTTGTATCGTTTCCCGGCTGCCACTATCGGATTCAGGACATCGAATAGCTGTTCGCTCTCCCGAAGCGACAGCGGCATGCCGGCCTCCTCAAATTCGACCCATCAGCACCAATACAACCAGGACGACGACCACCAGGCCCAGGCCGCCGCTGGGGCCATAACCCCAGTTGCGGCTATGCGGCCAGGTGGGAAAGGCGCCGATCAGCACCAAGATCAATACGATCAATAACAGGGTACCCAAGCTCATCGCTATCTCCTTCATATGTGGCTGGAAAGCCATCGTTCGTCCGTCGGACAGGACCACGGCGCGAGACCTAGGCGGCGCAAGGCAGGGACCCGGAATACCGCTTATTTACAGCAACGTACGTGCCCGCCGACGCGCGGCCAGGGCTATGCGGACGGATTCAATATTTAGCGTAAGGGCTTGAATTTTGACGGCTGAGCCGGCAACCTAAGCAGGAGAGGAAAGCCCGCGTTATCCCCTTTTCGAGGGCGCCTCTCGGACTTATGGCAGCAATAACGAGAAACCGCGAGGCACCCTGAACGGCCGCCATCGTGGCCGGAGGGAACGATGCCATCAGGCCGACAAGCCTGGGACATCGAAGGCCTAACGAATTCCGTGTTCGTCCTGACTTTAGCCCGCTTCCATGCGGGCTAAATTTCATTGTGCGGCTTGCGCCGACGCATATATAGCAAAATCCCGTAGCCATATTTAGTTTCCGAAAGTCACGTAATGCAGACACGGGGCACGTATAAACCCAGTCAATCCAAGCTATTAAATCTATTTACGGGGAAGCACCTACAATCATGCGTACACCACCGCCCAGCGACAGATATGTCCCGGATTACGACATCATCAGCATTAACCAGGGCTATACCGAAGCCAGCACTTCACCGAATTCCTATACACCCTTGCTCGATTTCTGCTCGGGTTCAACCATTCCATTGAAAAATGCAGCTAGCGCACTTGAAAATGTTGAACTCAATGAGGCCGAGGCAAAAAAAAGAAATGTCGATTTATCAAAAAAAACCTTTGTCGGCATGGCACTAGGCGCCGGCATTTCCACATGCGTGGCAGCCGGCTCAAGCATACTTCACCGGGTGTTATGCACGGATGCATGCTCCACTACGCTGAAACGGGCGTATGCCATAACCGAGCTCACATCCTATTCATCGACGGTGTTATTTTTAATCTTGGCGGGGTTCACCTTTTTATGGTGGCGGGATATGAAGGCACAGGAACAGGATCACGACTCCTCCCGCTATTCCTGGATTGCCGGGCCGATATGTTTTGGATTTCGCGGATCCAAAGCCTGATTGCACGGACGACGTGGAGGAAGGAGGGCCTTCGATAAGAGGAAAGCCTCCCGTCGTCAGCGTAGTTAGCAAGCAGAGTGCCGAACCGGTTTCCGGCGAATAACAGGTCGGGACAACAGAAGACTATCAATAGTAGTAGGTCGCAATCGCTTGAATTTATTGAGTAAAACGCGCACGCTCGCCAAGAGCAAAACGCTTGCGTTCCCCCTCCGCGCAAGCGCATCGCTCGATTGTTCGCCATGATGAGAATTCGCGAAGCTAGTTAGCTGCGGTATTTGCGACCAAAGGGATAGAAATACACACACCTAGTGGACAGACGTAATTCAAGCCGGAAATGCCTGCCTCCTGGCGCAGCCCTCCCTGGTAGTGGGCTGCCTTTCTCTTGCCCGCCCTTTTACCGCCCATCGAATTTCCCGCGACAAGCCCCTTGCAGGCAAAGTCGCAATTTGACCAAGGCCGTCGGCGTTGAAGCACAGTAAAATGCTGGTAGCACAGTGTGGAACGATAGCCACCGCCAGGCGGTGGATGCCAACACCGCGTCCGCACTGAAGATCGGGCGAAGCACGCCGAACACCGCTACCAGAGTAAAGAATACATGCCGTTGACGTTGATCGACCGGAGCCTGATGGCGTCCCACACACGCCACGGCCTGACCGGCATGGCGCGCTTTCTGGCCGAGTTTTGGTACTTCGGCATCAAGGAAGCGCGAGCCTGCCTGTTCGTCGGCTTGTTCTTCGCCGCGGTATTTCTGCTGCCACGCAGCGGCGTGCTGGGCGTACCCCGCTATGACGTGTTATTGATCGTCGCCGTGGGGATACAGCTAGCGATGGTGGCGACCAAGCTGGAAACCCTCGACGAGTTGAAGGCTGTTTGTCTGTTCCATATCGTCGGTTTTGTGCTGGAGGTATTCAAGACTTCCGCCGGCATCAAATCCTGGGCTTATACCGACTACGGCTACACCAAGCTGTTCGGCGTCCCGCTATTTTCCGGTTTTATGTATGCCTCGGTCGGCAGTTACATCATTCAGGCCTGGCGCCTGTTTGATCTACGCATTCGCCACCATCCGCCGTACTGGATGGCAGCCCTGGCGGCACTGGCGATCTATATCAATTTTTTTACCCATCACTATATCGGCGACTATCGCTGGTATGTCGCGGCTTGCGCCCTGGGCTTGTATGCGCGTACCACGGTGGTATTCCGCCCGCTGGACCGTGATCGGCAGATGCCCTTATTGCTGGCCTTTGTGCTGATAGGCTTGTTTATCTGGCTAGCGGAAAACATCAGCACCCTCTTCGGCATCTGGAAGTATCCCAACCAGATGGGTGCCTGGTCGCTTGTGCATATCGGCAAATGGAGTTCCTGGTCCTTGCTGGTGATCATGAGTTTCACCATGATCGCCAATCTCAAGCACATCAAGGAAAAGATCCACGTGCCCGAGTAATTGGCATGGTGTGGATTCGGGCAGCAGGACGTTGACCTCGCCCAAATACAAAACCGGCCAGGGATTGGATCCCTGGCCGGTCTGGTACTGCTATTTCTGGTCGGAGTGAAAGGATTCGAACCTTCGACCCCTTGCACCCCATGCAAGTGCGCTACCGGGCTGCGCCACACTCCGACTCGAAGGAGGCGGATTATACCCGACTTTTTCCTTCTGACAAGCACCTACGCCGCAAGAAAATCACGCAGCGAAAGCAGTTCCTTGCGGATCAGTGACATACGATCGCTAGCCGCGATCACGGCCTCGGCTTCGAGTTCGAGCGTTTCGGCGAGATTGGTTTCGCCGTGCTCGGCCGCATCCATGGCTTGGTGTTCGAGCCGGTTGCGGGCGCCACTGATGGTAAAGCCTTCTTCGTACAGCAGCGTGCGGATACGGCGCACCAACAGCACCTCATGATGCTGGTAGTAGCGTCGGTTGCCGCGCCGCTTGACGGGCCGCAACTGGGTGAATTCCTGCTCCCAGTAACGCAGCACGTGCGGTTTTACCCCGCAAAGTTCGCTGACCTCACCAATGGTGAAGTAGCGCTTGGCGGGAATGGGCGGCAGTTCATGCCGCGGTAAGGAGCTTTCCATCTGCATAGTTGTCTTCCACCATGCCCTTCAATTTTTGGCTGGCATGGAAAGTAACCACACGCCGGGCGGAGATCGGGATCTCCTCTCCGGTCTTGGGGTTACGGCCTGGACGCTGCGGCTTGTCGCGCAGCTGGAAGTTACCGAAACCGGAGAGCTTGACGCTCTCGCCGGTTTCGAGCGACTGGCGGATCTCTTCGAAGAAGGCCTCCACCATGTCCTTGGCTTCACGTTTGTTCAGGCCGACCTTATCGAAAAGTAGATCGGCCAATTCAGCTTTAGTCAGAGTCAATGTCATGATTTTTGGTACGGAATACGTCGCATGGGGCCTAGCTGCGGAGCTGTGCCTGGACGTGTTGTTGCAGCGCGGCGACGAGCTGGGAAACGGCAGAATCGATGTCTGAATCCGAAAGCGTTTTCTGAGTATCTTGTAATATCACCTTGAATGCAAGGCTCTTTTTCCCTTCCGGCACACCTGCGCCACGGTAGACATCGAAGCCCTCGATCGCTGTGACAATGCTTGACTTTGCCGTTGCCATGGCGTCCAGCACGGTCTGGTACTGCACCGCGTCATCGACCACGAAAGCCAGGTCGCGCCGTACCGGCTGGAATTTGGAAACGGACTGGGCACTGGTCAATTGGCGCGCGGTCAAGACCGCCAGATCGAGTTCGAACAGGACGGGCGCAGCTGGCAGATCGTAGCTTTGCACCCATTTTGGATGTAGTTCACCCAGCACGCCGATGACTTTGCCATCCACGATGACGTTGGCGCAGCGGCCAGGATGACAGGCTGGATGTTCGGCTTTCTCGAACCGGGCCGTCAGCGGCGCCAGCAAGGCCTCGACATCCGCCTTCATATCATAGAAATCCACCCGCACCGACTTGGCGCCCCACTGCTCCGGCAGGCGCGGACCATAGGCCAGCGCCGCGATCTTCTCCGGCTGTTGCGTGGGTTCCACGCCGTGGAAAACGCGTGCGGCTTCGAACAGGCGCACTCGCTCCTGCTTGCGATTCAGATTGGTCACCAAGGTGCTGACCAAGCCGCCGATCAAGCTGGAGCGCATCACGCTCATCTGGCTGGCAATGGGGTTCAACAAGCGCACGGGCGCGGTATTGCCGGCGAAATCCGCTTCCCACTTTTCTTCGACGAAAGCGTAGCTGACGATTTCCTGATAATCGCGAGCGGCCAGGGCGAGCTTGACGACCAGGGCCGGGCGGACCTTGCCGTCCTGCTTGAGCATGGACTGGGCAGCCAAGGGCGGACGGGTAGGCACATTGTCGTAGCCGTACAAGCGGGCCACTTCTTCGATCAGGTCTTCCTCGATACAGATATCGAAGCGATAGCTGGGCGGGGTGACCGTCAACAGCTCGCCTTGCTGCACCACGCCCAGGCCCAACTTGCGCAGCATGGCAACGATTTCGTCACCGCTCAGGGCGATACCCAGCACGCGGGCGACCCGGCTAACGCGCAGATTGACCGGCGGGCGGGCCGGCAGCTCGGCCAAGGCCTCGCTGATGGGGCCGGCCTGGCCGCCGCAGATTTCGAGCACCAGGGCGGTAGCACGCTCCAGCGCGGCACGGCAGTTGCCGAAATCGACGCCGCGCTCGAAACGATGGCTGGAATCCGAACCGAAGCCAAGCCGACGGGATTTGCCGGCGATGATGGCGGGCGCGAAGTAGGCGGATTCCAGGAAGACATCCCGGGTCTCGCCCACCTGCACGGAACTGGCCTGGCCGCCCATGATGCCGGCCAGCGCCAGCGGGCCGCCGTCGTCCGCGATCACCAGCATGTCGGCTTCCAGCGCAATCGTCTTGCCGTTCAGCAGCTCCAGCTGCTCTCCGGCGGTGGCGAAACGCACCACGATCTCACCCTGCAACCTGGCCTGGTCAAAGGCGTGCATGGGCTGGCCCTGTTCCAACAAAACATAGTTGGTGATATCGACCAGGGCGGAGATGGAGCGGATACCGCTGCGTTCCAGCCGGCGTTTCATCCAGTCCGGCGTCGCGGCGCCGGCGTTGACTTGGCGTACCACCCGGCCGGCATAGCGCGGACAGGCATCGCCCGCCGCCAGGCGTACGCCGCGCTTTTCATCATGCGAGGGCGTCGCCGCCGTAATGGCCACTGGGGTAGCCGCTGCGCCGGTGAGGGCGGAGACTTCGCGGGCGATGCCGCCGAGGCTCAGGCAATCGGCGCGATTGGGTGTCAGCTTGAGGGTCAGGACGCGGTCATCGAGCTGGTAGTAGTCGCGGAAGTCCTTACCGACCGGCGCATCGGCCGGCAACAGCAGCAGGCCGTCGCTCTCTTCGCTGACGCCCAGCTCGCGAGCCGAACACAGCATGCCGAAGCTTTCTACACCGCGCAGCTTGGCTGCCTTGATCTTGAAATCGCCCGGCAGGGTGGCGCCTACCAAGGCGCAAGGGATTTTCACGCCAACCGCGACATTGGGCGCACCGCAGACGATCTGCAGGGGCTCGCCGCCCAGGCCGGCATCGACCTTGCAGACGTTGAGCTTTTCGGCGTTTTCGTGCTTGCGCACTTCCAGTACTTGCGCCACCACCACGCCGTCGAATGCGGCAGCGGCGGCTTCGTTGTCTTCTACTTCCAGGCCGGCCATGGTGAGCAGCTCGGCCAGCTGCGCGTTATCCAGCGCCGGGTTGACCAACTCGCGCAGCCAATTTTCGGAGAATTTCATGCTTTTATCCCTGTATGGGAGCGGTGCCGCCCAGATCCAGCGCGACACCGGCAGCTATATCAATCAGAAATACTGATCTCGGAGACCCTAGCTTTGTTCAGCGGAACTGGCCGAGAAAGCCCAGGTCGTTGTCGAAGAAGAGACGCAGATCGTTCACGCCGTAATACAGCATGGCGAAACGATCCAGACCGATGCCAAAGGCAAAGCCGGTGTACTTCTCGGGATCGATGCCGACATTGCGCAGCACATTCGGATGCACCATGCCGCAACCGCCCACTTCCAGCCAACCGCGTTCGCCCAGCACATCGACTTCGGCCGACGTTTCGGTAAAGGGGAAAAAGGATGGGCGGAACCGCACTTGCAGGTCGTCGCGCTCGAAGAAGCGGCGCAGGAACTCGCTCATGGTCGCCTTGAGATCGGCGAAGCTGACGCCCTCGGCAACCCACAGGCCTTCCATCTGGTGGAACATGGGCGAATGGGTAGCATCGGAATCGACCCGATAGACTCGGCCAGGCGCCACGATCTTGATGGGCGGCTGGTGGTCCTGCATATAGCGGACCTGGATGGGGCTGGTGTGCGTACGCAGTACCAATGGCTCGGCGGCGGCGCCACCATCCACGTAGAAGGTATCCTGCATCGAGCGGGCGGGGTGATCCTTGGGCGTGTTGAGCGCCTCGAAGTTGTGCCAGTCACCTTCGATTTCGGGGCCGTCGGCCACTTCGAAACCCATGGACTGGAACAGGGCGACAATGCGCTCCTTCACCAGGGTGACAGGGTGCAGGCCACCGGCCTGCTGCCCACGGCCGGGCAGGGAAACATCGAGCGCTTCGGCGGCAAGTTGCCTGGCCAGCTGGGCGGCCGCCATCGCTTCACGGCAACCGGTGAGCGCCTGCTCGAATGCCGTCTTGGCCTGGTTGATCACGGCACCCTGGCTACGCTTTTCTTCCGGCGGCAGGGCGGCGAGCTGCTTGAGCAGATCGGTCAAGGCGCCCGACTTACCCAGGTAGCGCGCCTTGACGTTTTCCAGCTCGTTCGGATCCTGTGTCGCCGCAAGTGCGGCCAGGCCCTCATCTAGAATGGCTTGGACATTGCCCATATTGCATCACTCCTCATCAACGCTGGCGATGGGTTCTCGATCTGAAAATCCATGGCTAGCGGCCCGTTGCGTACAGGCAGGCATGCTCGGCGGGACAAAAAAAGGGAGGCTCGCGCCTCCCTTTTTCAGCTACCGGTAGCTCAGGCTGGAAGACTGGCCTTGGCTTGCGCAAAAATCTGCGCAAACGCGGCTTTGTCAAACACAGCCAGATCGGCCAGCACTTTACGATCGATCGAGATCGAAGCGCGCTTCACGCCGTTCATGAACTTGCTGTAGCTCAGACCCAATTCACGCGAAGCCGCGTTGATACGGGCGATCCACAGCTGACGGAATTGACGCTTACGTTGACGACGGTCACGGTAAGCGTATTGACCGGCTTTCATCACCGCCTGTTTGGCGATGCGATAGACGTTTTTACGACGACCGCGGTAACCCTTGGCAAGGGCTAAAACTTTTTTATGGCGAGCGCGGGCTGTTACACCACGTTTGACGCGAGGCATGGTTTATTCCTTTCCGAGAAGATTAGGCAGCGTACGGCAGCATGGCGCGCACGGAAGCCATATTGGTCGGGTGAACCATGGTCGTGCCACGCAGCTGGCGCTTGTTCTTGGTCGTCTTCTTGGTCAGGATGTGGCGCTTGAACGCTTTGGAGCGCTTGACGCCGCCATTACCCAATACCTTGAGGCGCTTTTTTGCGCTCGATTTGGTTTTCATCTTCGGCATGACGTACTCCGTATTGCCTAGTTGGATTTGGCGCTGGGCGGCGGAAACCGCGCTTAATACCCAACACCACTTTTTTGCGAAAAATTTCGCTTACTGCAACAAGTGACACCGCTTGCGCGGTACCAGGGCTTGCCGCCACCCTGTATGCGTCAGATCTTCTTCTTGGGCGCCAACATCATGACCATCTGGCGGCCTTCGAGCTTCGGGAACTGCTCGACCACGGCCAATTCGCCGAGATCCGCCTCCACCCGCTTCAATTGCGCCATACCAATCTCTTGGTGGGCCATTTCACGACCACGGAAACGCAACGTCAACTTGACCTTGTCGCCTTCTTCCATGAATCGGACGACGTTGCGCAGCTTGACCTGGTAATCGTTCTCGTCGGTGCCCGGACGGAATTTGACTTCCTTGATCTGGACTTGCTTCACCTTCAGCTTTTGCTCGTGCCGCTTCTTGCTTTCACGGTACTTGAACTTACCGTAATCCATCATGCGACAGACGGGTGGCACAGCATTCGGCGCGATCTCGACCAGGTCGACCTCACGCTCTTCCGCCATACGCAATGCCTCAGCCAGGCTAACAATACCCAGCTGTTCACCTTCTTCGTCGTTCAGACGGATCTCGCGGGCGGTGATTTCGCCATTGATCCGGGGCTCTTTGTCCTGAGCGATAGCGCTTACTCCCAAGTAAAAAATGAAAACCGTGCGGCCCGGTTAAAACGGCCTCGTATTGCAACGAGGCCGTCGGACGCGGAACTAGATCATTTCGGATTTCCAGCGTGCTACTAGTGCTTCGACCGTCATCTGACCTAGATCCTCGCCACCGCGGGAACGCACGGCAACTAATCCTGCAGCTTTTTCCTTATCGCCCACTACAAGCTGATAAGGCAACTTTTGTAAGCTATGTTCCCGTATTTTATAGCTAATTTTGTCATTCCTCAAGTCCGACTCAACGCGGAAGCCTTGCAGCTTGAGCGATTCGGTCACCTCCTGCGCGTAATCGGCCTGATGTTCGCTGATACTCATCACTGCGGCCTGCACGGGCGCCAGCCAAACCGGGAAGGCGCCAGCATGGTTTTCGATCAGAATCCCGAGAAAACGTTCCATCGATCCGACAATGGCACGATGCAACATCACCGGACGGTGGCGGGCGTTATCCTCGCCTACGTACTCGGCATTCAGACGCTCCGGCAGCACGAAGTCCAGCTGCAGCGTACCGCACTGCCAGGAGCGGCCCAGCGCGTCCTTGATGTGGTATTCGACCTTGGGGCCGTAGAAGGCCCCCTCGCCCGGCAACTCTTCCCATTCCACGCCACAGGCCCGCAGCGCCTCGCGCAGGCCATTCTCGGCCTTGTCCCAGGTCTCGTCCGTGCCGGCGCGCTTCTCGGGCCGCAGGCTGAGCTTGACCGCCACATTGTCGAAACCGAAATCGCGGTAGACCGACATGGCCAGCTCGTTGAAGGCCTTCGACTCGCTTACGACCTGCCCCTCGGTACAGAAGATGTGGGCATCGTCCTGCACGAAGCCGCGCACCCGCATGATGCCGTGCAAGGCACCGGACGGCTCATTGCGATGGCAGGCGCCGAATTCCGCCAGGCGCATGGGCAGATCGCGGTAGGAACGCAGGCCGTTGTTGAACACCTGCACATGGCCCGGGCAGTTCATCGGCTTGACGGCGTAATCGCGCTTTTCCGATTCCGTGACAAACATGTTCTCGCGGTAGTTCTCCCAGTGGCCGGACCGCTCCCACAAGGCACGATCCATCACCATGGGCGTACGGATCTCCTGGTAGCCTGCAATGGTCAGGCGGCGGCGCATGTATTGCTCGACCGATTGCCACAGGCTCCAGCCCTTGGGATGCCAGAACACCATGCCAGGCGCCTCGTCCTGCAGATGGAACAGGTCCAGCTGCTTGCCCAGCTTGCGGTGATCGCGCTTTTCGGCCTCTTCCAGCATATGCAGGTACTGGTCCAGATCTTCCTTCTTGGCCCAGGCGGTGCCGTAGATACGCTGCAGCATCTCGTTGCGGCTATCGCCGCGCCAGTAGGCGCCCGCCAGCTTCATCAGCTTGAAGACCTTGAGCTTGCCCGTGGACGGCACGTGCGGACCGCGGCAAAGGTCGGTGAACTCGCCCTCGCGGTACAGCGACAGCGCCTGGTCGGCGGGAATGCTCTCGATGATCTCGGCCTTGTACTTCTCGCCTATGCCCTTGAAGTAGGCAACCGCCTCGTCGCGCGACAATTCGTAGCGCTCGACCGGAATATCGCGCTTGGCCAGCTCGGCCATCTTCTTTTCGATCGCCACCAGGTCTTCGGGCGTAAACGGACGCTTATAGGCGAAATCGTAGAAGAAGCCATGCTCGATCACCGGGCCGATGGTGACCTGGGCATCCGGGAACAGTTCTTTAACCGCATAGGCCAGCAAATGCGCCGTGGAATGGCGGATCACTTCCAGGCCATCGGCGTCCTTGTCGGTGACGATAGCCAGCTGAACATCGGTTTCAATCAGGAAGGAGGTATCAACCAGCTTGCCGTCGACCTTGCCAGCCAGCGCGGCGCGGGCCAGGCCGGTACCGATACTGGCGGCAACTTCAGCGACACGCACGGGTTGGTCGAAACTGCGCTGGGAGCCATCGGGGAGCGTGACAATTGGCATTGCATTCCACCTTTGCGATTGATAGTGCGAACGGTACGGACGAAAAAAAAGAGTGCGACCTAGGTCGCACTCTTTTTTCGAACAGACAACTTCCGAAATGCCGACTCAGGCCAGATTAAGAGAGCCGGTAGTAGTAGTTCGGAAGGACATTTTTGTCTGCTCCATTGTGTTGGTAGGCGCGATTGGACTCGAACCAACGACCCCCACCATGTCAAGGTGGTGCTCTAACCAGCTGAGCTACGCGCCTGAAGAGCTGCGCATTCTAGGGAAACATTCCTTGTTTGGCAAGCACTCGTGCAAAACTTTTTTAAAACCTTGTTACATGCCCGGCTTACGCCAGAGAAAACGCAGTACAAAACCCGGGTAAGCGGCCACCACGAACAGGGCAAAGGTGGACGCATAGAAGGGCCAGCGCTGCTGGTGTACCGGGCCGAGGCGGCCTTCCAGCCATATCCCCAGCAAGCCTACCACACCATACAGCAGCAGCAATTCCAGCAGCCGCCAGCCCAAGGCCTTGCCGGTGGCGGGCGCGGGCCAGATAAACAGCCTGCGCTCCACCATGAACGGCAAATTGGCGGCCAGGGCCGCCAATCCGAGATACATGATCAATGCCGTGTTCACAGCAGACCCAGGCTTTGCCGTACCGATTCGTAGCACAGCTGCAGCAGTCTATCTGGCATAAAGCCGAGGCCCAGGATGGCCAGACAGTTCAGCGACAGCAGCACGCGCATATCGGGTTTGACGGCAATGGGGGTGGCATCGAGCGGCTCGTCCATGAACATCAGTTTGACCACCCGCAGGTAGTAGAAAGCACCGACCAGGGAGAACAGCACCGCCACCACCGCCAGCGGGACCATATCGCGCTCGACGATGGCCTGCACCACGGCCAGCTTGGCGAAGAAGCCGGCAAACACGGGAATACCCGCCATGGAGAACATCACCATCAGCATCATGCCGGCGAACCAGGGGCTGCGCTGGGCCAAGCCCTTGAGATCGGCCAGGCGCTCGGCTTCGAAGCCCTGGCGCGACAGCAGCAAGATAATGCCGAAGCCGGCGACCGCCATGATGGCGTAAACGATGGCGTAGAACATGGCAGCCGAATAACCCTGCACCGTGCCGGCCAGAATGCCCAGCAGCAGGAAGCCCATGTGCGAGATGGTGGAATAGGCCAGCATGCGCTTCAGATTGGTCTGCGCGATCGCGGCAATGTTACCGACCGCGATGGACAACACGGCCAGGATCACCAGCATGTTCGACCAATCGCTCATCAGGCCCGGCAGGCCCTGCACCAGCAGGCGCATCACGAAGGCGAAGGCAGCCAGCTTGGGAGCGGAACCGATCAGCAGGGTCACCGCGGTCGGCGAGCCTTGGTAGACGTCCGGCACCCACATATGGAAAGGCACATTACCCAGCTTGAAGCCGATACCGGTGACGATAAAGATCAGGCCGAACACCAACAGGGTATGGTTGGCGGTACCCAGGGCGATCTTATGGGCGATGGCGTGGATGTCCAGGCTGCCGGTGGCGCCGTAGATCATGGACATGCCGTACAGCAACATGCCGGATGCCAGCGCGCCAAGCACGAAGTACTTCATGGCGGCTTCGGTCGCGACTTGCGAATCGCGCGGCAGGGCCACCAGGGCGTAGAGCGACAAGGACAGCAGTTCCAGACCGACATACAGGGTCAACAGATTGGTGGACGAAGCCATCACCATCATGCCGAGCAGGGCGAACAGCGTCAGCGTGAACAACTCGCCACGGTAGATCTGCCGCGCTGCCGCGTAGCTGCGGCTGTAGGCCAGCATCAGCGCGATGGCGACATACATGCCGACCTTGAGCACATCGGACATGGCATCGGCCACGAACATGCCGCTGAAGGCCGCGCGCGGCGTCCAGCTAAAGCCATGTATGGTCAACACCGCGCTGCCGAGCAAGGCCAGCAGCGACAAGGCGTAGGTGATATCGCGTTGATCGTCCTTGATGAACAGATCGATCAACAGGATGGCCGAGGTCGCACAGAGCAACCAGATTTCCGGCAGTGCGGCGACCAGATTCAAACTAGCGAGCGTCATTCTTGTTCAATCCCGTATTCTGTGTCGGCGCTTATCAAGGCAGCTTGGTCTGTTTGACGTGCGAGATCAGCGAATCGACGCTGGTATGCATCTTTTCGGTGAATGCCTGCGGATAGAGACCCATGCCGAGTACGGCAACAGCCAATACCGTCAAGACGGCGATTTCACGCGGGTTGATATCCTGCAACTTGGCAACCTGTTCATTGGCCACTTCGCCAAAGATCACCCGCTTGTACATCCACAGCGTGTAGCTGGCGCCGAACACCAGCGTGGTGGCGGCGGCAAAGGCATACCAGAAGTTCACCTTGACGGCCGCGATGATGACCATGAATTCACCGACGAAGCCGGAGGTCGCCGGCAAACCGGAGTTGGCCATGGCGAACAGCAGCGAGAACGCGGCGAATTTGGGCATGGTATTGGCCACGCCGCCGTAGTCGGCGATCTTGCGGCTATGCACCCGGTCATACATCACGCCGATGCAGAAGAACATGGCGGCGGAAACAAAGCCGTGCGAGATCATCTGGACCAGCGCGCCTTCGATACCGAAGCTGGTCGGTGCACCGTCGATCAGCATAAAGAAGCCCAGGGTGACAAAACCCATGTGCGAGATCGACGAATAAGCCACCAGCTTCTTCATATCGGTTTGAACCAGCGCAACCAGACCGATATAGACCACCGCGACCAGCGACAGCGCGATGATGATCCAGCCGTACTCGCGCGCGGCATCCGGGGCGATAGGAAGGGCGAACCGCAGGAAACCATAAGCACCCAGCTTGAGGGTAATGGCCGCCAGCACCATGGAACCGCCGGTCGGCGCTTCCACGTGGGCATCGGGCAACCAGGTGTGCACCGGAAACATCGGTACCTTGACGGCGAAGGCAAAGAAGAACGCAATCATCAGGTAGCCCTGCGCCGCCATGGGCAGTGCCACACGCTGGAAGTCGCTGATCTCGAAGCTTTTGCCGGTCTGGAAATACAGGTAGATAAAGGCGACCAGCAGCAGCAGGGAGCCCATCAGGGTGTAGAGGAACAGCTTGATGGCGGCGTACACGCGGTTCTGTCCGCCCCATACGCCGACGATCAGGTACAGCGGAATCAGCATCGCTTCAAAGAACACGTAGAACAGCATCGCGTCCATGGCGGCGAAAGCGCCGTTGATCAGGCCCGACATGATCAGGAAGGCGGCCATGTACTGCGACACCCGCTCCTTGATCACTTCCCAGCCCGCCACCACCACCAGCAAGGTGGTAAAGGCGTTCAGCATGACGAAGAACATGGACAGGCCGTCCACGCCAAGATGGTAATTGACGTTGAAGGACGGAATCCAGGGCAGCATTTCCTCGAACTGTGCGCCGCCATGCAGCGGCGCGAACTCGGTATAGAGCGGAATGGTGACCAGGAAACCCAGCAAAGCGCCAACCAAGGCCATTCCACGTGCCAGCACCGCATTGCGGTCGCCGCCGGTTGCCAGCACGAAGAGGCCGGATACGATCGGCACCCAGATCGCCAGACTCAACAGATGTTCAGACATATCCACCCTTACCTACCCGAATGTGTTTTCTTTAAGCGCGTCAGCACAAGATCAATGAGGAACCGCGAATTTGCCCAGCCATAACGGCAGGCCCAGCCATAACGTCAGCAGCAGCAATGCGCCGAAGATCATGGCGAAGGCGTAGTGATAGATGTAGCCGGTCTGCAAGCGGCGAACCAGGCCGGCGATCGCGCCTACCAATTTTGCCGAACCATTGACCAGCAGACCATCGATCAACACCGTATCGCCGGCCTTCCAGAACACCTTGCCCAGGCCCCGGCCCAGCGCCGCGAAACCTTGGATATACAGGTGATCCATGTAGTACTTGTTTTCCAGCAGGGTGTAGATCGGGCCGCACTTGGCCTTGATCGCGGCGGGAATATCGGGGCGCTTCATATAGAAGAACCAGGATACCGCCACGCCAGCCAGCGCCAGCCAGAAAGGCAGTGTCGTGAGGGCGTGCAGCCCCATGCCGACCGCGCCGTGGAACTCCTTGCCGAGCTCCTGCATGACCGGGTGCAGATCGCTGTAGATCACACCCTTGAAGAATTCGCCGTAGAGCATCGGTTCGATGGCGAAGAAACCGATCAGCACCGAAGGGATGGCCAGCAACACCAGCGGCAAGGTGACCACCCACGGGGTTTCGTGCGGCTTGTCGTTCGGGCCTAGGCCATGATGATGCTCGTCGTCGTGATGGGCATCGTCGTGATGGTGCGCATCCGCGTGGCCATCCTTCTTCATCCAGCGTTCCGGGCCATGGAAGACCAGGAAGTACATCCGGAAGGAATAGAAGGCCGTGACGAACACGCCGATGACCACGGCTGCATATGCGAAGCCGGCTGCCGGCAGATGCGAGGCATGCACGGCTTCGATGATGGAGTCCTTGGAATAGAAGCCGGACAGGAAAGGCGTTCCGATCAGTGCCAGCGAACCCAGCAGCGACGTGATCCAGGTGATGGGCATGTATTTGCGCAGACCACCCATATTGCGGATGTCCTGGTCGTGGTGCATGCCGATGATCACCGAGCCGGCGCCAAGGAACAGCAAGGCCTTGAAGAAAGCGTGGGTCATCAGGTGGAACACCGCCACCGAGTAGGCCGAGGCGCCCAGGGCGACCGTCATATAGCCGAGCTGCGACAGGGTCGAATAGGCCACCACCCGCTTGATGTCGTTCTGGATAATGCCCAGGAAGCCCATGAACAGCGCGGTGATGGAACCGATCACCATGATGAAGTTCAGCGCGGTATCGGACAGTTCGAACAGCGGCGACATGCGCGCCACCATGAAGATACCGGCCGTCACCATGGTGGCGGCGTGGATCAGCGCGGAAATCGGGGTCGGGCCTTCCATCGAATCGGGCAGCCAGACATGGAGCGGGAACTGTGCCGACTTACCCATCGCGCCGATAAACAGCAGGATGCAGGTAACGGTCAGCAGCGACCAGCTGGTGCCGGGCAACAGGCTGACAGTGGCGTTCTTCAAGGCCGGCGCGTTGGCGAACACATCGGCGTAATAGAAGGAACCGAAGTGGGCCAGCACCATGCCGATGCCCAGCAGGAAGCCGAAGTCACCCACCCGATTGACCAGGAAGGCCTTCAGGTTGGCGAAGATGGCGGTCGGCTTCTTGAACCAGAAACCGATCAGCAGGTAGGAAACCAGGCCCACCGCTTCCCAGCCGAAGAACAGCTGCACGAAGTTGTTCGCCATCACCAGCATCAGCATGGAGAAGGTGAACAGCGAGATATAGCTGAAGAAGCGCTGGTAGCCGGGATCTTCGCTCATATAGCCGATGGTGTAGATATGCACCATCAGCGAAACGAAGGTCACCACCACCATCATCATGGCGGTCAGCTTATCGACCAGGAAGCCCACGGAGACATCCAGGCCATCCACCGTCAACCAGGTGTAGACGTTGCCGTTATAGGCGGCGCCGCCATTGACCAGGTCGAGCAGGACGTGGATGGAGCCGACGCACGAGGCCGCCACGCCAAGAATGGTGACCCAATGCGCTCCGGTTCGGCCGATGGCGCGGCCGAACAGGCCGGCCACGATGGCACCGAAGAGCGGGAACAGGGCAATCAGCAGGTAGAGCGTTGGTTTATCCATGTTTTCGCACAGGCTGGTTCTTGTTAGGTCGTCGGACTCTGATCGACTTGAAACTGAATACGGTTCGGAAAGCGGCTCGCTAGCCCTTCAGGCTGTCGAGGTCTTCCACGTTGATCGAGCGCTTGTTACGGAACAGCACGACCAGGATGGCCAGGCCGATAGCCGATTCGGCGGCCGCCACGGTCAGGATGAAGAAGACGAAGATCTGGCCGGCGACATCGCCGGAGAACTTGGAAAACGCCACGAAGTTCATATTGACGGCCAGCAGCATCAATTCGATGGCCATCAACAACACGATCACGTTCTTGCGGTTCATGAAGATGCCGAACACCGAGATCGCAAACAGGATCGCGGCCAGCACAAGGTAATGGGTCAGGCTCATGGACTCTTATCCCGTTCAGGCAGCAGGTTTTTGTTCAGCATCGGCAGCGGCGGCCGGCTCCGGCGCTTCCACTTCCGCCGACATCTTGACGATGCGAATACGGTCCGCCTTCTTGACCTTGATCTGGTCGGCGGGATTGATGTACTTGGTGTTCTTGCGGCGACGCAAGGTCAGCGAGATGGCGGCGATGATGGCCACCAGCAGCAGGACCGCGGCCAGCTCGAACGGCAGCAGGTAATCGGTATAGATCGGTACGCCCAGCTGCTTGATATTGGATACGCCCTCCGGCAGCGGCGCGACGGTATCGAAATTGGCCAGGCCACTGCTCTTGGCCACCAGCACCAGCACCATCTCGGCCGCCATCAGGCAGGCGACGACGGCGGCGACCGGGAAGAAGTTCCAGAAACCCTTGCGCAGTTCCTCGAAATTGATGTCCAGCATCATCACGACGAACAGGAACAACACCATCACCGCGCCGACATACACCAGCACCAGCGAGATGGCGAGGAACTCGGCCTCGATCAACATCCACAGCACCGCCCCCGTGAAGAAGGACAGCACCAGGCTCAGTGCGGCATGCACCGGGTTCTTGGCGGTAATCACGCGCAATGCCGAAGCGATCAGGATCGCGGCAAACACGTAGAAGATAATGGTAGAGATGGTCATGGCAGCCAGTTCGGTCGTTGTACTTATGCCCTAGCGATATTTCGCATCGGCTTCGCGATTCTTTGCGATCTCGGCTTCGTATTTATCGCCCACGGCCAGCAGCATGGGCTTGGTAAAGTACAGATCGCCACGCTTTTCGCCGTGGTATTCCAATACATGCGTCTCCACGATGGCATCGACCGGGCAGGCTTCTTCGCAAAAACCGCAGAAGATGCACTTGGTCAGGTCGATATCGTAGCGCGAGGTGCGGCGGGTGCCGTCATCGCGGACTTCCGATTCGATGGTGATGGCCACCGCCGGGCAAACGGCTTCGCACAGCTTACAGGCAATGCAGCGCTCCTCGCCGTTGGCGTAGCGGCGTTGCGCATGCAGGCCACGAAAGCGCGGGCTGTAGGGCGTCTTTTCTTCCGGAAACTGCACGGTGATCTTGCGCTGGAAGAAATGCCGTCCCGTCAGCGCGAGACCCTTCACCAGTTCGAGCAACAGGAAGGTTTTGAAGAAATTCTGAATCTTTTCCATGGTTTTCGGCTTACCACAACGAATACGGGGTTTGCATCCAGGCAGCCACCACGACGATCCATACGAGCGTCACGGGGATGAATACCTTCCAGCCCAGCCGCATCAGCTGGTCATAGCGATAACGCGGGAAGGTGGCGCGGAACCAAAGGAACAGGAACATCACGAACGACATCTTGGCGAACAGCCAGAGGAAGCTGGACGCGCCCAAAATGCCCCACGAAGCCGGGAATGGCGACAGCCAACCGCCGAGGAACATGATGGAGGTCATCGCCCCGATCAACCACATATTGGCGTATTCACCGAGGAAGAACAGGGCGAACGACATACCGGAGTATTCGATCATGTGGCCGGCCACGATTTCCGATTCGCCTTCCGCCACGTCGAACGGTGCGCGGTTGGTTTCGGCCACGCCGGAGATCAGGTACACCAGGAACAGCGGGAACAAGGGAATCAGGTTCCACGACAGCACGGAACCGCCGGCCATGCCGCGTCCTTGCTGGTTGACGATTTCGGTCAGGTTCAGGCTGCCCGACACCATCAGTACGCCGACCAGGGCGAAACCCATGGCCAGTTCGTAGGAAATCACCTGGGCCGAGGCACGCAGGGCACCCAGGAAGGCGTATTTGGAATTGGACGCCCAACCGGCCACGATAATGCCGTACACACCGATCGAGGTGATCGCCATCACATACAGCAGGCCGGCATTGACATCGGCCAGCACCAGGCCCGGCGCGAAGGGAATCACCGCCCAGGCGGCCAGCGAAGGCGCCAACACCATGATCGGCGCCAGGAAGAACAGGCCGGTGGAAGCGGCGCTGGGGGAAATGATTTCCTTCAGCAGCAGCTTGATACCGTCGGCGATCGGTTGCAGCAGGCCATACGGACCCACCCGGTTCGGACCGATCCGGATCTGCATGTAGCCGATGACCTTGCGCTCGGCAAGCGTCAGGTAGGCCACGGCGATAAACACCGGTGCCACGATCAATACGATCTTCAGCAGCGACCAGGCCAGCAAGCCCAGGGTCGGTCCCAGCAGGGAGAGGAAGCCGTTATGCAGCGCGTCTATCATCGTCTTCTCCTCAGGCGCGCGTCAGTTGGATGGGGGCGAACATCGCGCCGAGCGCGACGGTGGCCGGGTGGGCCGCGGCAATCCGTACCACACCGTCAGCCAAGCCCTGGTCCAAGGCGGCAAGGAAAACCGCTTCACCTTCGCCTTGCTTGACACGGACCGAGTCGCCGGCGGCAATGCCCAGCTGCGCGGCGGTCGCGGCCGACAGGCCAACCACCGGCGCGGCGGCATCGCGGGTCTTTTGCAGCGAAGGGGCGCGGCGTACCAGGGCATCCGCCTGGTAGATCGGCACTTCACCCAGCCGTACCAGGCCCTGCCCGGCCGGCTGTGCGACAAACGCCACGGCGTTCACTGCGTTGTTCAGTTTGGCGGCGATGGTCTCGTCGCCTTGCGGCAAGGCGGCCTTGCGCACGGCTTCGGCGCTGTCGAAGCCAAAGCCTTCCAGCCCCAGCAGATTACCCAGCACGCGTAGCACCTTCCAACCCGGGCGGCTATCGCCTTGCGGCTTGACCACGCCGTTAAAGGTTTGCAGCTTGCCTTCCATGTTCACGAAGCTACCGGCGGTTTCCGAGAACGGCGTGATCGGCAGCAGCACATCGGCGTAGTCCAGCGCGCCATGCTTGAAGGCCGACAGGGCGACGACCATCTCGGCTTGCTGCACGGCGGCCAGCGCAGCCTGCGAATCGTGGCTGTCCAGCTCGACTTCGGTATTGAACAGCAGGAAGGCCTTGCGCGGCTTGGCGTAGGCATCGGCCAAGGCGGTCAGGCCGAGCGCCTGGGCACCGACGCTATTGGCGGCTTCGGCCATCCAGCCAAAGGTGGCGCCGGTAGCGGCGGCCAATTGCGCGGCCAAACCGGCCAATTCGGCGGCACGGGGATGATGCGCTGCCAGGTTGCCGAACAGGATGGCGGCACGCCCGCCTTCGGCTGCAGCGGCATCGCTGAGTTGCTGTGCCATGGCGCGGGCGCTCTCGCCCACTTCCAAGGCAGCCAGCTCGACCGGCACGGCCTCGCCCTTGGCTTCCAGCGCGGCCTTCAGCACGGTGGCCAGGCTTTCCGCCAGTTGGTCGGGTCGAACGATCTGCTTGGCGCTGACGGCACACAGCAGCGCGTCGTCCATCGAATTGATCAGCGACAGCTTCATGCCGCGTTTCGCTGCCTGACGCAGGCGTTGCGCCAGGAGCGGCTGTTCCTTGCGCAGGGTGGCGCCGACGACGAGCACGGCCTTGGCCTGCAGCAGGTCGGCGATGGACTGGCCCAGCCAGGCCGCGCCCTGTTGAGCGGCGGCCAGGCGGATATCGCCCTGGCGAGGGCCTACGCCGGCCTGACCCAAGCCCAGCGCGGTACTCAATTTATTGAGCAGGAATAGCTCTTCGACCGTCGAATGCGGTGTCGCCAGCGCAGCGACGGCATCGGTACCGTACTCGCCGATAATCGACTTGAGGCCATTGCCGACATATTCCAGCGCCGACTGCCAGTCGGTTTCGATCCACTTGCCGCCTTGCTTGAGCATGGGCTTGGTCAGGCGCGAGTCGCTATTGAGCGCCTCGTAGGCAAAACGGTCGCGGTCGGCGATCCAGCATTCGTTGATATTTTCGTTTTCCAGCGGCAAGACGCGCATCACGCGGTCGCTCTTGACCTGCACGATCAGGTTGCTGCCCAGGCCGTCATGCGGGCTGACGCTCTTGCGGCGCGACAGCTCCCAGGTACGGGCGGTATAGCGGAAAGGCTTGGAGGTCAACGCGCCGACCGGACACAGGTCGATCACATTGCCGGAAATTTCGGAATCCACCGTCATGCCGATAAAGGACATGATTTCGGAATGTTCGCCACGGCCGGCCATACCCATTTCCTGCAGGCCGGCGACTTCTTCGGTGAAGCGTACGCAACGGGTGCAATGGATGCAGCGGGTCATGTCGGTGGAGATCAGCGGTCCAAGGTCCTTATTGCTGACCACGCGCTTTTCTTCCTCATAACGCGAGGACGAGGCGCCGTAACCGACGGCCAGATCCTGCAGCTGGCATTCGCCGCCCTGGTCGCAGATCGGGCAATCCAGCGGGTGATTGATCAGCAGGAATTCCATCACGCCTTGCTGGGCCTTCACCGCCATATCCGAATGGGTGAACACCTTCATGCCGTCATTGACCGGCGTGGCGCAGGCGGGCAGTGGCTTGGGGGCCTTCTCGACCTGCACGAGACACATGCGGCAGTTCGCTGCGATCGACAATTTCTTGTGATAGCAGAAGTGCGGGATGTGGGTGCCGATGGAACGAGCGGCCTCAATGACCGTGGTGCCATTGGGAACCGTTAGTTTGGTACCGTCGATTTCGATTTCAAGCATGATCGGGCTGCCCGAGCTTTCGTCTGTGCGTTACGGGTGGCGGGTAAAGAGGGTCTGTCCAACCTGGCGGCGAGCCGGGTCGGTCATTCCGTCAAAAACCCGGCACGAGGCATTTCTTGTGGTCGATATGGTGCTGGAACTCATCGCGGAAGTGCTTGAGCATGCCCTGCACCGGCATCACGGCGGCGTCGCCCAGCGCACAGATCGTGCGGCCGGCGATGTTCTTACCCACCGATTCGAGCAGGTCGAGGTCTTCCATCCGACCCTCGCCTTTCTCGATGCGGTCAACCACCCGGTAGAGCCAGCCGGTGCCTTCTCGGCACGGCGTGCACTGACCGCAGGATTCTTCAAAATAGAAATAGGACAAGCGGCGCAGCGCCTTCACCATGCAGACGGTTTCGTCCATCACGATCACGGCGCCGGAACCCAGCATGGAGCCGGCCTTGGCGATGCTGTCGTAGTCCATGGTGGTTTCCATCATGATATGGCCGGGCAGAACCGGCGCCGACGAACCACCTGGAATAACGGCCTTGAGCTTCTTGCCGCCGCGCATGCCGCCGGCCAGTTCAAGCAGCTCGGCGAAGGGCATGCCCATCGGCACTTCGAAATTGCCGGGACGGTTTACATGGCCGGACACCGAAAACAGCTTGGTACCACCATTATTGGGCTTGCCCAGCTCCAGGAACTTCTGGCCGCCTTCGCGCACGATGTAGGGCACCGAGGCAAACGTCTCGGTATTGTTGATCGTGGTCGGCTTGCCGTACAGGCCGAAGCTGGCGGGGAAAGGCGGCTTGAAGCGCGGCTGGCCCTTCTTGCCTTCCAGCGATTCCAGCAGCGCGGTTTCTTCGCCGCAGATGTAGGCGCCATAACCATGATGGGCATGCAACTGGAAGCAGAAATCGCTGCCGAGGATATTGTCGCCCAGGAAACCGGCGCGGCGTGCTTCTTCCAGGGCGGCTTCGAAGCGGGTGTAGACCTCGAAGATCTCGCCGTGGATATAGTTGTAGCCGACGGTGATGCCCATGGCGTAACCGCCGATGATCATGCCTTCGATCAGGGCGTGCGGGTTCAGCTTCAGGATGTCCTTATCCTTGAAGGTGCCCGGTTCGCCCTCGTCCGAATTGCAGACCAGATACTTCTGGCCCGGAAAACTGCGCGGCATGAACGACCATTTCAGGCCGGTGGGGAAGCCCGCACCGCCACGGCCGCGCAATGAAGAAGTCTTCAGCTCGGCGATGATGGCGTCCTGGGTGATGCCTTCCGCGATAATCTTCTTCAGCGCCGCGTAACCGCCGCGCTGGATATAGGCGTCGATGCTCCAGCAATTCGGATCATCGAAATCGACACCTTCAAAAACGACGCCCTTGACGTAAACAGTCATGTGTTTCGTCCCGGCCTAGTTGAGTTCAGCCAGCTTGCGATCAAGCGCATCTGGCGTCATGTGGTTGCACATGGTGTGATTGTTGACGAGCAAGACCGGCGCATAACCACATGCGCCCATGCATTCGCCTTCCACCAGGGTGTATTTGCCATCGGCGGTGGTTTCACCGTAATGGATGCCCAGTTTCTTTTGCAGATAGGCGCCGGCATCGGCACCGCCGGACAGCGCGCAAGGCAGATTGGTGCAGACGGTCAGCTTGTGTCTGCCAACCGGCTTGCGGTCGTACATATTGTAGAAAGTCGCCACTTCGTGGGCGGCCATCGGGGCGATGCCCAGGTAGTCGGCTACGAATTTGATCGTGTCGGTGGACAGCCAGGACTTTTCCACCTGGGCGATGCGCAAGGCCGCCATAACGGCGGAGCGCTTTTGATCGGCCGGGTATTTAGCGACTTCCCGGTCGATTTGAGCGAGGGATTCAGGGCTCAGCATTAGCGGTCAATCTCCCCAAACACAATATCTTGCGTGCCGATAATGGCAACCACGTCGGAAATCATATGGCCACGCGCCATCTCGTCCAGCGCCGACAGATGCACGAAGCCCGGCGCGCGGATCTTCATGCGGTAAGGCTTGTTGGCGCCATCGGACACCAGGTAAATACCGAACTCGCCCTTGGGATGCTCAACCGCCGCATAGGCCTCGCCTTCGGGCACGTGCATGCCTTCGGTGAACAGCTTGAAGTGGTGGATCAGCTCTTCCATGTTCGACTTCATCTCGAGCCGGCTGGGCGGCGCCACCTTGTGGTTGGCGACGATGACCGGGCCGGGATTCTTGCGCAGCCAATCCACGCATTGCTTGATGATGCGGTTGGACTGGCGCATTTCCTCGACACGGATCAGGTAGCGGTCGTAGCAATCGCCGTTCACACCCACGGGGATATCGAAATCCAGGTCGGCATACACTTCGTACGGCTGCTTCTTGCGCAAATCCCATTCCACGCCGGAACCGCGCAGCATGGCGCCGGTCAGACCGAGGGCAATGGCGCGTTCAGGCGTAACCACGCCGATACCGACGGTACGCTGCTTCCAGATACGGTTATCGGTCAGCAGGGTCTCGTATTCGTCGACATAGGTCGGGAAGCGCCTGGTGAAATCTTCGATGAAATCGAGCAGGGAACCCTGCCGATTTTCATTCAGCCGCTTGATGGCGGCAGCATTGCGAACCTTGGATGCCTGGTATTGCGGCATCGACTCCGGCAGGTCGCGATACACGCCGCCCGGCCGATAGTAGGCCGCGTGCATACGGGCGCCCGAGACCGCTTCATAGCAGTCCATCAGGTCTTCCCGCTCGCGGAAGGCATACAGGAAGATGGTCATCGCGCCACAGTCCAGGCCGTGTGCACCGATCCACATCAGGTGATTCAGAACGCGGGTGATCTCATCGAACATGACCCGGATGTACTGGGCGCGCACCGGCACTTCGATGCCCATCATCTTTTCGATGGCCATCACGTAGGCGTGTTCGTTGCACATCATCGACACGTAATCGAGGCGGTCCATATAGGGAACCGACTGGATAAAGGTCTTGTGCTCGGCCAGCTTCTCGGTGGCGCGATGCAGCAGGCCGATGTGCGGATCGGCGCGCTGTACGACTTCGCCGTCCAGCTCCAGCACCAGGCGCAATACACCGTGCGCGGCGGGATGCTGAGGACCGAAGTTCAGCGTGTAATTCTTGATCTCAGCCACCGTAGTTCTCCTCGCGGATAATGCGTGGTGTGATTTCGCGCGGCTCGATGGAGACCGGTTGATAGATCACACGCCCCTGGGCTGCGTCGTAACGCATTTCGACGTGACCGGACAAGGGGAAATCCTTGCGGAACGGATGGCCGACAAAACCGTAGTCGGTCAGGATGCGGCGCAGGTCGGGGTGGCCGGTGAACACGATGCCGTATAGATCGAAGGCTTCCCGTTCAAACCAGTTCAAGCCCGGCCAGACGTCCAGCATCGATTCGATCACCGGCAGCTCGTCGTCTTCGCAGAACACCCGCACGCGCAAGCGGCTATTGGTTTCGACCGACAGCAAATGATAGACGACGGCAAAACGAGCGCCGTCCCAGCCACCGTCGCGGTAGGCGCTGTAGTCCATGCCGCAAAGGTCCACGCAGGTTTTGAACTGCAGCGCGGCGTGGTCGCACAACAGGCGTGCGATGGCCGGCCAGTCGGCGGACTTGACCACCAGGGTCAGTTCGCCAAGTGCCTCTGTTAAGGAAACGGCCTTGTCACCCAAGGCCGTTTGCAGCGTTTGATGCAGCGCGTCGAGTTTGTTCGCCATGATGCGTATCTTGGTTAGCGCGCGATTGTATTAGTGCGCTTGATCTTGTTTTGCAACTGAATCAGGCCGTACAACAAGGCCTCGGCGGTCGGCGGGCAGCCCGGGACGTAAACGTCGACCGGCACGATGCGATCGCAACCGCGCACCACCGAATAGGAATAATGGTAATAGCCGCCGCCATTGGCGCACGAGCCCATGGACAGCACCCAGCGTGGTTCCGGCATCTGGTCGTAAACCTTGCGCAGCGCAGGCGCCATCTTGTTGCAGAGGGTGCCGGCAACGATCATCAGGTCGGACTGGCGCGGGCTGGGGCGGAATACGATACCGAAGCGGTCAAGATCGTAACGCGCGGCGCCGGCGTGCATCATTTCGACGGCACAGCAGGCCAGACCAAAGGTCATGGGCCACAGCGAGCCGGTACGCGTCCAGTTGACGACCGTATCCACGGTTGTCGTGACGAAGCCTTTCTCCATCACACCCTGGGCGAGCGGATTTTCTGCTACTCCCATTCCAACGCCCCTTTCATCCACTCATAGATAAACCCAACCACCAGGATCGCCAGGAACACCATCATGGCAAAGAAGCCGGGCAAGCCGATTTCCTTGATGACAGCCGCCCACGGCAGCAGGAAGGCCACTTCGAGATCGAATAGGATAAACAGGATGGCAACCAGGTAATACCGCACATCGAACTGCATGCGGGCATCCTCGAACGCCTCGAAACCGCACTCGTAAGGCGAGAGCTTTTCCGAATAGGGTCGATTGGTCCCCATAAAGACGCCGACCACCTTGCCAAGCGCCATAGGAAGGACACCAACCAGCAATCCCACCAGCATGAATAGCAGGACTGGGAAGTAGTTCTCGAGCATGAAAGCTCCCCGGGTACGGATTACAAAGTTTTAATCATGATGGAAGCCTAGCTTCCATTGACACCATCGCAACCTTATTCGACAAATAAAGCTTGCGTGGTTTTTTGAATTTTTTTTGGTGCCGACAGTGAGACTCGAACTCACACAGCTTGCGCCACTACCCCCTCAAGATAGCGTGTCTACCAATTTCACCATGTCGGCATCGCACCAAATTTTTTGAACGACAATCAGTTAGGGATACTGCTCTGCTTGTCGTCTTGCACCGGCTTAACCGGCGCTGCCTGCTTGGCAGGCGCGGACTGCACCACGCCGGACATCACGCCTACATCCTGCGTTCCGGCACTTCCTGCGCCCAACTTCACCAAAAAGATCAGTGAGAGGAAGAAGATGATAGCACAAACCGCCGTGGCTCTACTCATGAAATTTGCAGAACCGGTAGCACCGAACAAGCTGCCGGATGAACCACTACCAAAGGCAGCGCCCATGTCCGCACCCTTACCATGCTGCAGCAATACCAGCACGATAATGGCCAATGCCGACAACACATTGAAGACCTGAATCAGACTTTTGATAGCTTCCATTTTCTCTCAACCAGCAGCTCGGAAAGTTGCACCGAATTTCACATCAATAGGATGTCAGGCGCCCCGCAAGCGAAGCTACCAGACTCGTCCGCAGCGCCATCCGCGTATACATCCACCTCAACGCTTTTACAACCGGCGGCAAATCTAACTTTGCCCTAGAAGATCACGCGAGCCTTGGCTCCGCAGCGGCTCTCCTAGTAAAGGCCCAGCATTCTAAGGCTTGCACGGCGGTACGTCAAATTGAGAAGGGGTTTAAGCGGCATGGCGGCCTCTACTGTAGCGCCCTGCGCGCGCTCACCCCCCTTCCGGAGCGACATGACATCTGTTTGTAATGTTTTCGAAATATACGATGATTACTATCTCTTCCGTTTGCAGGATCCTTACCGGCCCGAACCGCCCTATCGATCCGTGCCGCACAGGTCATTCGACTTCGAAACAATACATAAACGGGGTAAAGAACATGCAGCTGTCTATTGGTCGCAAATTGGCCGCAATCGCCGTGATGGGCATGGGCATGGGTGCCGTGCAGGCAGCCGAGATCACCGGCGCGGGCGCGAGCTTTCCTTATCCGCTTTATGCGAAGTGGGCTGAGCAATACAAGCAGAAGACCGGTAGCGGCCTCAACTACCAATCGATCGGGTCGGGCGGCGGCATCAAGCAGATCCAGGCCAAGACCGTGGATTTCGGCGCATCGGATATGCCGATGAAGGCGGAAGAACTGGCCAAGAGCGGTCTACAGCAATTCCCCACCGTGATCGGTGGCGTGGTCCCGGTCTACAACCTGCCCGGCATCGCAGCCGGTCAACTGAAGATGACCCCGCAATTGCTGGCCGATGTCTATCTGGGCAAGATCAAGTTCTGGAACGACCCCGCCATCAAAGCCCTG
Source organism: Chitinimonas arctica (assembly GCF_007431345.1). Classification (NCBI taxonomy): domain Bacteria; kingdom Pseudomonadati; phylum Pseudomonadota; class Betaproteobacteria; order Neisseriales; family Chitinibacteraceae; genus Chitinimonas; species Chitinimonas arctica. The sequence goes on along the minus strand of NZ_CP041730.1, from coordinate 3,434,623 downwards.
AACAAGGACTTGAACCTGCCGGCCTCCGGCATCAATATCGTCCGCCGTGCGGACGGTTCCGGCACGTCGTTCATCTTCACCAATTATCTCTCCAAGGTCAGCCCGGAATGGAAGAGCAAGGTAGGCGAAGGCACGGCCGTGGCATGGCCGGCCGGTATGGGCGGCAAGGGCAATGAAGGCGTCGCCGCTTATGTGCAACGTTTGAAGGGCGCAATCGGCTACGTCGAATATGCCTACGCCAAGAAGAACAAGCTGTCCTATGTCGCCCTGCAGAACAAGGAAGGCGTTTTCGTGGTGCCGAGCGAAGAATCGTTCAAGGCCGCTGCCGCCTACGCCGACTGGAAGAGTGCCCCGGGTTTCTATGAGATCCTGACCAATGAGCCAGGCAAGGCATCCTGGCCTATCGCCGGCGCGACCTTTATCCTGATGCACAAGAAGCAGGACAAGCCCGGCAGCGCGCAGGAAGTGCTGAAGTTCTTCGACTGGGCTTATGGCGCCGAGGGTGACAAGATGGCGCTGGAGCTGGACTACATCCCGATGCCGGATGAAGTCGTGGCCCAGATCAAGGCCTCGTGGAAACAAATGACCGATAGTGCCGGCACCATCGTTATGAAGTAAGCGAGCCTGCGCCACGGCGCGAGGCCATCAGCGGCAGGAATTGATAGATATCGGTTCCTGCTGCTTTGTTTTTTTACCTGCAATGAGACAGCTTATGTCTGACCAGCCAAGCCAACCGCATTTCCCCATGTCGCGCGACATCCTGTTCTTCAATCTGACGCGCGCAGCGGCAGTATTGGTGCTGCTGATATTGGCAGCCATCGCCGTATCCCTGGTCCACGGTAGCTGGGACTCGATTCGCGCATTTGGCGCCGGCTTCGTCGTCTCCTCCGACTGGGACCCTGTCAGGCAGCAATTCGGCGCCTGGCGTCCTATCCAGGGTACCTTGATCACCTCCGCCATCGCCTTGCTGATCGCCGTGCCGGTCAGCTTCGGTATCGCCCTGTTCCTGACCGAGCTTTCGCCCATCGTGCTGCGCCGACCCCTGGGCGTGGCGATCGAGCTGCTGGCCGGCATCCCTTCCATTATCTATGGCATCTGGGGCCTGTTCGTGGTGGCGCCCATCCTGATGGAAGGCACCACCTTGCCGCTACTGGGCATCACCATTCCGCCCATCCAGCCCTGGCTGACCGAAACAACCGCCAATATCCCTTTGCTTGGCAGCCTGTTCGACGGTCCCGCCTTCGGCATCGGTATGTTCACCGCCGGCCTGATCCTGGCCATCATGATCATTCCCTATATCGCCTCGGTAATGCGGGACGTCTTCGAAGTCGTGCCGACCATGCTGAAGGAGTCGGCCTACGGCCTGGGCGCGACCACCTGGGAAGTGATCTGGAACGTGGTACTGCCTTACACCCGTACCGGCGTGGTGGGCGGCATCATGCTGGGGCTGGGACGGGCGCTGGGCGAAACGATGGCGGTGACCTTCGTGATCGGCAACTCCTACGACAGCATCCAATCGCTGTTCCACGCCGGCAACTCCATCGCCTCCATCCTGGCCAATGAATTCGCCGAAGCCAGCGAAGTCCTGCACTACAGCACGTTGATCGAACTGGGCCTGATCCTGTTCCTGATCACCTTTGTCGTGCTGGCCCTGTCCAAGCTTATGCTGCTTCGCCTGCAAAAGGGCGAGGGCAGCCAGTCCTGATACGGAATCGCCAAGTGAATAACTCTCTCTATCTGCGCCGGCGCCTGATCAACGGCTTCAACCTGACCATGTCCACCCTGGCCATGGCATTCGGCTTGTTCTGGCTGGGCTGGATCTTCTACACCCTGTTCAGCAATGGCCTGCATGCCCTGAGCCTGCAGGTATTCACCACGCCGACACCGGGCCCGGACAGCGTGGGCGGCGGCCTGAGCAATGCAATTTTCGGCAGCCTGCTGATGGGACTGGTCGGCACCCTGATCGGCACCCCCATCGGCATCCTGGCCGGCATCTACCTGGCCGAGTACGGCCATCGCGGCTGGCTGGCGCCCACCGTGCGCTTCGTTAACGACATCCTGCTGTCGGCACCGTCCATCGTGATCGGCCTGTTCGTCTGGATCCTGTATGTGCAGCACGTGGGGCATTTCTCCGGCTGGGCCGGCAGCTTCACCCTGGCACTGATCGTGATACCGGTGGTCCTGCGCACCACCGAAAACATGCTGCGGCTGGTTCCGCACGCCATGCGCGAGGCTGCCTACGCCTTGGGCGCACCGCAATGGAAGGTGATCACCTCGGTCACCCTGCGCGCCTCCAAGGCGGGCGTGATGACCGGCATCCTGCTGGCGATTTCGCGCATCTCCGGCGAGACGGCGCCCTTGCTGTTCACCGCGCTCAATAATCAATTCTTCAGCGCCAATATGAACCAACCCATGGCCAATCTGCCGGTGACGATCTTCAAGTTCGCCATGAGCCCCTACGAAAACTGGATTTCGCTGGCCTGGGCCGGCGCCCTGATCGTGACCCTGGCCGTGCTGACCTTGAATATCATCGCCCGCAGCCTGATCAAAAAAGAACTCTCGTAGGGGAGGCTCTGAAAATGTGTGAAAACTGAGTGCTTGGATCAGCACCCGGGAAACCCGGGTGTTTACGGGCCGTGAGATATCAACGATTCCCTCGCTGTTTTATCCCACTCCCCCCGCCCTCGCCGCCGCGAGGGAGCCTCGCTTACGCTCGTTAGATGACATGTTCAGAGACTCCCAGGACACCAAAGTGTTTACGCACCAGATCGCGCAAGAAAGTGACCCCATGACCACCCAATCCAAACTGACCGTTCGCGGCCTGAACTTCTTTTACGGCAACTTCCATGCGCTGAAGAATATCGACCTGGATATTCCCGAGCATAAGGTGACCGCCTTTATCGGCCCGTCGGGCTGCGGTAAATCGACCCTGCTGCGCACTTTCAACCGTATGTATGACCTGTATCCCAAACTGCGGGCCGAAGGCGAGATCAATTTCAATGGCCGCAATATCCTGGAACGGGGCGTGGACCTGAACGTACTGCGCGCCAAGATCGGCATGGTTTTCCAAAAGCCCACGCCCTTCCCGATGGCGATCTACGACAATGTCGCCTTCGGCGTGAAGCTGTATGAGAATCTCTCCCGCTCGGAAATGGATGACCGGGTGGAATGGGCGCTGCAAAAGGCCGCCCTGTGGAACGAGGTCAAGGACAAGCTGCGCCAGTCGGGCCTGGGCCTGTCGGGCGGACAGCAGCAACGGCTATGTATTGCCCGTGCCGTCGCGGTCAAGCCGGACGTGGTCCTGCTGGACGAACCTACTTCGGCGCTGGACCCGATCTCGACCGCGCATATCGAGGAATTGGTGCACGAACTCAAGCGGGAATACACCATCGCGATGGTGACCCACAATATGCAGCAGGCCGCCCGGGTATCCGATGTGACCGCCTATATGTACCTGGGGGAATTGGTCGAAGTCGGCCCTACCGACCAGATTTTCACCAAGCCGGCCCGCAAGGAGACCGAGGATTACATTACCGGCAAGTTTGGTTGAAAATCACGCCGAACGGCGGTTTTGGCAGATCGATGCAACCTACGCGGCGCAACCTTTAACGGTTCCCGCGTGGGTCTGAACATCCCCCTATTGCCGCGCTCCGTAGGGCAATATCCAAATTCCGATACTCAACGTGCCGAATGCAACAGCACTCCCCTGCTGCCGTCCTTAAATGATTGGTAATGTGCCAAAGTCGGCGCGCTCAATTGTGGGGATCTGCCATGCATGACACTTTCACTCGCAGGAGGCAGGCTGCCTCCTTACTGACCAGCCGTGAATTTTTTAGGTAAATTCATGCGCCCAGTCAATATCAGCTTACCGATACACCATCAATATGGTATTCCCATCCCGGTATTGGACCAGAATTACCAGCCCGGAGATGGTCCAACTATTACTCCGCCTGCCTACGAAGTCGTAATCGCCGCACCACCGACGAACGCAACAGTCTATCTACAAGCAGGTGCAAGCATACAAACCGCCCCTGCCTTGAGCTGGTACGAAAGCTTGTGTCGGAATCGTGCGTTATGGGGAGCAGACCGTCCTCCCAGCTACGAAGATATCGCGACAAACGTACCTCCCCCCTACGAGTTGCGAGAGGAGCTGGCTGACTTCAACAGTCGCAGCATGGAAGGCCTGTTAAATATTTTAAAGATAGCACTGGTCAATTTCAGGGTCCGTATCCTTTCGATTAACGAGCAAGAAAGCGCGCTGGTCAATCAGGGTTCCGGGCAAATAAACAGGATGCGGATCGCGATTAACAATTTATCGACTTCCCAGCGTCTGGAGCGCTTGAGCAGGCGCATCAGCGTATTGGCTGAAGAGGTTTGTCAGGCAGCACTTTCCGAATACGGACCTCAATTTTGCATCCCCCTCGCCGCGCCTCAATATTCGGCCATGGCACTCGATGAATTGATAGGGCGGTTGAAGGTTTCCGAATCCTGTCACAGCTGCGCATCGGATATTACGATATCAGCCGGCCCCTTCCCTACGAACGCGCTGTTGGCAGGTTTCCGCAATGCGCTCGATGCGGCAAAGGATTGCGACCTGCCTGGTCAAAATATCTCGGCAAGCGAATTACCCACTCAATTGCGTCCCATTTTAATGGTTGGCATTACCTACCCGCAGTTGAACACCGCATACCGTCAATTGTTCGACTATTTGAAAGAAATGGATCAATCGCAACCCTGCCCCACTCCCGTTTCAAACGAACAACTGATACGCCGCTGGGTAAGTAATTTGGTCGACGCCAATCGCGCGGGCCGGCCAGGCTACAGTCCCGCTGCCCTCGACGACGGAACCGTGGTCAACGCCTTTGTTTGCGCGGTAAAGCCGCATCTGCCCGCCGATGCCGCTCCCCAGCCCGCACCGGACGATGTATTCCCAAGCCGTCGCAAACGGCTATTGAGCCTGCTGTCCGAATTGCCGGCGGCGAAATACCGGGAGGCGGTACGGCACGGTTTGATCGCCGGCTCGATGACGGATGCGGAAGAATTTCTATCCGTCACGGCACCCGACCCTCTCGAGCTATCCTGCTTGTTGCAATGACGGGTTGATCTCCGGGCGGTGGCGGGTAGCCCAGGCGGGTCGCACGACCCGCCGAGGCGCCTTCCCTAAACGCTGACAGCAGCCTCCGTCACCACCTCCGACAACCGTTCCGCCCAGCGTTCGGTCAAAGCCGTATCGTTGGCTTCCACCATCACCCGCAAGACCGGCTCGGTACCGGAGGGGCGCAGTAGCACGCGGCCACGTCCGGCAAGCTCGCATTCGGCTTCCACCAAAGCGGCCTGGATGGTCAGGCTTTCGCGGAAATCGAAGCCCTTCTGGATCTTCACGCTACGCAGAATTTGCGGATAGATCAGCAGGTCCGCGCAGAAATCTTGCAGGCTTCTACCCGAAAGCCGGATAGCCGCCAGTACCTGCAAGGCCGATACCAGACTGTCACCGGTACTGTGCTTGTCCAGGCAAAGCAGGTGGCCCGAGTTTTCGCCACCCAGCTGCCAGCCTTTTTCCTTCATCATCTCCAGCACATAGCGATCTCCCACCTTGGCGCGGGCGAACGGTATTTCCAGCCTGGCCAAGGCGTGTTCCAGGCCCAGGTTGGACATCAGGGTCCCCACCGCCCCGCCCTGCAGGGTGCCTTGCTGCTTGCGGAAGCAGGCGATGACGTAGAGCAACTGGTCGCCGTCGTACAAGCGGCCCTTGCTATCCGCCATCACCAGCCGGTCGCCGTCGCCGTCCAGGGCGATGCCGAAATCGGCCCCTTCCGCCACGACCCGTTCACGCATGGCCTCCGGCGCGGTGGCGCCCACGCCGTCGTTGATATTGAGGCCGTTCGGCGTATTACCCATGGCAATGACGTCGGCGCCCAATTCATGAAAGACATGCGGAGCGATCTGGTAGCCGGCCCCATGCGCGCAATCCACCACGATCTTGATGCCGCGCAGATTGTGCTCGTTGGGGAATGTGCTTTTACAGAATTCGATATAACGGCCGGCAGCGTCGTTTACCCGCCATGCCTTGCCCAATCGATCCGCTTCCACGCAGCTAAGCGGCTTATCAAGCTCGGCTTCGATTTCCAGCTCGACTGCGTCATCGAGCTTCACGCCACCTTCGCCAAAGAATTTGATCCCATTGTCTTCAAACGGATTATGCGAAGCGGAAATCACCACGCCGGCGGAAAGACGCAAGGCCCGCGTCAGATAGGCCACGCCCGGCGTGGTCAAGGGACCGGTCAGGTGTACATCCACCCCGGCCGCCGACAAACCGGCCTGCAAGGCGGATTCCAACATATACCCCGATATACGCGTGTCCTTGCCGATCAGCACGGCGGCGTGGGTGCCATCGCCGCGGCGCGACGACAGCACCTTGCCGGCCGCATAGCCCAGTCGCATGGTGAATTCGGGCGTGATCGGATAATCGCCTACCCGTCCACGCACGCCATCGGTGCCAAAGTATTTTCTAGTCATGCTCGCTCCTCGATTTTATGTGTTTACCTACTTTGCCCGACCTCAGCCGCGCAAGGCCTGCCATACCTTGAGCGCATCGACCGTATCGCGCACCGCATGCACTCTTACGATAGCGCTACCGGCCTGTACCGCCAACATCGCGGCGGCGACACTGCCTGCATCGCGCTGCGGCGCCGGGCGGTCCGATAGTATCCGGCCCAGCATCGATTTGCGCGACACGCCCACCAGGAGCGGGCTGTCCAATGCCGCCAGTCGCGGCAAGGCTCGAAACAATGCCACATTGTGGTCCTGGTCCTTGCCAAAACCGAAGCCGGGGTCCAGTACGATGCGCTCGCCTGCAATGCCCGCCGCCATGGCGGCGGACCGTCGCGCGACCAGATACGCGCCGACTTCCGCCACGACATCGCGATAGGCAGGCGCGGACTGCATGGTTTGCGGCTCTCCCCGCATATGCATCAGGCAAACCCCTGCCGCGCTGTCGGCCAGGGCTTGCAGGGCACCTGGCGCCTCCAGTGCGGCGATATCGTTGACCATGTCCACGCCGGCCGCCAAGGCCGCCCGCATCACCGCCGGCTTGCGAGTATCGATCGACAGGGGGATTTGCCAGGCGGCCAGTTCGGTCAGCACCGGCAAGACCCTCGCCAGTTCTTCTTCGACGCTCACCTGGGCGGCGCCGGGCCGGGTCGACTCCCCGCCGATATCGAGGATATCGACGCCGTCGTCCACCATCTGCCGAGCACTTTCCAATGCGGCAGCCAGCGAATGGTGGCGGCCACCATCGGAAAAGGAGTCGGGGGTGATATTGAGGATGCCCATGACCAATGGCCGGTCAAGGGAGAGCCGAAAGCGGCCCAGTTGTAGGGGAGTAGACATGAGAACTGATTTAGCGCGCTAACGAGCGTAAGCGAGGCTCCCTCGCGGCGGGTGCGTGGTTGTAGGTGCCGAAGGCGCCTTACAACCACGGCCTACTCCTTGCGGGTGCGAGGGCGGGGGGAGTTGGATTAAACCAAGCAAGGGAGGGTTCATTTGCCACGGACCGTTAACGCCCGGCTTTGCCGGGTGGTGAACCGCAGTTTGAGTGTGCACAATATTTCAGTGCGCCCATGAAAACGACAGCGGGGAGGCGCTGTCGTTGCAGAAGTTTTTAAGAGAGGATTACAGTTCCTGGGCCGGTGTCACGGTCGGCTCGGGTGCAGGACCGCTGGGCGGAAGATCGCCTGCCGGAACCTTGGTGCTTGCCATCGGCTTGGGCGGGCGCGGCGGCCGGCCTTGCATGATGTCCTCGACCTGGTCCGAATCGATGGTTTCCCATTCGACCAGGGCAGCGGTCATTGCCTCGACCTTGTCGCGATTCTCTTCCAGCAGACGCTGGGCCAGCGCGTACTGCTCGTCGATGATGCGGCGGATTTCCTGGTCGACCTGCTGCATGGTCGCTTCCGACAAATTGGTATGGGTGGTAACGGAACGGCCGAGGAAAACCTCGCCCTCGTTCTCGCCATACACCATCGGTCCCAGGGTCGCGGACATGCCGTAGCGGGTGACCATATCGCGAGCGATCTTGGTGGCCCGTTCGAAGTCGTTGGACGCCCCGGTGGAGATGCGGCCGACAAACAGGTCCTCGGCAATGCGCCCACCGAACAGGATGGCCAGGCGGCTCAGCATCTGGTCCTTGTACAGCGAGACGGCATCACGCTCCGGCAGCTGCCAGGTGAGGCCCAGGGCACGGCCGCGCGGCATGATGGTGACCTTGTGCACCGGGTCGGTACCCGGCAGCAGGCGGGCAACCACGGCGTGGCCGGATTCATGGTAGGCGGTGGCGCGGCGCTCGTCCTCGGTCAGGACCATGGAACGGCGTTCCGGACCCATGAAGATCTTGTCCTTGGCTTGTTCGAAATCGTGCATATCGACCAGGCGCTTATTGGAACGCGCGGCGAACAGCGCGGCTTCGTTGACCAGGTTGGCCAGGTCGGCGCCGGACATGCCGGGCGTGCCACGGGCCAATACGCCGGCATCGACGTCGGTGGAAATCGGCACCTTGCGCATATGTACGTGCAGGATCTGCTCGCGGCCACGGATATCCGGCAGGGGCACGACCACCTGGCGGTCGAACCGGCCCGGACGCAACAGGGCGGGATCGAGCACATCGGGACGGTTGGTCGCGGCAATCACGATCACACCCGAGCTGCCTTCAAAGCCATCCATCTCGACCAGCATCTGGTTGAGGGTCTGTTCGCGTTCGTCGTTACCGCCGCCAAGTCCGGCACCGCGCTGACGACCCACCGCATCGATTTCGTCGATGAAGATGATGCAGGGCGCGTTCTTCTTGGCGTTCTCGAACATATCGCGCACACGGGCGGCACCGACACCGACAAACATCTCGACGAAGTCCGAACCGGAGATCGAGAAGAACGGTACCTTGGCTTCGCCTGCGATGGCACGGGCCAGCAGGGTCTTACCGGTACCGGGCGAACCCACCATCAGTACGCCACGGGGAATGCGGCCGCCCAGTTTCTGGAACTTGGAAGGATCGCGCAGGAAGTCGACGATTTCGCTGACTTCTTCCTTGGATTCGTCGCAACCGGCCACGTCGGCGAAGGTCACGGTATTGTTGTTCTCGTCCAGCATGCGGGCGCGGCTCTTGCCGAAACTGAAGGCGCCGCCCTTGCCGCCGCCCTGCATCTGCCGCATGAAGAAGATCCACACGCCGATCAACAGCAACATGGGGAACCAGTTGACGAAGATGCTCATCAGCAGGCTGGGCTCATCCTCCGGCTTGCCGCTGAATTTGACGTTGTGCTTGATCAGGGTATCGACCAGGCGGAAATCGAAAGGCGCGAAGCTGGAGAAATTGGTCCCGTCGGTACGCTTGCCTCGTATCCACTGGCCGCGCAGCGGATTGCCGTCGATCTCGACAGTGGCGATCCGGTTCTCCTGCACTTCGACCATGAACTGCGAGTACGGCACCTGTACCTGTTGTTCCTGACGCTTGGTGAACTGGTTGTACACGATCATCAGCACCAAAGTGATGATGACCCAGATGGCGATATTTTTGCCCAGATTGTTCACGGGACGCTCCTCTTAGCCGGCGAAGTGAAGAACGGCCGCGCCGGCGGCGGCCATAAAATAGGAACCCAGGATTCTATCGGCTGTCGGGACGGCCCGTTAGGGCTTTTTTCCCTTGCCCAGCAGATAGATCTCCGTCGAACGGTCGCGCGAGGCGGCCGGTTTGCGCGACAACACCGTCTGGAAGGTATCGCGCATCTGCTGCATATACTCGGTATAGCCGGAACCCTGGAAGGTCTTGACCAGAAAATTGCCGCCGGGTTTCAAATAATCGCGGCAAAAATCCAGTGCCAGCTCACATAGATAGAAACTGCGCGCCTGGTCCGTCACCGCCATGCCAGTGATATTGGGGGCGATATCGCAAATCGCAAGATCCACCAGGCGGCCATCCAGCAACTTGGTAAATTGTGCCAGGACCGCGTCCTCACGGAAATCGCCCTGGATGAACTCGACACCGCGAATCGGATCCATCGGCAGCATATCGAGGGCGAATACCCGTCCGGCTTCGCCTACCTTCTGCTTGGCTACCTGCGACCAGCTGCCGGGCGCCGCGCCGAGGTCGGCTACCCAGGCACCCTGTTTGAACAGCTTGTCCTTTTCATCGATCTCCAGCAGCTTGTAGGCCGCTCTCGCGCGGTAGTTGTCCTTCTGCGCCTGCTGCACATAATGGTCGTTCACGTGCTCCCGTAGCCACGCGTTACTGGATTTGCTTCTTTTCATACGCCCCCTTGGGCGGACGTCCCCGCCCGTGTCGCCGCGAGCGGGTATTTCCTATCCTCGTCAGCGGGCCTAACTGGGTGTATTTTCATATTGAAAGAGTTGCTACGCCTTGTTGGTGATTCAGCTAGAATTCGTCGCTTTTTCGCGGAGTTACAAGATGGAACTGACTAGAGACGAGCGCCTTTACCTGCGCACCCAAGCCCACCAGCTGAGCCCTGTCGTGATGATAGGCAATAACGGCCTGACCGATGCGGTCATGCGCGAAATCGCCCTCAACCTCGACGCCCATGAATTGATCAAGGTCCGTGTGTTGGGCGACGACCGCGAGCAGCGCAGCGGCTGGTTGGCCGATATCTGCACCGCCCTGAACTGCTCGCCGGTACAGCAGATTGGCAAGCTGCTGGTCCTATATCGCCCGACCCAGGACGGCAAGCCCAAGATCCAGCTGCCTCGGCCCGGCCAGAAGAAGCCTACGCCCAAGGCATTGGAAGCCACGGCCAGGAAAGCAGCCGCCAAGCCCACCGTCGCCACCGGCCGCGCGGGCAAACCCGCCAACAGCAAGGGCAAACCAGCAAGCAAGTACAAGTCCGGCAAGTAAAAGACCGGCTCGCGCCGGTCTTTTTAACTCGTCATCGGGCTCAATTGTCCCTGAAATCCACTTCGGTATCCACCGTAAATCCGGCGGCGGCCTGCTGGAAGCGCCATTTTGTCAGCGCGGCCAGCACGGCGCGATCGAACACCTTGCGTGGCTTGGACTCCAGGATATCCACCTTCACGACCTGCCCCGCCTCGTTCACCGTCATGCGCGCTCTGACCCTGCCGGTTTCGATCCCATCGCGGGTTGCCTCGCGCGGAAACTCCGGTTGCTCGCGATGGATAGGCTTGCGATTGGGGGGTGGCGGCTCGGGCCGGGCCAGGATGGGCTGGGCGCTGGCGACCTGAACCGGAACGACCGGCTCGGGCTTGGGTACCGGCTCAACCGCCAAGGGGGCGGGAGCGGTCGTCGGCGTGATGGCGGCGGGCGCCGGCACAGGGACCGGCGCGGGCACGGGCTTGGCCACCGCGGCAGCTGCCTGGGCCAGCTTGGGATCGGCCGCCTTGGGCGCCACCGGCACGGGCTTGGTCTCGGCCACTTTCTCCTCGACAGGCTTGGGCTCGGGCTTTTGGCCAGGCGAGAACCAACGGGCGGGATTGGGCATGACCCCGAATATCTGTTGCTCGGTTTCTTCCGGCGCCAATCTGGCTTGCGCGCCGGGCGCGCCCACCTGGCTCGTTGCTTGAACGGGTTCGGCTTGCTGGGAAAACGCCACCAAGCCGCCCACCACTACGACCGCGCCGGTTCCGACCAGCCACCAGGGGAGGCGTTTCTTCGGCTGGAAGGTGGCATTGAGTGGCGTGGCGACATTGATGCCTGCACCCAAGGGCTTGAGCAAGCTGAGTTTTTCCAGCTTTTCCATATCGCGCGCGACATGCTCGGCATCGACCGAATGGCCCGTAGCCAGACGTTCGGCCATCTCCATCACGGTCAATTGACCATCACACCACTGCAGCAATTTGCGTTGATTGATACTAAGGCCATTGGTTGGCGAGGCAAGCTCGCCTTCACCGGCCGAGGTGCGGACATACACCGCCAGCAGATTTGGACTGGACATCGATTTACTACTCCCTGATTGCGCCGCTCCGGGTTCACGGACACAGGGTCGTAGATTAGCGTTGCCTGAAGTACAAGTCACAAATAAATAAATATTCACTACACATGCGTCGTCTCAATGCCACAACGATGTAGCAAAAGGACAATGTTGCCTGCGTGACGGCAGAGGAAGAAATATATGCTTTAATGTCAATGACATGCGGCGCGGCGACAATACTGCTTGCTGCTTCAGCAGCAAAGTAGGCTCGCGCTGCAACCCACCCGCCGCCCGGGAAAGTTGCCGGGATACCGATTTCCTGCTACTTGACCGGCCCGCGAATGACATAGATCAAACCGAACAGGCTTTGCACCAGATAGATCAGGCTGGAAATCGTCTGCCAGCTCTGAAAGCCGCCGCCGAACACCCCCTCCGCCACCGTATGCATCTGCGGCTTGACCTCGGAGAGGATGGGGAAGACCGCGAAGTGATTGACCAGGGTCAGCGCCAGCATGCCCAGCACCAGCCAGAACTCCATGGTCTGGAAGCCGCGCAAGCCTTCGGTCCAGAGCATATGCACGGTGATGTAGATGCCGGCCACGATGCCCACCCAGGCCATGGCGCGGAACATCACCGTCACCATCTTGACGGCCAGGCCGTTATCCAACTGCTGGAACAGCAAAGGCCCGACCAAAAGGCCGACAATCCAGAGGCCACCGATCCAGAAGATCGTCAGTATGGAGCGCAGCGCATTTGGAAAGGTTTGCATCACGGACGCTTTCGTGGCGTTTTCAGATGTACTTCACACCCAGGACTTCGTATTCGCGGATACCACCGGGCGCCTGCACTTCGGCTACATCGCCTTCCGACTTGCCGATCAGGGCACGGGCGATGGGGCTGGAGATGGAGATCTTGCCCTGCTTGATATCGGCCTCGTCGTCACCCACGATCTGGTAGGTGACGTTGTCGCCGGACTCGCAGTCTTCCAGGTCCACCGTGGTGCCGAAAACGATGCGGCCTTCGGCGCTGATCTCGGCCGGATCGATCACGATGGCATGCGACAGCTTGCCTTCCAGATCGGCGATCCGTCCTTCGACAAAGCCCTGGCGCTCCTTGGCGGCATCGTATTCGGCGTTTTCCGACAGATCGCCATGCGAGCGCGCTTCGGCGATGGCAGCGATAACGCTGGGCCGCTCGACGCTTTTCAGACGCTGCAGCTCCGAACGCAACAATTCGGCGCCAAGCACGGTAAGGGGGACTTTATTCATTTCAATTCTCCAATCCGGTCGCTCGCTCCTGAGCCGCGCCGGCGTCAAAAACAAACCCGACGGACCAGCCGTCGGGGCACATGCCGGCGCAGCGCGCGCGGCCGATGAAAAAAGGGGGCTCAGGCGATTTTCAAGCGCTTGTGCAGATCCTGCACCGAGTAGACCGTCCACTCCTTCATATGCTTGATGCCATATGCGGCGGCGCGGCCACCGGCCACCGTGGTGTAGATGGGGACCCGGCCCTTCAACGCTTCGAAGCGGATCGAGTAGGAATCCTGAATCGAGGCGCGGCGCTCGTCAACCGTATTGATGATCAGCGCGATTTCGCCGTTCTTGATCATGTCCACGATATGCGGGCGGCCTTCCTTGACCTTGTTCACCGCGACCACCGGCACGCCGGCTTCCTGCAGCCTGGCTGCCGTGCCGCGGGTAGCGACCAGCTCCAGGCCCGCATCGACCAGCATGCGGCCCAGCTCGGGCAGCACCGACTTGTCGCCATCGCGCACGGACAGAAATACCTTGCCCGTGGTCGGCAGCTTCTCACCGGCACCCAGCTGGCTTTTTACATAGGCCTCCGCGAAGGTATCACCGACGCCCATCACTTCACCAGTCGATTTCATCTCCGGACCGAGAATGCTGTCCACGCCCGGGAACTTGATAAAGGGGAAGACGGCTTCCTTGACCGAGTAGTAACTCGGAATGATCTCGCTGGTCACGCCTTGCGACGGCAAGGATTGACCGGCCATGCAACGGGCGGCGACCTTGGCCAGGGGACGGCTGGTGGCCTTGGAGACGTAAGGTACCGTACGCGAGGCGCGCGGATTGACTTCCAGGACAAACACCGTCTCGCCCTGGATGGCGAACTGCACGTTCATCAAGCCGATCACCTTCAGGGCCCGCGCCATCGCCACGGTCTGGCGGCGCAATTCGTCCTGCATGGCATCGCTGAGCGAATACGGCGGCAGCGAACAGGCGGAGTCGCCCGAATGCACGCCGGCCTGTTCGATGTGCTCCATGATGCCGCCAAGCACCACATTCGTACCGTCGCACAAGGCATCCACATCGACTTCGATGGCGTCGTTGAGGAAACGGTCGAGCAACACCGGGCTGTCGTTCGAAACCTTGACCGCCTCGCGCATATAACGGCTCAGGTCTTCTTCCGAATGGACGATCTGCATGGCACGGCCGCCCAGCACGTAGGAAGGGCGCACCACCAGCGGGTAGCCGATCTCGGCGGCCAGCACCAGGGCATCCTTTTCATTGCGTGCCGTGGCATTCGGCGGCTGGCGCAGACCCAACTCCTGCAGCAGCTTCTGGAAGCGCTCGCGATCTTCCGCAGCATCGATCATATCGGGGCTGGTGCCGATGATGGGCACGCCATTGGCTTCCAGGGCGCGCGCCAACTTCAGCGGAGTCTGGCCGCCGTATTGCACGATGACGCCGTCCGGCTTCTCGACATGCACGATTTCGAGCACGTCTTCCAGGGTCAGCGGTTCGAAGTACAGGCGGTCGGAAATATCGTAATCGGTGGAAACGGTTTCCGGATTGCAGTTGACCATGATGGTCTCGTAGCCATCCTCGCGCAGGGCCAGCGCCGCGTGTACACAGCAATAGTCGAACTCGATGCCTTGGCCGATCCGGTTCGGACCGCCGCCCAGGATCATGATCTTCTTGCGCTGGCTAGGCGCCGCTTCGCACTCTTCCTCATAGGTCGAGTACATATAGGCGGTATTGGTAGCGAATTCGGCCGCACAGGTATCCACCCGCTTGTACACAGGGCGGATGCCGAAGCCATGGCGACGCGCCCTGACGGCGGCCGCTTCTGCGCCGACCAGGGTACCCAGGCGACGGTCGGAGAAACCCTTGCGCTTGAGGCGGCGCATCTCATCCGCATCCAGGCTATCGAGCGCGCGGCCGGCCAAGGCCTTTTCGTCGAGTACGATGTCTTCGATCTGCGCCAGGAACCATGGGTCGATCTTGGTGTGGCTGAAAACTTCATCCAGGCTCATGCCGACGCGGAAGGCATCGGCGACGTAGAGGATGCGCTCCGGTCCCGGCGCGCCCAACTCGGCGGCCAGCACGTCCATATCGGTAGTACGCTCGTCGAAGCCCGCCAGGCCGGTTTCCAGGCCGCGCAGGGCCTTCTGCATGGATTCCTGCAAGGTACGGCCGATGGCCATCACTTCGCCGACCGACTTCATCTGGGTGGTCAGGCGGCTGTTTGCCTGGGGGAACTTCTCGAAGGCGAAACGCGGAATCTTTGTAACCACGTAATCGATGGAGGGCTCGAACGATGCGGGGGTCAAGCCACCGGTGATATCGTTCTTCAGCTCGTCCAGGGTATAGCCCACCGCCAACTTGGCCGCGACCTTGGCAATCGGGAAGCCGGTCGCCTTGGAGGCCAGCGCGGAGGAACGCGAGACCCGTGGGTTCATCTCGATGACGATCAGCCGGCCATCCACCGGATTGACCGAGAACTGCACATTCGAACCACCGGTATCGACACCGATTTCACGCAGCACTGCCAGCGAGGCATTGCGCATGATCTGGTATTCCTTGTCGGTCAGCGTCTGGGCCGGCGCGACCGTGATCGAGTCGCCGGTATGCACGCCCATGGGATCGAAATTCTCGATCGAGCAGACGATGATGCAGTTGTCGTTGCGGTCGCGCACGACTTCCATCTCGTACTCTTTCCAACCCAGCAGCGACTCTTCGATCAACAGCTCATGGGTAGGCGAGAGATCGAGTCCGCGGGTACAGATCTCGACGAATTCCTCGATATTGTAGGCAATGCCGCCGCCGGTGCCGCCCATGGTAAAGCTGGGGCGGATAATGGCGGGGAAGCCCAGCGAGCTCTGGACCGCCAAGGCATCTTCCAGGCTGTGGGCAATACCGGAGCGGGCCGACCCCAGGCCGATCTTGTCCATGGCCAGCTTGAACTTCTGCCGGTCTTCCGCCTTGTCGATGGCTTC
Organism: Chitinimonas arctica; assembly: GCF_007431345.1. Lineage (NCBI taxonomy): Bacteria > Pseudomonadati > Pseudomonadota > Betaproteobacteria > Neisseriales > Chitinibacteraceae > Chitinimonas > Chitinimonas arctica. The sequence goes on along the minus strand of NZ_CP041730.1, from coordinate 3,418,456 downwards.
CGGCGTGGCGCCGATCAGCTCCACGTCGAACTTCTCCAGCACGCCGTTGTGCCACAGGTCCAGCGCGCAATTGAGCGCGGTCTGTCCACCCATGGTCGGCAGGATGGCGCAAGGACGCTCCTTCTCGATGATCTTGGCGACCACTTCCCAGGTGATGGGCTCGATATAGGTCACATCGGCCATTTCCGGGTCGGTCATGATGGTGGCCGGATTGCTGTTGACCAGGATGACCTTGTAGCCTTCCTCGCGCAGGGCCTTGCAGGCCTGTGCGCCGGAATAGTCGAATTCGCAGGCCTGGCCGATGATGATGGGGCCGGCGCCGATGATGAGAATGCTGTTTAGGTCTGTGCGACGTGGCATGGCGTGTCCTTATTGCTGGTGTTGCGCCATGGCGGCGGTAAAGCGATCGAACAAATAGGCGACATCGTGCGGGCCCGGGCTGGCTTCCGGGTGACCCTGGAAGCTGAAGGCCGGACGGTCGGTCAGGGCGATGCCCTGGACGGTACCGTCGAACAGCGAGCGGTGGGTGATGCGCACGTTGGCCGGCAAACTGCTTTCGTCAACCTGGAAGCCATGGTTCTGGCTGGTGATCAGGACGCGCTTGTCGTCCAGATCCTGTACCGGGTGGTTGGCGCCATGGTGGCCGAATTTCATCTTGCTGGTCTTGCCGCCGACCGCAAGGCCGAGCAACTGGTGGCCCAGGCAGATGCCGAACACCGGCAACTTCTGTTCCAGGAAGCGGCGGATGGCGGTAATCGCGTATTCGCAAGGCTCGGGATCGCCAGGGCCATTGCTGAGGAAGACGCCATCGGGATTCAGCTTGAGCACGTCCTCGGCCGAGGTTTCGGCCGGCACCACGGTCAGCTTGCAGCCGCGCTCGGCCAGCATGCGCAGGATGTTGTGCTTGACGCCGAAGTCATAGGCGACCACATGGAAGCGGGCTTCGCCCTGGCTTACATGGCCTTCGCCCAGCTTCCACTCGCCGGTGGTCCAGGGATAGGCGGTCTTGGTACTGACCACCTTGGCCAGGTCCTGCCCGGCCATGGAACCAAAACCGCGCGCCAGGGCGATCGCCCGATCGACGTCGAGCGCATCCGGGCCGGCCACGATGCAACCGGACTGGGCGCCCTTTTCACGCAGGATGCGGGTGAGCCGGCGGGTATCGATATCCGCGATGGCGACCGTGCCGGTACGCACCAGGTAGGCGTCCAGCGTTTCTTCCATGCGGAAGTTGGATGCACGCAGCGGCAGATCGCGAATGATCAGGCCGGCCGCGAACACACCGTTCGATTCCGCGTCCTCCCGATTCACACCGACATTGCCGATGTGGGGATAGGTCAGCGTAACGATCTGTTTGCAGTAGGACGGATCGGTCAGGATTTCCTGATAACCGGTCAGGGCGGTGTTGAACACCACCTCGCCGACGGTATGACCATGCGCGCCGATGCTGCTGCCATGGAACAGCGTGCCATCGGCAAGGGCGAGCAAGGCTTTGGGACGTTGTTGAGACACCAGCGACTCCTAGACGTGAGAAACGGGATAGGCGCGCCTATCCCGTTCCCTCAATAATTCCGTGATTTTCGGGGCGAATTCTAGCTGAAATCGCCCTCCCGGACAATGACAGAACCCACGCTCCGCCTATATAAGCTTTCAAGCCCATCCGGGAGACGTTTATCCCGCTGCCCGGCCCCGCTTCAAAGCAGGGCCGATATCTTGCCGGCCAACTCTTCGGGCTTGGTGGTGGGGGCGAACCGGTCCACCACGCAGCCCTCGCGGTCGACCAGGAACTTGGTGAAGTTCCATTTGATCGCTTCGGTCCCCAGCAGGCCCTTGGCCGACGACTTGAGATACTGGTAGAGCGGATGGGTTCCATCGCCATTCACTTCGATCTTGTCGAACATGGGGAAATCCACCCCGTAGTTCTTCTGGCAGAAGGCGCCGATCTGCTCGCCGTCGCCGGGCTCTTGCCCGCCGAACTGGTTGCAGGGGAAGCCCAGCACCGCAAAGCCCTTGTCGGCATAGTCCTGGTAGAGCTTCTCCAGACCGGCGAATTGCGGCGTAAAGCCACACTCGCTGGCCGTGTTGACGATCAATAGCACCTTGCCACGGTAGGCCTCCAGGGATTCCGGCGATCCATCCAGGCGCTTGGCGGAGAAATCGTAGATCGGTGCGGACATGTCATACCTCGTGGCTGAATTTGAACCTGCATCATAGCCTGCCCCACACGAAGCCGGCGGGGATGACGGATAATGCGCTTATGTCCATATCCTATGCCTCCGGCCTTGCCCACGCCAGCCGCGCCGCGCCACACCTGGCCAGCGACGCGGTAGAGCAGGCACTGGCCCGCCTCGGCGACACGCGCGCCGCTGCCGTGCTGCTCTTCCTTTCCGCCGACTTCGCCCATGACCCGCGCCCGGCCCTGGTGGCCGCGGCCCGCGCCGCGCAGACCATCGCCGTGGCCGGCTGTACCGCCCTGGGCGTGATGAACGAGGACGACTGGCTGCTCGATACGCCGGCCGCCGCGGTGATGCTGCTGCGCGAATTACCCGGCAGCGGGGATCAAGCCGCGCAACCGCGCTTGACGTTGGCCGCGCCCAACACCATCGACCTGGCCTGGCTGGATGACCAGCCGATCCGCTACGGCGGCGTGGCGGGCGATCCGACCGGCGTCGGCCCCTACAAGGTATGGCGGCAGAGCCAGATCTGCCCGGACGGCCGCTGCGAGATGATCCTGCCCACTTCGGACATCGCCCTGTCGCGGGGCATGGCGCCCATCAGCCCGGCCTTTGTCGTGACCGAAATCGAAGGTTTCGACCTGAAGACGCTGAACGGCCGCCTGGCCGCCGCCACGCTGCGCCGCAGTCTCGACCATCTGCCCGCCCTGCACGAGCTGGCGCTGGCCACATTGGACGAAAACGACCGGCCGCTCGACTGTTGGCCGCTGGTATCGCTCAATCCCGATAGCGGCGTGACGGTCGCGGCGCGCTTGCTGCCCGGTCAGCGGGTAGCCTGGATGCGCCGCTCCGCGACGGCCGCGCTAGCCGAAATGCGTGCCATCGCCGACGCCCCCGCCCCGGCCGCTGCCCTGATGTTCGCCTGCGCGGCACGCGGCCCTTCCCTCCACGACGGCCAGGACAAGGAGTGGCAGACCTTGACCCGTGCCTGGCCCGGCACCCCGCTCGCGGGTTTCTACGGCAACGGCCAGATCAGTCACCTGGGTGGTAGCAATCGCCTGCTGCACCAAAGCGTTGTGCTGGCACAACTGGCTTGATTCGAGCGCTAACCGGCATTGTTTTGATTGCTTAATACGGCAGGCGGCGGAAAATGTCGGTCTTTCGCCAGCCGCCGGACCGCTTCAATGTTCAATCCCTCCCGCGACCAAGCCCGCCAATTCCTGTTCGAGACCTGGGCCAAGCAGAAACAGGCCGCCCCGCTCACCGACCTGGAGAAGGTGGCGCTTGCCGTCCTGGTTCGCCACCCCGAGTACCACCCCATCGTCGATGCGCCGGAGCGCTATCTCGAACGCGACTACCTGCCGGAGTTCGGCGAGACCAACCCCTTCCTGCATATGAATATGCACCTGGCCATCGAGGAACAGCTCTCGATCAACCAACCGCACGGCATCGGCGAGCTCTATCGCAGCCTCTGCCTGCAGACCGGCGACGAGCACCAGGCCCAGCACGAAATGATGGACTGCCTGGCGGAAATGATCTGGCAGGCGCAACGCAGCGGCCGCGGTCCGGATGGCGAGTTCTACCTGGCTTGCATTCGTCGCAAGGCAGGGTTGCCGGAGAAAGCGTAATTACTTCGCCGGCTCGGACCGCTTGCCCTTGCGGTCATCCGGCATACGGGCGCGCAATTCCTTGATGCGCGCCTCGATAGCCGACATCTGGTAGAAATCCCCGCCACTGCGGCGCGCCACGTTCAGCTGCTCGATGGCGGCGGTCAACTCGTCCCGCAAGGCGTAGTACTCGGCCTGGGCGCGGTGGGCCAGTCCCGGCTGGCCCAATTGCTCGTAGGCCTCGGCCAACCTTTTATGCAGCGCGGCATCGCTACCGCGCTCGGCCAAGGCTGCCTCCAACAAAGTCACCGCCTCGCGCGGCCGGCCGCGCCGCAACATCACGTCGATCTCGCCGTAGCCCAGCGCCCAGGCACTGGGGAAGCGCGCGCGCGCCTGGGCGAAGATCGCCGTCGCCTCGTCATAGCGCTCCTGACGCAGCCGAATGGCGCCGGCCAACGATTCCAACATCGGGTGCCCGCCGGCCAGGGCCTTGCGGGCGGCTTCCAGGTGTCGCCAGGCTTCGTCCGTCCGGCCCGCCGACAACAGGGCGCTGGCATAGCCGTATTGCTGGGCGGCTTCGCTGGCGTATTTACGCTGTTCGGTCGTACCCCGGTAATAGTCCACCGCCGCCTGGGCGCCCAGTTGCAGCGTACGGAGCTTCTCCCGTACCAACAAAAAATCGGCGCTGTCCGGCCATTGCTTGTAAGCCTGCTTCGCGGCGCGGGCTTCGCTATCGCTGATCCGCTCGCCGGTTACCGGGTGTGTGCGCAAAAAAGCGAAAGCGCCGTTGTCCACGTTGCGATAGTACTTCTGCATGCGATCAAAAAATGAGGGCATGGCGCGCATATCGAAGCCGGCCGCCTGCAGCGTCTGCATGCCGGCGCGATCCGCCTCGCGCTCGAAGTCGCGCGAGAATGCCAGGTAGCGTTGCGCCTGAAACCCCTCGCTGGCCGCCATCGCCGCCATGGGCGCCTCGCTATCCGTGCTGCGCGAGGCCGCCAGGATGGCCAGCGCCAAGGTGCCCAGGGACAACCAGCCGGAACCCTTCTGCGACTCCAGCATGCGGGCGTAGTGATGTTGGGTGATATGGGCAATTTCGTGCGCCATCACGGCCGCCAATTCGGATTCGTGTTGCGACAGCACGATCAGGCCCGCATTGATGCCGATCACGCCGCCCGGGATGGCCCAGGCATTGATATCGCCATCACGGATGGGGAAAAAACGGAAGTTGATACGATTGTCGTTGCTGGCGGCCACCAGCTTATAGCCGAGCCGCTGCAGGTAATCGTCCACCTCGGGGTCATCCAGCACATCACCCGAACGGCGTATTTCGCGGCTGGCTTCATCGGCGATCCGCCGTTCCTCATGCAGCGGCAGATCGCCGACGGCGGAGTCGCCCAGATCGGGCAGTTCATTGGCGGGAACACTCATCGCCAGTACGGCGAGCATGGCGGCTACTAGGGGACGGGGGCGCAGTTTCATGCCTTCTATGATAAGCACGCTTGCGAACAGGTTCCATCGCCAAGCGGTACGTTCCGCGCTTATCTACCGGCCTGTACGGGGATAAGTACTTTGACCGGCCTCGCCATGCACCCGATAATTCGTGCTCGCTCACCCTCGCACTGCCCTACAATGCGCCTCCTGTTCGCCCTCTTGCTTACCCTGCCGGCCATGGCCGCCGTACCGGATTGCCGTAGCGTCAGCACCGAAATCAGCCGGCGTCTCGATGCCCAGCTCGACATCGAGCAGCTGTCCGACACCTTGAGCGCACTGAACCGCGACGGCCAATTGCCCCAGCGCTTCGTCACCAAGCAAGCCGCCCGCGCCGCCGGCTGGCAACCGGGTAAACCACTGGACAGCATTCCGGCGCTGAAGGGCAAAGCGATCGGCGGGGACCGCTTCGGCAACTATGAACGCCTGCTGCCGAACGGCAACTGGCGAGAGGCCGACCTCGACTACCGGGGCGGCAAGCGTGGCCCCAAGCGGCTGGTATTCGAGCCGGTCCGCGATGGCCACCGCTATATCACCGTCAATCATTACCAGCAATTTACCGAGATACCACCATGCCGCTGATCCGCATCGAGTTCGTCAATGTTTCGCAGGTCGAGGATTTCTACGAACAGTTGGAAGGCCAACTGGAATTGGATTATGAAATGGGCCACAGCCTTGACGCGGTCTATGACGTGCTGACCGACACCGAAGGCACCATAGAGCTGGTCTGGCACGATGCCGGCTTCTCCCGCGTGGCGCTGGGCGACTGGTTCCTGCGCGTGATGGATGTGCTTAATATCGTCTCCACCGAGCGCGACGACCTGACCGTCACGCTGGACTGATTCCATCCTCACTGCAACTTCCCGATAGATCGCCCGCCATGCTTGTCCTCGGCCTTGAATCCTCCTGCGACGAAACCGGTGTCGCGCTTTACGACACCGAGCAGGGTCTGCTGTCCCACCATATCCATACCCAGATGGCGATGCATGCCGAGTATGGTGGCGTGGTACCCGAGCTGGCCTCGCGCGACCATATCCGCCGGGTGTTGCCGCTGACGCGCGCCTGCCTGCAGGATGCCGGCAAGACACTGGCCGATCTCGACGCCATCGCCTACACCGAAGGCCCGGGCCTGGCCGGCGCACTGCTGACCGCCGCCGCCGTTGCCAATGGCCTGGGCGTCGCGCTGGACAAGCCTGTCATTGGCGTCCATCACCTGGAAGGCCACCTGCTGTCGCCGCTGCTGGCGCAGCCCGCCCCCAGTTTCCCCTTCGTGGCACTGCTGGTCTCGGGTGGCCATACCCAGCTGATGGCGGTGCATGGGGTCGGTGACTACCAACTGCTGGGCGAAACACTGGACGATGCCGCCGGCGAAGCTTTCGACAAGACCGCCAAGCTGCTGGGACTGGGCTACCCCGGTGGACCGGCCTTATCCAGACTGGCCGACCTGGGCGACGCCAGCCGCTTCACCCTGCCGCGACCCATGCTGCATTCGGGCGATCTGGATTTCAGTTTCGCCGGCCTGAAAACGGCGGTATTGACCCTGGTCAAGAAGCAAGGCGAGCTGGGCGATGCCACCCGCGCCGATATTTGCGCGGCATTCCAGGCCGCCGTGGTGGACCTGATGACGGCTAAATGCTGGAACGCGCTGAAGCAGACCGGCCTGAAACAACTGGTGGTCGCCGGCGGCGTCGGCGCCAATCGGCAATTGCGCGCCGGACTGGATGCCATGGCGCTCAAGCGGCGCCTGAAGGTGTTTTATCCACCGCTGGAACTGTGCACCGACAATGGCGCGATGATTGCCTTTGCCGGCGCGCAAAGACTGCAGTTCGCCCGCACGGCTGGACCCTTTGCCATTCGGCCGCGCTGGGATCTGGCGAGTTTGCCGAGTACGTCGCAAATATAGGGGGCTACTGTCGGCCGAGTTTTTATCCCAACCGGGCAATGCGGAATGCCGCCTCATCAATGTGCCGGCGTATCGCTTCAATGCAGGGGGAGAAACTGCCGGAGAAGCTATCGCAATCGCGGACCATGGTGAAGAACATTTCAGCCAAATGCAGCGCCTTGCGCCAAGTTTCACCATCGACCGAAGCAGGCAGCGAAGCCGGCGGAAGCGTATCGACGACGGCACCGCCACTTCTGGGGGCAAACCCCATGGGCAGGACATCGTAAGCCGGCGCGAGCTGATACGGTCGGCCGTGACAACTGATAAACGACAGGTTTCCTGCGTGCATGTCGGTATTGCCGATAAGCGTTCCGAATGCCCAAAGCAGCGCAGCGCCGGTAACGGCGTCGGCATGGACATGGCCATCAGCGGCAAGGCGGCTTACCAGCGACGGCCAAGGTGCCGAAGCACTCCCGACGAATTCCGCATCGAGCGCGCGTAGGGAGCACACGCCAACGCGGCCTAGCTGACCGACGCGATCGAATCGCGGCACTTCCAGGAATCGCTGACCGCCGAAATCGAAAACCTCGGTTTTGACGCCAAGCACCGAAAGCGCCAGATGCTCGGCTAACAGGAGGTCGCGCCATCGCTCGCTGACAGGGTTATCGTCCGGTGCCGAAAACTTCACCAGCACATGACCGCGCTCCGTAAATACGCAGAACTTCGGCTGCTCGCCACCCGCAGACGAGCCAGGAACCTCTCCGAAGCCGGCGACACGCGCAAGCGCTGGATAGTCCGCAGCCCTATCAACCGGGGACGGCGCCGGCATGCCAATAAATCGGTCGCGCGCCAGCTCGCCAATCAGCAAGTTGCCGATTGCATCATGGCCGTGCACAAGCAGCGCCCTGATGACCTCTGTGTCGCTCCAATGCTCCGGGTTTGCCGGCAAGCCGAAACCGGCAGCATAGGTCGATGCGTAGGCCCGGCCCAGATAGCCCTGCGGCCGCATATCGAATAGCCACCACGGCAGTCCGTCGCCATGAAGCGTCACGCCGTCGGCCTGTACCATGACAAACCCGTCCGGACGAACGGGAACGAGCGCGCCAAGCTCCCGAATCCGCCCTCATCGCTAACGCTGAAAATCGGGGCCGACACGAAGCCACGAAACGTGTCCCGCAGGGCGTAACGAATAGAGGAACCGGATCCGATTCGGACCACCTCATCGCCAAGCGCAGCCAGCGCACGCGAAACCGTCGGCTGGCTAATTCCCGTATTTTCAACGAGTTGGCGCGAGGTCACCGGTCCTTTACCGAGCAATTGGCGGATAGAGTCGGAATGGCGAGCCATGGCAATGAATAAGCCAATGAATAGAGGAGTGAATAGGGATTGTAGCCACTCGATGGCACCCCGTCACTACGCTACCCCCAACGCCGCATCTGCCCCCTCAGCCAACGCCACAACAGCGGCAGTTGGCACAGCCCGAACAAGGTAAACCCGGTTTCCATGCCGTCCCGCCCCCCTGGCCCCATCCAGCCCGCAAAAAATCCCCAGAACAGCAGGATGCCGACCACCGCGCAGTACTTGTAGCCCAGCGGCAAGGGCTCGGCTGGCGCCAGGATACGGCGTTCCTCGTCATCTTCCCGCAGCCGCGAGGCGGCTTGTATGCGTAGTTTTCGGCGCATGCGTCAAGCCACGTCGAAATGCGCTTCGATCAGCCCGTCCAGCTTGAGCAGCAGCGAATCACCCGACCGCAAGGCCGCCACACCGGCCGGCGTGCCGGTATAGATCAGATCGCCAGCTTGCAGGCTGAAGCGAGTGGACAGGTATTCGATCAGAAAAGGAATGTCGTAGACCATCAAACGGCAATCGCCCCGCTGCCGAAGCTCACCATTTACTTCCAGGCTGAAGCTGGATTCGTCCGGCTTGGGCAAGGCCGATGCCGGCACAAAATGCGAGACACAGGCCGAGCCATCGAACCCTTTCGACAAGGTCCATGGCAAGCCCCCCTGCTTGGCGGCGGTCTGCAGATCGCGCGCGGTCAAATCGAGACCCATGCCGTAGCCGGCAACATGGTCGAGCGCGCTTGCCCGATCAATGCGCTTGCCACCTCGGCCAATGGCCAGCACCAGTTCGGCTTCGTGGTGCACATCGCTGGAGAAATCCGGTAGCTGAATGGCCTGACCGACTTGTAGCAAGGCAGAGGTCGGCTTCAGGAAGACCACCGGCTCGGGTTCCACGCGATTGCCCAGCTCGGCGGCGTGGGCGGCGTAGTTGCGACCGATGCAGAAGATATTGCCGACAGCGATTTCGCGACCGTCGTTGAAAAAGATGCTGGGCATTCATGTCTCCTGGTAAGGGAGCCATGATAAGAAAAAGGACGACCGAAGTCGTCCTTTTTGACAGGCGAAAAGCGTCGAATTACGACTTCTTTTCTTCCTTCTTTTCTTCTTCCTTCTTTTCGGCAGCAGGCTTGGCAGCCTTCTTGTGCTTCTTCACCTTCTTTTCAGCAGCGGGCTTGGCAGCGGCTTCAGCAGCTGGAGCAGCGGCGGCGGCAGGAGCTGCAGCCGGGGCAGCGGCGTCGGCAGCAACGGCACCGAAGGAAACAAAGGCAAAAGCGGAAGCGATCAGTGCGGCAAGCAGCTTGTTCATGGTGAACTCCGGTCAAATCAAAGGTAAGTGTACGTTACCAACGGTTTGGGCCCTGCGCCCGCACCGGCAACGGTTCACACCTTATTCGCGGCAGCTTAAGTGAAGCTTAAGCCGGATCAGCCGGTGAAACGTCCGAAGTGGCCAGCCAGGGTGACCAGCAAGATCACCATCAACCAGAACAGCAAGGTACGCCAAACCAGACCGACCGCACTGGCCAGCATATTGGCGTCCGCTTCCTCGCCCATTCCGAGTTCGGGCCTGAAGCGTACGGTATGCTCCTGGTGCAGCGGCATGCCCAGGCGCACGCCGATGGCACCGGCACCGGCCGCCAGCAGGATGCCGTAGGCTTCGCTGGTCCAGCGCTCGGCCTGCTGGCGCCAGCAGTAAGCGGCATCCTCGAAATCGCCGACGATGGCAAAACTGATCGCCGTGGCCCGGATCGGCAGCCAGTCGATCAGATTGGCCGCCTTGTCGGCGAAGTTGCCGAAGCGTTCGCCGCGACGGCGGTCGCGGGCACCCCATTTGAGTTGCAGGATCGTGGTGGCACGGTATGCCACGGCACCGGCCGGACCCAGGACGATAAACCAGAACATCGGCCCGAAAACATGCCGGTAGGCGTCGATCAGCCCCTGTTCGATGGCCACGCGGGCCACCTCGGTTTCCAGCAGCTCGCTGGCCGGCTCGCGCGTCCAGCCACCCAGCAGGCTGCGCGCGGTGTCGAGCTTGTCTTCCTTCAATGCATCGGCCACGCCGGTAAATGCCGGGCTGAACTGGCGAAAGCCCATGGTGACGTAAAGCACCGCCAAGCCGAACAGCCACGCGGCGGCCCAATGCACCAGGAACAAGCCGCCCCAGATCAGCAGGACGATGGCGGTCGGCGTCGCCACCGCCAATGTCCAGCCGACCACGCCGTGCTGGTACTCGCCGGCATTGAAATTGCGTTCCACCGCGTCGGCAAAGCCGCGATATCCGCCATAAAACAGATTGCCCCGGCCAATGGGGCGGAATTGTTCGAGCAAGAGGGCAAGGACGAGGGCGAGCCAGGTCATGGTGGCAATGAATTCGCAGAGAGGATCGCGGCATGATAGCGCAAAACCGTGCCTCCCTGCCCGAGCCGGGCGGCAAGCGGCATTGGCTCGGACCAAGGCACGCGCTATGATCCGCCCAGCATTCCAAGAGCCGACCCTCTAACGGTACGGCCTGTTACAACGTCATGGAGAACCTGTCATGGAACACAAACTTCCCGAACTGCCTTACGCCCTCGATGCCCTGGCCCCGCATATGTCGAAGGAAACGCTGGAATACCACTACGGTAAACACCACCAGACCTATATCACCAACCTGAACAACCTGATCAAGGGCACCGAACACGAGAACGCCTCGCTTGAGGAAATCGTGAAGAAGGCGCCGGCCGGTGGCCTGTTCAACAACGCCGCCCAGGTCTGGAACCACACCTTCTTCTGGCTGGGTTTCAAGCCCAACGCCGCCGGCGATGCCCGCGCACCCGCCGGCAAGCTGGCCGACGCCATCAACGCCAAATGGGGTTCGCTGGACGAATTCAAGAAGGCCTTCAATACCGCCGCCGCCGGCAACTTCGGCTCGGGCTGGACCTGGCTGGTGAAAAAGGCCGACGGCAGCCTGGACATCGTCAACACCTCGGCAGCCGCCACCCCGCTGACAACCGCCGACACCGCCCTGCTGACCGCCGATGTGTGGGAACACGCCTACTACATCGACTACCGCAACAGCCGCCCCAACTATCTGGAAGCGTTCTGGAAGCTGGTCGATTGGGACGTGGTTGCGGCTCGCCTGGCTTAAACCCGCAAGTTTTTCGCCATCAAAGCGCTCACCAAATGGGGGCAATTGAGCGATCGACGAGCAATAGCCTTTACGTCAGAATCGAAATATTGGCGTAGCGAACACAACGGCCCAGGCATCTACCTGGGCCGTTGTGCTTTCCTGCTCCTGCAGACTCGCCATTTTTTTGGGCGCGCCCTGAAGGTCTCTGATCGGGTCATACCAGTCCTGGAGCGTGCGATAAGCCGAAGCTTAAGCGAGTACTTGCAGTCCATGTTTCTGGACAACCTCAAGCAATTTGAGCGCCATTCCGCTGGGACGTTTGGCGCCTGATTCCCACTTCTGCACGGTCGACTCACTCGTGTTCAGATAGCGAGCAAACACCGGCTGGCTGACATGGTTGTGCTCCCTTATGGCCTTGATATCGGACGGTGCCAGTTCATGGGGCGTACCCAAGCATGCCTCATCAAAGGTTCTCATCGTCGCCTTGTCAATTGCGCCAACCTTGAGTAAGGCGCTCGCAGAGCTGTGAATCGCCTCAAAGGCATCGCTCTTGAATTTTTGCTTAGTCATGACAAATCTCCGACAAGTCAGTGCTCTCCACCAATTGCTCAAGCTGCGCCTCGCTAAGTCCTGCATAGCCTTTCGCCAACGACCGGAACGCATCAAGTTCGCTGTCTTCGATGTTGTCGCGGTCTTTCTTGGCAAACAGATACTCGTACACCCAGTACCGGCCAGCTTTAGCAAGTATGATCGAGCGGTGCATATTGTTGTTCAAACGCTTCTTGTAAACGCCCCCACCAAGATCATCCGCCTGTCCCATCATCACCTGCTTGATTGCTTCACATAGGTCAGCATCGCTGACGCGGGCCTTTTTCGTGGCCTTTGCAAACCAAGCGGTCTTGAAAGTGCGTTGACGTGGCGATGGACTAGGCATGTCAAATAGTAGCCCCTGGTGCTACCGAACATCAAGGACCCTGGATTGCCCCCGGGACGTTGGACATCCGCAACCGGTGCAGTCCAGATCAGCCAAAACATGCTGCTGTCAGCAGCCGTCTGTCATACCGCTGACTTGTTTCGCGCAAAGAATGCCAACATTCTTTCAGTGCGGAGCAAATGGAATGTCGGTAGAGAATCCTTCCCGTAGAGGTTTTATCGCTGCCGGCGCCATGGGCCTGGCCAGTGCGCCCGGTTTTTCCCAGGTCATCGCTCGCGCCCTGGCCACGCCCGCCAGCCAGGGCAGCGGCGGACTGGGGGACGTGGAGCACATTATTTTCCTGATGCAGGAAAACCGTTCCTTCGACCACTACTTCGGCAGCCTGGCCGGAGTGCGGGGATTCAACGATCCGCGCGCCATCCGCCTGCCATCGGGCAAGCCGGTCTGGTATCAGCCGAATGGCAATGCCCATGTCTTGCCCTACCACTTCGACGTGCGCAACACCAATGCCCTCACGATCGGCCTGGATCATTCCTGGAAAGGCAGCGAGGCGCAGTGGAAGGATTGGAATAGCTGGGTGCCGCGCAAAAGTGTCCGCAGCATGGGTTTCTTCAATCGCGCCGACCTGCCGTTCTATTACGCCCTGGCCGATGCCTTTACGGTCTGCGATGCCTACCACTGCTCGATATTCGGCCCCACCGATCCCAATCGCCTGTATGCGCTCAGCGGCCACGCCAATGGCGTGTTGACCGGCTTGCAGGACCAGCGCCTCTACAATGTCAACGCCGGCACCTACAACGCCGATATCGGCAACGACAACCCGGCCGCCAAGGGGCTGGAATGGCGAAGTTATGCCGAGATCCTGGAAGCCAACGACATCAGCTGGAAGGTGTATCAGGAATGGGATAACTACGGCGATAACTACCTGCAGTATTTCAAGAATTTCCGGGTGGATGCCAACGGGCAGCGGCTTCCCCCCAGCGCCCCGCTCTATCGGCGCGGCCGTGCGATGGCGCCGGGTTCGACCGGCGCGAATGCCGCCGGCACCAGCGGCCAATGGCTGATCGACGAATTCGCCGCGGATGTCCGGGCCGACCGCTTGCCGCGCGTGTCGTGGATCTGTGCGCCGACCGAGTACTGCGAACACCCCTCCCACACCCCCAATGCCGGCGAGCATTTCGCCGCTCGCCTACTGTCCGCACTGGTGGACAATCCGGCGGTGTGGTCCAAGACCGCGCTGATCATCACCTATGACGAAAACGACGGCTTTTTCGATCACATGCCGCCCGTCATGGCTCCCTTGAGCGCGGACCGTGGCCGCAGCACCCTACCCAACGGCACTGTCGGTGAAATCTATAACAATGCCGAGCCCATCGGCTTGGGACCGCGTGTGCCGACCTTGGTTATTTCGCCATGGAGCAAGGGTGGCCGGGTCAATTCTCAGTTGTTCGACCACACCTCGCTGATACGCTTCATGGAAGAGTGGTTGGTAAAGGGTAAGGGCCTATCGCGGGAGAAAGTGCATTGCGGCCATATCTCGCCTTGGCGCCGGGCGGTATGCGGCGATCTGACCAGCGCTTTCAACTTCGCCGACCCTAATGGCGGCTGGCCCGCCAACGTGCCGCGCAGCGCCGGCTATTTCAAGAACTGGGGCAGCCGCGACGCCCTGCCGCCGGCGGTGCAAAGCATGCCGCGACAAGAAGCCGTTGGCGGTTCGCAACCGCGTTCCGCCTGCCCAATGCCGTACCGCCTGAAGGTCGACGGCGCGGCGCCTGGCGAGGCCCGCAAGTATGGCCTTAGCTTTGCCAATACCGGCACGGTGGCGGCCAGCTATATCGTCTACTCCGCGTTGCGCAGCGACGGACCTTGGCACTACAGCGTGGAGGCGGGCAAGCGCATCGATTTGGAGACCTGGAATTGGAGTGGCAGCCATTACCATTTGAACGTATTGGGGCCGAATGGCTTTGGCCGTGAATTCGGCGGCAGCGTGGCCGGCCTGGCGCGCAAGGCTGAAGTACGGGTGGAGGAGGATATCGCTGCCCGCTGTCTGCGCCTGGTCTTCAGCAACGAGGGTAGCCAACCCTGCCGTTTCAAGCTGACGGAACTCGCCTATGGCGACACCTCGGTGCGGCAAATCGAAGTACCGGCCGGCCAGAGCCGCATCGTACTAAAGCCGGTGACGACCAGCTACGGCTGGTACGACCTCGGCGTCACGCTGGAGGAGGACGAGGGTTATTGGCGCCGGCTGGCCGGCCATCTGGAAGGCGCAGGACTGAATTACACCGATCCGGTATTGAACGGCCTGGCCCAATCCCTCCCTTCGCCCCTGCCGGTACCCGCTCCGGCGCCCGCAGTCTCCTTCAGTGCCAGTGCCGTGCAGATCAAGGTGGGGGAAAGCCTGACCGTCAACTGGCGCGGACTGCCGAACGGCAATAAGCATTGGCTGGGGATCTACCGCCAGGGCCAGCTGCCCGGCAAGGACAGTGCCGTGAAATGGAACTATCTGAGCGCGGCAGCCGGCAGTCAAGTGCTCGGCGACTTGGGCGAGGGTGACTATTTCCTGGCCTTGTTCCTGGATAACGGTTACGGCGAGGCTGCCGCAAGACTGAGCCTACGCGTGATCAGGAGCTGACCGGACGGACATAAGAAAGCCGCCATTCATCCTATATATATAAAGGATGAATGGCGGCGGGGTAGCCCATGCAGCGACGATCGATCTCCTTCAAGAGCCAGTTCCTGCTGGTTCTGTTGGTTATGGCTACGCTCGCGCTGGGCCTGGCGGGCGGGGCGATCTGGCAAATGCGCCAGCTGAGCGGCCAGATCGACGCTGATCTGCATAACGTCGGCGCCGCCACTTCCCGCTTGCTGTTGCTGGAAAACACCCATGTGCATTTCAAGATCCAGGTGCAGGAATGGAAGGACATCCTGCTGCGCGGCAATGATCCGATCAAGTACGATCGCTACCTGGCCCAATTCAACCGCGAAGAAGCCAGTACGCGTAGCGGGCTGAGCGAACTGGCGGCCCGCTTGCATCAGTTGGGGCGCGACGCCGGCCCCGTCGAACGCTTGCTGTCCGAACACCGCCGGCTGGGAGACCGCTATCGCAGCGAACTGGTCGGATTCGACCAGGCTGACCACGCCAGCGGCCAACGTATCGATGCCGGCATCGTCGGAATAGACCGGCCCATCACCCAGGCATTGATCGAAATGGTGGCGGACGAAGAACAGCGCCTGGCCACGCTGCAGGCACAAGTGCGGCAAGGACTGGCAAGCCAGGCGAACCAGGCCCGCCATCTGTATATCGGTATCGTACTGGCGACCCTTGGGCTGGTAAGCCTATTGCTGGCGGGCATCTGGCGCCGGCTATGGCGACTGTTGGGCGGCGAGCCGCTGGAGGCAGTGCTGGTCGCCCGGCGCATCGCGGCGGGCGACCTACGCGGCCCGATCGAAGCCACCACGGCGCCACCGGAAAGCCTATTGCAAGCCATGGCCGAAATGCATGGGCGGCTTACCCAGCTATTGACTGAAATCGGCCAAGCGGCCGAACAGCTGGCGAATACCGCTATCCAGGTCAGCGCCACGTCCGAGATTGTAGGACGCAGTGCCGGCGATCAGGCCGCTGCCATAGAAGAAAGCGCCTCGGTACTCGACGAGCTGGGTGGCAATGTGCGCGAAAACGACGTACAGGCGCAATTGGCCGCGGGCGTGGCTTTACAGACGGCTGACGCGGCACAGGTAGGAGGTGACGCCGTGCGCAAGGCCCTGGCCACGATCAGGCATATTGCCGACAAGACGGGCATCATCAACGAGATCGCCTACCAGACCAATCTGCTGGCGCTCAATGCCGGTATCGAAGCCGCCCGGGCGGGACAGCATGGGCGCGGATTCGCCGTCGTGGCAACCGAAGTACGCCGCCTGGCCGAACACAGCCAGCAAGCCGCCAGCGCGATCGGCAAGCTGGCGAATGAGAGCGTAATCCTGGCGGAACAAGCGGGCACGGTGCTGAACAATATCGTCCCGAGCATCCGTCATACCGCCGCCCTGGTGGGCGGCATGGCGGCGGGTTCGAGCAGCCAGGCCCTCAGCTTCGAACAAGGCCGCCTGGGGCTGACGCAATTGGCACAGATGGCCGCCCAAAGCGCGGCAACCGCCGAGGAATTGGTCGCCATCGCGCAGGAACTCAGCCTGCGGGCAGCGGCATTGCAACGGCAGTTCGGCTGCTTTCGCTTGAGCGGACCAGCGTAGCCTGCCGCAACATCCCGATTTAGCGTTGTAAGTTTGTCCTGACCAACTCGGCTTCCGCCAGGATGCGGGCAAACAGATCCGCCACGGCAGGCAGATCGTGTACCAATCCCTGCGCCTGACCGATCAGTTGCACGCCGCGCTCATGGTCCCCCTCCTCGATGGACAGCCTGATGGCTTCGGTAGCGGCACCGAATTGGGCCAGCTGCTTGATGGCGACGGGATTGGCGAAAGCGCCGGCCAGCACCTTGCCGGCCGACAAGCCGGCGCGCCGTGCCGACAGCATGGCGCGCGGGACCGCTTCCAGCAGGGTCAAGGCGCGCGCCACCTTGCGGCGGGCGGTGGGGGTATCCATGATGCGGCAGGGGATGCCGTCGAACTTGGCGCTGTAAAGGGTATCGTTCACATTCTTGGCCACGATCATGCCCTTGGTGGCGGCATGCACGGGACTTTCGCGGGTGGCGGCCAAGCGCGTGCCCATGGCGATCGCATCGGCGCCCAACGCCAGCGCGGCGATCAGGCCACGGCCATCGGCGAATCCGCCGGCGGCGATGATGGGTAGCTGGACGGCATTGCGCACGGCCGGAATCAGCGTCAGCGACGTCACCGCGCCGCCATGGGCGGCTGCCTCATGCCCGGTGACCAGCAAGGCATCGACGCCGATTTTCTCGGCCGCGCGCGCATGTTTCTCGGTGGTGACGGTGGCGATCACCTTGCCACCGTAGTTGCGTGCGGCTGCGACGATCCAATCGCCCTTGCCCAGCGAGAAATTGATGACGGGCACTTCTTCCTCCAATGCCACCCTGGCATTTTCGGCCGCACCCGGCATCAGCAGGGTCACGCCCACGCCGAACGGTTTGTCGCTCAACTCGCGGACACGGCGGATGGCGGCACGCGTCTGTTCGGGGGTCCACGGGCCGCTTGCCAGTATGCCCAGGCCGCCCGCATTACCCACCGCGGCAACCAGCTCGGGCAGGGCGATATAGCTCATGCCCGGGCAAATCAGCGGGCGATCGATGCCGAAAAGTTCGGTTATGCGGGTATGCATGGCGGCATTACTCAAAAATGGTGAAAATAGCGGATTGATCTTAGCGATTTAAACGAGCGCTTGCTTGAAAATTAACATAGCACGCAGCTCGCTTATATGATGACGGCAAAACCGTCCTCGCAATGCAGTGCCGATTCAGTCAGGCATGCCGCTCCGGAAAGAAATAATGCTCATTATTGTTATCGGTTACCTCTACGTCGTTTGTGTTATCGGCATCGTCGCTATCGTTGGCGGACATGTCGCATCGGGTGTATTCACGCTGCTGTTCGCCGGTCTGTTGCCCACTTTTCTATGGCTAAAGCTCAACCGCCGCAAGCGGCTCAATGACCGGGCCAGGGCCGCCGAGGCAGAAAGTGATGACGCCGGCTTTAGCATCGCCGTCGAGATGCCCTCATCAAACAGCGAATTCGACAAATCCGGCGGCGGCCAGAAGCCGTAAAGATACAGGTGTGAGGTGCGGCTAGGCCTTAGATAGGCCTTGCGATCAACAAATGTTATGTTATAACATTTGACCATGCAGCCTTGCCATCACTCCTCTCTCGACCACGAGCTCGACGCCGCTGCCCAATGGTGTCTCTCGCGCGGCGAAAAACTGACCGATCAACGCCGCGAGGTGCTGGCCCTGTTACTGGCCGCGTCCGGTTCGATGAAGGCCTACGATCTTTTGGCCGAGATCCAGAAGCAAAAGCCCACCGCGGCACCTCCCACGGTCTATCGCGCGCTGGATTTCCTGGTCAGCGCGGGGCTTGCCCATAAACTCGATTCCACCAATTCCTTTGTTGCCTGCCGCGACTTCGAGCACCCTCACCATGGCTTGATGCTGATCTGCAACCGCTGCCATTCGGTCAAGGAATTGACCGACGAGCGGATTGAAGCGCGCCTGCTGGAAGATGCCGCGGTTCATGGCTTCCAGGTTGCGACTCAGGATATTGAAGTACGGGGACTCTGCCAGCGCTGCAGCCTGGCCGAGCACGCGGAGGCGGCATGAAATCCCCTACCCGCCTGATCGCGCTTTCCGCTCTGCAACGCATCTTGCTGGTCATGCCGCTACTGGCCGTGCTCTGGCTGGCGGTATGGTGGGCACTGGGTGGCCAGGCATGAGCCACCAACATTCCCATGCCGGCCAGGCGAATGAAACGGCCGACTGCGCCATCCGCCTGCACAACCTGACCTTGACCTATCACCGCCATCCGGTGGTCCACCACGTCAGCGGCAGCTTTCAGGCCGGTGAATTGACCGCCATTGTCGGCCCGAACGGGGCCGGCAAAAGCACCTTGTTGAAGGCCATCGTCGGCTTGATGCAACCCAACCACGGCCAGATCGACCTGCTCGGCATCGACCGCCGCGAACTGGCCTATCTGCCGCAACAAGCCGCCATCGAGCGGGATTTCCCGCTGGCGGTGCAGGATGTGGTGTTGCTGGGCGACTGGCGCCATTCCGGCTGGTTCGGCCGGGTCAGCCGAACGGCGCGCCAACGGGCGGATGCGGCACTGGAGCGGGTCGGCTTGGCCGGGTTCGGTAAACGCTCGGTGGACGAGCTGTCCGCCGGACAGTTCCAGCGTGTGCTGTTCGCCCGCCTACTGCTGCAAGACGCCCGCGTCATCCTGCTGGACGAACCCTTTACCGCCCTGGACGCCCGAACCACGGCCGACCTGTTGGCGCTGGTGGCCGGTTGGCGCCGGGAAGGCCGCACCGTCATCGCGGTCCTGCACGATTTCGAGCAGGTCCGCGCCCACTTTCCGCAGACCTTGCTGCTGGCCAAGGAGTGCGTTGCCTGGGGCGCGACCGCGCAGGTGCTCAATGCGGCCAATATCGCCCGCTCCAATGGCATGCCCCAGTCATGGGACGACAATGCGCCCATCTGCCATCGCGACGAATCCATCGCCCCGGTCGAGCATGTCCATGACCATTCCGCCCTGCACCACTGAGCCAGATTGCCGCGATGAGCCTCTATGAAATCCTTTGGCAGCCCTTTGCCGAATTCGCCTTTATGCGCCATGCCCTGATCGGCTGCCTGGCATTGGCCTTGGGGTGCGCGCCTATCGGGCTTTTCCTGGTATTACGGCGCATGAGCCTGGTCGGGGATGCCATGAGCCACGCCATCCTGCCGGGCGCCGCCGTTGCATTTATCGTCTACGGCCTCTCCTTGACCGCCATGAGCATAGGCGGCCTGGTGGCCGGCCTGGTGGTGGTGCTCGGCGCCGGCTTGATTACCCGGGTCACCCAGCTCAAGGAAGATGCCAGCTTCGCCGCCTTCTACCTGGTCTCGCTCGCGGCCGGGGTGCTGTTGGTTTCCAAGTGGGGCAGCAATGTGGACCTGATGCACATCCTGTTCGGCACCGTGCTGGCCGTGGACCAGGTGGCGCTGCTGTTCCTTGCCTCGGTCGCCAGCGTGACCCTGGTCGCGCTGGCCGTGCTGTACCGGCCGCTGGTGGTGGAAAGCTTCGACCCGGAGTTCCTGCGCAGCATGGGCGGCCGCGGCGCCTGGGCCCACTTTGCCTTTCTGATCCTGGTGGTGCTCAACCTGGTGTCCGGTTTCCAGGCTTTGGGCACCCTGATGGCGGTGGGCTTGATGATGTTGCCGGCCGCCAGCGCCCGGCTGTGGGCCAAGGAGCTACCCGCCTTGTTGTCGATTGCCTTGCTGATCGCCTTGTTTTCCGGCTATGCCGGGCTGCTGATTTCCTATCACGGCGATCTGCCGTCCGGCCCCAGCATCATCCTGACCGCCGGCTTGGCCTATTTTGCTTCCCTGACCGTTGGCGCCCGTGGCGGCCTGCTTTGGCGCTGGCTCGGCCGCCGGCATCTTGAAGCGTGAGTCCCTTGGAGTACCAGACATGAAATTCAGCATTATCCTCCCCGCCCTGCTCGCCTCCCTGGGCCTTGCCGCCCAGGCGGCGGACAAGCTGCCGGTAGTCGCCTCCTTCAGCATCCTGGGCGACCTGGTCCAACAGGTCGGCGGCGACAAGGTGGCCGTACGCAGCCTGGTCGGACCCGATGGCGATGCCCATGTCTACCAGCCCAGCCCGCAGGACGGCAAGATCCTGGTCGGCGCCCGCCTGTTGGTGGTCAATGGCATAGGCTATGAGGGCTGGATGGATCGCTTGATCCGTGCCAGCCAATACAAGGCGGCCAGGCTGGTGGCCAGCGATAAGATCACCGCCCAGAAAATGGGCGGCGACCCCGCTGCCCGCGGCAAACTCGACCCGCATGCCTGGCAGGACCCGGCCCGGGTGCGCCAATATGTCAGCAATATCGCCGCCAGCCTGGTGAGCGCCGATCCGGCCAATGCCGATTACTACCGCCAGCGCGCGGACAATTACAACAATGAGCTGTTCGCCCTGGAAAAGTGGGCGGCGGAACAGGTAGCGGGCATCGCCCCGGCCAAGCGCCGCGTGATCACCTCGCACGATGCCTTCGGCTATCTGGGCCGGCGTTTCGGCATCCAGTTCCTGGCGCCGCAGGGCATGAATACCGAAGCGGAAGCTTCCGCGCGCGAAGTTGGCAAGCTGATTCGCCAAGCCAAGCAACAGGGCATCAAGGCCGTCTTTGTCGAAAACATCAGCAATCCCAAGCTCCTGGAGCAGATCAGCCGCGAGACCGGCGGACGGATCAATCAAGGCAAGCTGTTTTCCGATGCCCTGTCCGGCCCCGACGGGCCCGCCGCGAGCTACCTGGCGATGATGCGGCACAATATCGGCACCCTGGTGGCCGGTATGAAGCAGAACTGACCGCTGGCCATGCCGCAGTCCGCCGCACTGGGACGGATAAGCTCGGCCCTGCTGCTGATGATGGGATTGGCGGTTCCGGCCACCGATGCAGGTAGCCGTCCCACGGCCCCGGCACCAGGCGCCAATGCCGCCGCCGGCATCAGACATGCGCCAGGCGAAGCGCTGGCCGACCGCGAGGGCTTCGTCACCTGGCGCACCCTGGCGGGAGTACGCCTCGCGCCGCAAGGCCAACGATGGGCGCCCCAATTCGACGCCGGGGTCCTGGCACTCGACCAGCAAGACGTGAAGCTGCAAGGCTATATGGTGCCGCTGGGGCTAAGCGAGATGCAGGACCATTTTATTCTCGCCGCCACGGCGCCCAGTTGCGACTTCTGCCTGCCTGGCGGGTCCGAGGAGGTTGTCGAGATAATGGCCGTGACGCCGGTCAGATTGGTATATGGCGCGATCGCCCTGTCCGGTAAGCTATCCGTACTGAAAAACGATGCCAACGGCCTCTATTACCGCTTGGATAATGTCCGCCAGATCGAATAATGGAACTTTGTCGGACATAAGTGTCTAATCTGATCGTGATTCTTTCTCGGAGCGATTGATGTACTGTCCTGTATGCAAGCAGACCGCCTTGGTCATGAGTGAACGCGCCGGCGTCGAAATCGACTATTGCCCGCAATGTCGCGGCGTTTGGCTGGACCGTGGCGAGCTGGACAAGATCGTCGAGCAAAGCCGCCAGGCTTCCGCCCCTGCCCACACCGCCGCGCCCTTGTCCTATCCGCCGCAGCATGGCCGGCATGAGCAGAGCCACCATGGCGATAAACACTATGGTCAGAAGCCTTATCGCAAGAAGAGCTTTCTGGAAGAGCTGTTCGATTAAGCTTGCCGCTTGATCCCGACATCGGGATGACGGTCCAGGGGGCGCTGCAAGGCGCCCCTTTTGCTTATTCCAGCCAGATCAAACTCGCCATCCGCCCGCAGCGGCCATCGCGCCGGTAGGAAAAGAAGCGGCGCGGATCGCTCACCGTACATAATCCCCCTCCGTAGATCCGGGTCACACCGGCAGCCGTCAATCGCTGCCGCGCCAATTGGTAGATATCCGCCCACCATTTGCCCGGCGCCGCGCCTGGCTTGAATGCCGACGCCGCAGCGGCATCGCGGGCGACAAAAGCCGCCTTGACCTCATCGCCCACCTCGAAAGCGCCAGGTCCGATCGCCGGTCCCAGCCAGGCCAGTACTTCCGCCCGCTTATCTTGCCCGCGCAAGCTAGCCAGGGTGGTCTCCAGCACGCCATCGCACAGGCCGCGCCAGCCGGCGTGCGCCGCGCCCACCGCCTGGCCGTCCGCGCGGGCGAACAATACCGGCAGGCAATCCGCCGTCATCACCACGCACACCGGACCGGGCCGCAGGCTCACGCTCGCATCGGCGCGGGGCAAGTCGGCATGGGCCGCCCCGGCATGGGCCGCCCCGGCATCGATCACGGCGGTGCCATGTACCTGCTCCAGCCAGACCGGCTCGGCCGGCAAGGCCAGCCGCAGCGTGGCCCGGTTGGCGGATACCATCGCGGCTTCGTCGCCGACATGGGTACCCAGATTGAAACTGTCGTAAGGCGCCCGTCCGCTGCCGCCCAGCCGGGTCGTCGATAAGGTGCGCACGCCGGCGGGGGCCGGCCAGTCCGCTTGCAAGGCCTGTGCGAGCCAGTCGCTCATGTGTTTTCCTCGCGCAGTAGCGCCAGCAGGGCCTGCATATCGGCGGGTAGCGGACACTCCCACTGCTGCGCTTCGCCCGTCTCTGGATGGATCAGTCCCAGCCTGGCCGCATGCAAGGCCTGCCGCCCGAAGCCGGCCAACATGGCCAGCATGGCCGGGGAATGGCTGGAAGGCCGGCCGCCATAGACCGGGTCGGCGGCCAGGGAGTGGCCGAGATGGGCCATATGTACCCGTATCTGATGGGTACGGCCGGTTTCCAGGCGGCATTCCACCAGGCAGTGGCGGGTAAAATTTTCCAGGATGGTGTAGTGGGTCACGGCGGGTTTGCCATTGTCCACCACCGCCATTTTCAAGCGATTCTTCGGATCGCGGCCAATCGGCGCATCCACCTTGCCGTCGCGCGCCAGGTTTCCCTGCGCGATGGCCAGGTAGTGCCGTTTTACCGTGCGGGCCTGCAACTGGCGTACCAGCTCGGTTTGCGCCTTGAGCGTGCGCGCCACCACCATCAAACCGCTGGTGTCCTTGTCCAGGCGGTGCACAATGCCGGCTCTCGGCACGCCGGCCAGTTCCGGGTAGCGATACAACAGTCCATTCAAGAGGGTGCCGGACCAGTTTCCCGCCGCCGGGTGAACCACCAGGCCTGCCGGCTTGTCGATGACGACAAGGGTGGCATCCTGGTAGATCACCGGGAAGTCCAGCGCTTCCGGCTGGAAGGCGGTCTGTTGCGGATCGGGCTTTACCTCGACCAGGATGGTCTCGCCCCCCCATAACTTGGTTTTGGGGCTGGCCGGCTTGTCGTTGAGCAACACACTGCCCTCGTCTATCCAGCGAGCCAAGCGGCTGCGGGAATAGTCGGGCAATAGTTTGGCCAAGACGGCATCCAGCCGACCGCCACCCACATCTTTCGGCACAGTAACGCGTAGCGTTTCGGCCGAATCGTTATAATCGTCAGCTTCGATATCGGAGTGTTCCATGAAGCGCATTCTACCTTTCCTTGCCCTCGCCTTACTGTTGACGGCTTGCGGCTCGCTGAATCAGAAGCCCAGCGAAGAAAATTCCGGCGCCACTGCCGAACAGATGTATAGCGAAGCCAAGTCCGAACTGGACAGCGGCAATTACACCCGCTCGGTGAAATTGTTCGAATCCTTGCAGGCGCGCTACCCCTATGGCCGCTACGCCCAGCAAGCCGACCTCGAAATCGCCTATGCCAATTTCAAGGACCAGGAGCCGACCCTGGCCCTCGCCGCCATCGACCGCTTTCTGAAGCAGCACCCTGCCAACCCCAATGTCGATTACGCCCTCTACCTGAGAGGCCTGGTCAACTTTATCGACGACCGCACCTTGTTCGCCAGCATCGCCAAGCAGAATATGGCCGAACGCGACCCCAAGGCCGCCAAGGAATCTTTCGAAGCCTTCCGCGACCTGGTGACCCGCTTCCCGCAAAGCCGCTATGCGCCGGACTCGCGCGACCGCATGGCCTTCCTGGTCACCGCCCTGGCCGACCACGATCTTTCGGTGGCCAGCTATTACTACAAGCGCGGCGCCTATCTGGCAGCGGCCAATCGCAGCAAGGAAGTGGTCCTGAACTATGCCAATACCGACCGGGTGGAAACCGCCCTGGCGATGATGGCGGCCGCTTACGACAAGCTGGGCCAGAACGAACTGCGCGATGATGCCCGCCGCGTGTTTGCCAAGAATTATCCGCAGAGCAAAATCACCGAAGAAAGCATCCTGGCCGAGTCGCCATGGTGGAAACTTTGGTGATTTTGAAAAAAGGGGTTTACAAGCAGGAAGAAGCTCCTTAATATGCGCGTCTCTTCGCCGCAGCCAACACCGCGACGAAGCCCGAGTGGGGGTATAGCTCAGCTGGGAGAGCGCTTGCATGGCATGCAAGAGGTCATCGGTTCGATCCCGTTTACCTCCACCAAGAACACGGTCTATCGGTCCCACGCCGGTAGATTGAACGGCCAAAGTCCCCATCGTCTAGAGGCCTAGGACACCACCCTTTCACGGTGACTACCGGGGTTCGAATCCCCGTGGGGACGCCAACACAGATTGTCGATGTCGTTATGTATTACAATAACGACAGCGTCAATCGAAACGCGAGTGGCATCGCATGCGGTATTTGGGGGTATAGCTCAGCTGGGAGAGCGCTTGCATGGCATGCAAGAGGTCATCGGTTCGATCCCGTTTACCTCCACCAAGAACAAGGTCTACCGGTCCCAAGCCGGCTGATCGAACGGCCATAGTCCCCATCGTCTAGAGGCCTAGGACACCACCCTTTCACGGTGACTACCGGGGTTCGAATCCCCGTGGGGACGCCAATACGGCGTAAAACCGGGCACCAACAGGTGCCCGGTTTTCTTTTGTCGGTCGCATTCGCCCATTCCGCTCAGCCGGCGCCATGCGCCAATAGCAGCGCCCTCACCTGCTCATATTCCTTGAGTCGTGCGTAGTCTTTTTCGGTAGGTGCGGGAATGCGGCCCAGATCCATATTGTCGGCCACGTCCGCCAGCTTCACATTCCGCGCGATGGCATTCGCCGCAGCGCGTTTCGCGGCATCCAGCCTGGCTTCTCCCGGACTTTTGGTCAGCGCTGCTACCGCCTCCAGCACTGCTTCGGAAAATCCTTCCGCCCTCAAGTCGTCCAAGGTAATCGAGGTATCTTCGACCACATCATGCAGCACGGCGGCCATACGCTCGGACGGCGTCCTGACCGCCAGCATGATGCGCAGGGGATGCAGGATATAGGGCTGGCCGGCCTTGTCGGTCTGGCCGGCATGCGCCCGTGCGGCGATTTCGATGGCACGTTCCAGCGTAGGCATGGCATTCCTTTGCGCAAGCGTGGGTCTTACTCAATCTAGCCTATTCCAGGACCCGCGCGGGGTGGGTATAGATGGTCAAGCGCTCGCCACGGGCGAAGCCGATCAAGGTGATGCCCGCCTGCTCCGCCAATTCCACCGCCAGGGCGGTCGGGGCGGAAATCGCGGCGACGATGGCGAAATTGGCGCTGGCGGCTTTATGCACCATCTCGTAGGAAGCGCGCGAGCTCAACAACAAGACATGCGGTAAAACGGCTTGCTTTGCCATCGCGCCAATCAACTTGTCCAGCGCGTTATGCCGACCGACGTCTTCGCGGACCAGCAGCGCATTCGACTCCCCCAGGCATGCCGCCGCGTGGACGGCGCCAGTCAGCCGATTCAGGGATTGTTGCGCTTCCAGCTGCAACAGGCCTTGCGAAATGGCGGCGGCGGTCACCAGCGGCGCGCTATCGACCACGGCAATGGGCCGGATGGCAGCGTCCAGCGCTTCGACCCCGCACAGGCCGCAGCCGGTACGGCCTGTCATATGCCGCCGGCGCTGCTTCAGCTGCCAGAAGCGGGCCTGGGCCAAACCGATCCGCAATTCGATGCCTTGGGGCAAGCGCACGATTTCAATCTCGCGCAGATCGGTCGCCGCCAAGGCTATCCCTTCGCACAGGCTGAAACCCAGCGCGAAATCCTCCAGGTCCAGCGGGCTGGCCATCATCACCGCATGGGAGAGCTCGTTGTAGACCAGGGCCAGGGGTGTTTCTTCGGCCAGCAGCTCCCGCCGCGACACTCGGTGGCCGGCATCGATACGTTGCGCCTCATGTGCGTGCACACCGGGCGGGAGGGTTTCGTTCTTTGCCGGCGCCATCATCCACTCGTCCGCTTGGTCCATCAGTTCTCCGCGCTCGGACTGAGCCGCACCGAAATCGACTTGGAGGTAGGCGTACGGGAACGGTCGGCGAAACTACTCAAGGGCACCAGGCAGTTGGTCTCGGGAAAATAGCTGGCCAGGCAGCCTGCCGGAATATCGTACGCCACCAGCAGAAAGCGTTTTGCCAGCCGCTCGCCATCGCGCCATTGCGAACGGATATCCACCCACTGCCCCGCCTGCAATCCCAGCGCGCGCAGATCGGCGGGATTGATGAAACACACCCGGCGATGCCCGCTGACGCCGCGATAGCGATCGTCGAAGCCGTATACCGTGGTGTTGTATTGGTCGTGGCTGCGCACCGTCATCAATTTGAACAGCCGCCCCGGCCCCGTGCCGGCATCCTCGTCGCGGCCGGTTCCCGCCAGCGGATGGACCATAAAGCGCGCTTTGTCGCCCTCGGTGCGCCAACGCCGCTCGCGGGCGCTATTACCCAGGTAGAAACCACCCGGCACCCGCACGCGGGCATTGAAATCGGTAAAGCCCTCCACCACTTCGGCGATCTTGGCGCGTATGCGGTCATAGTCCTCCACCATCCACAGCCAGGGCGTCTTGCTGGCCGGCAAGGTTGCGGCCGCCAGGCGCGCGACGATGACGGGCTCGGACAACAGGGCGGCGGCCGCCGGCGGATTGATGCCGGCGGAGAGATGCACCATGCTCATCGAGTCTTCCACCGTGATGCCTTGTATGCCGCCGGCCTGCAGATCGATTTCGGTGCGCCCAAGACAGGGCAGGATCAAGGCCTGCTTGCCATGCACCAGATGGGAGCGATTGAGCTTGGTGGTGATATGGACGGTCAGTTCGCACTGTTGCAGGGCTTGCCAGCTGCGCACGGTATCCGGGGTGGCGGCGGCAAAGTTGCCGCCCAGGGCGATAAAGACCTTCAGTTGTCCGGCCAACATCGCCTCGATACTGCCGACCACGTCATAGCCATGCACGCGCGGCGGTGCAAAATCGAAGGCCTTACCCAAGCGATCCAGGAAGGCAGGACCGGGCTTTTCATTGATGCCCATGGTGCGGTCGCCCTGCACATTGGAATGGCCGCGCACCGGGCAGGCGCCGGCTCCCGCCTTGCCGATATTGCCGCCCAGCAGCAAAAGATTGACCAGCATCTGGATGGTCGCCACCGAATGCTTGTGCTGGGTGATGCCCATCCCCCAGGTACAGATGGTGGCATCGCTGGCGGCATAGATCGCAGCGGCCTCGCGTATTTGCGCCTCGCTCAGGCCGGACTCTGCAATCAACTCAGGCCAGGGCTGAGCCGCGATATCGGCGGCGAGTTCGGTAAAACCGCGGGTATGGGTGTCGATAAATGTCCGGTCGAGCCGGTCGCCCTCCAGCAAGGCCTTGATCATGCCCTTTACCGTGGCCAGATCGCCGCCGATGCGGAGCTGGTAGTAGTTCGACGCGATGGCGCTGCTGCCGCCGCTCAGCATCTGCCATGCGTCTTGCGGATGGGTAAAACGCTCCAGGCCCCGCTCGCGTAAGGGGTTGAACACGACGATACGGCAACCGCGCCTGGCCGCCGCGCGTAAGGCTTCCAGCATGCGAGGGTGATTGGTGCCTGGATTCTGCCCAAAGATAAAGATGGCCTGCGCCTGGTCGAAGTCATCCAGCGTGACCGTACCCTTGCCGATGCCGATCTGCTCCGTCATCGCCACGCCGGACGACTCGTGGCACATATTGGAACAATCGGGCAGGTTATTGGTCCCGAATTCGCGTACCAGCAATTGGTACAGAAAAGCGGCTTCGTTGGAGGTACGTCCCGAAGTATAGAAAGCGGCCTGATCGGGGCTTGCCAGTGCCTGCAAATGGCGGGCAACCAGCTGGAAAGCCTCATCCCAGGCGATGGGCAGATAGCGGTCGCTCGCCGTGTCGTAGCGGAGGGGTTCGGTCAGCCTGCCCAGCGCTTCCAGGCTGAAATCATCCTGCGCCATCAGCCATTCGACGGTATGGACGGCAAAGAAATCGGCGCCGACCCGCCGGCTGGTGGCCTCGGCGGCGACCGCCTTGACGCCGTTCTCGCAAAACTCAAAACTGGAATGGTGATTCTTGTCCGGCCAGGCGCAGCCCGGACAATCGAAGCCGTCGGGCTGATTGGTGTGCAGCAGCGTATTGAAGCCCAGGCCGGCGACCTTTTGCTCGCGCAGATGTTGCAGGGAGCTTTTCAAGGCGCCCCAGCCGCCGGCGGGTTGTCGATAGAGGCTGATGCGCTGCTTCATGGCGGGTTTCCGGAGCGGGAGAGTGAAACTGGTGAGGGCCGGCCGGCTCTGGCGGGTAAGCATTTCGCAAAATGCCGGCGCAATGACGGTATTTTGCCGTCAAGCCAGCTTCAACACCACCCGGACCAAGCCACCGCCCCACTCGCCGCGCGACAGTTCGAGCTGGCCGCCATGGGCGCCGACGATATCGGCCACCACGGTCAAGCCGATGCCATGGCCGGGAACCCGTTCGTCGAGCCGCACACCGCGCTGCAGCGCGGCGTCGGGATCGCTGAATCCTGGCCCGTCATCCTCGATCGTCACCAGCAGGGACTTGCCCTGCGTTTGCGCCTGCACCCGCACGCGTCCCTTGGCCCATTTGGCGGCATTGTCCAGCAGATTGCCGAATACCTCGAATGCGTCGCCCTCGTCCATACGCCACAGCAATTTGTCCGGGCAATCCAATTGGAAGTCCATGCCCTTGTCGGCGTAGACCTTGCCAAGCGATTCCAGGATACGGCGCAGCACCGGCTGCAATTGCAGCGGCGGTGCAAAGCGGGCCGCGCCACTGGCGGCGGCGCGGCCTAATTGATGCTGCACGATACCGTCCATGCGGGCGACCTGCTGCTCCACCGTCTCGGCCAGGCTGGCCGGATCGGCCAGTGCGCCGCGCAATACCGCCAACGGTGTTTTCAGGCTATGCGCCAGATCCCCCAGCGCATCCTTGTAGCGCGTCTGGCGGGCCCGTTCCTGCTCGATCAAAGCGTTGAGGTTATCGGTCAGGCCGGCGATTTCCGCCGGGTATTGCTCTTCCACCCTGGCTTGCCGGCCGGTTTCGATCCGGCGGATCTCGCGCGCCACCCGCCGCAATGGCGCCAGGCCCCAGCCCAGCAGCACGGTCTGGGTCAGCAGCAGCACGACCCCGGCTCCACCCAGCCAGCTCCACAAGGTACGGTGGAAGTGCGACAGTTCGAGCGAGTAGGCTGCTTTATCTTCCACGACCGAAAAGGTCAGCGGTTGGGTACGCCCTTCGCCCCACTTCACCCCGAACGCCGCCGCCAGATAGCCACGGCCATCGCGCTCCAGTTCGTCGAAACGCCACTCGCCGGCAGCCAGCTTGCGCGGAAACGGCACTTGCATGCTGAGCGTGGAGGGCGATTGCCATTCCTCGCGCTGGCTGGGATTGGTGATATTGGCATAGAGGCCGGAAGCCGGCAGCGACAGGCGCGGCTCGGCCAGCGACAGCGGCATGGTGAGGCCGCCGCTGGCGTCCAGTTCGGCTGCCGCCAACAATAGGTAGACGGTGGATTGCAGTCGATCGAAACGGGCGGTGCGCACACTATCGGCATGGGCTTGCTGCACCGCCAAACCGGCGCCGGCCAGGAAGGCCAGCAACACCACCGCGGCGCCGAGTATCAAACGGGCACGGATGGAGCCGGTAAGTTTCATTCGAGCACGAAGCGGTAACCGCGGCCCCGCAGTGTTTCGATCGGATTAAGCGTACCGGCCGGGTCGAGCTTGCGGCGCAAGCGGCCGATCAGGACTTCCAACACATTGCTGTCGCGGTCTTCATCGTGGGGATAGAGGTAGTCGGACAATTCCTGCTTGCTGACCACCCTGGCGCGCTCACGCACCAGGTACTCCAGCATGCGGTATTCGAAGGTGGTGAGTTCGACCGGCGCATCGTTCAGCCGAGCTTGCTGCGCGGAGAAATCCAGCGCCAAGGGCCCAATCGTCAGGACATCGGACGTGGCCTTCAGCGCTCGCCGCAACAAAGCCTTGATGCGGGCAGCCAATTCGGCGTACTCGAACGGTTTGACCAGATAATCATCTGCCCCGGCTTCCAAGCCCTGCACCTTGTCCTGCCAGCTGCCGCGAGCGGTCAGGATCAGGATGGGCAAGGTACGGCCAGCGGCACGGAGTTTTTCCACCACGGCCAATCCGCTCAATTTGGGCAAGCCCAGATCGACGATCGCCAGATCGACCGGATACTCCGTGGCCTGGAACAACCCATCCTCGCCGTCGGCGGCTTCATCCACCCGGTAGCCGTCCGCCTCCAGCTGCTTTTTAAGGCTTTGCCGCAGTGCGGCTTCATCTTCAATCAACAACAATCGCATGGGGGCTCACAGGGTGCGGCCGCTGGCCGCATCGATAAAGATGACTTTTACTTCGCCTTGGCCGGTCACTACCTTGACGCGCCAGACCGCATGGCCATCGCGCTCGGCACGCTCCACCGATAGTACCCGGCCGCCGCTGACACGCTGCGCGATGGCCGCCGCATCGTCGCGGCCAACATCAGCCCAGGCCGGGGCGGAAATGCTGAGCAGCACGCTCCCCAGCAGGATGAGTAATTTTTTCATGACTGATCCAGATGATAGCGGTGGTCGTGGCGCAAGCGATTCGGCTTACTGCTCCAACGGTTCCACCGAAACGCGCACCGACATGGTCTTGCCGGGATTATTGCGCATGAATGTGGTGTATTGCTGACCGCGATAGTCGTAATTGACGCGATAACCGGTGACTCGGGTCTGCCAATCCTCGACCGTGCGGCAACGCTGAATTTCACGGGGCACTTCTTCGTATTGCACGCGATTGTCGCGGTTGTCGATATGATCGCCGGCCAGCGCACCTACCACGGCGCCCAAGGCGGTCGCCGCTTCGCGGCCATGGCCCTTGCCGACCTGATTACCGACGATGGCGCCGGCAATACCACCCACCACCGCGCCGCCGTATTCGCGCTCGCCGCCGGAGCGGCGCGTTTCGGTCACGATCTCGCTGCTGCATTCCTTACGCGGCGAGCTGATACGTTCGTATTGCGGCTCGACGCTGCGAACGCGCGCGGTATCGTTGAAACTTTCAGCCTGGGCTGCGACAAAACTGGTGGCGATCAGGCTGAGAATGGCGAGGCGTTTCATGAAGGGCTCCCTGTTGATGAGGTATGGGAAGCAGTTTGCCCAGCTAGCAGTGAACAAAAGCTGAATAACGGCGCGCGGGTGCGGCACATGAAAAACCGGCCTGGATGGCCGGCTTTTCGCTGTCTCGCCGCCTGGCTTCAGAATGCCTCCGGCATCTTCTGCAGGATGATCAAGCGGCGATTCTCGATCCGCACGTAGCCGCCGAATACCAGTTCCTTCATGATCCGCGCGACCATCTCGCGCGAGGACCCTACCCGGTCGGCGATGGCCTGCTGGGTCATGGGCTCTTCGATGAAGTACTGGCCTTCCTTTTCGATCGCCAAGTCTTCGAACAACAGGCGTACGCGGCTATAGACATCCTTCAGCGCCAGGTTCTTGACCGCCTCGGTCAATTGGCGGGTACGCCTTACCAGACTGACCAGCACCTTGAACTGGATGCCCGGATGGTTGTGCAGCAGGGCGAGGAAATCTTCCTTCTGGATCACCAGAAAGGTACTTTGTTCTTCGGTTTCAACCGAAGCGGTACGCGGTTCGTCGTCCAATAGGGACAATTCCCCCACGTATTCGCCCGGTCCAAGAACCGCCAACACGTATTCCTTGCCGTTCGAGTCGCTGACGAAAACCTTCAGGCGTCCCTGCATCAATAGGAACATCGAACTGCCGGCGTCCCCTTCGTTGATGATGATGGTGCCCTTCGGATAGGTCTTCGCGACCGCCGATGCCTCGATATGGGCCAATTCGTCATCGGAAAGACCGTAGAACAGCGGGATTTGCTTTAGCGTAGCGATCATGCAGCACCAATTGGGTTGGGGAAGCTTGCGAACAAAACGTCAAGCGCGCGACGGCAAGGTTGCCTCGATACGAGGGTAAGGGCAGTGCTATCGACCCGAATCGATATTTCCATCATGTTGCCTTCCTTGCCGCTTGGCCGAGCATCGTTAATTGTTCCGCGCCTCCTTAGGTATGCGCTTTTTCAGCCATCCGCCGGCGTGCCCGCCGGCTTATCGGTCTGAACCGGCGTA
This sequence comes from Chitinimonas arctica, assembly GCF_007431345.1. NCBI lineage: Bacteria > Pseudomonadati > Pseudomonadota > Betaproteobacteria > Neisseriales > Chitinibacteraceae > Chitinimonas > Chitinimonas arctica. The sequence continues at coordinate 3,385,329 of NZ_CP041730.1, read as the reverse complement.
GCGGGCTGCGCTTCGGCCGGTGTTTCTCCCCCCCCAATCTCCACACTTGCCGCAGGACCTTTTTTGTTAGGCATATCGGCGGGTGGAGAGACCACATCAAGCTTGTTCTTGGTCATGTACTCATTCATTTCCTTCCAGCCGGCGTAGACATCGGCTTTTGAAACCCTTGCATTACGTTGAAAACAATCTTCGAGTGCCCGGCCGGAATGCCGGCAAGCCGCGCCGATCGCGCGACCGTTGAGCTTGGCCTGGTTGGCCAATTCGGACAGTCGATCACAACCGGAAAGGCCTAGCAGCAGCATGGCAGACAAAAATATCCTTGTTGTCATCGTGTTCCGGCACTTTGTTCAAGTTGTTCACGAATTGTAAGCCAGAATTTGGCAATACTCACAGGTCCCTATGCAAGCTGGATACACTTGGCGCCATCGGAAACCGATGGCGCCTTGCATATAAGGCTAGCTTCCGACGATCAAATGCCCCCATGGCGGTATGGATGCCGTTGAAACGCCTACTGCACCTTGACGTTTACATTGGGTATTTCGCCAAAACGTTCCGGCGCATACAAGGCCTCCACACGGCTTGGCGGCAAGGCGAAATCGCCACGGGTATTGAGCCGCACGGTGTACTCAAGCACATGCCTGCCTTTAGGCAGCCACTCGTAATAGGCACGATAGGCCGTATCGCCACGCTCCTCGAAAGACGGCCAATAACCCTCCTTGCCTTCCCCGCGCGCAAGCAAGTTCGAATCGCTTGCCAAGCCTCGTCCCAACAACTGGGCGCCGGCTGGAATCGGGTCATTGACCGCTACCCAGCTCATATCGGCCTGCGCATCGATTGTCAGCCTTACCCGCCAGACATCCCCCCGCCCGAAGGCTTTGCCCTTTGCCTCGATCGGCATCCATTGCTTTTCCAGGCGATAACCGGACGCGAGCGGCGCTTTCAAGGGCAGCGCCGCTTTCGCCTCGATGATCGCCCAAGGCTTGCCATTCCCCTGGTGACGCAAATTCAGCGTAGCAGCTTGATCCGGCCAGGCCAGCATCAGGCTGCCGCCCTTCGGTGATTTGGCCCAATCGAGGCTCTGTTCGCCAGCCGCCTTGGCAAAGGTGCTGCCGGTCGGCTGTCCTGCTTCGGCCTGCGCGGCAAACTTGCGCAAGGCCAGCGCGCCCCAGGCATTGGCCACCGTGGTATCCCAGTGCCCGCGCGACTGCCGGGACACGACGCCGCGAGCCAGTCGGCCCAGGTCGGCCTTGCGCGTGTTGTCCGCCAGCGTATCGAGCAGGATGCGGGCGGCATCGGCGTCGGCCGAATCCATGGTCCGCCAATATTCGTCGCTCGGTTTACCCGAGAAATTCAGGGTGGTCCCGGACAGATCCAGGCGGGCGACAAGAATCTGGCGTGCTTCCTTCAGGCGCTCGGCGCGCTTGGGCAGATCGGTCAGCTTATTCAGCACTACCAGCCAGTCGAGTACGGTACTGGTGGGCCAACGATTCGGCTCCAGCACCAGCGCATCCAGCATGGCGGGTCGGGCAGCATCGTGGCGTGCCAAGGCGGCGATCGCATCGAGCTGAACAATCGCGCGTGCGCTGCTATTGCTACCCGCAACGCCTCTCTGCACCCTACCTTCGACATAGGCGGTCAATCCCGCTTTCATCCGCTCGCGCCCCTTGTCCGGCAAAGGCCAGCCGCTATCGGCCGCCAGGCTGAGCAAATGCGCGGTCAAGACCGGACTGCCCTGGCCCGGATAAGGGAAGTACTTGGCCAGACCATCCTGATCCAGGTAGCTGTCCAGCTTGGCCAGCACCGCTGTCCAGGCGCGTTGATCATCCAGGCCGATGGCGCGCGAAGTCTGTTGCTCCAGGCAGGTATAGGGATAGGCCCGGAAGTAATCCTCCACCCCATCGAGGGCCGCGACCAGGCTAGGCGACAAATTGATGCTGATGCCGCCACGACCGCTCAGCGCATCCGCCGGACGGGCCAGCGGCAGGCTGTAATCGGGTGGCACCTGCGTCAGCGTGGCTTGCAACACCCGCACCGGTACGGCTTCCAAAACCGCCTGCTTTTGCGCCAGCTTGTCGTACACCCTGCCGTCGCCGGCAACTTCGGCGGTCCAGCTCAGCTGGGTGGCGTCGGCCGGTACCGTCACCGGCCAGACCACTTCCTTGGCGGCGCCGCCGGCCAGTTCCACCACCTGCGGATTTAGCGCAGCCTGTCCTTCCACTCGGGCGCTGACATTCAGCTTCACTGTCTGCTGGGTGGTATTGCGCACGGTAAAGCCGGCTTCGAAACGATCGCCCTGCCGCACGGCGCGCGACAGTCCCGAGAACAGCATCACGTCCTTGCTGGCGCGAATACTGGCTTCGCCGGTGCCAAAGCGATCCGGACCGGCGGTGGCGACCGCCACGATCTTGAAGCTGGTCAGGGAGTCGTTCAGCGGCACTTCGACCGTGGCTTCACCCTTCTCATCCAAGGCTACCCGGCCCTTCCACAGCAGCAAGGTATCGAACAGCTCGCGGGTGCCGCCGCGGCCACCGCCACCGCCTACCGGCACGGCTTTGCGGCCGAAATGGCGCTTGCCTACCACCTGGCCTTGCGCAGTGGCGGTAAAGAAACCATAGGGCCGCTCACCCAGCATGCCCTCCAACAATTTCCAGGAGTCATTGGCGCGCAGGGCCAGCAATCCTTCGTCCACCGCCGCCACCGCAACTTCGGCGCCCTTGGCCAGGGGCTTGCCATCGGCCGACTTGACGGCGATCTTGACCGTGGCCTTGTCACGGGTCTGGTAGAGGGACTTGTCGGTGTTCACCTTCACATCCAGCGCGTAGCCCTTCCCGCCCACCCGCAGGTTCACGATGCCCAGCTTGTAGGCCGGCTTGGCCAGATCGACCAGCGCGGTGGCCGCGGGATCGGCCAAGCGGCCACGCACCACCATCACCGACACAAAGACATTGGGACCGTAATTGGCCTTCAAGGGAATCTTGATAACGGGATTGGCGGCGGTGAGCACCTGGGTTCGCCATTCCAGCACCCGCTCCCGCTCGACCGCGATCAAGGCGCTGCCTTCACGGAACGGCATCTTCACCCGCAGCGTGGCGGTCTGGCCAGGTTCGTAGCTCTTCTTGTCCGCGATCAGATCGATGCGGTCACTGTCGCTGACCCGTTCCCAATCGGTCCCGTCGCCCGGCATAAAGACTTCGGCATTGCTGTAGGACGTCCGGCCGGCATCGTCGCGGCTGGAAACCCGCAGCACGACCGAACCCCGGTGGCGCGCCGGCATCAAGCAAGCAAGCCGTCCCTTGGCATCGGTCTTGCCATTGCAGATCTCGCCCAGCGCCTGGTAGCGCTCGCTATCCTCATAAGCGTAAAAGCCCCCGACCAGACGCTTTCGGTGGCTATCGACCACGCGGGTCCAAGCCTCCGCTTTGACGCTGCGACCGGCCAGCGGTTTACCGGCCAGACTGGCCACCGCCAATTCCATGGGAATGCCGCTCGCTTGTGGATCGGCCAGCTTGATACCGGCCTGCACGGCGGCCGGCCAGACTATGGTGGCGTTGGAGCTGGTCTGCACTTCGCCGTTCGGATCGCGATACTCCAGTTCGGCGCTTAGCCAAGCCGGCCCCTCAGCGTCGGCAAACCCGCCAGCGACAGGGTCGCGCCACCCGCTTTGTCCAAGGTGGCCTCGACGTTTTCCAGCGATGTGTCTCCCGCCCCACCTTGGTATTCGCCATCCTCCGCGCCACGCGTAACCGCCGGCGACACGTCGCCATTGGAAAAATCGAACCCTTCGAAATCGTCCAGGTTCCGTCCACCCATGGGGCGTACCACGCCGCGCAGCTTGATCTTCTCGCCGGCGGCCGGACCGCCAGCCAGATACTGCACCTGCGCGTGCGCATCGAGCTTGTCCACCGCCACCGGATTGACCGGCAGCTTGAGCACGCCGCGCATCAGCGGTACCCGGAACTCCGCCACATTGAAACTGCCGGCTTCGCCCAGATTGCTGATGGTCTTGCCCTGCTTGCGTTCCGCCTGCACCGAGTAGCTGCCCAGCTTGGCCTCGGCCGGCACCTTCCAACTCAACTCCGCCGCACCGCTACGCCACTTGACCGGCAGTACCACGCTTTCGTCCGAGCCCATATGGACCAGCTTCACCTGGTTGGGCAATTGCGCGTCGGCCAGCCAGCCGAAACCGCCCGCGGTCCTTTCCCGCGCCAGCAATTTGATCGAAACCGTTTCGTTGGCACGATACAAGCCACGGTCGAAGACCGCATGCAGGCTGCTGCGCTGGCTCCGTTCCCGCTCGGTATCGACGCCGAAACGCCAAGACTCGATACCCTGATCCCAGTCCGATGCCACAAAGCCCACATCCTGTCCCTGGCGGGCAAAGGCAAACAACGGACAGTCATAGCGCTGGGCGGGCAAGGCCTTGCCATACTGCCAGATGCCCTGCTTGTCGGTCTTGCCGCTGGCCAACAGGCGTCCCTTGCAGTCGAGCAGGCTGATGCTGGCGGCGTTCACCAGCCAGCCTTTGTCCAGCGAGGTAACCCAGACCAGGGCATCGTCGTGGCCCCGCCGCAAATGCACCGAGAGATTGGTGACCAGGGCGCCGGCAGCGATCTGCATGGGCGCCACCGGCTGCAGCAGGCGCTGACCAAGCCTGGCGCTTTCCACTTCCACGATGGTCAAGCCGCTTTGCGGCAAGGGCAGGCCGATCACTTCGGCGGCCTGGTTATCGTTGGGTGCAGGCAGGCGGAATTGCTGGGCGCCCGCTTCCTTGGCCAACAGGGAAGCGGAGCGATAATCCTTGTTCTCCTGTGCCTGGGCACCCTGCCTGAGGCGCAGATACCAGCGCAGGATATCGGCTTCCTTATTCACATTCAGCTGGCGGTAGGGCAAGCCCAGGCCGGCGGGCGCCGGTTTTTCCTCGCTGCCGGTGGCACGCTTGGCCATATCGGCCAGCTTGTCCATTACCCCGCTTGGAGGAGGGGGCGTCGCGGCAGCCTTGGCGGCCTCGCCCACATTGCGCACCGTCACCGGCAATACGCCAACGCTGCGCTCGACAACGCCGAAATCGGCGGCGAACTTGGCCAGCGCGGGAAAACTATCGATCTTGACCGTTTGCGGAAACTGCGCGGCATTGCTCAGTACCCGGCCATATTCGTCGCGTAGATTGGCCGGCAGGGCCATACGCAGGGTGGTGCTCTCGGGAAACAAGGGTTTGAAGCGCATCGAGCTGACCTGCTGGATGCGCTTGCCGGCCTCGTCCTCGATCGTCTCGATATCCTGTTCGGAGAAGGGTTCGGGCGACCAACGCTGTTTGCCGTCCGCGCTGCTCAAAACCGCCGCCTTGGCTTGCGCCAGACTCACCGCGGTACTGAAATTCAGGGTAATAGGTGAAATCGGAATGCAGGCCGCTTTGTCGCGCGTGCGTTCACAGCCGACCCAGGCGGTGAACTTGGGACGGACACGGTATTCGAAGCGCATCGGTTCGCGCAGGCTCAAGCCATTGGCGGCGGCCAGGCCCGCATCGAAAACCAGTTCGACCTTGGTATCGGCCGGCAAGGGCCGCTGGCAACGCAGCGCCTCGGCATTGACCGGCCAACTCCTGGTGTCCTTACCGAAGAAACCAAGGAATAGTTTGGTGCGCTCGGCCGGCGTCAGCACGGTCACCGGCATGCGTTCACGGATACCTTCCACTTCACAGCGGGTCTTGGCCAGCAGGCTCTGCAGGGTGGGCGGCGCACCGAACGGCACGATGAATACCTGGCTCGCATCGATCGTTTCGCCGCTGGAAGGCCAGAGCATCTGATTGGGGCCACCCGGCTCGGGGCCGCCGGTATTGAAAGCGAAGGCGGCGGCGGGCAAAGGTGTGCCCTTGAGCGTTTTCAATCCTGCCTTGAGATCGAATTGGCAGGAAGCAGCGGACGGTACGTCGCGGACGAAGTCATAGACCCAGGTCTTGTCATCGATCCAGCGACCGGTCCCTTTTTCTTCGCCGCAGCGGATTTCGAAAGGATCTGCCAGGCGCGGATCGCCAAAGCGAACCATCGCCTCGGAGAACAGCGCCTTGGCTTGCCGTACATCGCGTACCGCGCCTTGGGGGGTAAAGGAATCCACCCCGGCGGCGAATGCGCTCGTACAAAACAGGGTCAAAAGAAAGGCAATACGCATGGAATACTCCTGATCGCCTATGTGGCTTTATTAACATGCTTGGGGAGGCGCAGAAAAAATGCAATCACATCACTTTATGCTCTTTCACCAATTGCACCGGGATAGCTACTACCATCCTTCCATATCAATGACTTGCCGTATCGGCCCGGCGCTATCACTTATTTGGCGCCTGGCTGGAAATCCGCGGCGGCGGGCATTTGGCGGGTAATTCGGACCGGCCAGGGTCCCTCTCTCCGCCACTTACGGTCCATGGTGGGCTGACAAGCGTGCGCTTGACCTAGTGTGGTGTCTCAAAAGTAGAATTAATTAAATATTTGGTATAATTGTCGTAGTTCAATAGCTCATGGAGACTATGACGATGACCAGAACGGGCCGCCCGATCAAGAAGCTGGAACTATCCGAAGAGCAGCGCAGAGAGCTGAATGCACGTTTGGCGCTGCGCAAGGCGCCGGCCGATGAGAAGCTACGAATTCAGATTGTGCTCAGTTGTGCTGACGGCGAAGGAGGCAAAGAGATCGCGAAGCGGCTGGATACCACTGCGCAGACCGTCTCAAGGTGGCGTCGTCGGTACGAGTCGTATGGTCTGGCAGGGCTGACCGATGCACCGAGGTCGGGGCGGCCTCGCACGGTGCTAGACGAACACGTTCAGGCGGTGATTGATCGTGTCCGGAACAGTAAGCCTACTGACGCGACGCACTGGAGCGTGCGCACGATGAGCAAGGCAACAGGCGTGTCGGCGTCCACAGTGCAGCGCATTTGGCACGCGTTCGGGCTCAAGCCCCATCGGCTGGAGACGTTCAAGTTTTCCACCGATCCGAATTTTGTCGATAAGGTCCGCGATGTGGTGGGCTTGTACCTCGCCCCGCCGGATCGTGCCTTGGTGCTCTGCGTGGATGAGAAGAGCCAGATTCAGGCACTGGATAGAACGCAGCCTTCACTTCCGCTTACGTTCGGCAAAGCAGAAACCCGGACACACGATTACAAGCGGCACGGGACGACTTCGCTGTTCGCAGCTCTGGATGTGGCCACTGGCAAGGTCATTGGCCAACTCAAACGTCGCCACCGGAGCGTCGAATTTCTGCAGTTCCTCAATACCATCGACGCAAGCGTACCGGCAGACCTGGATATCCACCTGATCATGGACAATTACGGGACGCACAAGACGGAGAAGGTGCGTGCCTGGTTCGCCAGCAGGCCACGCTACCATCTGCACTTCACGCCAACTTCGGCCTCCTGGCTCAACCTTGTGGAGCGTTTTTTCTCACAAATCAGTGAGAAGTGGATCAAGCGTAGTGCCCACAGCAGCGTCGCCGATCTAGAGCAGTCAATCCGCCACTACTTGGACATCCACAACACCAACCCGAAGCCCTTTGTATGGCGCAAAAGCGCAGATTCAATCCTTGAGGCCATTGCTCGTGCAGGCAAAGTTATTAATTAATGCTATTTCAGGTACACCACACTAGCGATTGCGTATAAAATGCGCCATCCAGTCTTTGGATTTTGTTCGCCACCTGATGCAACAAAGCTTCGTATAGATGGCCCCAACCAGAAAAGCATCATGACCACACCAGAAGAGAAGACACGCCGGGCCGAACTGATCGCCGCCGCCAGCCGCCTGTTCAAGGAACAAGGCTATGAGCGGACGACGGTGCGCGACCTGGCCCAGGCCGTGGGTATGCAATCGGGCAGCCTGTTCTATCACTTCCGCACCAAGGAAGAGATGCTGGTCGCCGTGATGGCCGCCGGCATCGGCGATCTGACCGACCGCGCCGAAGAAGCATTGGCTAATGCCAAGACGCCGCTGGATCGCCTGCGCACCTTGTGCCGTGTCCATCTGGACACCCTGCTGGGCGACGACAAGGGCGCCTTGTCGGTGCTGCTGTACGAATGGCCCAGCCTGTCGGAAAAAGCCCGCGCCGAGTTGATCAAGCTGCGCGATGCCTACGAGCGCGATTGGCAACTGGTGCTGGACGAAGCCGCCAAGGCCGGCCTGGTGCACCAGGATACCCGCCTGCTGCGCAAGCTCCTGCTGGGCGGCCTGCATTGGACCATCCAATGGTACAAGAGCGATGGCAGCAATAGCCCGTCGGATCTCGCCGACCGGATGCTGGAGCTGGTGCTGAAGAAATAGTCTCGGCTGCGTAACGCCAGGGACGTCCAAACATGGAGGCGGAGGCCTCCATGTTCGTTCAGCGCGTTCCTAATCCACCGTCCGTACCCGCGTAATGTAATACATGGTGTCGCCAAAACAGCTGGTCGGCACCCCCACATGCTGCTCGTAGTAGAGCGTCACCTTACGTCCCAGGCTGTTGTTGATGGCCGTCACCAGCTTCTCGTCGTGGACGGTGAAGGTGAATTTCTCGGTCAGCGTCCCGGGCATATTGATAATGGCCAGCTCGCCTTCCCAGGTCTTGCAGATCCAGCCCTTGCGCGACAGCTTCTGTACGAAGCCGGCCCGCTCGCCCTCCGCATAGTTCCAGTTCAGCACCGCCCAGACATAGGCCGCGCCAAGCAAGGCGATAAGCAGCAGCACGGCTGATAGCCAACGGCCCCAGCGGAAGGAAGCAAACGACGTGGGCATGGATGCGATTTCCTACTTGGTTGAGGTTCGGACGGATTGATCAGATGGCTTCGGTGCGCTGCAGCAGCCAATCGCGCGCCGCGCCGCTCACATGCGGCTGCAGACGTTCGCGCACCATCGCGTGGTAGCTGTTCAGCCAGGCGATTTCATCGGCCCGCAGCAGCGCATGGTCCAGGCAGCGGGTGTCGATGGGACAGAGGGTGAGGGTTTCGAAGGCCAGGAACTCGCCGAACTCGCCGCTGCCGGCCGACACGTTCAGCAGCAGGTTCTCGATCCGCACACCCCATTGGCCTGGCCGATAGATGCCGGGCTCATCGGAAGTGATCATGCCGGGTTCCATGGCCGTGTGGGCTTCCGGCGCGGCGTGCGGCGAAATCACCTGCGGGCCTTCGTGCACATTCAGGAAATACCCCACGCCATGGCCGGTGCCATGACCATAGTCGATCAGTTCGGCCCAGATCGGCGCACGGGCCAGCGCGTCCAGCGTCGGGCTCTTGGTACCGCGAGGAAAACGGGCGGTCGCCAGTCCTATCATGCCTTTCAGGACCAGGCTGCAGTCGCGCTTCTGCGCGGCACTGACCTGTCCCACGCCGACTACCCGGGTGATATCGGTGGTGCCGCCCAAGTACTGTCCGCCGGAGTCGATCAGCAGCAAGCCGTCGCCTTCGATCACGGCATGGTTGGCCTCGGTAGCCCGGTAATGCGGCATCGCGCCGTTGCCATTGAATCCGGCGATGGTGGCGAAGCTGGGGCAGACAAAGCCGGAGCGCCGAGCGCGGGCGGCGGTGATCTGTTTATCGATATCCAGTTCGGTCACCCGCTCGCGCCCCAGCGCGCCTTCCAGCCAGCTGAAGAATTCGCACAGCGCGGCGCCGTCCTGCTCCATGGCCTGCCGGACAAAACCCGCCTCCGCCTCATGCTTGCGCGATTTGGCGAAGGTAGACGGATTGATGGCCTCGATCACCTCGACCTCGGCGGGCACGGCCTGGCGCAGGCCCAAGGTGATACGGCGCGGATCGATCAATAGCCGGGCCGTGGCCGGCAGGGCAGCCAGCGCGGCGCCCGCGTCCTGGTAAGCGGCGATCCTGACGCCGTCGGCGGCAAGCAGGGCCGCCAGCGCCGCATCGATCTTGCCGGCGGCGACAAACAGGGTCGCTTCCGACAAGCCCAGCAAGGCATGGCCGACGAACACCGGGTTGTAGTTCACATCGGCGCCGCGCAGATTGAACAGCCAGGCCAGGTCGTCCAGGGTAGAGATAAAGTGCTGGTCGGCACCCAGCTTGGCCATTTCGGCGCGAACCAGGGCCAGCTTGGCGGCGCGTGTCATGGTCGCGTACGGCGCTTCGTGCTGGTAAATGGCGGCGCTCGGCAGGCCGGCCCGCTCGGGCCACGCTGTTTCCAACAGATCCAGTTCGGTACGCAGGGCGATGCCCTTGCCGTCCAAGGCAGCCTGCAGGGCACGCGCTGCCAGCAAGCCCAATACGGCACCGTCAACGCCAACGCTGGCGCCGGTCGCCACATTGGCGGCCAGCCAGTCCAGATGCTGGGCGCTGCTGGCTACCGGAATCTTCATCATGGCGATGCCGGAACCGCTCAGTTCGGCCTCCGCCTGGGTCCAATAGCGGCTATCCACCCACAGGCCGGCAAAGTCGGCGGTCACCACCAGCGTACCGACCGAACCATGGAAACCGGTCAGCCAGCGCCGGCCTTGCCAGCGCGCCGGCAGGTACTCGGACAAATGCGGATCGGCCGACGGCACGATGTAGGCCGCCAGGCCATGTGCCTGCATGGCTTGCCGCAAGGCGGGGATACGGGCGACGACTGGGTTGTGCTGATTGGCATTCATGGCGCTTCCTTCGCTTGCGGGGCGGCGGCCGGCCTGGCACACCGCCCGAGGGATGGGCAGAACGGGGATAAACCCGGCTTAAGCGAACGTGATCAGTTCGCCAATAATTTCTTCAGATAGTGACCGGTATAACTGATGGGATTGGCTGCTACGTCTTCCGGCGTACCGGTCGCGATAATTTGCCCGCCGCCCGCCCCGCCTTCCGGGCCCAGGTCGATCAGCCAGTCGGCGGTCTTGATCACGTCCAGATTGTGCTCGATCACCACCACCGAATTGCCGTGCTCGGTCAGCCGCTGCAACACCGTCAGCAGCAGGTCGATATCCTGGAAATGCAGCCCGGTAGTGGGTTCATCCAGGATATAGAGCGTGCGGCCGGTATCGCGCTTGGACAATTCCAGCGCCAGCTTGACCCGCTGCGCTTCGCCCCCGGACAAGGTGGTCGCCGACTGGCCCAGCCGAATATAGCTGAGGCCGACGTCCATCAGGGTCTGCAGCTTGCGGGCAATAGTGGGCACCGCGTCGAAGAACTCGCGGGCAAGCTCCACGGTCATTTCCAGCACTTCGGTGATGTTCTTGCCCTTGTATTGCACTTCCAGCGTTTCGCGGTTGTAGCGCTTGCCGTGACAGACATCGCAAGGCACATAGACATCCGGCAGGAAGTGCATCTCCACCTTGATCACGCCATCCCCCTGGCAGGCCTCGCAGCGTCCGCCCTTGACGTTGAAGGAAAAACGGCCCGGCCCGTAGCCGCGCTCGCGCGACATGGGCACGCCGGCGTACAGATCGCGGATAGGCGTGAACAGGCCGGTATAGGTGGCCGGGTTGGAACGGGGCGTGCGGCCGATGGGCGACTGGTCGACATTGATCACCTTGTCGAACTGGTCCAGGCCATGGATCTCGTCGTGGGCGGCCGGTTCGCCGTTGCTGCCGTAGATGTGCCGTGCCGCAGCGGTATAGAGGGTATCGTTGATCAGGGTGGATTTGCCCGAACCCGATACGCCGGTGATGCAGACCATCATGCCCAGCGGCAGCGCCAGATCCACACCCTTGAGATTGTTGCCGCGCGCGCCCTTCAGCGTCAGCCAGCGATCGGCCTGGGGTTGGCGGCGCTGGGTCGGCACGGCGATCTTGCGAACACCGGACAGATATTGTCCGGTAATGGAATCGGGGTTGGCCATGATCTCTTCCGGCCGCCCCACTCCCAGCACATAGCCGCCATGCACGCCGGCGCCCGGACCCATATCGACCAGGCAGTCGGCCGCGCGGATGGCATCTTCGTCGTGCTCGACCACGATCACGCTATTACCCAGATCGCGCAGGCGCTTGAGCGTCAGCAATAGCCGGTCGTTGTCGCGCTGGTGCAGACCGATGGACGGCTCGTCCAGCACATACATCACCCCGGTCAGCCCCGAGCCGATCTGCGAGGCCAGCCGGATACGCTGCGCCTCGCCGCCGCTCAGCGTATCGGCCGAACGGTCCAGCGACAGATAGTCCAGGCCGACATTGACCAGGAAGCCCAGCCTGTCGCCCACTTCCTTGACGATCTTCTCGGCGATCTGCGCCTTGTTGCCTTGCAGGCTCAGCTCGGCGAAGAAGGTGCTGGAATTGCGCAGGGAGAGTTGGCTGACCTCGAAGATATTCTTGCCGCCGATCAGCACGTGGCGGGCCTCCAGCCGCAGGCGCGCGCCGTAGCAGACGGGACAAGGCTGATTGTTCAGATATTTGGCCAGCTCTTCGCGTACGGCCAAGGAATCGGTTTCGCGATAGCGCCGTTCCAGATTGGGGATGATGCCTTCGAAAGGATGGGCCCGTTCGAACTTGTTGCCCTTTTCGTTCAGGTAGATAAACCGGATTTCTTCCTTGCCCGAACCGCTCAGCACAACATGCTGTACTTCCTCGCTGAGGGTATCCCAGGGGGCATCCACGTCGAAACCATAGTGTTCCGCCAGGCCTTGCAGCATCTGGAAGTAGAACTGATTGCGCTTGTCCCAGCCCTTGATGGTGCCTGCCGCCAGCGATAGGTGCGGAAACGCCGCCACCCGCTTGGGATCGAAGAACTGGATGGCGCCCAGGCCATCGCACTTCGGGCAAGCACCCATCGGGTTATTGAAGGAGAACAGCCGCGGCTCCAGCTCAGGCAAGGAATAGCTGCAGATGGGACAGGCGAACTTGGCCGAGAACCAGTATTCCTTACCGCTTTCCATCTCCACCGCGATCGCGCGGCCGTCCGCGTGCCGCAAGGCGGTCTCGAACGATTCGGCCAAGCGCTGCTTCAGGTCCTCGCGCACCTTCAGCCTGTCCACCACCACTTCGATGGTGTGCTTCTTGTTCTTGTCCAGCTTCGGCACGGCGTCGATCTCGTACACCTCGCCGTCCACCCGCACCCGCACAAAACCTTGCGCGCGAAGCTCGTCGAACAGATCGAGGTTTTCACCCTTCTTGCCCATGATGACGGGGGCCAACACCATCAATTTCGTGTCTTCCGGCAGACCCAGTACGTGATCCACCATCTGGCTGACCGTCTGCGACTCCAGCGGTTGTTTGTGGTCGGGGCAATACGGCGTGCCCACCCGGGCATACAGCAGCCGCAGATAGTCGTGGATCTCGGTGACCGTGCCGACCGTCGAGCGCGGATTGTGGCTGGTGGCCTTCTGCTCGATGGAGATCGCCGGGCTAAGGCCTTCGATCAGGTCCACATCGGGCTTTTCCATCAACTGCAGAAATTGGCGCGCATAGGCCGACAGGCTTTCCACATAGCGCCGCTGCCCCTCGGCATAGAGCGTATCGAAGGCCAGCGAAGACTTGCCCGAACCGCTCAGGCCGGTGATCACCACCAGCTGGTGCCGCGGCAGATCCAGGTTCACATTCTTCAAATTGTGGGTGCGCGCACCACGAATACGGATCAGATTGTTCGAATCGATGGGACGGTAGCTCATGGCCTGGCTCGGATGGCGAAAGGGCGACCGGAGAGTTTACCGGAGTTGGCCGGCTAGAGCGTGACGGTGAGGGGGCGGGTGGCGGACAGTGGGCCAGGAAGTGCCACTTCCGGAGCATTTCATGACGACAACATTGCCAGTCTGGGGTGAACCCTTTACTGGCGGCGGACTTGGCGAATCTGCACAAAAGCTAAAATTGCCTGCTGTTTGTAGAAGCGTTGATCATTGATTGGCATTATTTATAACAAGAGTATGAATTTTTGCGAAACACTCATAAAAAAGGGAATCAAATGACTACAATCAATCGCAACAAACTGAGCCAGGATCGTTTCAAAATTATAGGCGAAAGTTTAAAGACCGAAGATTTAAGCACAGCCCAAGACAGGGCAACCAGCGAGGGCATACTTGTACGCATACAAGACTTCTTTAGTAAATATCTCTTAGGCGGGAAATTCCATCGCGAGCTCAAGATTAAAGAAAATAACATAAAAATCCTCGTGCACAAACTCCACCAGGCGACGAAGGATTTCAAAGGCATATCGACCCCCGAGGCGTTGCACCGTTTCATGTCCAACACGAGTATTATGCTTGACTCGGTCAAGGGATTAAATCTACTGCCTGACAAAAGCCAACTTAAACTGACCTGCGAAGATGGAATCATTTCCCTAGGCCTCTATGGCGAGCAGGGCAAAAAATACCCACCCATAGAGCTGATGCAACTTAAAGACCACCAAGGACTTAGTCCACACGTTTCCAAAAATCTGCAAAGCAATCCACCGAAATGGCTTTCGGACCCCAGCAGCACTTTAACCGTACTTTCCGGTGAAAATAAAGCTAGCGTCATAACCCGTTTATATAAGTGGGCTGGAGCACAAACCAGCGATAACACGCGCAGTGAATATATGCTGATGCTCGACTCCAGCTCTTCCATCAACTGCTGGTACTTAGAGAAGACTTCCGATGGCACTCCAAACCCAGAACATGCGCTTGCCGCAATTGAAGAATTGAAAAAACCATCGGCCACCGGAGACTCCCTCCTTTCAGCTGAAGAAATCGAACAATTCAGAAAAACCGGGGGCATTGCCGCCGATAAGCTGATCACTATCGGCTCGCGAATTGAATTGGCCCATTTAAAGGCGTATTACAATAGCATTGCAAAACACCCTACTAGCTGAAGTTGACAACCCCGCCGAGCCCTACGCCCTACTGAGCAAGCAACGATTTTTTCGCGAGCAAACTTGCGGCCGGTCACCCCGCCACAGGTTTCACCTGCGAATTTGGTAGAATCCCGCCTTTCGCATCCCTATCGGTGTCCATGTCCCCGCTCGAACTTCGCGCTTCCGCCGGTCTCGCTGGCCTGTATGCCTTGCGCATGCTGGGCATGTTCCTGGTCTTGCCGGTGTTCGCCCTCTATGCGCGCCAGTTGCCCGGCGGCGACAACCACACCTTGGTCGGTTTCGCCCTTGGCATCTACGGCCTTACCCAGGCCATGCTGCAGCTACCGCTGGGCATGCTGTCCGACCGTATCGGCCGCAAGCCGGTCATCTATGGCGGATTGCTGATGCTGATCCTGGGCAGCGTGGTGGCAGCCCTGGCCCATGACCTGGTCTGGATCGCGATCGGTCGCGCCATTGCCGGCGCCGGCGCGATTTCCGCCGCCATCACCGCCCTGCTGGCCGACCTGACCCGCGAGGAGAACCGCACCAAGGCCATGGCCATGGTAGGCGGCAGCATAGGCGTCACCTTTGCCGTCTCCCTGGTGGCCGCCCCCGCGCTGGCCGGGCAGATAGGCTTGTCTGGCATATTCTGGCTGACAGCCGGCTTGGCGCTGGCCGCCATAGCCGGGGTATGGAAGATCATTCCCGATCCCTCGCAGAGCCGCTTCCACTCCGATGCCGAAGCCAATCCCAAGCGTCTGGGCGACGTACTGCGCGATCCGCAATTGCTGCGCCTGAACTATGGCGTCTTCGCCCTGCATGCGGCGCAGATGGCGCTGTTCGTTACCCTGCCGCTGGCACTGGTGGAAACCGCCGGGCTGGCATCGAGCGAGCATTGGAAAATCTATCTGCCGGTCATGGCCGTCGGTTTTGTATTGATGGTGCCGGCGGTGATCGTCGCCGAGACCAGGAACAAGCTCAAACAGGTCTTCCTGGCGGCAGTGGCCCTGATGCTGCTGGCGCAACTGGGCATGGCCGGCGGCTTCGACACCGTTCCCCGTATCGTCGCGTGGTTGGGCGTTTACTTTATCGCCTTCAATATTCTGGAAGCGACCCAGCCCAGCCTGATTTCCAAGATTGCCCCGGCCGACGCCAAGGGCACTGCGATGGGTGTATACAACACCACCCAGGCATTGGGCTTCGCCGTGGGATCGGCGGCCGGCGGCTGGCTTTACCACCATGGCGGCGCCCTGCCGGTCCATGTGTTCTGCGCCGTGTTGATCGGCATCTGGTTACTGGTGACCCTGGGCCTCAAGCCGCCCATGCCGGTGCGGACGATGATGTACCATATCGCCGACGCGCAGTTGGGCAACGCCGCCGAACTAGCCCGGCAACTGGCACGCCTTGACGGTGTAAAAGAAGCCGTCGTGATCGCCGAGGAAGGCGTGGCCTACCTCAAGGTGCTGCGCGAAGGCTGGGATGAGGCCGGCGCAAAACGCTTGCTCGACCTGTAGGCTTGCTCGACCTGTAGTCCTTACCTGCAAACCGATTCGTACATAGAACATGCAATCAAGGTGGATGGCGCTCAAACGCTTCCACCCTACCAACACCGGAGATTTTCATATGGCATCGCTCAACAAGGTCCTGCTGATCGGCAATCTAGGCCGAGACCCCGAAATGCGCTATATGCCGGACGGCACGGCCATCTGCAATTTCAGCATCGCTACCACCGAGTCGTGGAAGGACAAGAATAGCGGCCAGAAGAACGAGAAGACCGAATGGCACAATATCGTCATGTACCGCCGCCTGGCCGAGATCGCCGGCCAGTACCTGAAGAAAGGTAGCCAGGTCTATATCGAAGGCCGCCTGCAGACCCGCAAGTGGCAAGACAAGACCACCGGCCAGGACCGCTACACCACCGAAATCCTGGCCGATGAAATGAAGATGCTGGGCGGCCGCAGCGGCGGCGGTACGGGCGGCGGCACCGAGTACGACCAGACCCCGCCGAGCTACAACGAATCCGCGCCATCGCGCGCGCCGGCAAGCGGCGGCTACCAGGGCGACGCACCGGCAGCCGGCGGCCAGTCCCGCCCTGCGCCGCAGAAACCGCAAAGCTTTGATGATTTTGAGGACGATATTCCGTTCTAAGCAAAGCTATCGCTATTTCGCGAAAAAAATCCCGGCATGCCTTGTGTTTGCCGGGATTTTTTATTGCCGAGGCGCTTCCGGACAAACACCGTTAAGTACCTGGCTGCCATCCCCCGCCAGCACCTGCAGCAACTTGTCTATCGCGCTACTTAAATAAAGCTCGTAGCTGTCCCGCTCCACATACCCCATGTGCGGCGTGCAAAGCACATTTGGCATTTGCAGTAATGGATGATCCACCGCATAGATCGGTTCGGCTTCAAAAACATCGAGCGCCGCAAAGCCCGGATGCCCTGCGCGCAGGGCAGCCTCCAGCGCGCCTTGTTCGATCAACTCGGCGCGGCTGATATTGACCAGCAAGGCATCGGGTTTCATCCGGGCCAAGTCTGTTGCGGTAACTGAACGCTCGGTGCCCTCCACCAGCCGAAGATGAAGGCTGAGAATATCGGCGCTTGCAAAGAAGGCTTGCCGGCTCGGCGCGGCCTCGTAGCCACAGGCCTGCGCTTCGGTGCGGGCACGCTCGCTACCCCAAACCATCACCCGCATACCAAAGGCGTGAGCGTAGCCAGCCACCAGCTTGCCGATCTTGCCAAAACCCAGGATGCCCAAGGTCTGACCACGCATGATGCGACCCATGGGACCCTGCCACTGCCCCTGGTAGAGTGCGTTCACATTGCTTACGAACTGACGGCGTGCCGCCATCATCAGCAACCAGGCGAGCTCCGCCGGAGCATGGGGGGAGCCGATACTGTCCACCACCGCCACTCCGGCGGCAGCGCAGGCATCAAGATCGATATTGCGTGCCAGTTTGCCGGTCTGGCTGATCACTTTGAGATGTGGGGTACGACGCAGGAACTCGGCATCGACCTGGGTGCGTTCCCTGATCAACAGCAAGCATTCGGCCTCCGCCAGCATGGCATCCGCCGATGGGTCGCGAGAAAGATCGTCCAGGATAGTCAGCTGGTGATCCTGCAGTTTGCGCAAACAATCCAGCCCCTGGCACGCCAGGGCATAGTCGTCGGGAATCAAGATTCGCACAGCACGGCACCTCCAGTTACGGTCGGGGGCCGGGTATCCCCGACCCCGCTTATAACGCAGTTGGCTAGCTGCGCGCTTATACCAGCGAGCGATGCGCCAGTACACGGCACATGCCTACGTTCATCCCCGACTGTTCGAGCGCGCCAATTGCTGCGCCTGGCCTTCCCCTGTTATTTTCCGCGTTGCGGCGGAAGGGGAGTGCCCTTCCTTCAGAACTTTGACGGATCTATTGAACTGATCGTCCGCTTGCTTGCGGCGTACCGCCGCCTGCTGTGGTGTGTCCCCCGCATTCACATTCGGCGGCTCCTGCAGTTTTTGTGTGTTTTGCAGTTCGATGGCCTCTTTGCCGACTTTATGTATGGCAACAATCTGCTGCCAATGCTCGTCACAGATTTCCAGCTTGTTTTCGCCGGGCGCCGGGTTCGCTTTATTACCAAGACCAGCCAACTCATTGCGTAGGCGGGGCAATCTCGCGCTTTCAGGCATTGCCTGCCATCTTGGTCCGAGAAGATCATCGTTGCCAGACCAGACGGCATGAATATTCATCAGCTTTTCAGCCGTGCTTTCAAATTCCTTCTGCTTTCTGAAGTCACCGGTATCGGCCTTGACCCATACTTCGCGAACCATCTCGGGGTTGTCGATAACGCCGAGCGCTCTACGCAACTTATCTGCGGGCTCAATCGTGCCAGCATTCTGCAGCGTTCTGGTTGCTTCGTCCAATTGCCTTGGGTCGTCGGTATAAGTAACCAGAGAGCCAGGAATCGCTTTTTCCTTCAAGGTCTCGAGATCCTGGCCGCGAATGCCGAATTGATCTGAAGCATAATGCCGATCGACGTTGAACGTCTTCGTCTTATCGGAACCAGCGTCGTATTCGAGGATCGCGTTCTCGGATATCGTTTTATAGTCTTCGGCCGGCAACTTGAAAGTGCGTATCAAAGGCTGAAACACCGGCGAGCCAGGCGTAATTCTTACGTCCTTGGCGTTCTCTGCCTTATATTTTTCCATCCACTTCATGGCGCGCAAGGGTTGGCCCGCGTTTATCCAAATCGGCTGCTGATCGTTTTGAGGCTCGCCATTGGCTTGCGGTTTTTCATAACCAGTCTGGATATTGATTTTTTTCGTAACCGGATCCTGCTGGATATCTTTGTGCTTACCGTCCGTGCTTTCGTTCATGATGGACATGTAAAGGGTGACCACGGGTTTACCGTCGTGCATTTCGTACTCGACCATGCCTCTATGAATGACGTTGTTTGCCTCTTCCTGTGGTACGGGATTATTACCTGCCCGGGACGGTGCGATCTGAACAAATTCGGGCCTGCCGACCTCCCGGTCGCCGTTATCGGTACCGCCCTTGCCGAAAGAGAAACTCCTTATGGACGCATCGATGCTCTCATCGAGCTTCATTTCGTCGAAATCCTTCGCAATCAAAGAGGATAGGCGCGCCTGCGTAGCCCACGGGCCAATGACCTTATTTATATAATTATCAATATCTTTAAGGTGTTCGGGGGTCGTATTATCAACAGGCATTTGCTATTTCCGCTGGTCATGTAGGGCCAGGCAGGATAGTGACGAAAAATACTTTTTACCAGCATGGGCAAAGCCTACGCCGAAATATAAAATCCCACCCGGCGTGTCAAGAATCAATTACAACTCGCCGGAATCCAGCTGATATTCTCCATTCGCACCTTGTCATCGCCGCCGCACCGGCTTTACCAACGGCACCGATGCCTTATGCCGTAGTGCTTGAACGACCCCATCAAAAGCGCCCATGCGGCAGGCCGACAGGGCCGTAAGTCATTTCCTGCTTATTCCTGGGTAATCGGACGTGGCTTTTCGGGTCGCTCCGGCGCTTTGGGTACTTCCGGCGCCTTGCCGTCAGCGGTGACCCAACCCATGCCATCCTTGGGAAACTCGCTTTCATTATGGAAATACGGCGCGGCGATGCCATTGCAGGTGAGCGTGTATTCAGCGGAAGACACATTCTCGCCTTTGCACTCGGGATGCACCGCGCGAATACCAACGCTGCCATCGGCCTTCAAGGCGTCGAGCTCCTTGGTGACGGTATCTATTTTTTCGAGATCGGAGAAGTCGTTGGCCGCCGGGAGATCGATCTCGAGCACATCGCCCTCCTTCAAATTCATGCCGGACTTCACGGCCAGCATCGTCCAGCCCTTAGGGGTATAGACCGCCGCCACCAACAGTTCGGGGCGGTAGATCAGACCAAACTCCTTGGCCAAGGCAGGGCCTTGATCCTTATCCAGCGGGTTGACGCCGATCACAGTCGCCAATAGCTTGGGACGTATCTTGACGGCTTCGGACTTATCTTCCTTCAGCTTCTTGTAGTCCTTGATCATGGCGTCGATATTGGCCATTGGCGTGTATTGACGCCACTCGGGATGCTTGGCGATTTCTTTCTCCATTTCCCGATCGGCCGCGTCGTCGCCGCTGCCGCCTCCACAAGCGGCCAGGGTTATACATAAGCTTGCGCCGAGCAATGCGCGCAATGGATAGTTCATATGAGTAGCCTATATGGTATTGATTAAATGAAAGCCCGTGATTTCACTACCTGCTGTATGAGGTGAAACCGCGGTGGAAGGGCTTGGCGCCGGCATGGCGACACCCGTTGCCTGCACCGTCCTGGTGTGGCTGGCCGAGCGCTTGCCCAGCAGCGGCGGAACGGCGGAGTTGATAGGGCTGGCGGTGTGCCTGGAAGCGCGCATCACGGCATGCACATAGCCATTGCGCATCCCCCGTTCGAAGTCGCCGGTGTTGTAGGCGGACAAGGCCCGCAACAATGCCAACTCGCCCCGGCTGCCTTGCTTGACGGTGCGCCGGTAGTTGTCGGCAAGGATCGTGGCGCCCAGGCGCAGGTTGGTGCAGGGCTCGAACGCTTGCTCCGCGTTCAAGCCCTGCCGGCGCAGGTTGGCCGAATTGATCTGCATCAACCCGATATCGACCGAATAGCCGCGCGCCATCAGCCATTGCGCCCAAGTCACCGCCTCGTCGCGGGAGCGGGGCTGCCGCACCAGGCGCGAGCCGCCATTGACATTGATGGCCAAGGGGTTGAAACCGCTCTCGGTACGGATAATGGCCTGCATGGTCGGCAGGGCAACCTGTGGCGCGCATTGCTGGATAAGAAGGGTAAAGTCGAGCATACAATCATGCGGGGTTCCATGGTTATTACGTTTAATTTGTCCGGCCTCTGCCTTGTTTCTTTTCGGCAGGATTTTTTTCACGGGCATTGACTTGGGCTTGCTCCTTGCCCGCCCCCCTTGCCGCTTTCTGTTTTGCAGATTCGATAACCGGGAAATGTCCTTTCTTCACATCGACGCCACTTAGCGGTGTATTGCAAATTTCTTTCAAATCAGTATGGTCTTTATGTAATTCCTTAGAGAGGTAAAACCCCTTCTTTTGCAGTAACTCCACCAAACCATCCATCTCTGGATTATCTATAGTATTCTTAAGTTCTTTTTCAAATCTCTCACTCTCTTCTTTTCTCGCATTGATGGAAAGCATATCCCCTGAGGCCAACGCCCCGGAAACTACCGGGATCATGTCGTTATGATTGCACAGCGCAAGCATTTTGCCCTCCCCACCTATATTTTTCTTCATGTTTTCCAAAACAACGCCTGTTGCGAGCTGGGGATTGAAGACAACTGCCTGCAGGCCGTAATGAGATGCGCCATACATCGCCTCCAGGCCTCCCTTGGAGTGCCCTACCGCAATAATTTCCTTATTTGGAAATTGTTCCTGAACCGCGCCCATCAAAGCAACAGAAAACTCCAGATTTTCCGACACTCCGCCAATTAAGCCACTATACCCATCATGACCAATCTGATTTAATTTCGCTACGACACCATCGAGAGGACTTTCATAGCCACCTTGTGCTTGCGAAAACGTCCCACCAAAGGTCACCACTAATCTTCCTTCGGCATCCTCAAGAATTTTTACATTCACGCCCTTGCCTGGCAATCCAATATAGCCGTCACCCCTTCTCTCCGTTCCAGCAAATATTACGGCGCCCTGGTCATTCTTGATCTCCTTTATAGCTGCCTCCACCCGCGCCAGCGCCTGGTCACCCACATACTCCCAATTAGCCGGCTTGTTTTCAGCATACTCACGATAATTCAACCTGGCCATTTCCATGTATTCATTCACTGGCCGGCCAGAAAACTCCATTTCCCCTAACGTTGCCGGTATCTTAAGATCCTTTTGCACCTCCCGAGTAGCTTCTCTTATTATCTCCTGGAACCTCGCAGAAGAAATCTCATCTCGCCCGCGGGCATCATGACCCATTTGACCTTGCAATGCTGGATCGAGCTGCATAGGCCCCTTCACTTCCGGCATGGTTTTGAATGGTGTGATCGCCACGTCATCACCAATATCCCCACCGGCACCACCGGCACCACCGGCACCACCGGCACCACCAAATTGCCCCTGTATCCTATCCAGGATAGATATAATCGCACTTCTAGCTTTTGTCATTTTTGATTCACCTTCGCAGTGGTTGAAATAGCCATTTTCAAACAAGATCTCAAATTAAAGTACTGGCAACAAGATAAGCGCTACCGCACTGACGGTGCGGTAGCGAATCACTAACTCAACTTTCTGATCACGTCGCTTTTGGCTGGATTTGGCACCTTGGCCCGGGCGCTAAAGGTCGGGTCCAGAAAATAGAGAATCTGCTTGCCGTAGATCGGTGTTTGACCGGCCATAAAAATCAGCATGTCGCCGGCCTCTCGTACATTTCCCTTGGCATCTTTTTGTGCCGCCGGCAGACGCATCACCTCGTCGGCGGTCAATAAAGGCCGCTGTACTTCCTGCACCGTGGATGAAACATTGGAGAGGGAGCCGAACTTGCTGCCGGAATAGGAATTGGAATGCTTGACGATGGTGGCGGTACCGCACATCTTGGATAGCAGTTCGGCCGTCTCCACCTTGTTCGGGGCGTAAGCGATACGAACATGGCAATTGGAGAAAATGCTCTCGTCCTTGCCGTAGGCGGTCCACAGCTGCGAGATATCCTGGATGATCAGATAGGCTTTGAGCCCATAGCCGGCGATAAAGGCCAACGATTCTTCGAAAATATCCAGCTTGCCCAGGCTGGGGAATTCATCGAGCAATAGCAGCAGCCTATGCTTGTAGCCGGCCACGCTGCGGCCGTCCTTGAACTCCATGCTCTCGGTCAGGCCACGCACGATCTGGGTAATCATCAGGCGGATCAGCGGCTTCAAGCGGTCTTTATCGGATGGCGGTACCACCAGATAAAGCGAAACCGGCTGTTCGTCGTTCATCAGATCGCTGATGCGGAATTCGCTGCGCGAGGTATTGCGGGCCACGATGGGGTCGCGATATAGGGTCAGGAAAGAAACCGCGGTCGACAGTACGCTGGACATTTCCTCCTCGGCCTTATTGAGCATATCGCGGGCCACCGAGGCTACTACGGGATGGACAAAGGTCTGCTTGCCCTGGTCATCGACCCAGCCATGCACCTTCTTGTAGTCGTGATGGCAGCACAACATATAGTCCAGCATGTCCGTGGTGCTGCGGGACGGACTGGTGAGGAAATTCACCACACCGGTCAGGGTCTTATCCTCTTCCAGATACAACACGTGCAGCACGATGCCGACCAGCAGCGCCCAGCTGGTCTTTTGCCAGTGGTCCTGCAAACCCTTGCCTTCCGGGTCGGCCACCATGGTCATGATGTTCTGTACGTCGGCCACTTCGCGGTCGGTGCCTATCCGGACTTCGGCCAGCGGATTGAAGCAGATGCTGGAACCGTCCATGGCGGTCGGTTCGAACTTGAGTACCTTGTTATTGGCTTCGGTCTTGCGCCAGCCCGCGGTCAGCGCCCAGTTCTCGCCCTTGATGTCGTACACCAGCACGCTATGCGGCCAGGACAGCAAGGTGGGCAGCACCAGGCCCACGCCTTTACCGGAACGGGTGGGCGCGAAGGCCATCACGTGTTCTGGACCGTCGTGGCGCAGATAATTGGTCTGGCCCGAGTTCGGGTCCTTCCAGGCGCCGACGTAGACGCCGGCACCGCCGCCGATCAGGCCGGTCCGTTTGACCTCGACCGCCGTGGCCCAGTGGGCCGAGCCGTGCAGATGCTCGCCGGCCGAAGCTTCCTTGTCCATGGCTCGCTTGGCGCGGTGGAGCACCAGGACGGCGATGGCGATGCAAGCCGGCAGCGCCAGCCACAGCGCCATCCGAAAGGCCTGTTGCACTTGGGCATTGTCGAAATTTCGCCAATGGAAATACCAGGCCAGGCCGTCCAGCGGGGCGTATAGCCGGAAGCCGCCCAGCGCCAGCATGGGTTCGCCCAATGCCGCCTGGTAGTCGAACTGGTGGGCCAGGAATTGGGTGCATAGTTGCGCCAGCACCATGCCCAACACCAAGCTGCCGACCACGCTGCGCCAGAGGATCGCACCGGGTTGTGTTTGCGCACCGGGGACGGTGTAGAGCGGGTTTTGCAAGGATTCGGATTTGCTCAAGGGCGGGGTTCCGGGCGGTGGGTGGTTTCGGGTGCCTGGCTGTAAACCCACTGAAGGGGCTTACAGCCCTAGCCGTCGCGGTCGTCAGCGTCGGTAGCTGGCGGGGAATTGCATGTCCTTGTTCACCATCACATTGAACTGGTAACCCTTGCGGATCGTGATGGTGGGCTGGATACGCATATTCCGTTTGGCCATCTCCATGCCGAGCTGCGCCAACTGCTGGCCAACCGCGCCTGCCACCGTCTGTTGCGAGGAAGGCGTGCTGATGCCGAAAGCGTTGGTGTTCTGCTCCGGCTGCGACAACTGATAGCCGGCCGAGATCAGCGAGGTGACCAAGCCCCAGCCGAAGATCCGGCCATAGTGGTTATTGACCTGGTCGGAGAAGCCGGCGCTACCTTCGGCGTCGTGGCCGCTCATGCCCTTCAGCTCCAGGGTGGCGGCGTTGGGGAAGATCAGCCTTTGCCAGCCGATCAGCAGCCGGTCCTGGCCGAAGGTGACATTGGAGTCGTAGCGGCCGAACAGGCGGGTGCCCTGCGGAATCAGCAGATGGTTGCCGGTGGCGGTGTCGTACACGTTCTGCGACACCTGGGCCACGATCTCGCCCGGCAGATCGGAGTTGATGGTGCCGATCATGACGGCCGGGATCACCGTGCCGGTCTTCAGCTCGTAAGGGCTGCGGGCCGTGTTGACCTGGCTGTCCAGATAGGCCGCATCCTCGGCGCTGGCCTGCCTGGCACGGAATGCCTGCTTCTGTGCCTGCCGATTCAGATCGGGTTCCAGCGCCGGATCATCCATACCGCCTGCCGGATTCTGCCCAGGCAGCAGCTTGCCGGCATTGGCGGCCACCATCGGCAAAGCCAGCGGGTTGTCGTTGCCGTTGGCACCGAACTTGGGCGCCACCGAGTCGGCCCGCATGGCGCTCAGACGTTCATCCACCTGCGGATCGGGACGCACTTCCGGCGGGCTCGTCTCCACTACCGTGGACGGAATCTGCTGGTTGAGCGGCTTGCTCTCAAAGCTTGGCAGCGGAGGAACCGGCAATTGCGGCGCCTTGGAAATCCCCGGCTCGGCATGGGTGAATTCGCGGGCCGCGCTCAAGGCCGGCGCCACCTCTTTCTTTTCCTCTGCCTTGGCGGTCTTGGGCTTTTCCGCCGACACGTTCGAGACGATCACCAGCAGGATCACGCTGATCACGCCGATGGCGAAAAAGGCAGCCTTCTTGCTGAGGCGGACGCTGGAAATGGGATTGGCGCGCAGTTGCAGCGAATCGGGCGAGCTGGGCGTCTTATCAGCCATTGTTCTCGTCCTTGCTGTCCCAGCACACGCCCAGCCAGCCTTGGCGCTTGCATGGCGGGGTACGGGTGATTTCCACGCGCTGCTGGTCGCTGCCGGTGCCCGACAATAGGGCGACCTTGCCGACCATGCCGTCCACGATGAACATATTGCCCTTCAGGCGGTAGTTCACCATCTGTTCCTTGCCGGCCGGATCCACCGCCACCAGCACCGGCGCCTGGGCCAACTGCAGGTCGTCGTTCATCACCAGGTAGGTGTGGTAACCATCGTCCATGACGCGCTTGGGCTTGAAGGCTGGCTTGCCGCGTACCGCATCGATCTTGTAATCGAAATACAGGCGGTCGGCCGCGACAGCCGGCATATCGCCACCCGTGCCGGCGGCATCGGCAGCCTTGCCGACGCCAATCGCCTGCCAGGCCTTGTCGGCGTTCTCCGGATAGAGGAAGGACACCTGCGACATATACCGCTCGCGGCTGGAGACCAGGCGCAAGTGGTAGGTACGCCGGTCGGTCGGCAGGATCATATTGGTATCGAGGCCGGCTTCGGTCGGCTTGATGATGATATGGGTGGTGCGGTCACGACCGTCGCGGCCGCCGCCCGAAGTGGCGGGAGCAATCTTCCAGCGGACCGAGTCGCCGATATGGGGAGCACCCTGGATGGTCTCGCCCGCTTCCAGCGCCAGGTCGCACACACGCAGCGGCGAACAGATAATGGTCGGGGCCGAGGCGCCGAAAGTGAACTCCACCGAACCGGTTTCGTTCAGCGAGGACCAGGCGCGCGGGTTCTCCGCCCAGCCGCGCGACTGTTCCAATGCGCGGCGGGCCGGCAGGCCGACCACGGCTTGCGGCTCGGAAGGAACGACCACCACGTCTTTTTTGTCGTCCTTCTTGGCGTCCTTTTTCTTAGTTTTGCCCTTGCCGGCAATTGGTGGTGCATTGGCCGTTTCGGCATCAACTTTGCAATCCTGGTCTACCGGACAAGCCGCTTCGGCGGATGCCTCAGCCGCAACCCCATCGACCGGTGCTGCGGGTTTAGTGGATGCACGCAGCGGCAACATCAACTCGGCCGGAATATTGGGCACTTCCACGGCGGGCTGTTCGGGCTTGGCCGATGCGGCCTTGTCGTTGCCGGCATAGGCATGGGTGCCGGCGATCAGGCACAGCAGCAGGGTGGAAAACTTGTGTTGCATGGATCAGAAACTCCCTAGTTGAAAAATTGGCGCGCACGCTCCCCGCCCGCCTTGTTCAGGCGGGAATTTTTCTTGGGATGGGGCGGCTATAGCGTGCTGTTTTTACAGCGATTGGACCCAGTTGAGGTCGGTGGCGTAGACCCCAAGCGGGTTGATCAGGAACAGGCGTTCGTCTTCCGGCGGCGTCTTATCCACCAGGATCGATGCACGCATCCGCACATTGCTTTTCAGCTCGCCTCTCAGGTCGCGCGTCACCTCGATCCATTCGAGCTGCCAGGTATGGTCAGAGATGGGCAGCACGCTGGTCACCTCGACCGACACCATGATCTTTTCCGCGACGAGGAAGGGGTTGTTGGCCTTGAAGTACTCATTCATCTTGGTCAGTGCCGGCGAACCGCTGGCCATCATGGCGTAAACCCGCTCGATGGCGCTCTTTGCGGTCACATGGTCCGTCGTCACCGTGCGCCAATCGGTGATAAAGCGGGCCAGATAGGCCTTGACCACCTTTTCGTCGGTGGGCGCAACCTTGTCCGCCGACCCCACCGCCACGGCGCTGCCGAATTTATCGACCTGCACCACATAGGGCACGATCTTGCTCTGGCCACCCACATAGGCCAGCCCCACCACGGCGGTCAGGGCGACCAGGCTGGAAACCAGCGCGCATAGGCGCCAATTGTGTGCCTGCTTGATATAGTCGCCATAGCGTTCGTTCCATTCCCGCCGTGCTTCGACATAGGGGTTGGTTTCGGCGGCCGGGCGCTTGCCGACGGTGACCGTGGATGTCGGCTCGGCCACTAAAGACCGTGGCTGGTCACGGCCGGGCATGAAATTGCCTACGAGTTGTTTAAAAGACATGATTGGATTTCCGCTGCGGGGTCAACAAAGAGGCTGGTCGTGCCGACTACCTCAGCCGTTCCAGGAGGTCGCCTTTTTCAGGGCAGCGATCCCGGACGACTTCGTTTCGCCTCCGGATTGATTGCCCGGGCGATTCCCGGTGGATACGGACTGAGCTTGCGCAGCAACTCGACCCGTTGCGCCGGCCAGGCTGGACGAACTTGTCGAGCCTGCTGTACTCGCTGTACTCGCTGTACTCGCTGTACTCGCTGTACTCGCTGTACTCGCTGTACTCGCTGTACTCGCTGTACTCGCTGTACTCGCTGTACTTGTCGCGTCTGCTGAGCGTGCCGAATTTGCCGTGCTTGCCGTGCTTGCCGTGCTTGCCGCGTCTGCCGAGTTTGCCGTACCCATCGAGCCGGCTGCGCCAGCGGCAGTCTGGCTAGACCCGCCACCCGAACCGGCCGCCGCCGTGCCGCTCGGACCGCCCGGGCCGCCGCTTTCTCCAGCCGACTTTGCTTGGACGGAGTTGGCCTGGTATTTGGCCAGTTTGGCTTCCATCATGGCCCGCCCGGTCTTGGCCGCGCCGCCCTTGTTGAAGCCGGCATCGTCCTTCAGCTTGGGATTGTCCTTGCTTGCGATATTGGCCGCGAAGTCCTTGCCGGTCGCTGCCTTGGCGGTCGCGTTCAGCGCTGTTGCCGCAAAACCGCCCAAGCCGCCCAACGCGCCACCGGCCAGCTTGCCCATTGGACCCTGACCGCTGCTCATGGCTGCTCCCAGCTTCGCGCCGGCCGTGGTGGCCTTGGCCATATTGGTGGCACCCTGCAAGGCGGATACGCCCTTGCCCATGACGCCCCTCATGGCGCCTGCGGTAGACATCACGCCTCGACTCGCCGAACCGGCGGCGCTGCTGGCAGCGCCAGCGGAGAGTCCCACGCTACCATTCAATAGGGCACCTGCCATCTCGGGCGCCTTGATCGCCATCAAGGTGGTGATCAGGGCAATGCCGGTCAATTTCAGCATGGGTCCATAGTCGAACGTGTAACTAATTGCGCCTGTCTTGACAGCATCGAGCATCAGGCTCAGCACCAGGATCAGTACCAATAGCCGGACACCCACATTGATGGCGTAGCTGAAATACTTATGGACATAGTCCTTGGTGAAACTGGAGCTACCCATTCCCAGGAAGACAGCGCCGGCGGCCAGCAGGACGAACGATTCCAGCTTCAGGGTCAGGAACTGGGCCGCTGTCACCACGAAGGCAACCACGATGATCAAGGACACGAAGGCGGCCATCAGGATTTTCCCCAGCCCGGCAATCACCGAGAAGAAGCCCGATGGCGAACCGTGCCAGACCAGGTTTATCATCGCCAAGCCCGTGGCGATGATCCCGTCGGTGCTTAGCTCCGGGGTGCCCGTTGCCTCGCGGCCGACCACGCCGAAGGTCTTGATGATGGTCGGTATCCATTCTGGCGCCCGGTTTAGCAAGGCATAGAAAAAACCGAGAAACATGATCTTCTTGATCATTTCGACGGTCAGGCTGTTCAGGCTGTCCTTTTCCAAGGCCCAGATCGCTGCCGCCCAACACACTTCGATCGCGGCAAGGATCAGGAAGGTGTTGTTGACCAAGGCGCCGATCTTTGATTGCCAGCCGGCAGCCCTATTTTGCGCATCTGTAACCACCGGATCGAACAAGGTAAAACTGGCCGAAAAGTCTCCAACGCCGGGTACCTTGATCATTGCAGATTCCGCCATGGCCATGGCATCCAGCGCGAAATAGCACAGGATAAACTTGAGCAGCATGCTCAAGAAGGGCCGGAGAAATTGCCAATCAAGGCTGCGCGGCCCCAGCCTCGGCAACGGGAGCGCAGCCCGCGAATAAATGGAATCGACATACGCTGATACCTTATGCGGTTGTGGGTTCGGATACGGAGGGGGACTGCCAAACATCGGCCCAATGATCAAGGTCACGCAGGCGCAGCCAGGCGGCTGGCCATTCGTCACCGTGCTGCTGCATCAGCTGTTTGGCGGTACGGATATCTTCCTGGCCGCTGGCACCGATAAAGGACAGTGCCACGGGGCCGAAGCCGAACGAGAACATGCGCCGCCCCAGCGGCGACTTGTAGTAGTAGTGACGCTTTACCGTGGCATGCGCCAGCAGCTCGATCTCGCGCTCGTTCAGGCCGATCACCTCGTACATGCCGCGCGAGGAGGGTTCACGTGCCTCCGGGTTGGGCAGCAGGATCTTGGTCGGACAACTGGCCAGCACCACGTCGCGAATCGGGCTGTTCATCACGTCGGCCAACTCCTGGGTGGCCATAAAGACCACCGCATTCTTCTTTCGCCAGGTCTTCAGCCACTCGCGCACCTTGTCGCGGAACAGGTTGTGCGACAGCATCAGCCAGCACTCGTCCAGCGCCACCAGGGTGGGGCGACCGTCCATGCGCTTTTCGATCTGGCGGAACAGGTAGAGCAGTACCGGCACCACGTTCTTCTCGCCGAGGTTCATCAGGTGCTCCATTTCGAACACCTGGAAGCTGCCGTCGCCCAGGCTGTCCTGCTCGGCATCCAGCAGGCTACCCATGGGGCCGGCCAGCGTGTAATGCGATAGCGCCTGGCGCAGTTCCTCGTCCTGCAGTTCGGCTACAAACTCGGTCAGGGTACGTTTGGGCGAGCGGACCAACCGCAGGACGGCCTGGTAGACCGACTGGCGCAGCGACGGCGTTACATTGACGCCCTGCAGGGTCAGCATCACTTCGATCCATTCGGCCGCCCAGCCCTGGTCGGCCGCCGTATCGATGTCCTTCAAAGGACAAAAGGCCAGGTCGCTGTCTTCGCCGGCGATGTCGTAATGGGTACCGCCGCAAGCCTTGGTCAGGATAAAGGACGAGTAGCCCTTGTCGAAGGCGAACACCTGCGCCTTCGGATAGCGCATATGCTGCGCCAGCAAGAAATTCAGGGCGGTGGACTTACCCCCGCCGGTCTTGCCCACCATCAGCGTATGGCCCACGTCGCCGACGTGCAGGCTGAACCGGAACGGTGTGAAACCGGTGGTGGCCGCGTAGCTGAGCGGCGGCGAGTCTTCCGGGTAGAACGGGCAGGGATTGTGTTCCAGGCCGGCCCATACCGCGGTAATAGGCAGCAGGTCAGCCAGGTTCAGGGTATGCAGGATGGGCCGGCGGACGTTGGCATAGCCATGGCCGGGAACGGAGCCCAGGTACGCTTCGACCGCATTGATATCCTCGATGCGTGCGCTGAAGCCATGGTTCAGGATGGCCTTGCGCACTTCACGGGCCTGCTCGGCCAGCAGTTCGCGGCTCTCGTTCAATAGCACCACGCAGGAGGTGTAGTAGCCGAACTTGACCATATTGCTCTCGGCCTCGCCGATGGCGGCCTGCACGTCATCCGACATCTCCACCGCATCCAGATCGACCGCACCGGTGCTGGTATTGAACATCTGGTCCTTGAGGCCCCGCTGCTTCTGCTGCCAGCGGCGCCGCACGCTGTTCATCACGCCACGCGCCTGCTGCGGGTCGAGAAAGATAAAGCGGGTGGACCAGCGGTATTCGTATCCCAGGGTATCGAGGACATGGAGGATGCCCGGGTAGCTATCGTGCGGAAAGCCGTCGATGGCCACCACTTTGATATGGCGCTCGCCGACCTTGGGTTCGATGCCGCCGTAGAAAGTATGGCAACCGATCAGCGCATCCAGATACATGGGGATGGACGGCAGCCGCACCGGGCGCCGCTCGCCGCTGATGCAATATTCGAGGTATTGCAGCAATTCGTCGTCGATAAAGTCGGCGCCGGTCACATCCTGCCGCGTCACGCCGCGCATCCGGCGCATGGGGAAGGTCGCTTGCAGCGCCGATTCGAAATCGTCCACCTGGCGCTTGAACTGTTCGATGATGCGACGGGCAAAGCCGGTATCGGAGGTATCGCGCTGATCGTCGTCGTACATCAGGTCGATCAATTTGTTGGCGGTACGCAGGGACGGAAGGAACGACAAGGTCATCGCATACGTGGTCTCGAAATGCGAGCCCTCCGACTCGTACTGGCGCCGCCGCTCTTCGTCGATCAGCCAGTTGGTGCGGTCGGTAAAGCTGCCGAAGCCGGGATAAACGGTCGCGGGCCGGCGGATGGAATCGCAGTTCAGCATCCAGCCGCTACCGAGCGCCACCAGCACGCTATTGAGGCGCGAGGAGATGGAGGCCAGCTCGGCATGGGTAGCGCTATCCATGTCTTCGCCACGGAAGTACCAGGCCACCATCAGGCTGCCGTCCTTGTTCTGCAGGATGCCGTCCTCAGGCATCAGGGCAAAATTCAGCAGGTCGGCCAGACTCTGGCTACGGTCGCGGAATTGCTTGAGGTTCAGCATGGCTTATCCATTTTTCGGCGCGGTGGCCGGTGGCACCGCCTGCAAACAGGCCCGCGCGGCGTAGTAGGAGCGATAGCGGACATGCCGCTGATAGATCCTGCTCATCTCGGGATCGGCCTTGCCCATGCGGACCAGGGCCCAGAACGAACAGCTCCAGAACAACACGGCCAGGCCCAGCGACCACGGCGAAATATTGCCGGAGAAGATCAACAGGGCCGTGATCACGCCGACCATCAGCACCAGGCTGCGCTCAGCGCCCATCAGGAGATGCGGCCGGTTCAAGGAACGGTGGATGGCGATACGGCGTGGTTCTTCCATGGTCTTAGGCGCCGAACATGGACATGAAGTTGTTGGCCAGCAGCATCACGGACAGCGCCATGATCACCATCATGATGCGCTTGGTGAAATCGCCCAGTTCGCCGCCGAAGGCCAGCATGCCGCCGGCCACGGCCAGCGCGATCACGCCGATGGCCTTGGCGACCGGGCCGGTCAGCGAATCCTTCAATTTGTTGAGCGGACCTTCCCACGGCAGTCCAGCGGCAGCGGCGAATAGGGGCAGGGCAACAATCGTGACAATGATCGAGATCCGGGCAATACGGTGGGCGGGGATACGCATGGCAGAGGGCCTTTGAAGAGAAAGGTGAAATTCAAACAGCGACGGCGTTACGGACTACGATGGGACAGCAACGGAAAATGCCATTCTCGAAACCATTTACATTGACGATCTCGCTGACCCGGCGGCCACCGGCGTCATGGCTGCGTTCGATAAACAGCACCATGTTCACCGCCTCGGCGATCATCGTGCCGATCGCGGATTCGGAAAGATTGGCGGCTTCGGGCGCTTCGTAGACCAGCTGCATCAGGCGCAGCAAGCCGCCCTGGGCCGAGTTGGCATGGATGGTGGCAACGCCGCCCGGGTGGCCGGTATTCCAGCTCTTGAGCAAGGTCAGCGCTTCGCCGCCCCGCACCTCGCCTACCACGATGCGGTCGGGCCGCAAGCGCATGGTGGCGCGCAGCAGTCTTTGCATTGGAATACGTTCGTTCGAGCGCAACAGCACGCTATTGGGCATCTTGATCTGCAATTCGACGGTGTCTTCGATGGCCACCAGCCGGTCCTCGCTGGCCAGGCTGGCGATCTCCGCCAGCACGGCATTGGCCAGCGTGGTCTTGCCGCTGCCGGTACCGCCGACGATCAGGATGTTCTTGCGGCTCACCACCGCATGGCGGATGGCCTCGACCGGATTGACGAAGTCGGGCTCCGTCTCGGCCGCGTGTTCGTCCAGCTGCGGTGCTGTCGGCATCACTGAGCCAATGATGCCGCGGGCACAGTAGTCATCCAGGGTGAAGACCTTGGTGGCCTTCTTACGGATGGTAAAAACCGGGGTGCGGGCGATAGGCGCGATCAAGCCTTCCAGTCGCGAGCCGTCCAGCGGGAACTCGCCTTCCAGGATCGGGTTGTCGTAGGTAATCGAGGTATTGAGCATGCTGGCGCAGGTGGTCAGCATGCTTTCCGCCGCTGCCGGGCTCATCTCGCTGCCGCTGTATTGCATGCCCTCGCCGGCCACATCCAGCCAGACACGGCCATCCGGGTTGAGCATGATTTCCACCACCGCCGGATTGCGCAGGGCCGCCAGCACGGTCTCGCCACATTCGCGCGCCAGCTTCTCCTCAAGCCGGCCGCGCAGGACATCTTTCGCGGAGCCACTCATAAGGGCCGCCCGGCTTCAGCGATACAATAGCGTTTGCATTTGCGACCGCGCACTTTGATTTCCTCTCTAATACAAAACATTTAACTTTTTTATTCACACAACGCTTAAACAAGCGATTGTCGTAAATAGAAATAGTTTTTTATTATTCATTTCGTTTTGCATTAGAAATCAAACTACCTGCCACGCTCCACTAAGCAGCAGTAACGAATCACTAATTCCCAATGAAATCAGCGATAAAGCGGTTTAACTGCAAACCGCCGTTAGCCGCCCCTTATTCCAGACACGGCTTCGCCCCATGCGCAGAACGAGCCGGCATTGCATATTTTGAGTCTTTGATCAGCCCGAGGCAGGCAGGCGCGAAGCGCGCCAATATCGAGAAGGGATGGGAGGTTTCGGCCGACGTGCGCCTATGGATGCCGCAGTCGATCCGAACGGGACCCGGGCAGCCCAAAATTTGAGCACCCGAATCACCGCTTTTGGATAGTTGGGACTGCTGCTATCCCTTGGACACTTCCGGCGCCTTGCCATCCGTCGTGATCCAGCCCATGCCATCCTTGGGGAACTCGCTTTCATTGAAGAAATACGATGCGGCGGCGCCGTTGCAGCTCAGGCTGTAATCGGCCGTTACCGGGTTCTTGCCTTCGCACTCCGGCCGCACCGCACGGATACCCACACTGCCATTGGCCTTCAAGGCATCGAGCTCCTGGGTGACGGTATCCTTCTTGTCGAGATCGGAGAAATCGTTGGCCGCCGGCATATCGATCTCGACCACATTTCCCTCCTGCAACACCATGCCGGGCTTCACGACCAGCATGGTCCAGCCCTTGGGGGTATAAAGCCCGGCCACCATCAGTTCGGGGCTATAGGTGAGGCCGAATTCCTTGGCCAAGGCTGGGCCCTGCTCGGCATCCAGGGGGCTGATGCCGACCACCGTGGCCAATAGCTTGGGACGTATCTTGGCGGCTTCGGACTTATCTTCCTTCAGCTTCTTGTAGTCCTTGATCATGGCGTCGGTATTGCCCAGCGGCGAGTAGTGGCGCATCTCGGGATGCTTGGCGACCTCATCTTCCATTTCGCGATCGGCCTCGTCATCGCCGCTGCCGCCGACACAAGCGGCGAGGGTGAGGCCTAAGGTGACGCCGAGCAATGCACGCAGCGGAAAACTCATATTCGGATGTCCTTTGCCTTAGAAGGCACTGATTGAATTGAAGCCGGCAATTTCACTGCCTGCGGTATGAGGGGAAACGGCGGCGGTGGTCGTGGTGGGTGTAGGCGTAGCGACCGCATGCGCCGGCTTGGTACGGCTGGCCGACCGCTTGCCCAATAGGGGCGGCGCAATGGCGTTGGCCGGACTGGTGGTTTGCCTGGACGCGCGCATGACGGCATGCACATAGCCATTGCGCATGCCGCGCTCGAAATCGCCGGTGTTGTAGGCCGACAAGGCCCGCAACAAGGCCATATCGCCGCGGCTGCCCTGCTTGACGGTACGGCGATAGTTGTCGGTGAGGATGGCGGCACCCAGCTTCAGGTTATTGCAGGGCTCGAACGCATCGGCCGCGTTCAAGCCCAGCCTGCGCAAATTGGCCGAATTGATCTGCATCAATCCCACATCGACCGAGTAGCCACGCTCTATCAGCCACTGCGCCCAGCTGATCGCTTCGGCGGGGGAATTGGGCTGGCGGGCCAAGCGATTGCCGCCGTTGACGTTGATGGCCAAGGGGTTGAAACCGCTCTCGGTACGGATGACGGCCTGCATGGTGGCAAGTGCCACCTGCGGCGCGCATTGCTGGATAAGGGGAGTGAAATCGATCATGTCTGCATTCAATTACGCGCTTTAGCCGCCATTCCGCCTCAGCTGTGGCCTCGGCCGTGCTTCTGTTCCGGCATCGGCGGTTTCTCTGCCTGCGCCGCACGCTGGCTATGCAGCTTGCGCACTTCGTCCAGGATCTTGTAGTTGCCCAGCACCGCTTGGGCCTGGTTGAGGGGGGCTTTGGTAAACATGTCCAGCTTGCTGTGTACCGCGAGCGCTTCCTTGCCGGCTGCCTTGGCGACCAAGCCAAGCCGGCCCATATCGTCGGCGATATCCATGCTGGTCGGATCGCCGTAGTCGCTCATGGCGTTATCAAGCGCCTTTGCGGAACGCTCGCCGGCACCGGTATTCACCGTGAGGATGGTACCGGCGGGGTGTGTGCCGGGCAGATGGAAGACCGGGTCGAAATCGTTATGCAAGGCCAGTAGCTGGCCCTGTTGGACACCCTTCTCCTGCAGCGCCTGAATTTGCTTCATCAACGCGCTGCTGGCGGGCTGGGCATTGAAGGTAATGCCTTCCACCTTGTTATGGATGGCAGCCCAGTTCGCCTCCAAGCCGCCCTTGGAGTGTCCGACCGTCACCACCCGAGCATCCGGGAACATCTCTTGGACGGCTTTCGTGACTTCGGCGGAAAATTGCAGATTTTCGCCCGGCCCGCTCACGGCATTTTGGGCGTTATGTGCCCATTGCGTCACCCTGGCATGCTCTCCATCGGTCGAGGTGGAATTGGTCCCGCCGAATACCACGGCCACCATCGGGTTGCCGTGCTCGTCGTCGCGTCTCAGCAGCTGGACGTTGACGCCCTTGGTCGGCAGTCCGACATAGCCTTCGCCCTTGGACTGCACACCCTCGAAAGCCTGCATTTTCTTGGCCACTTCGCCGGTATCGACATACGACCAACCTGCGGGTACCTGGGCCGCTTCGCCATGCTCATAGGGCAGTTTGGCCAAGGCCGCATATTCGCCAATGGGGCGGGTACCAAAAGGCACCTCTCCCAGCGTGCTGGGTAGCGGTTGCGAATCTCTTTGACGATGCTGAAGCTGCTTGAGAAACCCACCAAAGGTCGATTTCATCAAATTTTCCGCGTATTCCATGCTTTACCTTGTTGGTCGTTAGAGGTCGTAAGGGTGAAACAGGTTTAAAGCGTTAAACCGGCAGCCCAGGGCGAACCACATCGCTCTTGGTCGGGTTAGGCACCTTGGCTCGGGCACTGAAGGTCGGGTCGAGGAAATACAGAATCTGCTTGCCGTAAATGGGGGTCTGGCCAGCCATGAAGATCAGCATATCGCCGGCTTCGCTGACATTCCCTTTGCTGTCCTTGCGGGCCGCCGGCAGCCGCATCACTTCATCGGCGGTCAATAAGGGGCGTTCGGTTTCGGACACTGAACTGGATACATCCGAGAGGGAGCCGTATTTCTTGCCCGAGTAGGAATTGGATTGCTTGACGATGGTGGCGGTACCGCACATCTTCGATAGCAACTCGGCGGTCTCGATCTTGTTGGGCGCGTAGGCGATCCGCACATGGCAATTGGAGAAAATGCTCTCGTCCTTGCCGTAGGCGGTCCACAGTTGCGAGATATCCTGGATGATCAGATAGGCCTTGAGCCCATAGCCTGCAATAAAGGCCAACGATTCCTCGAAAATATCCAGCTTGCCCAGGCTGGGGAATTCATCCAGCAATAGCAGCAGCCTATGCTTGTAGCCGGCCACGCTGCGGCCGTCCTTGAATTCCATGCTCTCGGTCAGGCCGCGCACGATCTGGGTAATCATCAGGCGGATCAGCGGCTTCAAGCGGTCTTTATCGGATGGCGGCACCACCAGATAAAGCGAAACCGGCTGTTCGTCGTTCATCAGATCGCTGATGCGGAATTCGCTGCGCGAGGTATTGCGGGCCACGATGGGATCGCGATACAGGGTCAGGAAGGAAACCGCGGTCGACAGCACGCTGGACATTTCCTCCTCGGCCTTATTGAGCATATCGCGGGCCACCGAGGCGACCACCGGATGGGTATAGGTCTTGTTGCCCTGCTCATCGACCCAATTACGTACATCGTCCATGTCGTGATAGCTGCACAACATGTAATTCAGCATTTCCTTGGTGTCGCGCGAGGGGTTGGAGAGGAAACCCACCACGCCGGTCAGCGTCTTGTCTTCTTCCGCGTACAGCACATGCAGCACGATGCCGACCAGCAGCGCCCAGCTGGTCTTCTGCCAGTGGTCCTGCAAACCCTTGCCTTCCGGGTCGGCCACCATGGTCATGATGTTCTGTACGTCGGCCACTTCGCGGTCGGTGCCTATCCGGACTTCGGCCAGCGGATTGAAGCAGATGCTGGAACCGTCCATGGCGGTCGGTTCGAACTTGAGTACCTTGTTATTGGCTTCGGTCTTGCGCCAGCCCGCGGTCAGCGCCCAGTTCTCGCCCTTGATGTCGTACACCAGCACGCTATGCGGCCAGGACAGCAAGGTGGGCAGCACCAGGCCCACGCCTTTACCGGAACGGGTGGGCGCGAAGGCCATCACGTGCTCTGGACCGTCGTGGCGCAGATAATTGGTCTGGCCCGAATTCGGGTCCTTCCAGGCGCCGACGTAGACGCCGGCACCACCGCCGATCAGGCCGGTCCGTTTGACTTCGGCCGCCGTGGCCCAGTGGGCCGAGCCGTGCAGATGCTCGCCGGCCTTCGCTTCCTTGTCCATCGCCAGCTTGGCGCGGCGTAACAGAAAGACGGCAATGGCGACCATGGCAGGGAGCCCCAGGAACAACACCATCTTGAAGGCATGCTGCACCTGCGGGTCATTGAAATTGCGCCAATGGACATACCAGGCCAGACCATCCAGCGGTGCGTATAGCCGAAAGCCACCCAGTGCGAACAAAGGTTCGCCCAATGCCGCCTGGTAGCCAAATTGATATGCCAGGTATTGGGTGCATAAAAACACCAGGGCAACGCCCAGCACGATGCCGCCCATTACCGCCCGCCACATGATCACGCCGGGCTTTTGCTGCGCGCCGGGGACGGTATAGAGCGGGTTCTGCAGGGAATCTGTTTTACTCAAGCGCTATTCTCCAAGCGACGGACATGACGATGCTCAACGGCGACGGCCGGGGGACTGAACTTGTGATCGGGCCTTGAGCTCATGGACGGTGCCCCGCATTGCAACCGAACCGGTCGCAACCGACCCGGCCGTAACCGGGTCGGTATTTCGCCTTAGCGGCGGTAATTGGCCGGGAACAACATGTCCTTGTTCACCATCACATTGAACTGGTAACCCTTGCGGATCGTGATGGTGGGCTGGATACGCATATTCCGTTTGGCCATCTCCATACCAATCTGCGCCATCTGCTGGCCAACCGCGCCTGCCACCGTCTGTTGCGAGGAAGGCGTGCTGATGCCGAAAGCGTTGGTGTTCTGCTCCGGCTGCGACAACTGATAGCCGGCCGAGATCAGCGAGGTGACCAAGCCCCAGCCGAAGATCCGGCCATAGTGGTTATTGACCTGGTCGGAGAAGCCGGCGCTACCTTCGGCGTCGTGGCCGCTCATGCCCTTCAGCTCCAGGGTGGCGGCGTTGGGGAAGATCAGCCTTTGCCAGCCGATCAGCAGCCGGTCCTGGCCGAAGGTGACATTGGAGTCGTAGCGGCCGAACAGGCGGGTGCCCTGCGGAATCAGCAGATGGTTGCCGGTGGCGGTGTCGTACACGTTCTGCGACACCTGGGCCACGATCTCGCCCGGCAGATCGGAGTTGATGGTGCCGATCATGACGGCCGGGATCACCGTGCCGGTCTTCAGCTCGTAAGGGCTGCGGGCCGGGTTGACCTGGCTGTCCAGATAGGCCGCATCCTCGGCGCTGGCCTGCCGGGCACGGAATGCCTGCTTCTGTGCCTGCCGGTTGAGGTCGGGTTCCAATGCCGGCTCATCGGCCGCGCCAGGCTGCTGGCCGGCCAACATCCTGGCTGCATTGACCGCGGCAGCAGGCAAGCCGGGCAAGGCTTCGCCACCGTTGCTGCCCGCGCCGAACTTGGGCGCCATCGTGTCGGCCCGCATGGCGCTCAGACGCTCGTCTTCCTGCGGATTGGCGCGCGCCACCGCGGGGCTGGCTTCCACCACGGTAGAGGTCATCTGCGGCGGGGGCGTGCTCCTGGACTGCAGCGGTGGCGGCGGCAAGGTCGGCGCCGTCGAAATACCGGGGGCCGCGTTGGTGATCTCGCGCGCGGCATTCAGCGCCGGCGCCACCTCTTTCTTTTCCTCTGCCTTGGCGGTCTTGGGCTTTTCCGCCGACACGTTCGAGACGATCACCAGCAGGATCACGCTGATCACGCCGATGGCGAAAAAGGCAGCCTTCTTGCTGAGGCGGACGCTGGAAATGGGATTGGCGCGCAGTTGCAGCGAATCGGGCGAGCTGGGCGTCTTATCAGCCATTGTTCTCGTCCTTGCTGTCCCAGCACACGCCCAGCCAGCCTTGGCGCTTGCATGGCGGGGTACGGGTGATTTCCACGCGCTGCTGGTCGCTGCCGGTGCCCGACAATAGGGCGACCTTGCCGACCATGCCGTCCACGATGAACATATTGCCCTTCAGGCGGTAGTTCACCATCTGTTCCTTGCCGGCCGGATCCACCGCCACCAGCACCGGCGCCTGGGCCAACTGCAGGTCGTCGTTCATCACCAGGTAGGTGTGGTAACCATCGTCCATGACGCGCTTGGGCTTGAAGGCTGGCTTGCCGCGTACCGCATCGATCTTGTAATCGAAATACAGGCGGTCGGCCGCGACAGCCGGCATATCGCCACCCGTGCCGGCGGCATCGGCAGCCTTGCCGACGCCAATCGCCTGCCAGGCCTTGTCGGCGTTCTCCGGATAGAGGAAGGACACCTGCGACATATACCGCTCGCGGCTGGAGACCAGGCGCAAATGGTAGGTACGCCGGTCGGTCGGCAGGATCATATTGGTATCGAGGCCGGCTTCGGTCGGCTTGATGATGATATGGGTAGTGCGGTCACGACCGTCGCGGCCGCCACCCGAAGTGGCGGGAGCAATCTTCCAGCGGACCGAGTCGCCGATATGGGGAGCACCCTGGATGGTCTCGCCGGGTTCCAGCGCCAGGTCGCACACACGCAGCGGCGAACAGATGATGGTGGGCGCGGAAGCGCCGAAGGTGAACTCGACCGAGCCGGAATCGTTCAGGGCCGACATGGCGCGCGGGTTTTCCGCCCAGCTGCGCGACTGCTCCAGGGCACGCCGGGCCGGCAGGCCGACGATGGCTTGCGGTTCGGCGCTGGCGATCACCACATCCTTCTTCTTGGCCTTGGACTTACCCTTGCCCTTGGCGGCTGCCTCCGCCGCCGCTGTCTCGGCGCTGCTCGGGCAATCCTGGTCGACCGGGCATGCCCCTTCGGCCAAGGCATCGCCGGATG
Organism: Chitinimonas arctica; assembly: GCF_007431345.1. Taxonomy (NCBI): domain Bacteria; kingdom Pseudomonadati; phylum Pseudomonadota; class Betaproteobacteria; order Neisseriales; family Chitinibacteraceae; genus Chitinimonas; species Chitinimonas arctica. The sequence goes on along the minus strand of NZ_CP041730.1, from coordinate 3,344,352 downwards.
CGGCGGCAACATCGGCCGGGGGGATGGGCTTGGCAGCGGGGGCGCGTAGCGGCAGCATCAATTCGGCCGGGATATTCGGCACTTCGACGGCGACGGGCTGTTCAGGCTTCGCCGGCGCCGGCTGCTTGTCGTTGCCGGCGTAGGCGTGAGTACCAGCGAGTACGCACAGCAGCAGGGTGGATAGCTTGTGTTGCATGGATTGAAAACTCCCAGTTTTTAAAATCAACGCGCGCAAGCCCCCCACCCGCTCTACGGCGGGTATGTCCTTTGGGTGGTGGGCGCGAAACGCGCAGTGTCTACAGCGATTGGACCCAGTTGAGGTCGGTGGCATAGACCCCAATCGGATTGATAAGGAACAGGCGCTCGTCCTGCGGCGGGGTGATCTCGACGATGATCGAAGCCCGCATGCGTTGGTTGGACTTCAGTTCGCCCTTCAGGTCCCGCGTCACTTCGGTCCATTCGAGTTGCCAGGTACGCTCCGAGATCGGCAGCACGCTGGTCACTTCGACCGAAATCATCATTTTTTCGGAAACGAGGAAGGGGTTGTTGGCCTTGAAGTGTTCGTTCAACTTGGTCAGTGCCGGCGAACCGCTGGCCAGCATGGAATAAACCCGTTCGATGGCGCTCTTTTCGGCCACCTGGTCCACCGTCACGCTACGCCAATCGGAGATAAAGCGGGCCAGGTAGGCCTTGACCACTTTTTCGTCGGTCGCGGCGGCTTTATCGGCAGGGCCGACGGCCACGGCGGCGCCGAACTTATCGACCTGCACCACGTAGGGCACGATCTTGTTCTGGGCGCCCACGTAAGCCAGCCCGATCACCGCGACCAGGGCGACCAGCCCCGAGATCAGCGCGCACAGGCGCCAGTTGTGGGCCTGCTTGATGTAGTCGCCATACCGTTCATTCCATTCCCGCCGCGCCTCGGCATAGGGATTCGATTCGGAGGCCGGCCGCTTGCCATTGCCGGACTGATGGGTCGGCGCGGCCATGACGGACTCGGGCTGTCCTTTGCCGGACAACAGATTGCTTGCGAGCTGCTTCAAAGACATGGTGAATTCCTGCTACGGGTAGACAAATGGACCTGTACTGCAAGGTGTGCGGCGCTAGCGATTCAGCTCAAATCGGTCGCCTTTTTCAAGCCACCGAGGCTGCTCGCCCTATGCTCGCTTCCGCTGCCGGCGTTGCTACCGCCTCCGCTTCCGCCGCTGCCGCTGCTGCCGCCATCGCCCCGGGCACCTGCCTGACCCGCCTGGCCGGCTTGGCCAGCCGCTCCGACTGCACCGACCTGGCCATCCTTACCGCTACTGCCATCCTTACCGTTGTTACCGTCCTTGCCATTCCCGTCCTTGCCAGCGTTGCCGGTACCGCCGCTTGCGCCTGCCGAACCTATACTGCCCCCCGAGCCGCCACCGCTTCCCGATCCGCTGCCCGTGCCGGCGCCGCTACTACCCGATCCTGACGTACCGCTGCTTCCGCCACCCTTGCCATCCATCTTGTCCCGGAATCCTTCCATCATGGCCAGGCTCTTCTTGGCGGGACCCGCCTTGTTGAAATCGGCGTCCTTCTTCAGGTCGGGATTCTGCTTGGCCGCGATCTTGCCGGCGATATCCTTGCCGGTAGCCATTTTCACGCCGGCATTGGCTGCCGTGGCGGCCAAGCCGCCCAGACCGCCCAGCGCACCGCCGCCGACCTTGCCCAGCATGCCGCCGACCCCGCCGCCGCCACCCGCCTTGCCGCCCATGGCAGCCCCCATCTTCAGGCCCGCCATGCCGGCGTTGACCGCATTGCCCACACCCGTCGCGGCCGAGATGCCTTTACCCAGCACACCCTTGATGCCGCCAGCAGCCGACATGACGCCGCTGGACGCCGAACTGGCCGCGCCACTGGCACCGCCGGCCGACAGGCCCACGCTGCCGTTCAACAAGGCGCCGGCCATTTCCGGTGCCTTGATCGCCATCAAGGTGGTCATCAGGGCCATGCCCAGCACCGACAGCATGGGACCATAATCGAAGCGGTAATCCTTGACCCCATCTTCGATCGCGGACAGCAGCAAGCTGAGCGTCAGAATCAGCACCAACAGCCGGACACCGACGTTGATGGCGTAGCTGAGATATTTATGGACATAGTCCTTGGTAAAGCTGGAGCTGCCCAAGCCCAGGAAGATCGCCCCGGCAGCCAGCAAGATGTACGATTCCAGCATCAAGGTGAAATACTGGGCTGCCGTTACCACGAAGGCGATCACGATGATCAGCGAGACAAAGGCGGCCATCAGGATTTTTCCCAATCCGGCGATCACGCTGAAGAAACCCGTGGGCGCACCGGTCCAGATCACCTTGATCACCGCCAGGCCCATGGCGATGATCTTGTCCGTGCTGAGCGCCTCCTGACCGGCAGTGTCCTCGCCGACTTCCTTGAAGGTATTGATGATCTTCGGGATCCAATCCGGGGCGTTCAGCAACAGCGCATAGAAGAAGCCAATGAACATCAGCTTCTTGATCACTTCGACCGCGAGGCTGTTCAGGCTGTCCTTTTCCATCGTCCAAATGGCTGCCGCCCAGCATAATTCGAGCACAGCGAGGATCTTGAACGTCTCCGTGACCAATTTGCCGATGTCGACCTGCCACTTTCCCGCCGTGGTCTCGGCCCTGGTGAGCAAGTTATCGAACAGCTCGAAATTGGCCGTCTGCCCGCCAACTTTTCCCTCTGCCGCCAGTGCGACCAGGCTGATCGCGAAGTAGAACAACGCGACCTTGATCAGCAGTACCGCGCAGCTTTTCAGAAACCTGGAATCCAGCCACGGCACGAGCAGCGACGGCAGTGGGAGCGTGGCTCCCCAAACGGATGTGATCGACATAGCCCAGCCTTAGAGGGTTTCGGTTTCGGTTTCGGAGGTGTGCTGCCAGACATCTGCCCAATAATCGAGGCCACGCGAGCGCAGCCAGGCGGCCGGCCAATCCTCGCGGTATTGCTGCATCAGCTGCTTGGCGGTACGGATATCCTCCTGGCCACTGGCCCCGACAAAGGACAGCGCCACCGGGCCGAAGCCGAATGAGAACATGCGGCGTCCCAGCGGCGATTTGTAGTAGTAGTGGCGCTTCACCGTGGCATGGGCCAACAGCTCGATCTCGCGCTCGTTCAGGCCGATCACCTCGTACATCCCGCGCGAGGACGGTTCACGGGCTTCGGGGTTGGGCAGCAGGATCTTGGTCGGACAACTGGCCAGCACCACGTCGCGGATGGGGCTGTTCATCACGTCGGCCAATTCCTGGGTGGCCATGAAGACCACGGCGTTCTTTTTCCGCCAGGTCTTCAACCATTCGCGCACCTTGTCGCGGAACAGATTGTGCGACAGCATCAGCCAGCACTCGTCCAGCGCCACCAGGGTGGGGCGACCGTCCATGCGCTTTTCGATCTGGCGAAACAGGTAGAGCAGTACCGGCACGACGTTCTTCTCGCCCAGATTCATCAGGTGCTCCATTTCGAACACCTGGAAACTGCCATTCCCCAGGCAGTCTTCCTCCGCATCCAGCAGGCTGCCCATCGGGCCGGCCAGGGTGTAATGCGACAAGGCCTGGCGCAGCTCTTCGTCCTGCAGCTCAGCCACGAACTCGGTCAGGGTTCGGCGCGGCGAGCGCACCAATCGCATGATGGCCTGATAGACCGACTGCCTTAACGCTGGCGTGACGTTAACGCCCTGCAGCGTCAACATCACTTCGATCCACTCGGCGGCCCAACCCTGGTCCGCCGCGGTATCCAGCTGCTGCAACGGGCAGAAGGCCAGGTCGCTGTCCTCGCCGGCGATGTCGTAATAGGTACCGCCACAGGCCTTGGTCAGGATAAAGGACGAGTAGCCCTTGTCGAAGGCGAACACCTGCGCATTCGGATAGCGCATATGCTGCGCCAGCAAAAAATTCAGGGCGGTGGATTTACCGCCGCCGGTCTTGCCCACCATCAGCGTATGGCCCACGTCGCCGACGTGCAGGCTGAACCGGAACGGGGTGAAACCGGTGGTGGCCGCGTAGCTGAGCGGCGGCGAGTCTTCCGGGTAGAACGGGCAGGGATTGTGTTCCAGGCCGGCCCATACCGCGGTAATAGGCAGCAGGTCAGCCAGGTTCAGGGTATGCAGGATGGGCCGGCGGACGTTGGCATAGCCATGGCCGGGAACGGAGCCCAGATAGGCTTCGACCGCATTGATATCTTCGATGCGGGCGCCGAAACCATGGTTGAGAATGGCCTTGCGTACCTCGCGGGCCTGTTCGGTCAGCAGCTCGCGGTTTTCGTGCATCAGCACCACGCAGGAGGTGTAGTAGCCGAACTTGACCATATTGCTCTCGGCCTCGCCGATGGCGGCCTGCACGTCTTCCGACATCTCCACCGCATCGAGATCGACCGCGCCGCTGGCGGTATTGAACATCTGGTCCTTGAGGCCCCGCTGCTTTTGCTGCCAGCGGCGCCGCACGCCGTTCATCACGCCGCGCGCCTGGTGCGGATCGAGAAAGATAAAGCGGGTGGACCAGCGGTATTCGTAACCGAGGGTATCGAGGACATGGAGGATGCCCGGGTAGCTATCGTGCGGAAAGCCGTCGATGGCCACCACCTTGATATGGCGCTCGCCGACCTTGGGTTCGATGCCGCCGTAGAAGGTATGGCAACCGATCAGCGCATCCAGGTACATGGGGATGGACGGCAGGCGTACCGGGCGCCGCTCGCCGCTGACACAGTATTCGAGGTATTGCAGGAATTCGTCGTCGATAAAGCTCGCGCCGGTGACGTCCTGCCGCGTCACGCCGCGCATACGCCGCATCGGGAAGGTGGCGTTCAGCACCGATTCGAAATCGTCCACCTGGCGCTTGAACTGCTCGATGATGCGGCGGGCAAAGCCGGTATCGGAGGTATCGCGCTGATCGTCGTCGTAGATCAGGTCGATCAGTTTGTTGGCGGTACGCAGGGATGGTAGAAACGATAGCGTCATGGCGTAGGTGGTCTCGAAATGCGAGCCCTCCGCCTCATACTGCGATCGGCGCTCCTCGTCGATCAACCAACTGGTCCGGTCGGTAAAACTGCCGGTGCCGGGATAAACGGTCGCGGGCCGGCGGATCGCATCGCAATTGAGCATCCAGCCGCTGCCCAACGCTACCAGCACGTTATTGAGCCGCGAGGAAATCGAAGCGAGTTCCGCGTGGGTGGCACTATCCATGTCTTCGCCACGGAAGTACCAGGCCACCATCAGGCTGCCGTCCTTGTTTTGCAGGATGCCGTCTTCCGGCATCAGGGCAAAATTCAGCAGGTCGGCCAGACTCTGGCTGCGGTCGCGAAACTGCTTCAACTTCAGCATGGCTTATCCATTTTTCTTCGGCGTGGTGGCCGGTGGCACCGCTTGCAAGCAGGCACGCGCAGCGTAATAAGAGCGGTAGCGGACGTGCCGCTGGTAGACCTGGCTCATCTGTGGATCGGCCTTGCCCATGCGGACCAGGGCCCAGAACGAACAGGTCCAGAACAATACGGCCAGGCCCAGCGACCACGGCGAGATATTGCCGGAGAAGATCAGCAGGGCCGTGATCACGCCGGCCATCAGCACCAGGCTGCGCTCAGCACCCAACAAGAGATGCGGCCGGTTCAGGGAACGGTGGATGGCGATGCGGCGTGGTTCTTCCATGGTGTCCCCGGCTTAAGCGCCAAACATGGACATGAAGTTGTTGGCCAGCAGCATCACCGACAGGGCCATCACCACCATCATGATGCGCTTGGTGAAGTCACCCAATTCGCCGCCGAAGGCCAGCATGCCGCCGGCCACGGCCAGCGCGATCACGCCGATGGCCTTGGCGACCGGACCGGTCAGTGAAGTCTTCAGGTCGTTGAGAGGGCCTTCCCATGGCAGGCCGGCGGAGGCGAACAGCGGCAGGGCGGCGATGGCGGCAATGATCGAGTACTGGGCAAAACGGCGGGCAGGAATGCTCATGGCTGGGGCCTTTGGATGGGGGTTGGAATTCATACAGCGACGGCGCTACGGACTACGATGGGACTGCAACGGAAAAGGCCGTTCTCGAAACCGTTTACATTGACGATCTCGCTGACCCGGCGGCCACCGGCGTCATGGCTGCGTTCGATAAACAGCACCATGTTCACCGCCTCGGCGATCATCGTGCCGATCGCGGATTCGGAAAGATTGGCGGCTTCGGGCGCTTCGTAGACCAGCTGCATCAGGCGCAGCAAGCCGCCCTGGGCCGAGTTGGCATGGATGGTGGCAACGCCGCCCGGGTGGCCGGTATTCCAGCTCTTGAGCAAGGTCAGCGCTTCGCCGCCCCGCACCTCACCCACCACGATGCGGTCGGGCCGCAAGCGCATGGTGGCCCGCAGCAGCCTTTGCATTGGAATACGTTCGTTCGAGCGCAACAGCACGCTATTGGGCATCTTGATCTGCAGCTCGACGGTGTCTTCGATGGCCACCAGCCGATCCTCGCTGGCCAGGCTGGCAATCTCCGCCAGCACGGCATTGGCCAGCGTGGTCTTGCCGCTGCCGGTACCGCCGACGATCAGGATGTTCTTGCGGCTCACCACCGCATGGCGGATGGCCTCGACCGGATTGACAAAGTCGGGCTCCGTCTCGGCTCCCTCCTCGTCCAGCCGCCGCGCGGCCGGCATCACCGCGCCGATGATGCCGCGGGCGCAGTAGTCATCCAGCGTGAACACCTTGGTGGCCTTCTTGCGGATGGTGAAAACCGGGGTGCGGACGATGGGCGCGATAATGCCTTCCAGCCGCGAGCCGTCCAGCGGGAACTCGCCTTCCAGGATCGGGTTGTCGTAGGTAATCGAGGTATTGAGCATGCTGGCGCAGGTGGTCAACATGCTCTCGGCTGCTGCCGGGCTCATCTCGCTACCGCTGTATTGCATGCCCTCGCCGGCCACATCCAGCCAGACACGGCCATCCGGGTTGAGCATGATCTCCACCACCGCCGGATTGCGCAGAGCCGCCAGCACGGTCTCGCCACATTCGCGCGCCAGCTTCTCTTCCAGCCGGCCGCGCAGGACATCCTTCGCGGAGCCACTCATGACGGCAGCCGGCCTTCAGCGAAGCCATGGGCCTTGGATCTGCAATGATGCACTCGACTTCCTTATCGATATAAATCGTTTGACTTTTTTAACGGCACAATGCAAACGCGGGCGCTTATTTATTAAATAAAACGGGATATTCTAGTATCGGCTTATATTTGAAACACAATCGCAAGCCGCCAGCGACCGCCTTGGAATCGATGGCAGCCAGCAAAGGCTGGCAACCCAATTCAACAGGGAAGTCTTATTTATTCCAGGCATAGCTGCGCCTAATACTCGGCGCCGGCCGGTATTACCTATCCCGATTATTCGATTCGGCCGGGGCAGATGACGATTCCCGCCGTCAAACCCGGTTGCAACACACCCCTAGCTCCAAGCCCGCCCCGAACACGGCGGCTGGAAGTTAATCCAGCACTTGCGTGCAAAATATATTAAGAAGCGAGCATAGGGGGCACCACTCCACTCAATATAAGTGGAATCTAAGTGGATTTAATCTTATAGCTTATGACACGCAATTTACCCGATAGAGATTGTAGAATCAAGTGTCATTGTAAGGTTGGTGTTAGTTTGTCAACGGATCGCCTCGTCAATGCGACAAGGCACCGTGAACAGGCATGTTGATATAAAGAGGTTTTAGAAAACACTGATTTAACATCGGGAAGTGTAATTTTATTTCAAACTTGCGTATTGGATATTATATAAACAAGACACGCACCGTTCCATACCGCCCGGTAATCCTGGGCGAAGCCGCCAGCGCGGATTTAATTTCACCTTGATTTTTCGACTTTATTTTGACCTGGGCCCCATTGCCGCGCCGGCCAAGCGGGAAGATAAAACAGGGGATTTCGATTAATTCAAGCGCTTGGTAGGTAATATCGACCAGCCTGGCATTACCATTTTATTAATACCGGTCTTATCGAAAAAACGGCGGATTGGTAATACCGGTCTTATCCGATCATGCCGAGACCTTGTGCTCCAGCGCATGCAATACACTATTGCGGGACGCCGCCACTGCGCGGTATGGTGAGGCATCTCCCTCTCCAGAACATCCGGATTCCATGCAGCCCGAACCCCAACCGGTCTGTCCCCTATGCGGTGGCCCTAACGGCTGTGTACCGGCACGGGACGGCTGCTTCGGCACCCCTTGCTGGTGCCGGTCGCAAACTTTCGACCCCACTGTCCTGGCCAAGCTGGCGACCTTGCCGAGCGGCAAATCCTGCATCTGCGCGTCTTGCGCCGGATTGGCGGAGAAATCTCCGCCTGCCCTGCCTTAGACGTACTGTTGATCCAAACCGTGGATGGTGCAGTCGCCTGACCGCACTTCCCTGGCCTTGCCCAGGGCTTGTATGCCAGCCGAACCGATCCGGTTCAAGCTCAGATCCAGCAGGCACAAGGATTGATTCAAGCAGACCGCCTCAGCCAGGGCTTGGGCGGCACTATCGCTTAAATTGCAGCCGCCCAGCCTCAGCTGCCGGAGCTGGCAATTGCAACGCAGTGCTTCGGCCAGCGCGATCCCACCGGCATCCCCCAGGTAGTTGAATTCAAGATTCAGCTCTCTCAAGGCCCCACAGCGGCCAGTCGTCAAGGCACGCGCGAAAGCCTGGGCCGCCCTCTCGCCCAGGCAATTGCCGCTCAGATCCAGCCTGGTCAAGGTGGCATTGCGGCCCAAACTGCATACCAATGCACAAGCCCCCCTATCCGCAATCTTGCAGCGGGCCAGGTCCAGTTCGGTCAGGCAGCTATCCAATGACAACCAGTTGCCCAGGTACTCCGCACCCGGACACTTGATGGGGTTCCGGCTCAGGACCAAGGTGCGCAGGCCGCTGACCAGGTGAAGCGCCCATGCAAACTCGGAAATGGCATCGGCACCGATGTCGATGCCGCTTAGGTATAAGGCCTCCAGATGTGCGGCCGGTTCCTGCGTGAGTTCGTTCTTGCACAGGATATCGGCCAGCAATCTCAGCCCTGCTTCACCCATGCCTGTCCCATCCAGACGCAGTTCCTTGACATGGGTGTTCCAGGCGAGCGCGTAGAACAGGGTGGTCGCATTCTCGGGCATGTCCAGCGGTACGCTGCTGAGATCCAGCACGGAAAAGCCAGGATCGTTCTGCGTCACCCGGCTTAGGCACAGGCGAAGGGCGCCTTCCTTGCCGGTACTGGTCTTTTCGGGGAGGGTGGAGGGTAGGGAAGCTCGGGTAAGGTTGCGCAAATTCAAGTCCATTTCGCGTTCCTCCGTAGCATGTGTGCCGTGGGGGCGCCAAACAACCGGGGCGCCGTTCTGGATTTCTAGTGTGGTGTACCTGAAATAGCATTAATTAATAACTTTGCCTGCACGAGCAATGGCCTCAAGGATTGAATCTGCGCTTTTGCGCCATACAAAGGGCTTCGGGTTGGTGTTGTGGATGTCCAAGTAGTGGCGGATTGACTGCTCTAGATCGGCGACGCTGCTGTGGGCACTACGCTTGATCCACTTCTCACTGATTTGTGAGAAAAAACGCTCCACAAGGTTGAGCCAGGAGGCCGAAGTTGGCGTGAAGTGCAGATGGTAGCGTGGCCTGCTGGCGAACCAGGCACGCACCTTCTCCGTCTTGTGCGTCCCGTAATTGTCCATGATCAGGTGGATATCCAGGTCTGCCGGTACGCTTGCGTCGATGGTATTGAGGAACTGCAGAAATTCGACGCTCCGGTGGCGACGTTTGAGTTGGCCAATGACCTTGCCAGTGGCCACATCCAGAGCTGCGAACAGCGAAGTCGTCCCGTGCCGCTTGTAATCGTGTGTCCGGGTTTCTGCTTTGCCGAACGTAAGCGGAAGTGAAGGCTGCGTTCTATCCAGTGCCTGAATCTGGCTCTTCTCATCCACGCAGAGCACCAAGGCACGATCCGGCGGGGCGAGGTACAAGCCCACCACATCGCGGACCTTATCGACAAAATTCGGATCGGTGGAAAACTTGAACGTCTCCAGCCGATGGGGCTTGAGCCCGAACGCGTGCCAAATGCGCTGCACTGTGGACGCCGACACGCCTGTTGCCTTGCTCATCGTGCGCACGCTCCAGTGCGTCGCGTCAGTAGGCTTACTGTTCCGGACACGATCAATCACCGCCTGAACGTGTTCGTCTAGCACCGTGCGAGGCCGCCCCGACCTCGGTGCATCGGTCAGCCCTGCCAGACCATACGACTCGTACCGACGACGCCACCTTGAGACGGTCTGCGCAGTGGTATCCAGCCGCTTCGCGATCTCTTTGCCTCCTTCGCCGTCAGCACAACTGAGCACAATCTGAATTCGTAGCTTCTCATCGGCCGGCGCCTTGCGCAGCGCCAAACGTGCATTCAGCTCTCTGCGCTGCTCTTCGGATAGTTCCAGCTTCTTGATCGGGCGGCCCGTTCTGGTCATCGTCATAGTCTCCATGAGCTATTGAACTACGACAATTATACCAAATATTTAATTAATTCTACTTTTGAGACACCACACTAGTTAGCGAGTGTGTCCCTCCACTTGCCCACACCCGCCAGCACGCGCAAAGCCTTGCTTTGGAGAATGCCCCTCGGCTATCGCATATCGGCCACGAATGACAAAGCGGCACGGAATATTCCGTGCCGCTTTGTCATGGGCGGAGGCCGGTTCGGCTCACATCCGGGGGTTTATTGGTTGTATTCCACCTTGGCCTTGGAAACACAGGCGTCCTTGGCGTCACCGGAGAGGGCATCGCATCTTTCCTTGGCCACCTTGTATTCCGCCGAGCGTTTGTCTTCGTCGGCACTGGCCTGTGCTTTCGAAGCTTTCTTGTTGGCCTTGGCCTGTGCCTTGGCGACCTTGAGGTCGGACTTGGCCTGTTTGACACAGACATCCTTCTCATTGCCGCTCATCGCATCGCACGCCTTCTTGGCGGCGTCGTAGGTGGCGTCGGCATTTTCCTTGGACTGCGAATAGGCGGCGCTGGCCGTGCTCTTGTCATGCTTGGCGATTTCGTCGGCCACTACCGGCATCATCAGTCCGAATCCCAGCAGGCTGGCGGCGAGTAGGGAGATTTTGGCGTGTGTCATGGTGATTCCTTTCTTAGGGAGGATAGGTATTCGAAAAACTTTCCCGCTCAGTACGAAAGATCCTTAGCAATACTCGTGCCTTGATAATTTGTTTTTATTATTCAACTGCTTACACAAACGCTTCGCCACGACACCCTGCTCATCCAACGGTAGGATTTACAGGGAAGCCGGCATGGTTTGTCATTTCGGGAAAGTGCTCGCCATTTCAGCAAGGCATGCACGAGGCGGGGCGATGGGCCGGTGGCACGAAGAGGGATACCCATCCTAGCGGGCAGCGGCGGTGCCTTCCACGATATCGCGCAGATTGCCGATCAGCTGTTCCTGGGTACGGGCATTGTTCTTGATGCGTTGGATCGTGCGCAGATACTCTTCCGGCGGCAACTTCCCCGATTCCAGCAAATGCAGCCAACCCATCATGGCATGCAGCGGGGTGCGTAGATCGTGAGCCAATTTGCAGACCCGTGCGGTGGTCGCGCGGTAATCCGCCTGGCCATCCATTTCATCCTGCGCCAGACCGATAGACAGCCTGGCCGACACAGCGTAGGGCGCGCTTAATTCGCGCCAGAGCATGCCGCAGCTCTGCCGCTTGTCGCCCATATCGATCGGAAAGAGCTGGATCGCCCATCTGCGGCCCGGCTCCGTACCGTCGCCGACAACGTCCAATTGCTCGTTGAGCGACAAACTTCCCATGCTGGGCATACTGCGGAAGGCGGCCAACACCTTGGCATTGAAGACCCGTCGATCGCTGGGGGCTTCCCAGATGCCGGCGATGCCGCAAAGCGACTCATTGGCATGGAGCACGTCGAAATCCGGGCCGCAAACGCCCAGCCCCAGCGGCGCGTGCTCGAAAAAGCGCTGCAAGGTTTCAAACGGGGGAGGGTCGACTTCCGGTAGGTTTTCCACGACGGCTCGCTAACTCGAAAACATCATGAAACGCGCGTCAGCGGGACCTGCCCGCCGACGCTCCAACTTGCCGCCTAGGGAAACACTGATTTAACGCGCTAACGAGCGAAAGCAAGGCTCCCTCGCGGCGGCGAGGGCGGGGCCGCCCGGGTGAGGGGGAGTGGGATAAAACAGCGAGGGAACGTTGGTTTATCACGGTCCGCCTGCACCCGGCTGTGCGTAGTTGTTGGCGCGTTAGCGCCGTACAACTACGGCCTACCCTTTACGGGTATTGCCGGGTGGTGAGCCACAGCTTGAGTACGCGCAATATTTCAGTGCATCCCTATGTGCGCAAATCATTCTGCACCTTTCTTACACCTTCGACATTGCGAGCGATCTGCTCGGCTACCCGCTTCTCGTCCTTGCCCGAGACCGTGCCGCGCAGTGCCACCACGCCGTCGTCGGTTTCCACTTCGATGGCCATGCCGGCTACGCGCTTATCGAGCAATAGCGCAGCCTTCACCTCGGCTGTGATGGCAACATCGCCGGTTTTTTCACCTGCGCGCTGAGTCGCAGCGCCGGCTTCTTCCAATGCCCTTTCGGAGCGGCGCCCAGCTTCATCGGCCGCGTGCTCGGTGGCCGTTCCGACCGCCTGTACCGCTTCGCCGGTTTCGTTCCGGACGGCCGCCCTGTCCGCAGGACTGCAGGCAGTCATCAGCATGGTCGCGAACAGGAGCAATACCACGAGGAAGGCCGACCAAAGCAGCCCGCCGAAGCGCTGTTGCGGCTTCCATTCGGCATGCTGCCCCAGCAGGTAATCCCTGCCTGGCCGAAAACCAGCCTGTTTGGCCGGATAGCCCGGATCGGTCCTGCCGGATAGATTGGAGTTGGATAGAGTTGAAAGCATATGGAGATCTCCCGAGTCCGCCGGTGCGACCATTCGCACCAATCCAGGAGCCGCGACATACGCTGCAGAGTCTGCAAGGTCTTCGCGGCTCTTGATGCGGTACAGGCAATGCGCATGCCCGGAAAAGACCCCGCCAACGTCATCCGCCGTCGGGCTTCTCCTTTACTCCACCCGCTGCTGGTCGCCGGGGAATGGTTGGGATTCGTCGGCATACTCCTTCAACCGGTTGTACAAGGTCTTCAAGCTGACACCCAGTGCGGCGGCGGTCTTTTCCTTATGCCCCCCAAAGTGTTCCAGCGTGGCGAGGATCAGCGCCCGCTCGACCTCGGCCAGCGGCACGCCGGGCTGTATGGCCATGAAGGGTTTGCTCTCCTGCCGAGGCGGGCGGCTGTCGAACGCCAGCCACTCATCGCTGATCTGCTCGCCGACCGCCATCACATAGGCGCGCTGCAGGGCATTGCGCAGCTCGCGCACATTGCCGGGCCAGTGATAGGTGGACATCTGCTCCAGGGCCTCGGGCGAAAGACGCTTGACCTGCCCTTCGCGTTTGCAGATATCGGTCAGGAAGTGCTCGGCCAGCAGGGGCACGTCCTCCAGCCGCTCGCGCAGCGGCGGTAGCTGGATCGGAAAAACATTCAGCCGATAAAGCAGATCTTCCCGCAATTTACCGGTGGAGACCGCTTGTTCGGGCGTGCGGTTGGTGGCGGCGATCACCCGTACATCGGTTTCCAGCACATCGCTCGAACCCACCCGCATATAGGTGCCCGTCTCCAATACGCGGAGCAGCTTGACCTGCAGTTCCAAGGGCATTTCGGTGACTTCGTCCAGGAACAGGGTGCCGCCATTGGCCCGTTCGAAGAAGCCCTTATGCTGCCGGTTGGCGCCGGTAAAGCTGCCTTTTTCGTGGCCGAATATCTCGCTCTCGATCAATTGCGGCGAAATCGCGCCACAGTTCACCGCCAGGAAAGGTTTGTTGCGGCGCCGGCTCAGCTCGTGGATGGTCTGGGCCACCACCTCCTTGCCAGTACCGCTTTCGCCCATGATAAACGCCGTGACCACCGTACCGGCCACCCGGGCAATCTGTTCGTAGATACGCAGCATGGACGGCGAACGTCCCATAGCAGGCCGAAGCGGCCCTGGCTGTCGAGTTCTGCCTTGAGATCGTCGATCTCGGCCCGCAGCGTGGCGGGGCGGGTGACGCGCGACAGGATGCCCTGGATCTGCTTGATATTGATGGGTTTGATCAGATAGTCGGCCGCGCCCAGGCGCAGCGCCTGGATGGAGCTTTCCAGGCTGGCGTGACCGGTGATCAGTACCACCTCGGTATTGGCCAGCAGATTGGTATCTTCGAACAGCTCCATGCCGCTGCCATCGGGCAACATCAGGTCGAGCAACACAATATCGGGATCATCGGTCGCCAATTGCCGGCGAGCGTCATGCAGCGTGTGGGCGGCCGTGCAGGTGAATCCTTCGCTGGCGATCAAGGCCGCCATCATTTCGGCGGAATCACGATCATCTTCAACTATCAGGGCATGAGCCACATCGTTCTCCGTGTTTACTGGGGACGCACTGAAATATTGCGAGTACTCAAGCTGCGGTTCACCACCCGGCAATACCCGCAAGGGGTAGGCCGTGGTTGTACGGCGCTGACGCGCCAACAACCACGTACAGCCGGGTGTTCACGGTCCGTGGCACCTGAACCGCACCTTTGCTTGATTTAGCCCAACTCCCCCTTGCCCGGGCGGCCCCGCCCTCGCACCCGTAAAGGGTAGGCCGTGGTTGTAAGCCCCTAAAGGGGCAACAACCACGCGCCCCACGCTCGTTAGCGCATTAAACAAAGTCAGCGAGTCCCAACCAAGAATACGTTAGTTACCAAGCCATTGTAGGAATTACCGACAGGAATAACTTGCTCAAGCGAAGAAGTCGCTCCCGTGATAGGCCCAAGCACCATTTAAGCCCTCGGCGCCGTTTTTCAATTTGCCGCATTTCCCCGGCGGGACGCAAGCAGCATGTACGGCACGCCGTTTGCTCACTATCCCCATGTGTTGGCGCAAATGTGCGGCCAGTCGGGAGGAACACCATGGGCAATCTGATCGTTGGTCTGTTCCTGGGCGGTCTGCTGGGCTGGATTGTCAGCCTGGCCAGGCCCAGTCGGCATGGTGACGAAGTGAACTTCATCGTGGGCATGGTTTGTACACCCTTGTTTGCTGGTCTGGCGGCGCCGTTTGTCGGCACCTCCGCGATCAGCCAGGGAATGTTCAACCTGAGCGCGCTGTTGCTTGCTTTGCTAGGCACGGTGACGCTGTTGCTTATCGTGGACAGGCTGCGCCGCCGCTCACTGCCGCCAACGCGTAAATCAGTCGCAAGCTGCTGTATCCATCCGGGACAGGCCCTGCCGGTTCCAGTCGGCGCCCCACTAGGCGGTGCCGTTTACTCAGGAGAAAAACCATGAACCCGTCTCAGAATCCAAGCACCTCTAGCAGCCCTAACATTGGCGCCTCTACCTCTGCCAACGGCAGCGCGAACCTGGTCCAGCCTGCGGCGGCCGCCACCAACAAGATGGTGGACAATATGGCGCAGAGCGCCCATGAGGTGGTGGACAAGATCGCCGCCAAGGCAGGTCCAGCGGTAGACAAGCTGAGCGAAACCGCCAGCGACGCGGTCGACACCCTCAACGCCAAGGCCGCTCAGCTGAGCGAACTGGAAGGCAAGCTGCTGTCCGGCGCCCGTGACTATGTACGCGCCTATCCGCTGGCTTCGGTGGGGGTAGCGATGCTGGCCGGGATCTTGATCAGCCGCCGCTGGAGCCACTAAGCATGAGCGCAAGACCCGATCAGGATGCCCCCGTGAGGCCTGCCGAAGGCGGTTCCCCTCCACTGCCGGAAGCGGGCCTGGCCTTATTGGGGGAAATGCGCGAGATGCTGCGGGACCGGGTTCGCCTGTTCTCGCTGGAAGCTCGCCGAGCGGGTCTTGCGCTGGCTCAGATCATACTGCTGGCGGTATTGGCCGCCATGCTGGTGATGACCGCCTGGCTAGCCCTGGCGGGCGGTGCCGGCATCCTGCTGGTTCAGGCCGGGGCCCCATGGGGTCTCGCCCTGCTGGCGATTCTGCTATGCAATCTGCTGGGCGCATGGTGGATGTTGCGGCGGGTCAAGACGCTCGCCGATTACCTGGGGTTTCCGGCATTGGCCCGGCAACTGGGCATAGGCGACGACGAGAAGTAAGGGAAGCCGCCAGGCAGGCGCCCTTCGCGCCTTCGTAATCTTCAGGAACATGCCTACATGCTGTTACGAGACCTCGATCAGCTCAATGCCCGCATCGCCGCCTGTGAGCTGGATATCATCGCCCGCAATTTCCGGGTAAGCGCCGATCTGCGCCAATTGCGTACGCGCTTGCTGGATAAGATGCTGGACGGCGCGCGCTTCCTGGCCATCGGCGCAGGGACCGGCCTGCTGGTGTTTCTCGCCGGCAAACTGTTCGCCCCACGCCGGCCGGCCGAACCCGCAACGCGACCGCCCGGCTTGATTCGGCGCGGCCTGGCCATTTGCGTTCCCTGGCTCGCATCGCGCTTTTTACCGCCCTTGCTCGAACGCCTGCTGCCGGCGGAATTGGGGCTCCCCCCTGAATTGCGCGCCTGGGCCGGCTTGCCGCCGGAGCAGCATCCCGGCCCGCGTCCGTCCGGCGAATAAAGTCCACCCCAAAAAATATCGCCCCCTGCAACCCGTCCAGGATTGCAGGGGGCGATGCGCATCAAACGTTAAGCATCGGCGTCGGCGTAGCGGGTGCGCAATGCGCGGATTTGATCGTGGTGGCGCAGCACCCCTTCCATCTGGCGCAGCACGATAGCGCGCAGCGGTTCCGGCAGTCCTTTTTCCATGGCGGCGCGGTAACGTGCCTTGGCGGCATCCTCGCCGCGTTCGCACTCGTCCAGCATGGCGGGGTCGCTTTGTCCGGCAAGGGTACCGCGAATATTGACCCACCCGCGGTGCAGCGCACCGGTAGCGGTTCCGCCGGTATCCGGCTGGCCGCCATATTGAAGCACCAGTGCCTTCAGTTCATCGGCGGCACGGCGGCACTCCTGGGCGCGGGCAATAAACAAATTGCGCAACTCGGGCGATTCGACGTACTTGGCACAATTTTCAAAACCCAACTCGCCGTCCGTACTGGTTTCGATCAGGTCATTCAGTGTATCGACGATATCTTCGTTCAACATGAGGGTTTCCTTTGCAGTAGGTTGGGATTACTTGCCGGGCCGTTTGGCGTCTGCTGGACGGCACCCATCCCTGTAAGGGCAAGCGATATGCCTACCGCTCGACGTCTTCCGCTGTATTCGCGCACTTTCTGGCACGGGTATGGCGCTTGCTGATCTTTTTCTCGTCCGTGTGCCACACGGCTTGCAAGCGACTGCCGGGAGCTTCCCGACTTCCCCGGCTCTAGCCAAACAAGGAGACTGTCATGGCCACCGCAAACTTTACCTACCACATCATCCCGAATCGACCCGGCCATCGCCTGGCGCCGGAGAATGAAGCCCTCCCCGCCGGCACCGATAGCGATAATGACGAGAACGAATGGCTGAACCACTGCTGGGATGATTTCTTCCCGACGCCGTCCCTGGTCAAGCCAGGCGAGCATTGATTTCACCACCCTGCCGCGGCGGCGCTTCGGCGCCACCCGGAATCCTTCCCCCTACCCCGCCCCGTTGGACCAGGGGCGGGGATTTTTCATGGCGGTTGGCCGGCAGCTGGACCAGCGGCGTCCTAAGCCCGCTTACGCGGCACATCGACGACCACGACCTTGGGCTTGGCAACCACCTTGGGTTTACCCGCGCCGGGCGGCCGCCGCTTGATGCGCAACAGCGACTGCAGGCTTGGCGGGGCACGTCCGTCCCGATCGAGAAAGGCGCAAAACAGCTTGTTGCGCCGCCGCCGGCGCGAGGCACAGCGTATGGCCAGCAGGATGGGCACGGCCAACAAGCCACCCATCACCCCCCAAATCCAGCCCCAGATCATCACCGAGAGAAATACCGCCACCTGGCTCAGCTGTAGCCGGCGCCCCACGATCCAGGGACTGATCAGATTGCTTTCCAGCGCGGTCACCCCCAGGAAGATTCCGACCGGCGCCAGCATCTGGCCCAAGGTGTCGTAGGTCAGCACGCCGGCCAACAGCAAGGCCATGCTGACTGTCAGCGGCCCCAGATAGGGAATGAAATTGAACAGGCCGGCCATGGCGCCCCAAAGCGCCGGATTCGGCATATCGATCAGCCACATACAGAATGTGGTGGCGACGCCCAAGCCCAGATTGATCATGCTCATGGTCGCCAGAAAGCGGCCGATCTCGCGCTGGGCATCGCGCAGGCCGGCCAGCAGCATGGCGCGTTGCCGCCGGCGTGGCATGGCCTCGACCAGGCGCAGCACCATCCACTTTTCCGAGATCAGTAAAAAATACAGCAGGATGATGGTGGCGGCGGCCGCCACGGCAAAAGAGCCGAACTGGGCCAGCACCACCTGGGTCAGGGCGAGTCCTTCGCTGGCCAGCTTTTCCTTCACCGGATCGGACGGACTGGCAACCGGCGCCGCGCGACTGGCGCGGTTGCTTGGCAGTGGCCGGGGGGGCGCCAATACCGGAACCGCCGAGCGCAGTCTGTCGATGGACTCAACCAATTGCTGCATATTGGCCGGTGCCCGTTCCCACCAACTGACCGCCGGCTTGGCCAGCAAACTGCTCAACAGGCCCAGCATACTCAATAGCGCCAGCACCACCAGGGCGCCGCCTACCACCTCCGGCACCCCCCACCGCCGCAGCCAGCGTACCGGCCCCGCCAGGACAAAGGCCAACATGACCGCCAAGGCGATAGGGAGCAGGACGACCTTGGCCGCCTGCAGGAGAAAGACCGTGGCGATCAGCAGCAGACCGATGCCGACCCAGCCGCGGCCCTGGTCGCTGGGAAGGGGGGAGGCGGGCAGATTCACGTCAGCGCACCTTGAATTGGCCTTGTTCGTCCGAGATCAATATCTCGACCCGGCGGTTCTGTTGCCGGCCGGCGGCGGTGGCATTGTCCGCCACCGGGTAGGCCTTGCCGTAGCCACGTACATCGATCCGCTCAGCCAGCATGCCCCTATCGATCAGGGCAGCCCGAACCGCCTGGGTACGGCGTTCCGACAAAGCCTGGTTGCTGCTGTCCGAGCCGCTCGAATCGGTAAACCCTTCGACCAGCAATCGGCGCTCGGGGAATTTGAGCATGACTTCCGCTAGCCGATCCAGGGTACGTTCCGCGCCGGGCAGCAGCTTATTGCGACCGACGTCGAACAGCACATCGCCCAAGGTCAGCACCATGCCGCGAGCGGTCTGCTGGGCTTGCAGCTCCTGTAGCACTGCTTGCAGGTTAAGCGCCTGGGCGGTGGCCTGATCGGCGCGCTGTTCAGCCAGGCTGGCTTGGCGGGTCGCGATGGCGGCCTGCTCCTTGGCTTGGCGGGCTTCCTCGGCACGGGCATCGGCGCGCGTGCTTTCGCGCTCCACGCCAGCCTCCTTCACCCGGGCTTCGCCCTCGCGCCGCAAAAACGCTTCGTTGGCGATGGCTACCCGCTGGCGGGCAAGATAGGCGAGATGGTCCACCTCCTTCACATCGTGGTCCTTGGCCCATCGCTCATCGGCTTGCGCCAGGGCGGCACGAGCCTTTTCCAGTTCCAGCTGGGCCTTTTGCGCAATGGTTGGATCCTTACTGGCCAATAGATAGGCGGTACGCGCATCTTCCAGCCCGACATGGCGGGGAGGCGTGCTTTGGCAGGCGGCAAGCGCGAGTACGGCGCAGAGAGAGAGAGGATGTAGTAGTAGGCGAGGATACATGCTGGCTTTCTCCATTGTTATTCGTTGGCACGTTCCCTATTGGGGCGTTGCTTGGCTGTTCCGGTTGATCTCGTCGCGTAGCACCCGAATGCTGGCGTTCAGTTCATCGACCGCTTGCTGGGTCTTCTGCGAACCGGCCTTGGCGCGTGCCAGTTCGGCATCGACCTCCGCCTCCGCAGCCAACCGGCGCGCTTCCTCATAGTGCTTGGCGCGTTGCGCGGTACTGGCCCGGGCGATTTTTTCGCGGGCGGCATCCAGTTCCAGCGGGGCGTATTCGGCAGCGCCGGCGGTCTGCGCGGCATCCACCGCCGACTTGCCTACCGCCAGCTGTTCATTCGGGAGAGGCTGCGAGGCACAGGCGGCCAGCATGAGCGGTAGACAAACGCCGACCAGACCGGCGCCATGGCGTAGTGGGTAGTGCATGGCGTTCTCCTCGGTTTTCGTTTCGACCTCCCCTTCGAGCAACTTTCGTACCCTGCGTCCGATGGGCACGCTGCCTGCAACGGGGAGTGCCATGACACCCATCGACCTCGCCCTCGCCTACTGGGAAAAAATCCCGCGCTCGATCCGTTCGCCCCTGCAACTGTGCTGGCAGGCCGCCAGCCGCTGGCTGGAAGCCGGGGGGCCGCAGTGGGGCGCGACCATCGCCTTCTACGCCATGTTCGCGATGGCGCCCTTGCTGGTGCTGGCCATCACCATCGCCAGCATATTTTTCGGAGAGGAAGCGGCCCGCGGCCAGATCGTCCAGCAGATTACCGGGGTGGTCGGCCATAAAGCGGCCCAGGGTGTCGAAGCGATGATCGCGTCGGCCTGGCATACCGACAGCAATATGCTGGCGGGCGGTATCGGCCTTTTGACCTTGCTGCTGGGCGCCAGCGGTGTATTCGTGGAACTGCGGCGCGCCTTCAATGCCATCTTTCAGGTGGGCCGGCCGCTACCAGCGGCCAGCGATATGCCGACAGCCATCAACGCCTATCTGCGTGCCCGCCTGATCGCTTTTTCGCTGGTGCTGTCCACCGGCCTGCTGGTCATCATGTCGCTCCTGCTCAGCTCGGTATTGGCCGCGCTGACCACCTACCTGAGCCGCCACTGGCCACGGCTGGCCGATATCCTATCTTTTTCCGACTTGCTGATTTCCACCTTGCTGATCACACTGAGCTTCGCCGCGCTGGTACGCTGGCTACCGGATGAGCGTCCACCCGGCCGAGTGGTCTGGGCGGCAGCGCTGTCCAGTGCGCTATTGTTCGCGCTGGGCAAGCACTTGATCGGCCTGTACCTCGGCCGCACCGGGGTCGCATCCAGCTTCGGCGCCGCCGGTTCGTTCGTGGTCATCATGTCCTGGGTGTATTACACCACCCAGATCCTGTTGCTAGGCGCCGCCTTTGGCATGGCGCTACGCGACGTGGATGGCGGCGAGGCGTCGGAACGCCTACCGAAAGCCACCGTCCCGGACGGGTAGTATTTCCCGGCGGGCCCTTTTATGACCGCGCTCGCCATGCGCGATGCTGCGTGGAGCAAGCAATGCGATACACCGAGCGATTCGGCTGGCGCCGTATCAGCCCCCCGCCGCCCCCGAGCCCAGTGGACGAAAGCTGGAGCGGTTTCTACCGCCTGGCGGAAATCTCGCCCAATCTCTTGTACATCTACGATCTGTCGACCCGCCGCAATGTGTACGTCAATGCCCAGATCACCCGTCTGTTCGGTTATACCGAGGCCGATCTGCAAGCGCTGGGCGATGATCTGCTGCCTCGGCTGATCCATCCGGACGATCTGCCCCTGCGACTGTACCAACTGAGCCAGCTGCATGAGATAGCGGATGGTGAAGTCATCGAGACGGTCTTTCGCCTGCTCGACGCCAAGGGTGTGTACCGCTGGGTTTATACCCGCGACCGCGTGTTCAAACGCGCGCCGGATGGCCAGTGCCTGCAGCTGCTGGGGCTGGTGCAGGATCTTTCCAGCCAATTGGCCGACGAGATCCATCTGGCGGAAAGGGATGCAGCACTGAACGATACCGAGCGCCGCCTGCAATTGGCCTTGCAGGCCGGCGGGCTGGGGGTGTGGGATTGGGAAGTGCGCAGCGGCAGGCTGGTATGGGAAAGCCACTGCTACGCCATCTTCGGCCTGCCGCCGGACAGCAATAAGCAGATGTATCTCGCCGATTTCGAGCGCATGGTGCTGCCGGTCGATCTGCCCATGGTCCAGGCCACCTATTCCTCCGCGGTGGCAAACCGGGGCCTGGACCGCTACAGCTGCGAATTCCGCATCGTCCGCCCGGACGGCCAAGTGCGCTGGCTGGCCGGCGAAGCCATCATCCAGCGCAACTCGGCTGGCGAAGCCCTCCGTGTCATCGGCACTGTCCAGGACATCAGCGAGCGGCATCGCTTGCTGCAATCCCAGCGCGACAACGAATACCGCCTGCGCATGACGCTGGACGGCATCCGGCAAGGTACCTGGAGCTACCGGCCGGCCAGCGGCTGCTTCTTTGCCGATGCCCAGGCAGCCCATCTGCATGGATTGCCGGCCGAGCACGATTGCACCATGGTGCAACAGTTCAGCGCACAGATACGCGCAGCGGACTGGGCGCGCATCCGTGCCCGTGCACCGGCCATTTTCGCGGCCGGCAGCGAATTGCGCTTTGAATACCGGGCCATGCAGGCCGACGGCAGCGAGCGCTGGCTTTCGGTCATCGGCCATCCTTTGCCCGAAGGCGATACCTACTTCGGCATCGTGCAGGACATCAACGAATCGCGCCTGTTGCGCGATTCGCTGGCGGAGAACGTCGCGCTACTGAGCACCCTGTTGGAGAATGCGCCGGTCGGCATTTGCTATGTGGATAAACAGCTGGTCAACCAGCACTGCAACGCCAAATCGGCCGCCCTGCATGGCCTCCAGGTGGAGGAAATGATAGGCCGCACCGTCGCCGAGATCTCACCCGCCAACTGGTCCGAGGTGGAACCCTATTACCGTACCGTGCTGGAAACAGGCCAAGCCGTCACCCGCGTGGAGATCAGCGCGCCCGATCCGCAAGGCGGCGTGATTACCTACCAGGCCGACTATTACCCGGTCAGGGTGGGAGACGAGGCCCCTATCGGTATCGGCGTCATGCTGTACGACATCACCCCCCATACCCGCGCCGCCCAGGAAATGCTCGCCGCCAAATTGAAGGCGGAGGAAGCCAGTACCGCCAAGGATCATTTCCTCGCCGTACTCAGCCATGAACTGCGGACGCCCCTGACGCCGGTACTGCTGGCGGCCCGCACGCTGGAAGGCGACCCCGCCCTGCCGGCCCATCTGCTGCCGCGCATGGTGATGATGCGGCGTAATGTCGAGTTGGAAGTCAAATTGATCGACGATTTGCTCGATCTGACGCGCATCACGCGGGGACGCTTGAACGTGGAAATGGGACGGGTCGATCTACACGACCTGATCCGCCATGCCGCCCATATCTGCCTGCCACAGCTACGAGACAAGCTGCAGATGCTCGACCTGGTGTTCGAAGCGAGCGAGTCGGTGGTGGTGGGCGATGGTCCCCGCCTGCAACAGGTGCTATGGAACCTGATCAGCAACAGCGTGAAGTTCAGCCAGGAGGGCGGCCGCATCACCATCCATACCAGCAATAGCCTGGACGGCCGCCTGCTGGTCAGGGTCAGCGACGAAGGCGTCGGCATCCATGCCGAATTGCTGCCGCGCGTTTTTGACGCCTTTGAACAAGGTGGCGTCGGTATGAACCGGCAGTTCGGCGGGCTGGGCCTGGGCCTGGCCATCAGCCTGGCCATTGCCGAACTGCATTGCGGTCAATTGAGTGCCAGCAGCCCCGGTCACGGCCAGGGGGCCACCTTTACCCTGGCATTGCCGGTGGCCGGCATGACCGAGGACACGCGGCCAGCCATGCCACAGGATGATCCACCCGCACTGCCGCCCAACACGGACCCTGCCCGCATCCTGCTGGTGGAAGATCATCCCGACAGTGCCGAGATGCTGGCTTTTATCCTCAGCCTGCGCGGTTGGTCGGTGGTGGTGGCACAGAATATCGCGCAAGCGCTCTCCCTGGCTGAAAACCAGCGCTTCGATGTCATGGTCAGCGATGTCGGATTGCCGGACGGCAGCGGGCTGGATTTGTTGAAAAGACTGCGGGCGGCCGGCCACGGCCTGCCGGCCATCGCCCTGTCCGGCTATGGCCATGAGGACGATGTGGCTGCCAGCCATGCGGCCGGCTTTGCCCACCATCTGACAAAGCCGGCCCGAGGAGACCAAGTGGAAAATGCCATTGAAGAACTATTGGCACAGCGTGGCGCTACCCTGGCGGGGTAGTAAGCCTTAACCGGGCCGGCCCAGATTGATGTTGTTACGGACGTCCCTGACATCCGGCACTTTACGGGCAATTTCCACGGCTTGGTTACGTTCGGTGTCGGAGGTGGCAAAACCGGATAGCTGTACCACTCCCTTGAGCGTTTCCACGCTGATACGCATGGCGCTGACCGTCTTGTCTTCGGCAAAGCGGGCTTTTACCCGGGCGGTGATGGCAGCGTCATCGACATACTGGCCGACCGAGCTTTGATGGCTGGATACGGCGCAGCCGCCCACGCCCAAGGCCGTGGCGAACGCTAGAAAAAAGGCAAATAGCAACTTGCTCATGGCAGGACCCCTTATTTTTCGGATTGAAAAGTACGCCACCCAAGGCAGCGACGAGCTAGAACCTGGCAATCACCATGCCCAGGACGCATATCGCCGGTGGGCCGGCCTACCGGGAAATTTTGCGAGCCGTCGGTAATTCATGCGGCAAGGCACGTAAATTGCCCCTCTCTACCTGCAGCCACCCTGCAGGAGCATCGCCATGCTAGCCAGTCAACTTCGCCGCAAGCACCGCCGTACCGACACCACCCGTACCAGCCAGACCGCGCAGGATGGCAGCCAGCAGTCGGCCCCTGAGCTGCCGCACGAGCACGATCAGTCCGCCGAGAGCCAATCCGGCAAGCCCCGCAAGGTGATCCGGCTCGCCCAGCAGGACAACGAGCGAGGCGTGCTGGATACCGATCGCCGCAGTGCTTACGGCATGGCCGATGGCCTGCCGCAGCGAAAGACCCGGCCTTAATCCCGCCAACCCGCCGCCCACCGAGCTGGCCGCGCGAATCCGCCTACAGCCTGGCTTGCAGACCGATTCCATGCAGGCACGTCAATTGCTCCAGTACTCCCTGAACACGTGAGCCACACCACGGCCGCCCCGCCGGAAACAATCGGCAGCGGCGGCGGATACCTGGGTGTCGCCACTCTAGCCTCAGCTGATCCTGGAGAAGCAATATGAACGCACCGGCCTTCCAACTGGAACATCGACAGCAACAGACCCTGACCCCTCGTTTACAGCAGGCGGTCAAGCTGTTGCAGATGTCGTCTATGGACTTTGCCCAGGAGCTGCAGCAGGCAGTCAGCGAAAATCCCTTTCTGGAGAACGAAGAAGGCGAAGACGAAGCGGAGCCCTACGCCGACGGCGATGAAGAACCCGGCCATGGCGAGGAGGCACCACTAGCCTTGGCAGCCGAAGATGCGGCCAGCCTGGACAGCCACAACGACGGCGAGGCGCAATGGGATGCCTCGGAAGGCCCGGCTGGGACAATTGGGGCCAGGGCAAGCGTAGCGGCTACGACGGCGAGCTCGATCTATTGGATCTGGCCGAAGCGGATGTCCGCCTGCATGAGTATCTGCATCGGCAGCTCAATACACGCCAGTTGTCCGAACGCGACCACCTGCTCGCCAGCCTGGTGGTGGAAGCGCTGGATGACGACGGCTATCTACGCATGGCGATGGATGAAATCGGCGAGATGGCCGAATTGACTCCCCCGCCCGATGAATGCGAGCTGGGCATGGCACTCAAGCTGGTGCAGTCCTTCGAACCGGCTGGCGTGGGCGCCCGCGATGTGCGCGAATGCCTGTTGCTGCAATTGGAAAATCTCCCGCCCCAGGCCGACGCCGTACTGATCTCGGCTATCGTCGGCGAGCATTTGAATCAGCTGGCCCAGCGCGATATCAAGGGAATAGCCAAGGCGCTGGGCCGCACACCCGCCGAAATCGAACAGGCCTGCGAGCATATCCGGCATCTGGAGGCACGGCCCGGCTGGCAGCATGACAGTCGCACGGTGGCCTATATCACCCCCGACGTGATCGTCCGCAAGCAACGCGGCCTCTGGACCGCGACGCTGAACCCGGCCGTGGTGCCACGGGTGCGGCTCAACCAGGTCTATGCCGAACTGTTCCAAAGCCACCGCGAATCGCATCACGGCGATATGGCCTCGCACCTGCAGGAAGCGCGTTGGACGGTACGCAATGTCGAACAACGGTTTGCCACCATCCTGCGCGTCAGCGAGGCGATCGTCGAGCGGCAGAAGAACTTCTTCGAATATGGCCCCTTGGCGATGAAACCGCTGGGGCTGAAGGAAATCGCCGAAGTGGTTGGCCTGCATGAATCGACGGTATCGCGGGTGACCAACAATAAATACATGGCCACGCCGGCGGGCGTGTTCGAACTGAAGTATTTCTTCTCGCGCGCGCTGGCCACCACCCGTGGCGGCGCCTGCTCGGCCACCGCCATCCGCAGCACCATCAAGGACATGATCGCGGCCGAAACCGGCAATGCGCCGGTCTCGGATGCCGAGATCGCCCGTTTGCTGGGCCGCCAGGGTTTGCAGGTGGCGCGTCGGACCGTCACCAAATATCGCCAGATGATGCGGATTCCAGCCGTGGAAATGCGACGCCAGCATGCCTGAACACGCTAAGGGCCAACTTGAGCGCAAGTCCTCCCGGCGCAAGAGATGGCTGGTGGCGGGCGTTGCGCTGATTTCACTGACCGGCGCCGCTATTTACCTGTTCGAATGGAATTGGTTCAGGCCCTTGATCGAACGCCAGGTCGGCAACGCCACCGGCCGGCGCTTCCAGATGCGTGGCGACCTGGATGTGCGTCTGTCCCGCACACCGCAAATCATCGCCCACGACTTGGTGCTGGCCAACGCCGGCTGGAGCGAGCACCCCGAGATGGCCACGGTGAAGCGCTTGCAGGTCAGCGTGGATCTATCCAGCTTGTGGCAGGGCCGAGTCAGGCTGGCGCATATCGAAGCCGATGAACCGGTACTGCTGCTGGAACGTAACCGGTCGGGCCAGGGCAACTGGCTGTTCGATGCGGCCAAGGATGATGGCGACAACTTGGGCATAGGCCGCCTGGTCGTGCGCCAAGGCCGGTTGCGCTGGCTCGACCCAGCCACCAAAACCGACCTGCTTGCCGAGCTGGACACCTCACTGCAAGCCAATGCCCCCATGCCGGTCAGCGCCGATATCGGCGGCCGTTACCAAGGTTTGCCGACCCGCGTCCAACTATCGGGCGGCGCCCTGCTCAGTTTGCGGGATCGCAAGCAGCCTTATCCCTTACGCGGCAGCGGCCAGATCGGCGCTACCCGTTTCAGTGCCGACGGCACCGTCACCGACCCCTTGCTGCTCAGCGGCCTGGCGGTCAACTTCAGCCTGGCCGGCCGCAGCCTGGCGGAACTGTTTCCCATCCTGCACCTGCCCCTGCCGGCCACCCCCGACTACCAGCTGAAAGGCCGCCTGGAACATGCCGAACAGTATTGGAATCTGCTGGACTTCCAGGGCAAGGTAGGCGCCAGCGATCTCGGCGGCGACTTCAAGGTCAACCGGGCCTACCGGCCGCAGTTCATCCTTGCCGACCTGCGTTCACGCCATCTGGACCTGCGCGACTTGTCCGGTTTTATCGGCGCCCGCACGGAGCAGGGCGAAAAAGCCTTGCCCGCCGGCGACAAGGTGCTGCCGCAAACGCCGTTCAACCTGGATAAATTGCGGGCGGCCAATGTGGACCTGCGCTTCCACGGCCAACGCATCGTCACTGAAAAATGGCCCTTCGACGATCTGCAGGCCCATATGCTGGTGCGCGATAGCCGTATCGATTTCAAACCGCTGGTCCTGGGGATTGCGGGCGGCAAGCTCAATACCATCCTGCATATGGATGCTCGCCAGACACCTATCGTCAGCCATGCCCAGATCCGTGTGCAGAAGTTGGAACTGAAACGGTTGTTCCCCCAACTGGCCATGCAGAAAGCCAGTTTCGGCGTGATCGGGGGCCGCGCCAAATTAAGCGGCAAGGGTAATTCCATCGCCGCCATGCTGGGCAGCGCCAACGGCGACATGGTGCTGGCCATGAATGGCGGCGCCATCAGCAAGCTCCTGCTGCGCCTGGCCAATCTGGATCTGGCCAATACCCTGGCGGTGCTGTTGACCGGCGATAAGCCTGTACCGATCAACTGCATGGTCGCCGATATGGCGGCCAAGGAAGGCGAATTGACTGTCCGCACCATGCTGCTCGATACCAGCAAGCAACTGATCGTGGGGCATGGCAATATCAATATGCGCACGGAACAGTTCGACCTGAAGCTGGTGGCCGACCAAAAGGATATGAGCCTGGCCGCATTGCGCGGCCCTATCTTGATCACGGGCCCATTTAAACGTCCGCAGATCCGGCCTTCCCTCAAACAGGCAACCGGACGTGCCGCGCTCGCCGCAGTGCTGGGTAGCGTGGCCGGGCCGCTGGGCCTGCTACCGCTGCTGGAATTGGGTGATGCCAAGAATGGCAACTGTGCCGAGGTATTGCGGCGGGCGGGGAAATAGTTCGATGTTGCGAAGCCGTATGTGAAAGAGGGGAGCCATCGCTCCCCTCCTGCTTATGCCAGCTCGTTCACCGCCTAAGCAGGCACGGGCCTGGCTGTTGGAATATCCAGTACATTGCCGCCCTCGCCTTCCCAGCGCGACACTTCGCGATGCGGAACCCGCGCGGCCTTGACCCTGGCCTCACATTGTTTGCGGCGTTCGGCCGACCAGACGCTGCCGATAAAGGTTACCAGGCCGATGCCCAGCATCAGTGCCAATCCATTGTTCGTCATCCTGTTCGCTCCTCTAAAGCCTAGCCGGTCAACCCGGCAAGATCGTCACACGGGCCGTCCAACCGCCCGGATTCTGGCGACTGGCGCCAAGTTACCCAGCATGCCGGCCAGTTCATCGGCATGCTCTTCCTCCGTCGCCAGGATTTCTTCCAGCATGCGGCGCGTGGTGGGATCGTTGCTGCCCAGATAGGCAATGGTCTCGCGGTAGCTATCGATGGCGATGCGCTCCGCCACCAGGTTTTCCTGGATCATCTCGAGCAGAGAACCGCCCACCACGTATTCGGCATGGCTACGCTGGCTGAGCGTATCCGGCGTCATATCGGGCACACCGCCCAACTGCACGATGCGCTTGGCCAGCGCGTCGGCATGCAACATCTCTTCCTTGGCATGCTCGGCGAACTCAAGGGCCACGCTTTCCGAATTGAGCCCGGAAGCCATGAAATGGTGGTGCTTGTAGCGCAGTACGCAAATCAGTTCGGTAGCCAATGCATCATTCAGCAACCGGACCACCACCTCACTGTTTCCTTGATATCCCGAGGTCACGGCACCGCGTTCGATATGTTCGCGCGCGCGCGACCTGAGGGTCGCTACATCGGTCATATGGGGTGTATTGAACATAAGCTGCTCCTGCTGGGTTTAAGGCCTGCGCTCCGTCGTGCTCCGCCATGCTTATGCCGGGCGCCGGGAACCCATGAGATAGCCGATGGCGATACCTGCCAGCGCGGCAGCGGCCAAACTTCGGCCGGGATGGGAAATCGCCATATGGTGGATGGCGTCTTCGGCGGAGTGGCAGCGTTGCTGCAAATTCGACTTGGTGCAGCCGATCTTTTCCATGGTTGCCTGCACCGCATGGCTGGCCGAGGAACGCGCTTCGCCCATGACTTCGTGCAAATCGGTCTTCAGCTTTTCGGTTCCGGTACTCATTGCGTTCTCCTTGCAAAGGGGACAAGGGGGACTGCCATTCGACCACGCATGGACTGCGCCGATGCAGGCAGACCCCTATGCCTTGATTCAGCAATAGCCGTGCCGTAAAAATTATTCTTTTAATTTCAATATATTACATGCATGAATCGATCAAATCGGCTATGCCTTGGCGGGTAAGTTTTACGCATACCCTGTAAATGCTGCGTAAGTCCGCTGCTTGGATTCCAGCGGTATCAGCCCGCTTCAACCGGGCTTGACCGTCACTTTGTTATTCACGGTCTTGACCCCTTCGACACCCTGCACCACCTTGCCGATATTGTCGCGACTCTCCTGGCTGGCGGTGGTACCGGAGATATTGACGGTGCCGCCCATGCTATCCACATCCAGCTTCAGGGATTTCAGGCCTGCATCGGCGGCCAGCGCCGCCTTGACCTTGGTGGTCAGCGCGGCATCGTCGACCGCCGCACCGGCCTTGTCGATTGCTTCGCCGACTGGCGCGGGCATGTCGCCCGCCGGCGCGGACAGCTTCGGATCGGCGGGCGGGATGATCGGTGCCGGCTCCAGCGGTGGGGCGGGAGGCGGCGGCGTATTGTCCAGCGGTTCGCTGGGCCGGTCACAGGCGGTCAGCGCAAGTCCGGCCAGCATCATGGCCAGTAGATTTTTAAATATGGGGGTAGGCTTCATATCGATTCTCCTTCGTTTGTCCGAATGACAAACGCGGATCCCGCGACGGCGGGACCCACGCATCGATCACAAGGCAGCAATCGATATGCCCAGCGTCCGAGCACCCCTATGTGGCTTGGCTAAGGCCTTTTAGCGCAGCACTCCCTGAGGCAAGGTTGGGTATTCCTGCTTGCTCGCGTAGGTCTTATCACCCACCGTAACGATATAGTTGGACGGTCCGCTGATCGGCAGGTAGTAGTTCAGCACCACATCCAGCGATTGCCCCGGCGGTAGCGATTGCCAGGCGGGCAGTTTGAACTGCACGGTATGGAAGTCGCCGCGCAAACCGCCGACATTCGGGCCGCCGTGATCCGAAGCAACCACCCGCAAGCCCGCGCCCGACTGGTCGGTCATATTGGCCGGTGCGGCCACCGCGTATTGGAACTGGATCTGGCTACCACCCGGCAGCGTCGCAGCGGTACGGTTGGTGATGCGCAGCTTGGGATTGAGCGGGTAGTTCTGATCGCCCAGTTTAAAATCCACCAGGCTGAACTGCAGGTCGATCGCCGTCGCCGGCATGGCCTGATTGGCCCGCTTATTGCCATAGGCGGAAGCCTTGCGGAAAACATTGTGCAAGGTCGTCGTCATCGTCTGGCCCATGCCGTATTCGCGCTTGCCGCCGTCGTAGCCGAAGTCACCAGCCAACTCCCAGAACATCGCGCCGCCTATACCCTTGTCCACGATCCATTGCGCCTTGCGGCCGATGGATTGCTCGTCTTCGGTGGAGAGAAACACCCTGGTCTGGCTATTCCACAGCCATGGCGCCACCAGGGTAGCGTCGTAGTTGCGGCTGTAGCGGCCCACCAGGTCGGCAGCCGACAATCCATACAGGCCCAGGTAGCTGGCGGCGATGCCGTTCTCCAGATTCTTGGCATGCCAGAGTGGATTGGAACCCGCACCCATTTCCCGTCCCTGTTCGTCGAGGTCGTGCCAGATATTGTCGATACCGGTCGCGCCGGTACCACATTCGGTGATGCCGACGCCGCAGCGGCTGGACTTGGGCGAGGTGCCCCACAGCCCATTGTTGCCGCCGCTGACTTCTTTCCAGCCACGGGTGTAATACGGCACGCCGACATTGATCCGGCCGGCCGGTAGCGAGCCGCGGAAGTAGTGATAGGACCAATCGGTATTCAGATAACCGATACCACCGTATTGGCTGGTGGTGTAAACGCCCCACTTGGCCAACTCCGCATCCTTGCCGTCATCGAACAGCGCGGCATTCGGCCCGACGAACTCGTTCCAGGCGCCATGCAAGTCGTAGCTCATCACATTGACGTAATCGAGATGCTGCAAGGCCGAATAATTCTCCATCCCGCGCAGCAGATAGCCCGAGGATGGCGCGGCGATGGTCAGCAGGTAATAGCGCCCATCCGCCACCGCAGCCTGATCCAGGCGCTGCCGCAAAACCTTGACCAATTCGCGGTAGGAAGCCTGCAAGCCCTTGATTCTCGGCTCGGACAGGCTCCAGTCGAGCGGATTGCCGGACTTGGACATGGTGGTGGGATATTCGTAGTCGAGATCCGCGCCATCGAAGTTGTACTTGCGCAGGAAGGCGACCACGGAATCGGCAAAGGTGTTGATGCCCGCACTATTGATACTGCCGTCGGCATGGGTACTCATGCTGTAGAAACCACCGGAAGCCACACGCTTGCCGTCCGCGCCGAAATAACCGCCGGTCTCCGCCCAACCGCCGATGGAAATCAGCGTCCTGACGCCAGGATGCTGCTTCTTGTATTTATTGAGCAGGTTGAAATGACCCTTGTAAGACAGGCTGCCGTCCATTTCCGCACCGGCCACGCCCGGCCATTCCATGCCCGTGGCCTCATTGCCCGGCACGGTTTCGTTGACCGATACCCGGTTCGCCCCATCGATATGGGCAAAGGCGTAATTGATATGGGTCAGCTTGTCCCAAGGAATGTCCTTGGCCAGAAAGGCCGGTAGACCGTTCTTGCCGGTACGCCAGCTGGTGAAGTAGCCGATCAGGCGCCGCTGGTTGCCATTGGCGAGTTTTTCCCGGCCTTGTTTGTCGTAGACCAGGCAGTAGGGAACATCGAGCGCTGCACCTTTCACCAGTCCGTCGGGGCGGCATGCTTCGTTCTGGGTTGGTGTTGGTGTTGGTGTTGGTGTTGGTGTTGGTGTTGGTGTTGGTGTTGGTGTTGGTGTTGGTGTTGGTGTTGGTGTTGGTGTCGGTGTCGGAGTACCGCACACGCCCAGGTCCGCCCAAGGCTTACCGCTACCGTTGTTTACAGTCGGAATCTCATTCTGCGTCCACCATTTGGCTTCGTAGTTACGGCCGCCGTGAGTCACACGCTGCCCGGCGGAATAGGCACTAGCGCTATTCCAGGCGACATAGCAGACCGTGGGTGTCGGTGTCGGTGTCGGTGTCGGTGTCGGTGTCGGAGTCGGAGTCGGAGTCGGAGTCGGAGTCGGAGTCGGAGTCGGGGTGGGGGTGGGTGTCGGCGTAGCGCTGCACGATTCGAGGTAGGTCCATAGCGTCGGCGTGGCAGCGGGGTTCCAGTTGGCGCCGACATGGGCCGTATGGGTTTGCAGCGCACGGTAATTCTTGCTTTGGTAGGACGCCAGCGCGTCACGGGTGTAGACCCGGCCTTCAGTCCAGGCCGTGCCGCAGCTGGCGGCCATGGCGGATGTTTGCAACAGGCCGGCACTGACCAACCCGATGGTGATCGCGTGCAAGGTGAAGCGCCGAGGCGCGGGGCGGTGCATTTTCATCTGGCTCTCTCCTTTTATAGGGATACGGTGGGGCGAATGGCCCCACCGCTCACGGCTACTTGCTGTTATCAATCACCACGCTGCCGTTCCAGCTCACCTTGCCGCGGAACATATAGTCGACGCATTGCTTGTAATCGCCAGGGTTGGCCAGGGTAAACGGCATTTGGTAGTCCACCAGTTGGCAAGCCCAGCTGACGCCGCCCGGATGGTTCGGGTTGTAGCTCCAGTTCTTGTCCAGATAGGTCTTGGTGGCAGCGGCGGAACCGGATTTGAAGCCCTTCATATCGGCGCAACCCAGCGCCTCATCGGCGGCGATGGTCACACCCAGTTCGCGGGCGAATTCGCGGTATGCCGCGATCCGGTTCTGTACCTGGGGCTTGTCGCTCCCACCCGCGCCGCATTCGATGCCGCCATTGATGATGAAGACCGTCGCGCCAAAACCCGGTTTCATACTGTTGGCCCGGTCGATGGCATTGGGCACCCAGCTACCGTCCACGACCCAGGTCATCGGTGGTTTAGGTGACTGTGGGTAGACCGCGAACCAGATCGCCGAAGCGAAGTTGAGCCAGCTATCCGCCACCCGGCCCGGCGCATCCAGCAGCACATTCACGTCGCCGTACAGCGACTTGCTGAAAGGACCGTAGTTGTAGTTCCAGGACAGTTGCTTGGAACCACGTCCGAAGTAGTCCAGATGGCGGCCGTGCGCGTTCTGCGCGCATGGATAGAAAATCGAGAATATCGAGCTACCGGCGCCGTTGAAGCAGTCTTGATAACTGCCGACGGTGGAACCCTCGTTGTAACCCGATTCGCGCAGGAACCAGAGCGCCTGGCGATAGGCCGGAATGGCTTCGTTCTGCGGCAGGCTGGCCAATACCGGATTGTTATGGTCGGCATAGCCGCGCGCCGTGGCGGCGGTCAAGGCGGGCCAATTCGCCCCGGTTTCCTGCGTGAAATGGGCAAAGGACGTCGCCAGCAGCTTGCGGCAGATGGCGTCGGCATTGCGTCCATCCTGGTAGTTGTCGCAATAGGCGGGGAACTTGGCTACGCCGCGCAGCAGATTGGTGTAGCTGTAATTGATATGGCGGACCGGGAAAAGCTGATCGAAACGCGCCTGACTCAAGACCCGCTCGACCCGTTTGACGTTGTCCGGATTGGCGCTTCGGCCAGGCTGTACTGCATTGACCTGGCCGTCGTCCAATATCCGCAGGGCGGCACGCAGCCGAACCAGCAATTGCGGATCCGCACCGATCTGCCCGGCGAGCGCCTGTTCCGCCGCCTGGAACTGTGCCTCGCTGGGGTAGCCGGCGGGTGCGGGCACATAGCTGATTTGCGGCTTGTACGGAGCTGGGGACGGCGTTGGTGTGGGCGTTGGCGTCGGCGTTGGAGTCGGCGTTGGAGTCGGAGTCGGAGTCGGAGTCGGAGTCGGAGTCGGAGTCGGAGTCGGAGTCGGAGTCGGAGTCGGAGTCGGTGTTGGAGTCGGTGTTGGCGTGGGGGTCGGTTTGCTACATGCGCCTACATCGGCCCATGGCTTTCCATTCCCCGTATTGGCGGAAGGGATCTCGCCTTGGGTCCACCATTTCGCTTCGAAATTGCGACCGCCCAAGGTGACACGCTGCCCGGCGGTATAGGTTGCCGCGCTATTCCAGGCGACATAACAACTGACCGGAGTCGGAGTCGGAGTCGGAGTCGGAGTCGGAGTCGGAGTCGGAGTCGGAGTCGGAGTCGGAGTCGGAGTCGGTGTCGGTGTCGGTGTCGGTGTCGGTGTCGGTGTCGGTGTCGGCGTCGGCGTCGGCGTCGGCGTCGGCGTCGGCGTCGGCGTCGGCGTGGGAGTCGGTGTCCCGCTACAGGCTTCCACCAAGGCCCACAGCGTTGGCGTAGCGGCCGGATTCCAGTTGGCGCCTACATAGGCCGTATGCGTTTGCAATGCCTTGTAGTTCTTGCCCATATAGGACGCAGCCGTACTGCTGGGGTAAACCTTGCCCTCGCTCCAAGGCGTAGCGCAACCGGCAGCCATGGCAGAGGGGAGAGACAGCAGGCCAGCGCTTGCCAGGCCCAGGGTAACGAGATTGAGGCCAAATGCCCGCATTGGTATGCTCCTGCCGATTGTGGAAATAAAGTGGACTTATATTCATGCCATTTCGACCCAGACAATCCATACCAGCCAGGTAAAGAAAATCAGCGGGACGATGCGCCGCCGTACAGGCAATGGCACTTCCAGACCCGCGGCATCATATGACAATGGCAAGAATTGCGTCAACCTACCCAATTAAATCAGCGGTTTATTCAACACAAACGCATAGGGACCAGCATGGTAAAGATGCGGAGAAAAGGAAAGTACGCAGGCTCGGTCTATTCATTCGAGCGTCGGCCATAAGAAACCACTTAAATTAAGTGGTATCTAAAATTCAAGAAAAATGAAAACAACCCGCTCAGCCAGGCCATAAAAATCACCTGTAAGCTGCTGTATGGATAGGTTTTTTAATCGAAAGACGCCCCGCTGCGTGCAAGCCTTCCCAAAGTGGTCTTAATCCTTGCCGTACGGCGAGGAGGCGGCAAGCAGCGGTATTGGCCCACGCAGCTGACGAACGGTCGTACTCAAGCCGGCAATCCGGCCTTCCGTTCGTTCAGGCGCTACACCCCGTGGTAGCTGTCATACGCACTGGCGAAATCGTTGTCCCAACGGAAATTGGTGAACGACATGGTGATGCTGACATCCAGCCCCTCCACGTAATGCCAGCACCCCACCGGCAGGAACAGGATTTCGCCGGGCTCCAGGATCACTTCCAATATCTGCGCGTCGCGCATGCGGGGAAAGCGCTCGTAATCGATCGCGCCGCCATCCACAGGCGTATAGCAGTGCAGATCGTTATACATCTGGCCCAACTCTACCGCCGGTACCAGTTTGATCCGCTTGCGGCCGGCCAATTGCGCCATGAAATTATTGGTCAGGTCGTGATGAAACGGCGTTCGGGTACCCTTGGGACCGAACCAGAGAAAGCCACTGTCGCGCTGGCCGTCCAGATAGGCCGGCAAGCCGCCGATGTCTTGCCACAGCTCCGCCAATGCCTGCCGGTTGCTGGAGCTATTGTTGGCGGTCATATAGAAATCGTTGCTTTGGCCACCGGCGGCAATCAGGTCCAGGTACTCACCGAACGGCATGCTACGACGCAAGTGGGGCTGGTTGATCTCGTAGTTGGCGTCCTGGCTGCGGCCGAATTGCACCTCGACCTGGCGGTCGGCAAAACGGCGGCGGAAATAATCCACACCCCATGTCGACAATGCCGGCCAATCGTCCAACATGCCGGTAATGACCACCGGTCGATTCAAAACATAGAAATCGTCGAAGAACGCCTGGCCATCCAGCCGATGGCGCTTTGGCACCTGGCGCATGCGCGCGTCCAAGCGGTTGAGCTTGCGCTGGATATCCAATGGCCAGTTGCGCTTTTTCAAGCGTGCCCGCAGGCGGTCGCCGCCGGCCAGGTATGGACTGCGGCGGGCAGCATCCAGCTCCCGGCAC